>JARGNO010000060.1 GCA_029213165.1 Minwuia sp.
GAGCGGTTTAAGGCGCACGCCTGGAAAGCGTGTTGGGTGAAAGCCCTCGGGGGTTCGAATCCCCCTCCCTCCGCCATTTCATTTCTCTCACGCTCAACGCGCTGCACGCGCACGCTCCGACGGGGCGGCGGACTGATCGATCCGGGGTTCAGGGACGTCCTAACGGAGTTTCAGTTCCAGCTGCTTGATGTAAGCCCTGATGTGGTTCTCCATGCGTCGCCGCGCCACGTCCCCGTCTCTGGCAATGATCGCATCCAGCACCAGATGCTCTGCGGCCACCGTGGTTGTCCTGATGCGGGCCGTCACGAAGCCCTTTGCCTCCGGGGTCAACAGGTCGGGCCCGATGATCTGGTAGACAGAGGAGAGAATAGGGTTGTGGCTGGCCCTTGAAACAGCAAGGTGCCAACGGATGTTGGTCGCCACGAAACCGTCGGTGTCATTCATCTTCGAGAGCTCTTCGAGGATGTCCAGCATGACTTTGATGTCGTCGTCCGTCCGATGCCGCGCCGCGAGTTCGGCCAGTGCCGGCGCGAATACCTGTATCGTCTCAGCAAGAACCGATATCGGGACCTGCTTGCCGCGAATGAACATGTCCAGAGATCGCCTGAGCACATCACCGTTCAGTTGCATTGCAACACGACCGCCATTGCGACCGCGGCGCGTGGAGACGAGGCCCTGAGTCTCCAGGACCCTGAATGCTTCCCTGACCGAACCACGGCTCAACCCTGACTTCTCGACGAATTCAAGCTCGTTGAGGACCTCTCCAGGCGCGATCGTCCCGCTCAGAATCTGCTCCCGAATCGCTTCGGCCAGGGTCTCGAATCCCTTCTTCGCTTCGATCTTCCCGATGTCGTCCAATTTTGACCTTTCCACCGACTCCGGTTGCGGCACTGCCGCCAGTCGTCGCCGAAAGCATACCCGGCTGCAAGTGCGAAGGTACGACGCAGCTCGGTTGGGTTCACCCTGACCAAGTGACCCGGAGGGCTTGGCAGATTTAAGATTTAATCATTGGATATTTTAGAAGCCAGGTCTAGGATGAGGTTGCTGAATTCGTCTTGGGGAGGGTGTGGTGTCAGCTCCGGAGAGGAAACCGTCCGTCGCGGGCGGCGCGATGAGTGACGGTCGAACGGGGAGTCATGGCTCGCCTTTCCCTGACCGGGATTGCGCAACGTGAGCCGCGCGGCCGGGCGATACCTGGGTGGGCTGGCATCTGCCCTTTCGATGATCGCCGAGATCATGGTGGCACTGATGATGCTGCACATCGCGTTTGAAGTGACCATGCGGTACGTCTTCGGCATCTCGGTACCCGGCACTCTCACCATGGTTTCGAAGTACTACCTGCCGGCGGTCGTCTTTCTGCCGCTCGCCCTGGCGGAGCGGCGGGGCAATCACATCAGTGTCGAGGTGCTGACCCAACTGATGCCCGGATGGGCACAGCGCGCGCTGGGCATTGTCGCCTGGCTGCTCTCGACGGTCGTGTTCGCCGTACTTGCCTACCAGACACTTCTGGACGCTTTGAAGAAGACCCGCATCGGGTCCTTCGAACTCGATTCAGGCATCCAGTTCGATACGTGGCCGTCCTACTACCTGTTGCCGATCGGGTTCGGCGCAATCACGCTCGTGCTGATCTACAAGCTTCTTGCGACAGCGCTTCGCGAACCCGACACATTCACTGTTGATGACGCGCAGATGCAGTCGATACGGGTCACCCCGCCCACGCATGTACGGGGAACGGGGGAATGAACGGAACAGAGGTCGGTCTGGGCGGCGTCGCTGTATTGCTGGTGCTGATCCTGCTTCGTATCCCGATAGGCATCTCACTCATTACCGTATCATTCGGTGGCATATGGGTTCTGCTGGGCGCGCGACCGGCATGGGGCATACTCACGGCAATCCCCTATGACTTTGCCTCCAGCTGGGCACTGACATCCGTCCCCATGTTCCTGCTCATGGGCTTCTTCTGCTACCAGGCGGGATTGACCACAGGCCTGTTCGACGCGGCGCGCAAGTGGCTGTCGGTGCTGCCAGGCGGGCTGGCGATCGCATCCATCTTCGGGTCTGCCGGGTTTGCGGCGGTAACAGGGTCCTCGGTCGCCTGTGCCGCAGCCATGGGGAAGATCGCCGTCCCGGAAATGCTCCGCTACGGCTACGACAACCGGCTTGCGACCGGTACGGTTGCAGCCGCAGGTACCATTGGTGCGCTGATCCCGCCGTCCATCATCATGATAATCTACGGCATCTTCGCGCAGGTACCGATCACCCAGTTGTTCCTGGGCGGCATTGTGGCGGGGTTGCTCACGACTGCCGGTTACGTTGCCGTCGTGCTGATCGTGTCGGCAGTCCGGCCCGACTTCGCGCCACCGGTGAAGGAACGCGTCAGCTACGCGGAGCGCATTTCGGCGCTCGGGGACGTATGGCCGGTTCTGTTGCTGATAGCGGGTGTCTTTGGCGGGCTGTTCAGCGGCATCTTCACGCCGACCGAAGCCGGCGCGGCAGGGGCGCTGCTCTCCGCCGTCATCGCGGCAGTGAAACGCACCCTGACCTGGACAGCCATCCGCAGCGCCCTCAGCGAAACCGCACGCACCACGGCGGCAATCTTCGTGATCGCCATCGGGGCCAGCCTGCTGACCCGCTTCCTGACCCTGTCGGGGGCGGGCAAGTTCCTTTCGTCCTACGTGATCGCCCTGGGCGCGGACCCCCTGACACTGCTGCTGGGCATTGCCTTGATGTATCTGGTGCTGGGCATGTTCCTGGAGCCGATCGGCGCCATGCTCCTCACCATACCGATACTGATGCCGGTGATGGACTCAACGGGGATGAGCCTGGTGTGGTTCGGGGTTGTCCTGACCAAGTTCCTCGAGATCGGGATGATCACTCCACCGATCGGACTGAACGTCTTTGTCATCAAGGGTGTGGTCGGTGATCTGGCGACGACGACCCGAATATTCTCCGGCGTTCTCTGGTTCCTCATCGCAGACCTCGTCGTGGTGGCTGCTCTGATGGCGTTTCCGGAGATCGTCCTCTACCTGCCCAGTCTCATCAAATAGGGACAGGCAGTCCACGTGACTTCAAAGAGCCCAAGAAAGATCCATTCAACCAGGGGAGAACGACCATGAAACTGAAAACATTCATAGTCTCGGCGGCTGTCGCCGCAGGGCTGCTGGCCAGTCCGGCGGCAGCCACCGAACTCAAGATATCGAGCATTCTGGCGCCCAAGGGATCAGGCGCGGAGGGCTACAATTATTTCGCCGAGAATATCGAGAAGGCGACGAACGGGGAGGTCACTGCGCAGGTCCTCCATGGCGGCGTCCTGCTGACACCGCTGCAGATGCTTTCCGGCTTGCCGGACGGAGTGGGTGATGTGGGCTTTCTCTTGCCTCCCTACTTCCCGGCGGAGTTCCCGGAATTCAACATTGCCGCCAACCTTGCGCTGGTCGGCGATGACGCGCTGGTGATGACCGGTGCGATCCACGAATACATCACGACCTGCGAGGAATGCCTGGCTGAACACGCCCGGCACGGTCATGTCTATCTGGGTTCCTATGCGACCCCCGCCTATTATGCGCAGGGGCGCAAGGCGTTCAGGACCGCCGAGGACCTGAAGGGCTTCAAGATGCGGACGGCAACCGCGTCCCAGGGACGCTGGGCCGAGCATTTCGGCGCTGTGCGCGTGGCCATTTCGGGCACCGAGGCATTCGAAGCCATCTCGACAGGGACCATCGATGCAACTCTCGCGGCGCTGGCAGAGTTCTTCAACCTGAACCTGGTCGAGGTTGCGACCCATGTTTCGTTGCTTCCGGTCGGTGTGTTCAACGGCAACTCCCCCTTCAGCTTCGGTGCTCCGCAGTGGGCTGAACTGAGTGATGCCAACCGTGCCGCGATCCTGAAGGTTGCACCCTATGGCATCGCAACGATCTCGACCGGCTATGTCCGCGACGACAAGCGTGCACGCGAAGTTGCCCGGGAACGTGGCATCGAACTGGTCGAGCCAAGCCCGGAACTGGTTGCGGCGTCAAAGGCCTTCATCGCTGCCGACGTCAAGACCGGCGTCGAAGAGGCTGAGCGCACCACTGGCATCAAGAACGCGCAGGCCAAGGCGGATCGGTTTCTGGCACTCGTCGAGAAGTGGAAGAAGCTGACAGCCGGGATTGCCCAGACCGATGCCCAGGCATTCGGTGATCTGCTGTGGAGGGAAATCTGGAGCAAGATCGACCCCAAGACCTACGGTCAGTAACGCGTTGACCGGACCGCCCGACCTCTTCGGAGGCGCGGCGGTCCGGGAACGTCGGCCGATATCGGGAAGCAAGGAAGCAATCATTTGACGCTGGACATTCCATATCCAACGGCCCGTGAAGATATCGTTCTGCGCGAGCTTGTCGAACGTCGCGCCGAGGAGCATCCGGACAGGACGTTCGCCGTGTTCGAGGATGGCAGCGCCTGGAGCTACGGGGAATTGCGCGCCAAGGCCGTTCATGTTGCGCGCGGCCTGGCCGCCCTGGGTGTAAGGCAGGGCGACCATGTCGTGTCATGGCAGCCCACCGGCGGTGACGCCATTCTGACATTCATCGCAACTGCCTATCTGGGCGCAGTCTATGTGCCCTTCAACACAGCCTATCGCGGCGGCCTGCTGGAGCATGTCGTCTGGCTGTCGGACGCCCGGGTTGCGGTGATCCATTCGGATCTCCTCGACAGGTTGTCCGAGGTCAATTGCCATCACCTTGAAACGGTTGTCGCAGTCGGCGGCGCCGCGCATCCGGTGGATGGTCTGACTGTGCTGGACAGCAGCGCCCTGACACCTGGCGCACAACCGAAGTCAGGGGATGAAGCGCCTCAGCTGACACGTCGGATTGAGGTATGGGACACCCAGTGCCTGATATTCACTTCCGGTACGACCGGCCCGTCGAAGGGCGTCCTGTCGTCCGGCAAGCAGCTCTCGATCAGTGCTGCGGTACTCTACTACTGGCTCGGACAGTCAGACCGGACTCTCGTCAACCTGCCGATGTTTCACATTTCGGGTACGTCCCTGACCACGCGAGCGATCCAGACAGCCGGATCGATTGCCGTCGTGGAATCCTTCCGTACGGATGAATTCTGGCCGCTTGTCCGACGCCTCGGCGTGACCTACTCACTGCTGATGGGGTCGATTGCGACATTTCTCGCGAAGCGACAGCCTGATGCGGAGGAACGGGATTCCCCACTGAAGTCCATCCTGCTCGCGCCGCTGACTGCCGAATCCATTGCGTTCGCGAAGCGTATCGGTGTGGACTGGTACACGGTATTCAACATGACCGAAGTGTCGGTTCCCCTGATTTCCGCACGCAATCCGGAGAAGGTTGGCTCCTGTGGCCGACTTCGCAGAGGCGCCGAGGTACGCATTGTCGACGACAACGACTGCGAGTTGCCGGTCGGAGACGTTGGAGAACTGATTATCCGCGACGACGAACCTTGGGCACTCAATTCCGGCTACCACAAGAATCCGGAAGCGACGGCAGAGGCGTTGCGCAACGGATGGTTCCATACGGGCGATGCCGTCAGCAGGGATGCAGCCGGCGACTTCTTCTATGTCGACAGAAAGAAGGATGCGATCCGTCGGCGCGGTGAGAACATCTCATCCTATGAAGTCGAGATGGAAGTCAGCCGCCACCCGGCAGTTCAGGAGGCAGCGGCCATCGCTGTTCCTTCCGACCTGGGCGAGGACGAGGTCATGGTCGTCGTCCTGACGACGGTGGGCCAGGTGCTGGACCCGGCTGAACTGATCGAGTTCCTGGTGCCGCGAATGCCGCATTTCATGGTGCCCAGGTATGTCCGGGTGATCGACGAACTGCCCCGCACACCGACGATGAAAGTACGCAAGGCGGCATTGCGGGAGGAAGGGGTGACGAACGACACCTTCGATCGCGAGTCCATTGGCGTGAAGCTTCGCGGGCACAGGTTCACCAAGTCGGCCGGATAGACACTTTCCCCGTCAGTGAACCCGATTTCAGAAAGAGGAAGAGAAACTTGAAACGACTTGAAGACCGCGTTGCAGTTGTCACGGGCGGGGCCAGCGGCATTGGCCTGGCGAGCGTGGAGCGCCTGCTTTCGGAGGGCGCGCGGGTGGCAATTGCCGACCTGAACGAAGAAGCCGGGAAGACAGCGGTCGACCGGTTTGACCAGGCCGGTTACAGGGGAAGTGTCGATTTCGTGGCAGGCGACGTTGCCGACGAGGCAAATGTGGCCGCCACGATGGAATGCGCCATACGCAACTGGGGCCGCCTTGACATCGCATTTCTGAATGCCGGTGTCGGGGGGGCGTTCGGTTCGATACTCGACACCGACTCCGACGACTGGGATCAGACGTTCGCGTACCTCGTCCGCTCGGTATTCCTGGGTATCAAGCACGCAGCAGCAAAGATGACCGATGGCGGCAGCATCATCGCCACGGCCTCGGTTGCCGGCCTGAGCGGCGGAGGCGGCAGTCATGCCTACAGCGCAGCAAAGGCAGCGGTCGTCAACCTGGTGCGGTCAACGTCGCTTGAACTCGGGCAGAGGCGCATCCGCGTCAACGCCATAGCGCCAGGCGTCATTTCCACACCTCTGGCCCACCGGGGGAACGAGAAGAACCTGCCCGACATGTCCGGCCGCCAGTCACTGCCTGACCTTGGCCAGCCCGAGGACATCGCCGCAACCCTGGCCTTTCTGGCATCTGACGATGCGCGCTTCATCACCGGTGAAACAGTCGTCGTCGATGGGGGCGTGATTGCAGGTGGCGCGAATATCTGGAGCAGGAACGACATGCTGCTGGCCGGCAGACCCGGAATGAACCACGGATCGACCGGTCGTCGTTCGGCGCTTCGCGACAAATAAACATCTGAGCCCTGCGTAATCTGGAGTACTGCACCATGCCATCCACTGACCTGTCCGCTACGGAAGAAGCCCGCCTGTTCGAGAAGGCCGTTGCTGTTGCCAACATCCCAACCCTGCTGATGGTGCTGGTCCAGTTGACCGGTGACCTAGGATGGCTGGAGCCGCGTTACCGACCGTCGCGTGGTCAGGGCCTGGATGACAACGATACGGGTGGCCTTCCGGACAACATTCAACAGGAAGTGCGGGCTGCATCGCTGAAGGCCATCACCGAATGGCGCGCAGGCAAGCCCATCGCCATCGATGACCCCGACCCTGATCTGCTGGTAAGGATGCTTTCCATTTCAATGGGCGAACCGGTCCCGGCGGAATACGGACCAATGACCAAGGCACAGCTTGGCCTGCGTCCCGTGGAAGAAGACCCGATCCCCGTGCCGGAGGGATTCCGCGCCCTGGTGATCGGTGCGGGCGCATCCGGCATGTGCATGGGGGTGCATCTGAAGGCCGCGGGCATTCCCTTCGAGATGATCGAACGCAATGACGAGGTCGGCGGTGTCTGGTTGGAAAACCGCTATCCGGGTGCAGGCGTCGACACGCCGAACCATCTCTATTCATTCTCCTTCGTCATGTGGGACTGGCCGATGTTCTTCGCGCTGCGCGACGAACTGAAGACCTATCTCGGACACGTCGCGGACCATTTCGAACTGAGGCCGCATATCCGGCTCGGGACTGAGGTGCTTTCCACCGACTGGGACGATGAACGCCAGTTGTGGAAGGTGCGCCTGCGCAAGAACGGCGGCGCGGAGGTAACGGAGTATGCCAATGTCGTCATCAGCGCGGCAGGTATCTTCAATCCACCTGTCTTTCCGGACATTCCCGGTCTCGACAGCTTTCAGGGGCGGTCGTTCCACACATCCCGCTGGCCCGATGACCTGGACCTCACCGGCAAGCGTGTGGCTGTCATCGGCAATGGTGCCAGCGCGATGCAGATCTGCCCGGAGATCCAGCACAAGGTCGCGGACCTGAAGATCTTCCAGCGTTCGCTGCACTGGGCCGCACCGTTCCCGCATTTCCGCAAGGAAGTACCGGAGCCACTGCGTTTCCTCATTCGTGAGGTTCCGCTGTACCAGGCCTGGTATAGATGCCGCCTCGGCTGGACCTTCAATGACCGGGTGCACCCCGCACTGCAGAAGGACCATGACTGGCCTGATCAGGACCGTTCGCTGAACGTCATCAACGATGGGCACCGCCAGTTCTTCACCCGTTACATCAAGGAACAACTGGGCGACCGGCAGGATCTGTTCGAGCAGGTGGTGCCGTCCTATCCACCATTTGGCAAGCGCATGCTGATGGACAATGGCTGGTACAGGATGCTGCGCAATCCGAAGGTGGAACTGGTGACAGACAGCATCAGCCAGATCACCTCCGATGCCCTGGTGACCGAAGATGGCACTCACCATGAGGCCGATGTCCTGGTCATCGCCACCGGTTTCGACGTGCTGCGGTTCATCAATACCTACGAGGCGCGCGGCAAGGACGGGCGTTCGTTGCGGGAAGCATGGGACGATGACGATGCACGGGCATACATGGGCACGGTTGTTCCGGGCTTTCCGAACTACTTCATGCTCTACGGTCCAAATACCCAGCCAGGACATGGCGGCAGCCTGCTGTTCGTGATCGAGATGCAGATCAACTACATCAAGGACCTGCTGCGCAAGATGGGCGAGCAGGGCATTGGTGCGGTCGATATTCGCCAGGAGGTGCATGACAGCTACAACACCGATGTCGAGAAAGCACACGAGAACATGGTGTGGACCCATCCGGGCATGAAGACCTACTACCGAAACCGGAAAGGACGTGTGACTGTCAATTTCCCCTATCGGAATGTCGATCTGTTCGGGATGACGCGCGAAGCGCGGCTGGAGGAATATGTGACCGAGCCACGCCGCGACGACGGGCAATCCAAGGCCTCCCAGACTGGCACATGACACTGGTTGAGCCGACGCAGATCATCCCACTCCCGCCAGGAAGCGGCGGCAGACACGAGCGAGACGGCGAACCAATCGTCACCTGAGGCGCGTTATCGAGCCGTTGGGACAGCGACACGGGTATCCGTACCGGTGCGCGACGATTGCGTCGGCCTCAGCCAGGATCGGCCAAGTGCCCTGCATCCTGCCGGAGTGAATCCGGCAGGACTGGTTCAATGGCAAGGGTGCCGCGGGCGAACCTGGCTGACGCTTCTGTCAGGCGGTTCCGTCAGGTGGTTCCGTCAGGCCAGAACGGCACGCAGGTCGGCCAGGGCGACAGGCTTCTGGAGTACGGTGACACCGGCGATGCCTTTCAGGTCCGCCATGGTGCGGGCCGCCCGTGCATAGTTCGGATTGTATCCACTGACCAGCACCAGCCGCCCGCGATAGCCTGCGTCAGCCAGCCAGCCGACCAGCTCAAGCCCGTCGATGTTGGGCATGACGATATCCAGCACGACAATATCCGGCGCACCCGCCGCATAGGTCGCCGCGAATTCTTCCGGCCTTCCGACCTCGACAGCTTCCATGCCCATGCCCGCGACCACATCCACGACGATGGCACGGAAATCAGGTTCATCATCGCAGATCATGACACGGCGCTTGTGATCACTGGACATTGCGGTTTCCCCCTGCTGCGGAGCCGAACCTGCTCAACAGGTCACTTGTCGAAAATGGTTTTGGCATTCTGGTTGTCCAGTGCCCGTTCACTGGCGCCTTGTCTGCACCGCCCGAAGCCAGGGGAGTCAGGAGCACTGTCCTGATCTCCGGCCTGTTCTCCGCCACCCAGTGCCGCAGATCCTTGCCTGCAGCCTTTGCGGCAAGTTCATCAGCCAGGACGAGATAGTCCACGTTCCAGGTGAGCTTGAGGAACCCCAGACCCCTTTCGGCCTCCATGAATGACATGACCTCATGTCCGAGGTTCTGCAACGCGTTCGTCAGCACATGGCGCACGTCCGGATCGGGGTCAATCACCAGAATGGTCGCCGCTTCGACTCCCGCCCCCATGGGCACGGCAATGTCTGTCTGGCTGGTGGGCAGACTGTCGACACAGGGCAGGTGCATCTCGATGCAGGTTCCGGTCCTGTCTCCGTCCGTGATCACGGCCCGCCCCCCGGACTGCTGGGCGAAGCCATAGACCATGGCGAGACCAAGGCCACTGCCCTTGCCGACGCCCTTCGTCGTGAAGAAGGGTTCGAAGGCGCGGGCACGCACGTCATCCGGCATTCCCGTTCCGCTGTCGGCAACCGAAACCACCACCTCGCCGGCTTTCGCTGCGGGACGCACCGCGATCCGGATGTCACCACCTTCCGGCATGGCATCGCGGGCGTTCAGCGCGAGGTTAAGGATCGCCGTCTCGAACTGTGCCGGATCGGAGCGGACGAACAGCCCGGCTTCGCCATCCAGGTGAACCCGGATACCCTGTCCAATGGCACGTGTGATCATGCTGAGTGCCGCCGTGGCACAGGCATGGGGGTCGAAGACCTCCATCGTTACCGGGCGCTGGCGCGCGAAGCTGAGCAACCGCGCCGTCAGATCACGCCCCCTGTCCGAGGCCCTGCGCGCCGACTGGATCAACTGTTGCTGTCGGGTATCCAGCCCCGATGATTCCCCCAGCAGTTCCAGATTGCCCGAGATCACGGCAATCAGATTGTTGAAATCATGGGCGATACCGCCGGTGAGCTGGCCTACGGCCTCCATTTTCTGCGCCTGACGCAACTGCTGCTCCGCCGCGCGCAGTTCCGACAGGTCACGGATGGTGCCGATGTACTTCCGTTCACCGCCAACGATCGCCTCCCCTACACACACTTCAGCCAGGAAGGAGGTACCATCCTTGCGCAAGGCCCTGAACTCGATATTGCGGCCAAGGAACCGCCGCTGCTCGCCTCTCAAGGCACCAAGCACAGCCTGGCGATGGGGTACGGCTTCCTGATCGCTCAGCAGCAGGAAGGAATCCTTGCCGATCACCTCATCGGCTGCATACCCGAATGCTTCCTCGGCCGCCGGATTGAATGTCTCGATGATCCCGCGTTCATCCGTACGCAGGATGGCCAGGCGGGCTGCGGCAAGCGTCGATGCCATCAGCTCCTGGTAGGCATGGGCCTGCGACTGGTCGAGACCGATGTTGCAGACACCGGCCAGGACTCCCTGCTTCTCGAACACCGGAAACCTGATGGCGCGAACGGGCAGGGTACGGCCACCTGCAGCCTGCAGCATGATGTCTTCGTCAAATGTGCCCAGGTTCTCGAAGACCTGCGCCTCGATCTCCCGGGTCCGGTCCGATTCCCTGTAGTTCGGCAAGTCCTCGAACTGCTTGCCCATCGCTTCCGCCTCCGAATGACCGATCCAGTCTTCCGCAAGGGGGTTGAGCATCCGCACACGCCGTTCGCTGTCGCGGTAGGTGAAGGCAATCGGGGCATGGTCGACAATCGAGCGCAGCATCTGCGCCGTTCGCCTGGCTTCGGCCTCCGCGACCTTCAGCGCTTCCTGAGCTTGCCATTCAGCCGTGATATCGAGGGTGAAATTGGCGACACCCAGCAACTTTCGTGACTTGTCGCGTACAGGAAACCTGATGGCCCTGATCCGCCGAGCGCCGATCTTCGGGTCAAAGGCGAAAGTTGCCTGACGCTCGACCTTGCCGACACGAATGGCCTCGTCGTCCATTATCTGGCACCACTGGGCGGCTTCCGATGACGCGAATTCAGCCGCACGGCGTCCGATGATCTCCCCGGCTGGCGGGCCCCACTGGCTGGCGTTCTCCCGATTGATCAGTTCGAACCGCCCTTCGGGGTCGCGAAAGGCGAAACCAAGCGGGGCATGTTCCATCACGGCGGTCAGCAGGGCCTCGGTCCGTTGCGAGCGGGCTTCGGTCTCCATCTTCTCGCTCTGATCAACGATCGTCGCGAAGAAGGCCTCCTTGCCCTTGAACATCGTCTTCACGGAATAGATGGAGGTCGGGATGACAACACCGTCCCAGCGCCGCAACGGAACGTCCATGCCGTCGAGAAATCCTGTCTCGCGCATGCTGTGCAGCGCGCGCGCGCGATCAGCAGGATCGACGTAAAGGGACTCGACCTTCATGCCGACGATCTGTCGGCCCTTCGGCTGAAAGAGGTCACGCGCACGCAGGTTTGCAAATGTGTACCGCCCCGCAACGATCATCAGGATGGGCAGCGGTGCATGATCCAGGAACTTTCGCAGGAGCGACTCCGTCTCGTCACGCTCCGTGACGGCCTTGTTGTGCTCTGTCACATCCTTGACAGAAAACGCCACTGCGGGTGCGCCATCCCATTCGACCGTGAACCCGACCATCTCGACATCGATCTCGCAGCCATCCAGCCGCAGGCCGCGGAAGGACAGCCTTTCCTGTATCCGGTCACCCAGCAGGCGGCGGCGTGCCAGTTCCTTCGCCCGGGGGCGTTCGGACGGGACCAGCAACTCGAAAGGGTCCATGCCGATCATCGTACCGGATGCGTGACCATAGATTCGTTCGGCAGCCGCATTGGCATACATGATTGCAGAGTTCTGGTGGACGATGATCCCATCCAGAGTCTGGTCAACGATGGTACGAAAACTGGTACTGTCAGGCATGCTCAACTCTTCTCAAGCTGCCGGTTGCATCCACGCGACCAGCAGGGTCCGGCGATGAAGATCACACATCTATCGTTAACTTTGGGTTCGTGGTTGCCGCACCAGGCAACTGTCATGAAAGATCGGTGGCACAGACATGAACCCGATTGAATCGAAAGCCGGACCCGAGGCCGAGACCTCGCCGTTTCTGACCGCAGCGGATCCTTTGCGCGGTCTGATCGTGCCCATGGTGCTGCTGCTCAGCATTGCTGTCGTTGTCATCATCGCGATCTCCTGGTTCGCGGCGGAACGCCTGGATCATGAGACCGAGAACCGGGACGTCGCCCTGGCCCGCACCGCACTGGCGACGGAAGCAGAGAGACTGGGGTTTCTGGCCAAGGATCTGAGCTACTGGGACGAGGCGATCGAGCGGCTGGTCATCGCGGGAGACCTCGACTGGGCGGATGCCAATGTCGGTAGTTACGCCTACGAGAATTCCCGTGTGAACCTCGTGATTGTCATGTCAGTACTGGGCAAGACGCGCCTTCTCTTCAAGGATGGCCAGATCTACGACGGAAAGGTGCAGGACTTCCTCGCTCCTGCGATGCTCGATTTTCTGACGCGCACCGCAAATGCGGCACCGATGGGGGAGCCGGAGCCCGTGGTGCGATATGCCGTCATCGGTGGTCAGGTTCACACGATCGCCGCCAGCGCCTTCACCCCGGAACTGGACAGCGATGGTCCGTTGAAACGCAGCCCGCGACCTATCCTGATCATCGCCTCGGTCATGGATGAAGGGTTTCTGGCCGGGATCGCGGATGCATTCCTGTTGGAGGATCTGGCAGTCAGTCTCGCCTTGCCGGATGCCGCGCGGGTCTACGCTCCGATCTCGGCCCGCGATGAATGGGCGACCGCCTATCTGACCTGGAACCCCAGCAGGCCCGGCACACGACTGAGGCAGGACCTGCTGATCCCCGTCGTGGTCAGCCTGCTCGCCATTGCGCTGCTGGGCCTGCTGTATACCCGCCGGCTGGCCCGGGCACGTCGCGAGGCGGAAGCGATCAGCATGGCGCTGGAGCGGGAGCGGGAACTGCGCGATCTGAAGTCCCGTTTCATATCCACCGTCAGTCACGAAATGCGCACCCCGCTGGCGACGATCCAGGCGGCAACCGACCTGCTGGATCATTTCGGAAACCGGATGACTGCAGAGGAACGCCAGAAGGAAATGGACACGATCCGTGGACGTGTGGCCGCCATAGACGACCTGCTTGGGGAGGCACTGCTGCTGGAGAAGGGAGAAACCCGGCAACCCGCGCCGGAGGATATTGACCTGCCCGCGATGATCCGCGCGCATTGGCAGAACAACCTGCCAAGCGAAGGCCGCGCGCTTGAACTGGTCGACGAGCGTCCTGTCGCAGCGACAGTCCGGTTCGATCGGCGGACCCTGAGCCAGATCATCGGCAACCTGCTGCAGAATGCCCTGAAGTATTCAGCAGCAGACAGTACAGTCGCCGTCCGGATTCTGGAGGAAGACGACCGTTTGGTGATCACGGTGACTGACCACGGTATCGGAATTCCGCAAAAGGATCTGGCGCATGTGCGCGAACCATTCAGTCGGGGGGGCAATGTCGCCGATGTCGGCGGGGTTGGCTTTGGCCTGAGTATCGTGGATCGTGCCATCGCCCTGCTCGGCGGTTCATTGAATCTCGTGAGCACGGAAGGTGAGGGGACAATCGTGACTGTCAGTCTGCCCCTGCCGGTCAACAGGGAGCTGTCGCGTTGAACGTACCGTCCAGAAAAGTACTGGTGATCGAGGATGAGGCGGACATTCGCGAGCGCCTGGTGAGGGGACTTGGTTTTGCCGGATATGATGCATCCGGGGCAAGTGATGGCGCTGAAGGCATCGCGCGCCTGATGGAGGCACCGGTGGACGTGATCATCTGTGACATGATGATGCCGTCACTGAACGGTTTCGGCACCCTGACGGTGCTGTCCGACCACCCTGATCTGGCCGGTATTCCCGTGATTGTTCTCACCGCACTGGGGGAACGGACCACACGTGATTTTGCGCTCGGAAAGGGTGTACGCGGATACCTGACCAAGCCATTCCAGTTCAGCGAACTGGTGGAGACCATCGAAGGCCTGTTTGAAAGCACACATGCGGAGGCAGAGGTCCGATGACGGCGGCTGACTGGAGCTTTCAATCCGACGGCGTGACACTGCACGGGATGCGCTGGGACACCGAACAGCCTGTGGCACTGGTCTATCTGGTGCATGGCCTGGCGGAACATGTCGCCCGCTATGACCGTTTCGCCCTGGCTCTGAACGAGTCCGGTTTCATGGTCGCAGGCCATGACCAGCGCGGACACGGGCGGACAGCACGGGAAGGTGGCCTCCTGGGACACTTCGGCGACCGTGACGGCTGGTCGGCCCTGGTTGGCGATGCCGCAGCCGGTGTGACGGCCTGGCGCGCCGAACGGCCCGACCTGCCGCTGATCCTGTTCGGCCATTCGATGGGGTCATTTGTCGTGCAGCAGGCCCTCTGGTCATGGCCGGAGAGATTCGACGCTGCCGTCCTGTCCGGCTCCAACGGACCGCCGCCGCCCCTGGCCGCGCTTGGCCGCCTGATCGCACGCATCGAGAAGCTTCGTCTTGGTGCCGCCGGGCGCAGCAAGCTGATACACGCGCTCGGGTTCGACGGCATGAACAAGACCTTTCAGCCCGCACGTACCGAGATGGACTGGCTCAGCCGGGATCCGGCAATGGTCGATCAGTATGTCAACGACCCGGAATGCGGCTTCATTGCCACGACTGCAAGCTGGATCGCGCTGCTGGATGCCCTGCCGTCGCTGGCGGCCGCCCCCAACCTGCGACGCATACCCGTCACCATGCCCGTGCACCTTGCTGCGGGGCGCCGCGACCCCGTCGGCGATTTCGGAAAGGGCGTTCAGCGTCTGCACGACCTTTACGGCAAGGCGGGGCTGACAGACCTGACAATGAAACTGTACGACGACGCGCGACACGAGATCCTGAACGAGACCAATCGCGATGCCGTCACTGCGGACCTGATTGCCCGCATGCGCCAGATGACCGGTGTCCGGCCGGCGTCATGACAACCGACGCCCTGCATATCCTGCTGGCAGACGACAATCCGGCCGCCCGGTCCCAGATCGCCGGCCTGCTGGCGGAGCTGGGGCATGAAACAACGGTGGTCGAGAATGGCCAGGAAGCGGTATCCGCCCTGTCCGCCATTGTCTTCGATCTGGCGATACTCGACTTCGACATGCCTGCGCCGAAGGGACCGGAGATCGCACGGCAGCAGGGAACGGACGGTGTCCCCATGGTCGGCCTGTCAGCCGCCGACGGCGCGCGCAGCGACTGGGGCGATGCGCCGATCCGTGCATGGCTGACGAAGCCGGTGGGGCGGGAGGCACTTGGTGCGGCCATCAGGACGGCATTGGGCACATCAGCGCCGGTCAGCCAGGCGGTCGACCTGGTACATCTGGCAACCTATACCGCCGGTGATGCCACTTTGGAGAGGGAGCTCGCCGGGCTGTTCCGCGTATCAACCGACCGCTACCTCACGCAGATGCGCACCCAGATCGATGACCAGGGCTGGAAGGATGCAGCGCATGGGCTGAAAGGCGCCGCGCGCGGGATCGGTGCGAACGACGTGGCTCGCCTGGCCGCCTATGCGGAGAAGCTGCAGGGTGATGCCGTGCGGGCCAGACGGAAGTCGGTCCTGCCGGAGATCGAGCAGGCGGTCGATCAGGCACATGCCTGTCTGGAGCGCCATCTGGCCGACGGCTGAGGGTTCCATCCCTTGCGGCACCTGCAGTCAGGCGGGCCTGCCCGGGACATGAAACCAGAGAGCCGATGGGGTGGCGGCTGCCAACGTTACTGCGCAATCGGCAAGGTGAGAGTGAAACAACTGCCGTGGTCGGAGCTTTCGGTCAGGGACAGGTCGCCACCATGGCGACGGGCAATCTCCGCACTGATCGCCAGTCCAAGTCCGGTACCGGAACGGCCCTTGGCGATCTGGCGCCAGCCGCGGGCAAACTTGGAGAACAACTGGTCCGGTGCCACATCCCCCGCGCCGGGGCCATTGTCCCGCACATCGACCCGCCAGCGGCCAGCCTCCACCCGGCATTCGACCCGTACCCAGGGTTCGGCGGAATCATTGTACTTGATGGCGTTGGAGATCAGGTTGATCAGGATCTGGCTCAACCGATCGCGATTGCCCCGGATCGCGGCAGGCGTGTCGGCGGGGACATGTTCCACGCGAACGCCGGTTTCCGCTGCCAGCCCCTCACAGGCAGCTATCGCATTGACTGCGGCTGTTTCAGGGTCGAGGTGCTCCACCTGCCAGCGCACCTCACCGCTTTCCAGATGGCTCAGATCCAGGATGTCATCCAGCAGGCTGGTCAGACGCAGGCTTTCGTCGTGGATGATCCGCATGAAGCGGTGTGCCTGGTCGGGTGGCATCTCATCTGCCTTCAGCAGCGCCTCGGCGAAGGAGCGGATGGAGGTCATCGGGGTCCGCAGTTCGTGGCTGACCTGACTGAGGAAATCGTCCTTCTCCGTATCCAGCCGCATAAGGCGCTGGTTGGCCTGGCGCAACTGTGCGGCAGTCTGTTCCAGGGTTCGCGAATTGGCCTCCAGCGCCTGGCTGTATTCGATCACCTGCTGGGTCTCGTCGACCATGCGGATGATCTCGTCGAGGCTGATCGTCTCGCCCGACACTACCTCCGAGATCATGACGCGGGCGGAGGCCGCACCGACGTTGCCACCGATCTGGCGCTCCAGATGGGTGATGAATGCCGTATCGGCGACCGGCACGCCATCATCCCGCCCCTGCCGCAGGGCGAAGTCACGGAACTGGCGATCAGCGGCATCCGCACCCAGAATCCGACGGGACAGCAGCCGCAGGTCGTCGATGGCGGCGGAACGCACCAGTGCCCGGGATTCATCACCCGGCGTGTTGCGGAAGACATCGACGAACAGGGCGCTCTGCAGTCGCTCCAGCGGTGCCTGTTCGCTGAACAGCGACCCGGCGATCAGCAGGGCGGTATTGGCCGTCAGACTCCAGACGATGGCATGCACCAGGGGGTCGAAACCCGTCATGCCGAACAGGGCTTGCGGGCGCAGCATTTCCCACCCGAACAGGCCGTTGCTGACGATCTCGCCGAACATCGTGCCGTCCTCCGCCAGGCTGGGCAGCAGCAGGGTATAGACCCATAGCACGACACCGCCCATCAGACCGAGCTTTGCACCGCGCGCCGTTGCCTGCCGCCAGTAGAGCCCACCCAGCAGGCTCGGCAGGAACTGCGCCACCCCGGCGAAGGCGATCAGTCCCATGGAAGCCAGAGCCTCCGTCTGCGCGCTCAGCCGATAGTAGAGCAGGCCCAGGAACAGGATCAGCAGGATGGAGAAACGGCGACTGAACAGCACCAGCGTCTTCAGGTCGGCGCTGTCGTAGAGACGCAGCCAGCGCAGCCGAAGCACCACCGGCATGACAATGTGGTTGGAGATCATGATCGACAGCGCGATGCAGGCCACGATCACCATCGAAGTGGCAGACGAGAAACCGCCGATGAAGGCGAACAGGGCCAGCATCTCCTGATTCGCGGCCATCGGCACGGTCAGCACGAACATGTCCGGGTTGGCGCCTGCCGGCAGGCGGGTCAGGCCTGCGGCGGCAATGGGCAGGATGAACAGGCAGATCAGCAGCAGATAGGCCGGGAAAAGCCACCCGGCGGTGCGCAGATGGGATTCGCGCGCATTCTCCACCACGGTCACCTGGAACTCTCGCGGCAGGCAGATGATCGCGGTCGCCGACAGGAAGGTCAGGACTGCCCAGCGCCCGCCAAAGACGTTCTCCCGCTCCAGCAGGCGACGGCTCATCTCCTCGGGGAACAGGTTCTCCAGTCCACCGAAGGAAAAGACCACGAAAAGGCCGACCATCAGCAGCGCCAGCAGCTTCACCAGCGCCTCGAAGGCGATGGCTGCGACAACGCCCGGGTGCTGTTCATTGGCGTCCAGATTGCGCGTCCCGAACAGGATCGTGAACAGCGCCATGCCCACCGCGACCCACAGGGCCGGGTCACTACCGCCGCTGTCGCCGGACCGGTTGCCCAGCAGGTCACCGCTTCCGCCGCTGACCACCTCGAAACTGGTGGTCACCGCCTTCAGTTGCAGCGCGATGTAGGGGGTGGTGCCGATCACGGCCATCAGCGTGACCATGACCGCCAGCGTGTTGCTCTTCCCGTAGCGCGAGGAGATCAGGTCGGCGATGGAGGAGATGCGGTTCACCTGCCCGATCCGGACCAGTTTCCGCAGCAGGTACCACCAGCCAAGGAATACCAGTGTCGGTCCCAGATAGATGGTGATGAATTCCAGACCGTTGCGCGCGGCCGAACCCACTGCACCGTAAAATGTCCAGGACGTGCAGTAGACCGAGATCGAAAGCGTGTAGATCACTGGGGAATTGCTGATCCAGCGGCTGCCCTTGCGGCTCCAGCGATCACTCAGGAAGGCGAGCAGGAAGAGCAGTCCGACATAGCCCAGCGCGATGGCGACAACGACATCAGCCGTCAGCATCGCGCTGTTCCGGCGGCATGGGGTGCAGGATCGGCGCGCGCGGTTCGGCTGTCTCGGCGTCGGTCACCAGACGCCGTGACAATACCCAGCCGAGGACGATCAGCGCCGTCCATGCGCAGAAGATGTAGAGCAGGATGACCGGTATGCCGCCAAGCAGGCGCACGCTGAAGAAGATATCGACAAAGGGCGGCATGATCAGGATCAGGCCGAAGAACGGCAGGATGAAGGCCGCGTCACGCAGCTTCTGCCGGGGCATCAGCGCCCCGCCGCGCCGGCCCCGGCGAGCGCCAGCACCTGGTCGACCACATCCTGGTTCGAGAAGGGTTTGGTTATGAAGGCATTGACGCCGAGTGACTCGGCCACCTTGCGGTCCCTCTCCTGCCCCTTTGCGGTCAGCATGACAACGGGCAGCCCGGCATTGTCGGCACTGGCGCGCACGGACTTCAGCACTGCGTAGCCATCATGCTTCGGCAGCATCAGGTCCAGCAACAGCACGTCCGGCGCATCGCGCCGGATCTCGGCGATGGCGGCTTCGCCGTCGGTGACCGCACGCGTGACACACCCTGCGCGCTCCAGAATGAAGGTCAGCAGTTCCACGATGTTCGGCTCATCCTCCGCAATGAGGATTCGTTTCACGCTTCCATCCGCCCCTGATTTGGTCACGGCGGCTCCCTCCCCTGATCGCCCGGACATCATTGCATGCGCCCGGGTCGTTCCTGAAATGCAGTGTAGAACAGATCCGGGCCCTGCGGGTACAGCGATCAGCGCGAATAGAGGATCGAGTCCTCGCCGCGGTGCAGGCAGTCGCTGCGCGAACACAGCCGGCAGTTGGGTCCGACAGGGGTCGCCATGTGACGTGCGGCGAAGTCGAGACCGTCGGCATAGACCGTCTGGTCGGCATGAACCACGTCGCAGGCAAGCATGACCGCGTGCAGGAACGGCGCCTCGTGAAACAGGGCCGGCTCATGCCGCACGGTGCGCCCGATGAACAGGTAGCGGCTGCCGTTCGGAAACTCCGCCAGTTGCCGGATCACCCGGTCGGGCGTCTGGAAGGCCCCGTAGAGGGGCCAGAGAGGACAGCCGTTGCCACTGCGCGGCACCGGCAGACCGGCTATGGGAAAGCGCTTGCTGATATGGCCGGAGGGATCGGCCCGCAGGAAACCGAAGGGGATCCCCTCCGCCCCCGGCTTGCGCAGCGACACCAGCCGCTGGCAGATCTGCTCGACACTGGCCGAGAAGCGCTGGCGCAGCAGTTCCACGTCGTAGCGGTGACGGACGGCATCCTCCAGGAAGGTCTCGTAGGGAAACAGCGCCGCTGCGGCGAGCCAGCTTGCCAGTGCCCCCCGCGCGCGCATGCGGGCATCTTCGCTGGTCAGCAGTTCATCCCTGGCAACCCTGTCGAGCAGATCAGGTGCCGTCAGCTGGCACGCCAGCCGCGCGAGCTGGAACTGGCGCGTCGATGGCGGTGCATTGTCGAGAAAGATCAGCACTCCGTTGGCTGCATCATAGTGACTGTGATTGCGGAACCGGCTCAGGTCCGCTTCGACCGGAGAGCGGTTGAAGACAGAGATATTGAACCGCTGCAGCAGGAACGCCGTCAGCGCGCCCTCGATGGTCTGGCCGAAGGAGCGGATATCGCGGCGCAGGTCCCGGGCGGCATCTTCCAGCAAGGGAAAGTAGCTCTGGTTCTGGATCAGGAAGTCATCCACCTCTTCCGCCGGGGAGAGGGAACGATTGCGGGTATTGCCGACACTGAACAGGGCAACCAGGCGTTCGGCAGTGCCGGAAAGCTCTCCACTCTGTGACAGCACGATCTCGACGAACCGGGCACGCTGTTCCGCCGGAAGGTCTTCCACCGACGACAGGATCTCCATGGTGGAACGCACCGCAGCGGCATTGTTCAGCACCTGATGCACCGCCTCCATCAGCGCCGGATCCTGGTCAAGCCGGTCGGTCAGGGCAGTGATCTGCTGATCCGCATCGCGGACGGAGCGTGACAGGCTGAGCATCGCGGCGGCCCAATCGGGATGGCGGCTGACCAGCGCATTGGCGGTGCCGGGATCGATATGGTGCTGCAGGATGGACGGATCGGCCGCCAGTTCGCCGAGCCGCTCCACCAGCCGACGCTCCTGATCCCCGCTCAGGTCAGCCAGCTCCAGACCGAGCTGCTCGGCAATCCGCTGCAAGAGGCTGCCGCCAACGGCGCGGCGGTCGGATTCGATAAGGTTCAGATAGGACGCGGAGATTCCCACTTTCTGCGCCAGCGCCTTCTGCGTCAGCCCCCGGGCCTTGCGCCGTGTCCTGACCTTCATCCCGATCGGGGCGGCAACGGTCATGCCGACACTCCGTTATTGCCAAATGGTAAAGAATTTACAGTATCGACTTCATACGACGACACAAATTTACAAAATTTCCCAGTTTTTTCAATGGCTGTTTGCCTTGATTTACAGTGCGGCGTAGCCTTTACGACAACCAATGGCCCACCAGCCATGGGCAACAGGGATCGTTTCCAAGAAAACCCGTCCGGGAGGGAAATTCAAAATGACGAAGATCAATGATCGCGGTGTGTCACGCCGCAGCATCCTGAAGGCCGGCACCGCGCTTGGTGCCGGTGCGGTGATCGCGCCGACCTTCTTCGTGCGCAACGCGTGGGCCGAGGAATTCCGCAACAACCCGGGCAACGCTTCCAGCGTGAAGTTCGGTTTCAACGTGCCGCAGACCGGTGCCTACGCCGATGAAGGTGCTGACGAGTTGCGCGCCTACGAACTGGCCGTGAAACACATCAATGGCGAGGGTGACGGCGGCATGCTGAACACCATGCAGCCGCTGATGCTGAAGGGCGACGGCGTGCTGGGCAAGAAGGTCGAGTATGTCACGGGTGACACGCAGACCAAATCCGATGCCGCCCGCGCGTCCGCCAAGCGGATGATCGAGAAGGACGGCGTGATCATGTATTCCGGCGGTTCCTCGTCGGGTGTCGCCATCGCCCAGCAGAGTCTGGCGCAGGAGATGGGCGTCGTCTTCATGAACGGCCTGACCCATTCCAACGACACCACGGGCAAGGACAAGCGTCGTTATGGCTTCCGCCATTTCTTCAATGCCTACATGTCCGGCGCCGCGCTGGGTCCGGTGCTGAAGGAAACGATGGGTACCGACCGTCGCGCCTACCACCTGACCGCCGACTACACCTGGGGCTGGACGCAGGAAGAATCGATCAAGAACACCACGGAAGCGCTGGGCTGGGAGACGGTCAACGCGGTCCGCACACCGCTGGGTGCCGGTGACTTCTCGCAGTACATCACGCCGGTGCTGAACTCCGGTGCCGACGTGCTGATCCTGAACCACTACGGCAAGGACATGATCAACTCCCTGACCCAGGCGGTGCAGTTCGGCCTGCGCGACAAGCAGGTCAACGGCAAGGACTTC
>JARGNO010000061.1:0-6016 GCA_029213165.1 Minwuia sp.
CGAAGCCCGGTGCCTTGACGGCAGCGATCTTCAGGCCGCCACGCAGCTTGTTGACGACCAGGGTGGCCAGCGCCTCGCCCTCGACATCCTCTGCAATGATCAGCAGCGGACGCTGGGACTGAACGACGGCTTCCAGGATCGGCAGCATCGGCTGCAGGCTGGACAGCTTCTTCTCGTGCAGCAGGATGTAGGGCTTCTCCAGCTCCACGGTCATCTTGTCGGCATTGGTCACGAAGTACGGTGACAGGTAGCCACGGTCGAACTGCATGCCCTCGACGACGTCCAGCTCGGTCTCGAGGCCCTTGGCCTCCTCGACCGTGATGACGCCTTCCTTGCCGACCTTCTCCATCGCCTCGGCGATGATGCGGCCGATCTCGGCCTCGCCATTGGCAGAGATGGTGCCGACCTGGGAAACCTGGTCGTTGGAGGTAACGGCGGTCGAACGGGTCTTCAGGTCAGCGACGACGGCGGCAACTGCCGTGTCAACGCCACGCTTCAGATCCATCGGGTTCATGCCCGCGGCAACCGACTTCAAACCCTCGCGCACGATGGCCTGGGCCAGCACGGTCGCGGTGGTGGTGCCGTCACCGGCTTCGTCATTGGTCCGGGAGGCCACTTCGCGCACCATCTGCGCGCCCATGTTCTCGAACTTGTCCTTCAGCTCGATTTCCTTGGCAACCGTCACACCGTCCTTGGTGATCCGGGGTGCGCCGAAGGATTTCTCGATGACGACGTTACGACCCTTGGGGCCGAGGGTGACCTTCACCGCATCGGCCAGGATATCGACGCCGCGCAGCATCTTGGTGCGCGCGTCGGTACCGAATTTGACGTCCTTGGAAGCCATGTGTTCCTGCTCCTTGTCTCAATTTGCCAGCGCACCCGAGGGCGCCCCGGCCATCATCCTGTGTGTCGGGGAAAACGGCGTGGCGCCGGTTCAGCCCTCAATGACACCCATGATGTCGGATTCCTTCATGATCAGAAGCTCTTCGCTGCCGATCTTGACCTCGGTGCCGGACCACTTGCCGAACAGGACACGATCGCCTGCCTTCAGGTCCAGGGCAACGACTTCACCCTTGTCATTGCGCGCGCCATTGCCCACGGAGACGACTTCGCCTTCCATCGGCTTTTCCTTGGCGGTGTCGGGGATGATGATCCCACCAGCGGTTTTCTCTTCGGATTCGAGGCGGCGAACCACCACGCGATCGTGCAAAGGCCTGAAGCCCATCGTCTGTACCCTCCCTCGGATTGGATACTGTGTGTCCTGAGTGCTGTTGGCACTCACTTCGAATGAGTGCTAACGGCAGAGCGGACTTAAGAAACCGGGGCTTCGGTGTCAACGGGTTTGGTAAGAAAATTCTCTCATGCACGGTCGGCACGAAGGCACGTCCGCCTGGATCGAACGTTTCAAGACGGTCACCGTGGTGACCGCAAACGTCAGCTGTTCCCTGCCAGGAACTCCCGGATCGCGGCATCCGCGGCGCCGATGTGCTCCGGTTCCTTCCACTGCTCGACCAGAGTCGCGTTCGGTGCAAGTTCGGCAATCCGTCTGGAGGTGAATTCCGGGTGGTAGATGTCATTGCCCATCAGCACCAGCAACGGAATCCGGCACCGCGCGATATCCGCCTCAGCCTTGTTGAACAGCAGATCCGTGCTGCCGAACATCGCGTCCCGGAACCCCGTCCAGACCGCGTCGCTCACTGCGGGCTGTTCCGGTCGCTTTTCCGCCGCCCAGTCATCGAACATGTCCAGGAAGGTCTGGTGATTGTCGGCGCAGCCGATGGGCTGCAGCATCACGCCGGAGGCCAGACGCTGTGGCACCGCATCAGCCAGTGCCATGATGTAGGAGCCGCCAATGCACATGCCGACGGCATGGAACCGCTCGACCCCCAGATGATCCAGCAGTGCCACCTGATCCGCCGTGTAGGTCTGCCAGCCGTCCGCATCCGTGATCGGTGCGGTCGACTGCCCGGCATTGCGCTGGTCCATGGCGATGACCTGATAGTGCTCCGACAGGCGCCTGATGGCGTCCCACGGGGCCTTGCCCCAATAGGGAATGGAGGACCGCATGCCGCCCGAAGCCAGCAGCAGCACCGGGAAGCCTTCACCATGTACCTCGTAGTGGATTCTGGCGTCTTCTCTCTCCAGAAAGGGCATGGCTGATCCTCCTCACAGGCATTCGTGCTGACGGCATGACGCCGCCACGCGAAGCGACAGTCAGGCACATCTTCGCAGGCGACCGCAAGACACCACGCCCTGTCCGCCCGCAACAGGCCCGGCGATGACGGTGGCAGCGGACTGTATCACTGGCAGGACATTTGACCGATGATGGGTCAGCTATTCCGCAGTGAGGTGGATAATGTCGGCCCCCGAACCGTCCAGACTTGCCTACGTCCCCTTCGTCAGCGTTGCGAACATGATGCGCCTGATGCACCGGATCGGTGTCACGGAGATGATCTGCGGCATCGCCACCTGCATCGAGGAGGATTTCCGCCGCTGGGAACTGTTCGACAAGATTCCGCGTGTCGCCTCCCATTCGCTGGAGGGTGTCATTGAGCTGATGCCCACATCGGACGGAGAGGTCTATGGCTTCAAGTACGTCAACGGGCACCCGAAGAACACCCGCGACGGCCTGCAGACCGTGACCGCCTTCGGGCTGCTGGCGGACGTGCATACGGGCTATCCCGTGCTGCTGTCGGAGATGACCTTGCTGACGGCATTGCGCACCGCCGCGACCTCCGCGCTGGTGGCGAAGTATCTGGCACCGCAGGGTGCCGACACGATGGCGCTGATCGGCAATGGTGCACAGTCGGAGTTCCAGGCACTGGCCATGAAGGCGCTCTGTGGCGTGACAAGGCTGCGCCTCTATGACATTGACCGGGCAGCCACCGCCAAGGTCATGCGCAACCTGACCGACAGGGGCTTTGACCTGATCGCCTGCGATACGGCAGAGGCGGCTGTGGAGGGCGCGCAGATCATCACAACCTGCACCGCGGACAAGCAGAACGCCACGATCCTGACCGACAATCTGGTCGGCGCAGGGGTCCACATCAATGCTATTGGCGGCGACTGCCCCGGCAAGACCGAACTGCACCGCGACATCCTCAGCCGCGCCGATGTCTTCGTCGAGTATCCGCCCCAGACCCGCATCGAGGGCGAGATCCAGCAGATGCCGGACGACTTCCCGGTCACGGAGATGTGGCAGGTCATCAACGGCACCGCACCGGGCCGCCGCGATGCCGGGCAGATCACCCTGTTCGACGGCGTCGGCTTCGCGACGGAGGATTTCTCGGCACTGCGCTACCTGCGGGGCAAGTTGCATGACACCGGCCTGTACGATGCCTTGGACATGATCGCCGATCCCGACGACCCGCGCGACCTGTTCGGCATGGTGCAAAGGGCAAGCGGGACGACTGCGTGAACCAGCCCTGGATCGCTCCACTGTTCGGTTGCGGCACCGGCCCGCTCCCCTACCCGGCCAAGCATGAAGGATACTCCCGTGGGTGGTCAGGTGGTGGAGCGGGCCGGTGCGATTCCATCACTTTGTGGAACGATCTAGTACTTCGCGGAAGTACCCGAACTGCCGTCGCGCCATGTCGATGTCGATTTGCAGCGACGGCAGACACGCTCCCCGAAGCCTGAACTCTCGAATTTCTCCTGACAGCGCAGGCAGGACCGGGTCTTCGCAATGTCTTCATTTGCGCGGGCGAGCGGAATGTGCCCATGAAAAAACTCAGGCTCTTTGTCAGTCTTGCGCATCATGCAGTCTCCAGACACTGGTTGCGATGGTTCGGGGATGGTGTTGATGTGAATGGCCAGTCGTGCCGAACCACTTTGGCGACGTCAGGTGCGCTCATGGCTCGCATCAATGCGCCGTAGTTCATGTGGAACTTCACCTCGCAGCCCACCCTCATGCCGGAATCAAGTGCCCGGACCACCAGATGATCACTGGTGGCCCCAACGAATGCTGCCCCTTCAGGCATCTCCAGTCCCGAAACATCCGTGTCCTGCTGTCCGATCGCGAGAATTGACCGGGGAAGTCGATCATTGTCCTGGACCAGTCGCAGTCCGTGCCTTGCAGGATCAGCGACGGGGCACGGCCCGGGATCGGTCTTGAGCTTCGATTCAATCACCTCCGCAATCAGCGTGAAGGCATCGGTGTGGAGTCCGTCGATGTGAATCCCCGACACGGGATCGACGCCGAGCAGGATCGCTTCACCCAATCGCAGGTCATTGACCCGGGATTCCTTTCGACTTGTGATGGCCCAGGGCAGGTTAGCGGAGTTACCGCCAGAGACAGTCTCAAGCGTGCAACCGGTGGCGCCTTCGATCTCAGTCGCAAGAGCCGAAAAGCGGGCCATTGTGACAGCGTTCGGCACACTGCCCCTGAGGCAGGCGAAGTTTGCACCGATACCCTTCAGAGAAACCCCCGTTGTTGCAAGCACATCGCGGGCGAACGCCATCAGGTCTGCCGGCATGATCCCCTCCCGACAGTCGCCCATCTCCACCATCAGGACGACACCGTGAACCTTTCCGCTCCTGCGTGCTGCAGCGGCAAGGCACAGGATGATGTCCATCTCGGTATTGTAGCTCGTTACGCACTGACCGGAGACCTGCTCGGCCTGGCTCATCATGGGGCTTCTGATCATGGCAATGGGACAGGTCATTCCCCCGCCGAGCAATCGAGCGACGTTGGCGATCCGTGCCTCCGCCAGCCCTGTGGCCCCGCCATCAAGAATCGCCCGGGCGACGGCAGGGTGACCACAGACTGCCTTCGTCACACCCGTCACATCGATGCCATGGGGGCGCAATTGGGTCACGATGTGGCGTGTGTTGTGCTGGATCTTTCCGAGTTCGATCTCGATGCGCGGTGCTGTCATACCATTGCCATGGCGGGAGCAGCACGCAAGTTCGGGAATGCAGACAGCACCATCTCCGCAAGTTCGATCGCGGGACGGCTCAACGCGTCGGTCACGGGAATACCGAGTTCGCTCTGGTAGGCGAGGATTGCAGAACTGATATCGCCGTCCGTCATGTGCTCGTGATTGATTGTCAGGCCAATCACCCTGGTGTCGGAGAATGTCTCGATCAGGGCGATCTCGTCGCGTGGCTCGGGCATTGGCATCTTCGGGAAGTCACAGCGATGAGGACGCCTGGGAGCATGTTGAAGGATCACGGCGTGCGGCTGGCTGCCACGAAGAATGAAGGCTGAGGTACAGAACGCCGGATGGCTCAACGCGCCCTGCCCTTCTATCAGGATGACGTCTGGTCGTTCGTTGACAGACGCGGCAACTATTGCTCTCTCCAGTTCTCCGCAACAGTACTGGGGCGGCACGGCGTCAAGCGCAATGCCATAGCTGGCACCCTGCATCAGGCCTGTCTGGCCTGTCCCCACGACCACGGTACGTATGTCGTGCGCGTTCAGGATACCAGCGAGCACCGTCGCCGTTGTCCGTTTTCCGATCGCGCAATCGGTGCCCAGCACGGCAATACGGAGAGCAGTCACATTGGCCACGCTGCCGTCAAAGAGGCGCATGTCCTTGACCGGGCGGGGCCTGCGGACATCCCGAATGGATACCCCATGCGATTGTGCGGCGGCGGAGATCTCGGCATCATCACCCAGGTACTCATGCAGACCGCTGACGATGTTCATGCCATGCGCGATTGCCGCAAGCACGACAGCACGGTCCTTCGGTGACAGTCTTCCGTTGGCTGGCGCCATTCCGTAAATGAAGGTGTCAGGCACCGGAATTCCGCGGCCCAGCGCCATTGCAAGGCCGTCATGGACCGGAATACGGTTGGCCAGGTGGCCGAGAACCTGACCACTGTCACGCCCGGCGTGATCACTGTCGATCACCGAGACGATCCGGTACTTCTCAGAATGCCGAACAAGGCCGTTGGCCGTCTTGCCGTCGATCTTTCCGAAATTTCCTTCGCAGTAGACAATTGCCGTGGGTGCTGATCCTGATGGAACACCACTTGTTTGCCCGGTATCAACTGGGCGTTGGGTCTGCGTGAA
>JARGNO010000061.1:6049-22336 GCA_029213165.1 Minwuia sp.
GGACAATGAACAGTTCACGGATGCCTTGGGTAACCTGAATGGACGCCTTGAACCCTGGGCAAGCGGTCAGGAAGCCCGCGCGCCGCCTGCTGGATTGGCGTTCATTTCAACCGCACCTTGCAGGCATGACCGTCGGGTCTGCGACGGCTACCATGCGCAAGCTGCGCATGACCGCGTGGCGGCCATTCTGGATCGGATTGTTCCCGAACAGATGACACAGACGCTCGTGGAGGGGTGCCGGAAGCACACGTGCCGGTGTCTCACAAGTAGCCCGGCGCGAGCGACATCGACCGTGCAGAATGCACGACCGATGTGGTTGTCTCGCCGAAAGGGAGGTGTCCGCGCTACCGCATCACGACGCGTCGAGGTCCAGACCTTCGACACAGGCACGTGCCAGGTTGACGTCCGGGGATTCGCTGCCCGGCGGCGTGGCCCAGCCGGCCTCCATGACCGCCTTGTAGCGGCTGTAGCCAACTGATCGCTTGATGGTCTCCGCCTTCGCAAGCCGTTCAGGGTCCGCAGCGGCAGTGCTGTAGCAGACTGGTACCAGGGCCGCGATGACCTGTTCGTCAGCCATGGACTTGGCCATCTCGTTTGCCTTGCTGCCGGTTACCCAGCCGCCCGCGGAGAAGCCGAGAATCGAGACGACGATACCGCCCACGATTGCACCGTAGATGCCGGGTTTCGTCCATACGGGAAAATTCATCGTCTGTCCTCCGACGGGGGAAGCGCCGCCTGCACTATGATTGAACCTGTTCGAATTCGCTTGCGACCGAGGCAATGTCCAGCAGGCCGTATCGACCCGGACGGACATCGGTCAGCACCGTGACTGCCCACCGACGCGTGAGACGGAAAGGTGTCTCACTCCGGTGTTTGCTGTCAGGCGCAGGCTTTCGTAAGTTTTCGCCCCGGCTGTATTCACTATCGCCTTTGGGCAAATGATCTGCCGTCCGGAAAATGTCCATTCCTGACATTGACCAATATTCGGCGCAACAGGAATTTCTTCTAGATCATTTCAAATGAAATGTCACTATAAATTTGAAAATACCGCTTATTCAATCAAATAGACAAAGGATTTTTTCTTCATGTTATTTCAAACATGGCCGCAAATTTTTACAGTATTGAACGCATATATTGATGTAATCGTCGTGGATGGTGCGTCGTCAAGCGACAAGACATGTCTTCCATCGCGGCCATATGCGGATTCTTGACGAATTCCGCCTTAACCTTTCAGCCGCCTCGCAGCCTGCCGCAGCACGTCCCGGTCACCGCGCTGCCAGGTCACCGTCAGACTGTAGCGGCTGATCCGCCAGCCCTTGGCACGGCGGATCAGGTCCACGTCGTAGTAGCCGCCGATCAGATAGTCCGGGTCCCCCCGCGCACCCGAAAGATGGTGCATGGCCTGCAGATAAGCCGTCAGTTGCGCCCGGTCACCGTCGATGCGGTGGACGTGGTTGCCGGTGAGATGCTGGGTCGAGGTCAGCCCGCCGACGGTCCCGCGCATGATCTCGATCCAGTCGGCCCGCGCGCCTGACCAGGGCTTCCCGCCGAGGGTCGTGAAGTCGCTCTCGACTGTGTCGTCAAAGACCTGCTCAAGCAGCCCCAGATCCTTCATGTCGATGGCCGTGGCGTAGCGATGCATCACATCACTGATCGCGAGACGGTCGGCGATGGTGGTCAGTTCGGTGCCTGTCATGGTTTCCCCCCTGTTTCCCCAAGCGCGCATCATGCCTCACTGTGCGCGACCGGGACCAGCCCGGAGGATGCAACCTGCCCCCGCGCGCGCGCCATATCCGGACGGCTCCACAGGAAAGGCCGCCCGCAGTTCCCTGCGGACGGCCCCCTCTCATCCCCGTCCCGACCCGTTTGCCGGGTCAGGCAGATCCAGTAACCCGGATCAGTTCTTTTCCTTGTCCACCAGGGCCTTCTCGGAGATCCAGGGCATCATGGCGCGCAGCTTGCCGCCGACTTCCTCGATCGGGTGGGCGGCGTTGCGGGCGCGGGTGGCCTTGAAGGAGGTCTGGCTGACCTTGTTCTCCAGCATCCAGTTGCGGGTGAACTTGCCGGACTGGATATCCTCCAGGACGCGCTTCATCTCGGCCTTGGTCTCATCGGTGATGATGCGCGGGCCGGTGACATACTCGCCATACTCCGCGGTGTTGGAGATGGAGTAGTTCATGTTGGCGATGCCACCTTCGTAGATCAGGTCGACGATCAGCTTCACTTCATGCAGGCACTCGAAGTAGGCCATTTCCGGGGCGTAACCGGCCTCGACCAGAGTCTCGAAACCACCACGGATCAGTTCCACCAGGCCACCACACAGGACAACCTGCTCACCGAACAGGTCGGTCTCGCATTCTTCCTGGAACGTGGTCTCGATGACACCGGCGCGGCCACCGCCAATGGCGCTGGCGTAGGACAGGCCGACTTCCAGCGCATTGCCGGAGGCGTCCTGATGCACGGCGACCAGGCAGGGCACGCCGCCACCACGCTGATACTCGGAACGCACCGTGTGGCCCGGGCCCTTCGGCGCGATCATGAAGACGTCCAGATCGGCGCGCGGCTCGATCAGGTTGAAGTGGATATTCAGGCCATGCGCGAAACAGATCGCAGCGCCTTCGCGCATGTTGGGGCCCAGGTCATCGCGGTAGAGATCACCCTGCAGCTCGTCCGGGGTCAGCACCATGACGACGTCGGCCCAGGCGGCACCGGACGCCGGGTCCATAACGTCGAAACCGGCGCCTTCCGCCTTCGGGCGGCTGCCGGAGCCTTCACGCAGCGCAATACGCACATTCTTGGCGCCGGAATCACGCAGGTTCATGGCATGGGCATGGCCCTGGCTGCCATAGCCGACGACCAGGACGTTCTTCGCCTTGATCAGGTTAACGTCCGCATCACGGTCGTAATAAACACGCATTGTTCAGGTCCTCCTCAGGATATCTCGACATTCCGATGGGTTGGTCGCTGCTGTGCCGCAAGTCGTGCGGTGACGCAACGCCGGATTTCGCGGGTGACCTCAGATCTCGTCCGGGCCACGGCTGATGGCAGCAACGCCGGTACGGCTCATGTCCACCAGACCCAGCGGTCGCATCAGGTCGGCGAAGGCGTCGATCTTGGAGGCAGAGCCGGTGATCTCGAAGACAAAGCTGCGGTCGGTGGCATCCACGGCGCGGGCCTTGAAGATATCGGCGATGCGCAGCGCCTCCACCCGTTTCTCACCGGAGCTGCGCACCTTCAGCAACGCCAGTTCCCGCTCGATATGCGGGCCCTGCACGGTCAGGTCGGCGACCCGGTGCACCGGCACCAGCCGGTCAAGCTGTGCCTTGATCTGTTCGATGATCATCGGCGTGCCGGTGGTGACGATGTTGATGCGCGAAATGCCGTTGTCGCGATCAACCTCCGACACCGTCAGGCTGTCAATATTGTAGCCACGACCGGAAAACAGGCCGATGACCCGGGCGAGGACGCCCGACTCATTATCGACAACTGCGGATATCGTGTGACGTTCTATGGTGTCTTGCATGTCGCTTCACGGTGTGGCGAAGGCGGATACCTGTCCGGCATCCCCTTCGCGCCACCGTCCCTCCTGATGGATCGAGTTCGTTGCGGTTCCGGCTCAGACGAGGGCCAGTCCCTGATCAGTAGCCTGAGGCGCTTCCGCGCCCGCTTCGTTGCCCAGGATCATCTCGTTGTGCGCGGCACCGGACGGCACCATCGGGTAGACGTTCTCCGTCGGGTCAACGCGCACATCGGCGATGACGGGCCGGTCCACGGCAATCATCTCGTCGATCAGGCTGTCCATCTCGTCCGGCGTCTCCGCCTTCAGGCCCACGGCGCCGAAGCTCTCCGCCAGCTTCACGAAATCCGGCAGGCTCTCCACATAGCTCTCCGAATAGCGCTTGCCGTGCATCAGTTCCTGCCACTGGCGAACCATGCCCATCCACTGGTTGTTCAGGATGAAGATCTTCACAGGCAGCTTGTACTGCGCCAGCGTCGACATTTCCTGAATGTTCATCATGATCGATGCTTCACCCGCAATATCGACCACCAGCTTGTCCGGATGCGCGATCTGCGCGCCCATCGCCGCCGGCAGGCCATAGCCCATGGTGCCCAGCCCGCCGGAGGTCATCCAGCGGTTCGGGCTTTCGAACTTGAACAGCTGCGCCGCCCACATCTGGTGCTGCCCGACCTCGGTCGTGATGTAGGGGTCGCGATCCTTGATCTTCTCGTACAGGGCCTCGACCGCGCGCTGCGGCTTGATCAGCTTGTCCGTCTGTTCGTAGGCAAAGCTGTTTCGGGCGCGCCAGATGTCGATCTGACGCCACCACGGCTCGATCCGTGCGGGATCGACCTGCCGTGCCCCCGCCTTCCAGATACGGATCATGTCTTCCAGGACATGCGCCGCGTCGCCGATGATCGGCAGATCCACCCGGATGTTCTTGTTGATGGAACTGGGGTCGATGTCGATGTGGATCTTCTTCGACTTCGGCGAGAAGGCATCCAGCCGCCCGGTCACCCGGTCATCGAAGCGCGCACCGATGCAGATCATCACGTCGCAGTCGTGCATCGCCCAGTTGGCCTCGTATGACCCGTGCATTCCCAGCATGCCGAGATACTGGCGGTCAGACGCCGGATAGCCCCCCAGACCCATCAGCGTGTTTGTGATGGGATAGCCGGTCATGCGGACGAACTGGGTCAGCAGCGACGACGCCTTGGGCCCCGCATTGATGATGCCGCCGCCAGTGTAGAAGATCGGGCGTTCGGCATTGGCGATCATCTCCACCGCTTCCCGGATCTTCTCCAGGTCGCCCTTCACGCGCGGACGATAGGTCTTGTGGCGGACCTTCTCCGGCGGGGTGTAGTCGGCAGTATTGATCTGGATGTCCTTCGGGATGTCGATGACCACCGGGCCGGGTCGGCCATTGGTGGCGACATAGAAACCCTCATGAACCACCCGCGCCAGGTCAGCCGCGTCCCGGACCAGATAGTTGTGCTTGGTGCAGGGTCGGGTGATGCCGGTGGTGTCGCATTCCTGGAACGCGTCATTGCCGATCATGTGGGTCGCCACCTGCCCGGTCAGACAGACAATGGGGATGGAGTCCATCAGCGCATCCGTCAGACCCGTGACCGCATTGGTCGCCCCGGGGCCGGAGGTGACGAGCACGACACCCGGCTTGCCGGTGGACCGGGCATAGCCCTCCGCCGCATGCACCGCGCCGCCTTCCTGACGCACCAGGATGTGGCGAATGGAGTTCTGCTTGAACAACGCATCATAAATCGGCAGTACCGCACCGCCAGGATACCCGAAAATGGTATCTACACCCTGATCGGTCAGTGCCTTGATCAGGATTTCCGCGCCGGTCATTGCGTTGTTCGACATGATACGCCTCGTTGCCTTGCCTGCGCCCCGGACCGGGGTGCAGTTCCTCGCTCTTCACACATGAACAGCCCGTCACGCGCGCGCATGGTCAGAACTGGCCATTTCCGACCGGAAACGGCGCGACCAATCAACAGGTCATCAGATACAGAACACGCGCGGCGAACCGGGCGGCGCGAAACATAGGCAAGGGCTACCCCACGGTCAACAGAAATTCGCTTATTTTCGGAAAGATTTCTGCGAAAACACTTTCTGTTTGTTTCGTATTTTGACGAAAATCAGCAACGATCTGATGACGAAACCAGGTTCCCTGGCGCTTGGCATAGCGGCGCGTGGCAGTCTGGGCCTGCGTTTGCGCCGCCTCAAGGCTCAGGTTTCCGTCCAGGTGTGCGATCAGGGCCGGCACACCCAGCGCCTTCATCGCGGGCAGTTCGGGGTCGAGATCACGCGCCCGCAGCCGCGCCACCTCCTCCAGTGCTCCTTCGGCCAGCATCATATCGAAACGTGCGTCGCAGCGGGCATAGAGATCGCTGCGCGGCGGATCCAGGACAACAACGAAGGTCCGGGCGCGGACAGGCGGCTCGCCCGGAATCTGCTGCCAATCGGTAAGGGAGCGCCCGGTGGCGAGCCAGACTTCCCAGGCCCGGATCAGACGCTGGCTGTCACCGGCATTCAACCGGGCCGCAGCCGCCGGGTCAACGGGCAACAAGCGCTGTCGCATCCCCTCCCCGCCTTCACGCCGCAGCAGATCCATGGCCGCCTGCCGAAATTCCGGCGCAACCTCCGGAACCGGTGCCAGCCCCTGCAGCAATGCCCGGACATAAAGGCCAGTCCCGCCGCAAAGTACGGGAACCTGCCCGGCTGCGTGACACGCCGCGATCTCCGCGGCAGCGCGCGCGGACCAGAGCGCGGCCGAACAGGCCTCTGCCGCATCCTGGAAGCCGTAGAGGCGGTGCGGGGCCATGGATCCCAGGTCCGGCTCCGGCCGTGCGGTCAGGATGTGCAGGTCGCGGTAGACCTGCATGGAGTCGCAGTTGATCACGACCCCGCCCAGTTCCGCGGCAACGCGGGCAGCCAGCGCCGACTTGCCGCTCGCCGTCGGGCCGAGTATCAGCAGCAGAGCGCCAGCAGCGGCTGGCTGTTCGGGAGGGATTTCGTTCATGGAAATGGTTCTGACGCTGGTCGGCAATGCGCGTCAACCACTGACGCAGGCGCATGTGGCTGCCGTTCGCGATGCGACGGGTGCCGACGCCCCGCTTCGGGACCTGGGGCCGGACGCCGGGGAGTTCGTTGTCGAGGTACGTCCTGCCGATGCTTCCGACCTGGAACAGCGGGCGGTCGATGCCCTGTCGGGGGCAGAGATCGACCTCGCCCTCACGAACAATGCAAACCGGCGCAAGCGTCTGTTGATTGCCGACATGGACTCGACGATCATCACGGTCGAATGCATTGACGAACTGGCGGACTTTGCCGGGGTGCGGGACGCGGTTTCGGGCATCACAGAGCGCGCCATGCGCGGCGAGATCGATTTCGAGGGCGCATTGCTGGAACGCGTCGGCCTGATGCAGGGCCTGCAGGAGTCAGTACTGCAGCAGGCTTTCGAGCAACGGGTCAGACTGACCGATGGTGCCCGGACCCTGACGCGGACAATGAAGGCGGGTGGCGCTCATGCCGCCCTCGTCTCCGGCGGCTTCACGTTCTTCACCGAGCGCGTGGCCCGCCTGGCAGGGTTCGACGAGCATCACGCGAACACCCTGATGTTCCGGGATGGCCTGCTGACCGGCGATGTCGGACGCCCGATCCTGGGGCGACAGGCCAAGCTGGACCAGTTGAACCGGATCACGGCCGAACTCGGGATCGGCAACCAGGATGCGCTGGCTGTGGGCGACGGTGCCAACGACCTTGCCATGATCCAGGCCTCCGGCCTCGGCGTCGCCTTTCATGCGAAACCGATGACGGCTGCAGCGGCGGGCGCGCGCGTGCTGCATGGTGACCTGACCGTACTGCTCTATTATCAGGGGATTCCATTCAGCGAATGGGCGACCTGACAGGGGAGGACAAGGTCAATGACAGACGGAACCGAGCGGGTGACCTACGCGGTCACCGACCGGGTGGCGGTGCTGACAATGCAGCATCCGCCCGTGAATGCGGTGGACATGGAACAGATCGGGGCAATCCATGCCGGTCTGAAACGTGCCGATGCCGACCCGGATGTGGGTGCCATCGTGCTGACCAGCGCGGTCGATGGCTATTTCTGCGCCGGGATGGACCTGAAGATGGTGCAGCGCGGCGGGGTTGCGGCCTTCCGGCGCTTCCTGGAGACATTCTATCTCGAAACCCTGGATATCCAGCACCGGCTCACCAAGCCGACGATCACCGCGATCAACGGCACGGCCCTGGGTGCGGGGATGACACTGTCCATCACCAGCGATGTGCTGGTTGCCGCGGACGATGCCCGCCTGGGGTATCCGGAGATCAACGTCGGGGTCCTGCCGGCCATCCACTTCGCCCACCTGCCCCGGATCGCGGGACGCCACCGGGCCTTCGAATACCTGTTCACCGGGGACATGCTGCCGCCGGAGAGCCTGCGGGAAATCGGGGTGCTCAACCACGTCGTTCCGGTCGCGGATGTGCTGCCGAAGGCCATGGAGATCGGGCGGAAGTTCGCCTCAAAGTCACCCGCTATCATGGCCATCGGTCGCCGGGCGTTCAGCCGGGCCAATGACCTCGACTACCGCCGCGATGTTGCCAATCAGGTGGAGATGATGTGCGCCCTGCTGAGTACCGAGGACGCCATGGAAGGCCTGACGGCCTTCACCGAGAAGCGGAAGCCAAGCTGGTCCGGAAAGTGAACCAAAACGAAAATAATCGCGCATAAACGAAGAAATCATCTCCCCGATGGCCCTTTGTTGGGTGGACAAGTCGCCGGGCTTTTTGCACTGTGCCGTCAGAACTGGATAACCAGTCATTGCTTGCTGCCTGACAGGGGCAGCCATATGGGAGGATACGGACAATGTTCAAACTTGGTTTGGGGCAACGGTCACGGCGTGTGCTGACCGCAACTGCCGCGATTGCGCTGGCGGCGACCCTCGCAGTCAACAATGTTCACGCAGGTTCGCACAGTGGCCCGATGAAGGGTGGCACCCTGACTGTCGGCGTCGAAACCGACTCGCGCGGCTTCGATGCCGTGAAGGGTGGCGTGCTGGGTATCAGCGCCGGAACGGTCTCGCTGGCGGTTCACGACACACTGCTGAAGTACAACGAGAAGACCAAGGAATTCGAACCGAATCTGGCCACGGCCTGGAAGGCATCCGAAGACAACAAGAGCTGGACGGTCACGCTGCGCAAGGGCGTGAAGTTCCACGACGGCTCCGACTTCACCTCCAAGGATGTCGCCGATCATTTCAACCGGATTCTTGATCCGGAGAACAAGTCGCGCAGCCGCTCTTTCATTACCGCGATCACGGGCGTCGAGGCGATTGACGAACATACGGTCAAGTTCAACCTGGCCCATCCGTGGCTGCCCCTGCTGGGCAACCTCGCAGCCCCGAGCATGATCGGTCTGATCCCGTCAAGCGCCAATGTCGCAGCGGACAAGCAGAACCGCGAGCCGATCGGCACCGGTCCTTTCGTCTTCGACAGCTGGGCTGGCGGTGACCGCATCACCATCAAGAAGAACCCGAACTACTGGAAGAAGGACGCCGCGCATCTCGACGAGATCGTGTTCCGCATCCTGCCCGACACCCAGGCCCGCTTTGCCAGCCTCCGTTCGGGCGAGATCGACCTGATCTGGACCGACCGTGGCAGTTCCATCGTCGATGCGCAGAAGGATCCGAAGCTGGTCACCGTCGTGCGCGACGGCAAGGGCGCCGCGATCACCTTCATCAATGCCTCCAAGCCGCCGCTGGACGATGCCCGCGTCCGTCAGGCGCTGTCACATGCCTGGAACCAGACCGCAATCCTGAAGGTCACGTGGAAAGACACGCGCCCCTTCGCCGAACACCCCCTCGGCACGGATTCCAAGTGTGATGCCGGGTATCGTCACTATGATCCGGCAAAGGCCAAGGCGCTGCTGGCGGATTATGGCAAGCCTGTGAAGATCAGCATGATCCACACCACGACCCCGCGTGGGCGTGAGTTTGGCGAGATTTATCAGCAGCTTCTGAAGCAGGTCGGGGTTGATCTGGAACTGATCCCGGTCGATCAGAACACCCTGGTGAAGAAGGTCTTCACCAATGACTACATGATCTCCGGCTGGCGTATCGGCGATGCCGACGACGTAGGTCCGCAGACCTTCGCGCTGTCATATTCGAAGAGCTCCTACAACCTCAGCCGCCTGAAGTTGCCGGAGATGGACAAGGTTGCCTTCGCCATGCGGACAGCAGCTGACCCGGCAACGCGTGAAAAGTTCCATTGCGACCTGATGCGCATGGTCAACGACCAGGGCAACATGCAGTACCGCGGTGGCAACCGCTACTACGCCTTCCATGGCACCAATACCCACAACATCGGCATTGACGGCCTGGGTGTGGTCCGTGTCTCCGGCGCATGGAAGGACAAGTGATCGGCAGATTGATCATCTGACACTCTGCTGAGACTGCAGACATGCGTTACGTGCTGAAACGGGTGCGGCGACTGCTCGTCGTGATCTTCGCCGTCACCCTTTTCACTTTCCTGCTGGTCAACGTCCTGCCGGGTGATGTCGCCTACGACATCGCCGGGCAGGACGCATCGGAGGAGGAGGTGCAGGCCATTCGCGCCGACCTCGGCCTCGACCGGCCTGTGATGGTCCGATACGTGGAATGGCTGGGCGACTTCGTCCAGGGTGACTGGGGACGCTCATTCCGTACGGACGAACCGGTAGTGGAGGCTATTCTCTCCCGCTTTCCGGTTTCCCTGGAACTCATGCTGGTGGCGCAGGTCTTCGCGCTGATCCTGGCGGTTCCGTTTGGCATAATCGCCGCCTATCGCGCCGGTCGCACGACTGACCGGGCGATTGCGACGGCAGGTTTCATGTCACTGTCAATTCCGTCTTTCATGGCGGCAATCCTTCTGATCCTGGTTGTCTCGCTGAATCTCGGCTGGCTGCCCACATCGGAATATGAACCACTTTCTGCGGGACTGTGGGCCAACCTGCGCGCCTTCATCCTGCCGGCCCTGGCGATTGCCATGGCCGAATGGGTGATCCTGATGCGGGTGCTGCGCGCCGACATGATCGGCGTGCTGCAACAGGACTACATCTCGCTCGCGCGGTCCAAGGGGCTGCCGGTCTGGCATGTCATCCTGCGCCATGCGCTGAAGCCGGCCTCCTTCTCGATGATCACGGTCCTGGGCCTCCAGATCGGCAATCTGGTCGGCGGCTCGATCATCATCGAATCCATCTTTGCCCTGCCCGGTGTGGGACGCCTGCTGATCAATGCGATCTATGCCCGTGACTTCATCGTGGTCCAGGGTGTGGTGGTCTTCATTGCCTTTGCGTACGTGCTGGTGAATTTCATCGTCGACCTGCTCTATGCCGTACTGGACCCCCGTATCCGGACGGAGCGTACCGATGGCTGATCCGACAACCAACCGCCCGCTGCACCCCCTGCGGCCGACCCTTTCCCGGTTCCGGCGAATGCGCCCCACCACCGGCAAGTCAGGACAGTTCGGCATCGCCTTCTGGCTGCCCCTCGCCTGGCTGATCCTGATCAGCTTTGCCGCGATCTTCGCGCCCTGGATCGGCATCCAGGATCCGGACTCGCTGGATTTCATCAACCTGCAGGCCCCGCCTAACGACGCGCATGTGCTGGGGACCGATCACCTGGGACGGGATGTACTGGCACGGGTCATCTATGGCGCCCGCGTCTCATTGGTCGTCGGCTTCTGCGCGCCGGTGGTCGGCATGTTGCTCGGCCTGCCCATCGGCATGATTGCAGGCTATTTCGGCGGGCGTGTCGACGGGTTCATCGTCGGCTGCATCGATACGTTCCTGGCTGTACCCGGTCTGGTCCTGCTGCTGCTGTTCTCCCTCATCTTCGGTGGCAGCCTGCTGGTCGTGACTGTCAGTCTGGGCTTGCTGTTCATCCCGATCTTCTCCCGCATCAGCCGTGCGGCGACACTGAGTTTCAAGTCGTCGGAATTCGTGCTTGCGGCGCGGACCATTGGCGCCAATGACTTCAACATCCTGGTGCGAGAGCTGCTGCCCAACGTGGTGCTGCCGGTGCTGGCGTTCGGCCTTGTCGCCGTAGCCGGTGCCATCGTGGTGGAGGGGGCACTGAGCTTCCTCGGCCTCTCGGTTCCCGCGCCGCACCCGAGTTGGGGCGGCATGATCGCGGGTGGTCGCGAACATCTGGAGGAATCCCCCCATATCAGCGTCTTCCCGGCAATCGTCATGTTCCTGACCGTGCTCTCCTTCAACCTGGTGGGTGACACCCTGCGCAGCCGGTTTGCTGATGTGCGGGAGGCGGCGATCTGATCATGGCTGCGCCCCTGCTCGAACTCACCAACGTCTCCACCCATTTCCATTCACCTGCCGGTCGCGTGCGGGCGGTCGATGGCGTTTCGGTCTCGCTGGAGGCAGGACAGACGCTTGGCCTCGTCGGTGAATCCGGCTCAGGCAAATCGGTCCTCGCCCGGACGATCATGGGTCTGCTGCCGTCCTACGCCGAGATCCCTGAGGGCAGTGCCATCACCTTCGATGGCCACAACCTCCTGACCATGGATCGCAAGGCGCGGCGGGCCATCTCCGGCCCCGGTATCGGCATGATCTTTCAGGATCCGATGACCAGCCTGAACCCGGTGATGAAGATCGGCCAGCAGGTCTATGAGGGGATGCGGCATCATTTCGGCACCAGCAAGGCGGCGGGTCGCGAACGCGCCATCGAGCTGCTGACCGAAGTCGGCATCCCTCAACCCGATGTCCGCGTCGATCAGTTTCCGCATCAGCTTTCCGGCGGCATGCGACAGCGGGTTGCCATTGCAATCGCGCTGGCCTGCGAGCCAAAACTGCTGATTGCCGATGAACCGACAACCGCGCTGGATGTGACCGTCCAGTCCGGCATTCTCGATCTGCTGCAGCGGGAGCAACGGGACCGCGGCATGACCCTGATCCTGATCACCCACGATCTCGGGGTCGTGGCCGGGCGCTGCGATCAGGTGGCGGTGATGTATGCCGGGGGTATTGTCGAGACCGGCAGCACCCGCAGCCTGTTTGCCCGCACCCGGATGCGTTACACGCAGGCTCTGCTCGATTCCATTCCGCGTCTGGATCGCCCGCCACACGAGCGGCTGAAATCGATTGGCGGTCGGCCGCCCAACCTGATCACACCACCCCCGGGATGCCGCTTTGCCCCGCGCTGTGCGTTTGCCGACGCAAAATGCGAGGCTGGAATACCGCCGATGCAGGCCGACGAAGCCGATTCGACGCACCGCTTCGCCTGCTGGCACCCGCGCGATCCGGAGCAGGCGACAGAGGAAGTGGCATGAGCCAGGTTTTGCTTGATGTCCGCGACCTGGTCGTGGAGTTTCCGACGCGCAAGGGCCTGGTGCAGGCCGTCAGTGGCGTTTCCTTCGAACTCCGCCGTGGCGAAACGCTGGCACTGGTTGGCGAATCAGGTTGCGGCAAGTCGACAACCGCCCGCGCGGTGATGCAGTTGCCGCGCCCCACCAGTGGCCATATCTCGCTGGAGGGTGACGACCTCGTGGCCGCGGGCAAGCGGGACCTGCGACGGCTGCGACGCCGGTTCCAGATGATCTTCCAGAATCCGATTGCCTCCCTGAACCCGCGCAAGCGCATCAGCGAGATCATCGAGAAGCCGTTGAAGATCGCGGGATTGCTGGATGCCGAGAAGCGCAGGCAAGCGGTCGAGGAACTGCTGGAAACCGTCGGGCTGGACCCGGCTGTTGCCATGGACAAGCGACCGCATGAATTCTCCGGTGGCCAGTGCCAGCGCATCTCCATCGCGCGGGCGCTGATCCTGGAACCCGATCTGCTGATCTGTGACGAACCGGTCTCGGCGCTCGACGTCTCGATCCAGGCCCAGATCCTGAACCTGCTGGAAGACATGAAACAGCGCTATGACCTGACCATGCTGTTCATCAGTCACGATCTGGCCGTGGTCCGCAATGTCGCCGACCGGGTTGCCGTGATGTACCTGGGACGCTTCTGCGAGGTCGGAACTTCGGAAAGGCTTTTCGACAATCCGGCGCATCCCTATACCCGCGCCCTGCTCAGCGCCATTCCGGTACCTGATCCCACGGTCACGCCAAAGCCCATCGAGATGATCCAGGGTGACCTGCCCTCCCCCATCTCGCCGCCAAGCGGCTGCCGCTTCCGCACCCGCTGCCCGGTTGCCAGTGATCGCTGCGCGGCGGAGGTGCCGCAGATGCGTGACCTGCCGGACGGGCGTGCCGTCGCCTGCCACCATCCACTGATTGGCGGCTGAACCGCGTCAGGCGTCTTCAGGAAACAGACTGGTGAACGGTCCTGCCATTGCCGCACATGAGCGGCGCGTTCATATGGTGGTGACAGGCAGGAGGATCCGATGACCGAACCCCAAGGCACCAGCACCATTCATGGCTACCACGCCCATGTCTATTACCGGAACGACGCGGAAAGGGCCGAGGCCGCCGTATTGCGCAGCCAGATCATGTCGGGCTTCACGGTCATTCCCGGACGCTGGCGCGACCAACCGGTCGGGCCGCACCCGCTTCCCATGTATCAGATGGCCTTCGCCGCCGAGACCTTCCCGACGATCGTGCCCTGGCTGATGCTCAACCGGCGGGGCCTGACGATACTGGTACACCCGGAAACCGGTGACGACGTCGCTGACCATGACATTCACCCCCTGTGGCTGGGGGAGCGCCTGTCGTTGAACATCGATTTCCTGCGCGGTTTCGCCGGAAGAACCGGACGCGCCTGACGGTTCGGAAACCGCCTCAGTACATGCGTCCGCCGTTCGGGATCGGGCGTTCGGGGCCGATCAGGATGACATTGCCGTCGGCGTCGGGAAACCCGAGCGTGAGACATTCACTCATGAACTTGCCGATCTGCTTCGGCGGAAAATTGACAACGCCAGCGACCTGCCGCCCCATCAGTTCCTCACGCGTGTAGCTGGTGATCTGGGCGGAGGTCTTGCGCGTGCCGATCTCTTCGCCGAAATCAATCCAGAGTTTCCAGGCCGGGCGACGGGCCTCCGGGACTTCCTGCACGTCGATGATGGTTCCGACACGAATGTCCACGCGCTGGAATTCGTCATAGGTCAGGTCGGTCATGTTCTCGGCTTCCTGTCTTGCGTGGCGTCAGGCCTGGCCCGCATGGGCGCGGGCGGTGCGGGCATGGATCTCGCGCAGGACGGCCAGTTCGGCAGGTTCCGGCAACGGGGTCTCCGTCACACTGTCGGCGAAACGGATCGCCCAACCTGTTGCTGCAATGATCTGATCGCGCGTCACGCCCGGATGGATGGTGGTGACGGTCAGTTCCTTCGTCTCCGGATGCGGTGCCATCTGGCAGAGATCGCTGATCAGGCGTGTCGGTCCCAGGGTCTTTGCCCCGGCCTCCGCACGGCTGTTGCCCCCGCTCCCGTGACCGAGCGAGGTGATGAAATCCAGTTTCTCCACAAAGGCACGCGGTGACTGGCGCAACAGGATGAAGGTCTCCCGCGCGCTGGTCGCGATCTCGGGGGCGCCACCCGCGCCGGGCAGACGGGTCTTCGGCTTCAGATAGGTGCCGCCGATGACCGTGGTGTTGATGTTGCCGAAACGGTCCACCTGCGCCGCCCCCAGAAACCCGACATCGATCCGCCCGCCCTGCAGCCAGTAGCGGAACATCTCCGGCACCGAGACATTGGTCAGCGCGGTTTCGGCCAGTTCACCGTCACCAATGGAAAGCGGCAGCACGTCAGGACGCGTCTCCAGCGTACCGGACTCGTAAATCAGAACCACATCGGGCGCGTGGGTCTGCCGGGCCAGATTGGCCGCAGCGCTGGGCTGTCCGATACCGACGAAGCAGACCTGGCCGTTCTGCAGCGCGCGTGACGCGGCAACCGTCATCATCTCGTCGGAGGTATAGGCCCTGTCGCTCATTGCACACCCTCCCCGGCCTTGCGCTGCATGACATGGCTGTCCATCCAGGCCCGGAAGGTCTCCCTGTCCCGGGCGATAGGGTCCCATGCCTTGTAGAAGCTGTTGTCACGCGGGTAGTAGCCGTGGGCGTAGCTCGGAAAGGCACCGTTCGGGACGGCGGCAATGGCGCTGACGGTCCATGACGGCAGGATCACCGCGTTGGGACCGCCACCCAGGTCATCCACGATTTCCTCCACCGTCACGATGGACCGGCTGGCGGCCAGCACCGCTTCCTTCTGCACACCGATGATGCCTTCCAGCAGGACGTTGCCACGGCGGTCCGCCTTCTGCGCATGAATAACCGCCACGTCAGGGCGCATGGCCGGAATGGCGGCCAGCCGTTCGCCCGTGAACGGGCATTCGACCGCGCGGATACGGTCATTCACCTTCGGCAGGTCATTGCCGATATAGCCGCGAAACACGGCACAGGGCAGACCGGCGGCACCGGCCTCATAGGCATTGGCCATGGCCCCGTGGCTGTGCTCCTCGATCTCCAGGGGCAACGGCCAATCCTGCTCGATGGCATCGCGCATCCGATGCAGGGACCCGACGCCGGGATTGCCGCCCCAGGAGAACACCAGCTTCCGCGCGCAGCCCATGCCGATCATCTGGTCGAAGATGATATCCGGTGTCATGCGGATCAGCGTCAGGTCCTTGCGGCCCTGACGGATGATCTCGTGACCGGCGGCATAGGGGATCAGATGCGTGAACCCCTCCAGCGACAGGCTGTCGCCGTCCCGGACATTCCCTGCCACCGCCTCTTCAAGGCTGGTGATCACTGCGCGCGGCATGGGTGCTCCTCCGTC
>JARGNO010000062.1 GCA_029213165.1 Minwuia sp.
CGAGAGCATCGTTGGGGGTGTCGGTCACAAGCCACCGCCACCGCCTCCCCACCGACGTCGTGCCCGGACTTGATCCGGGCACCCAGGAGTGCCGCACAGGCGTGGGAGACTGGGCTCTCGGGTCGAGCCCGAGAGCATCGTGGGTTGGGGGTGCCGGTCACAAGTCACTTCCGCCGCCACCCCACCGACGCCGTGCCCGGACTTGATCCGGGTACCCAGGAGTGCCGCACAGGCGTGGGAGACTGGGCTCTCGGGTCGAGCCCGAGAGCATCGTGGGTTGGGGGTGCCGGTCACAAGTCACTTCCGCCGCCACCCCACCGACGCCGTGCCCGGACTTGATCCGGGTACCCAGGAGTGCCGCACAGGTGTGGGAGACTGGACGCGCGGGTCAAGCCCGAGAGCGTCGTGTGAAGAGGATGACGCCACCGTACGGGTGCCGGTCGCGGGGGACTTCAGGCCGCGCGCGCGGTCGCCGTTCCGATACGCAGCCCGGACAGGGGCAGCGGCTGTCCGCGGGTCGCGCGGTCGGCGTCCGGCATCACATCCATGCTGGGCCAGAAACCTGTTTCAAGGGCGCGCGCGTAATCCTCCGCCAGTCCCCTTGTGCGCATCTCCGCCGCCGCAGCGCCCCAGTCGTAGTCGAGCCGGTGAAACACGACCTCCAGACCTTTCGCACCAGGCGTCAGCACCATGAACCAGCCGCGCGGATCGCCGTCATTCGCGGGCATGCCGATGACCCCGGCGTTCAGCCACCACTGGTGTTTCACCGGGTGTGCCAGTGGCACGCCGCTGTGTCCGGCCAGCACGATATCCGCATCTGTCAGGGCGCTTTCCGCTGCCATCGCGGCAGTGTCGGAGGGGAAGATGAAACGGTTGATGGCGCTGAAGCTGCCATGCACGGCGCTGAGCCTCAGTCCGGCCATCCGGAAGCGGATCTCCGTCGGGCAGGCGGCCATGAAGGCACGGGATCCGGGCGACAGTTCCCCCATTGCGTGGGCGAACCAGCCGCGCGCCAGCAGGTCGCAGGCGCTGCCCTCGGCGAAGCCGCAGCCGCAATCCTCCGCGCCCGCGCCGAAGCTTTCCTCGCAATTGCCCCGCACCACCAGGCCGCCGCGCGCCATCACCGCGCGCGTGGTCGCCTCCGGTGCGGCGCAATAGGCGACGATATCGCCTGTAGTGATGCGATGCCCGGGCGCGATACCCAGCGTGTCGGCCCGGTCGAACAGCGCCCGCGTCGCCTGCAGGTTGGAATAGGGGCCGCCGTAGACCAGCACCGGCGCGTCGATCGTCCCCAGGTCCAGGACGGTGCCCGCGCCACCTGTTTCAGCCGACACTGCACGACCCCCCGCCCAGCACGCAGAAGCGCGCGCAATGGGGGTGGTTCAGCGGCACATCGGCGGCGGCCTCGGTCAGTGTTTCACCCAGGTCGAAGCGCGGGTCATAGGGCAGCAGGGTACATGGCACGACGGTCGCTGCCGCCTCCCCCTTGCGTTTCACGACCATGCGCGAGGTGGCGCACATCATGGCATCCGGGCTGACATCCAGGATGCCCCAGCAGGCGATGGTGATCTCCGGCACGTCCGCCGCCCCGTCCATTTCCGGGAACAGCACCAGCCGCTCCGGATCCTGCGCATCAACGGCGATGCCACGTTCCGTGAACAGCCGCGCGAACCCGGCGCGCAACTGCGCCTCCGTCTCCTGCCACATGGTGCGCCCGGCCACCGAGAGGTGAAACCCGTTCGCCGACAGCCAGTCGAGGCCGGGCAGCATCCGTTCCCAGGCGTGGCTTCCGCGCTCCAACTCATGCAGCCGCGCCGCGTAATGGTCGATGGAGACCCGCACCCGGAACTGCTCCCCGAACTCCCGCCGCAGCGCCAGCAGGGCGTCGGCGCATTTCATCATCGGGCGCATGGCGTTGGTCAGCACCAGCACGCGATAGCCGCGGCTGAGCGCATCGCGCAGCATCGGAATGAAGTCCGGGTTCATGAACGGCTCCCCGCCCGTGAAACCGATCTCCGCCGTTTCGCCGCGCGTGTCGGCCTCATCCAGCAATCGCGACACCTCGTCCGCCGAAAGGTAGACAAGCCGGTCATTGGTGGGGCTGGATTCGATATAGCAGTTGGCGCATTCCAGATTGCACAGCGTGCCGGTGTTGAACCACAGCGTCGACAACCGGTTCAGCGCCACGGAGGCCCGCTGGCTGCCGTCCGCCGTCGTCGCCGGATCGCGGAACTTGGCCGGGTCGATGCCCGGATGGACGGGGTTCAGCGCGGCATCGGTCATGGTCACTCCCGGTCTGTCCCGGCGCGGATCGGTCAAGACCTTGATTCGCCTCACCGTCCACCCGGCATCCGGCGAAGGTGGTCAGGTCCGCTCCCCTTGTCAACGCGCAGCCCGCGCCGCTCACGCGGGGGTGATGGCGATGTGCGCGGCGGAATGCGCTGCCACACCTGCGCGGCCCCGCTTGCCAGCGCCCCGGAATCCGGCTATGCGCTTGTCCGTGGCTGACGCATCGGCGAGGCCACCCGGCGGGTATGATGTAATGGTAGCCTGTCAGCTTCCCAAGCTGAACGCGGGGGTTCGATTCCCCCTACCCGCTCCAGCCTCCCATTCCGCGCCACATCCCCCGGAACTCATTTCCCGTCAGGCACCTAGGGTCCATGGCATCGCAGCCATGAACCGGAGGTCGCCTTGTGACAGCGCCAGATTCCGAGACCGTCAGACCCGCCCCGACCCGACGCCGCAAGGCCGCATCGCCGGAGCCTGATCCTGAAGCTGTCGCCATCGAACATGCGCTGGACCAGCGGCTTTCGATCTTCCGCAATGATCCGCTGGGCTTCGTGCGCTGGGCGTTTCCCTGGGGGCGGCAGGGGACGCCGTTGAGCCGGCACATGGGGCCGGACCGCTGGCAGGCGGAGGTGCTGGGGGCCATCGGGGCGCGGCTGCAGGCGGCGGCACGGGCGGATGGCCCGCCGGAGCCGACCCTGATCGCGGTCTCCAGTGGTCATGGCGTCGGCAAGTCGGCGCTGGTGTCGTGGCTGGTGCTCTGGGCCATCGCCACCATGGAGGACACGCGCGGCACCGTCACCGCCAATACCGAGACGCAGCTGCGCACCAAGACCTGGTCGGAACTGTCGAAGTGGCACCGGCTGGCGCGGGTCCGGCATCGCTTCAGCCAGATGTCGAACTCGATCCGGGCGAAGGCGGCGGGCAGTTCCGGCAACTGGCGCATCGACATGGTGCCCTGGTCACTGACCCAGACGGAGGCCTTTGCCGGGCTGCACAATCTGGAAAAGCGGCTGCTGCTGGTCTTCGATGAGGCCAGCGCCATTCCCGACCTGATCTGGGAGGTGACGGAAGGGTCGCTGATCGACCGGGGGACGGAGATCATCTGGGTGGTCTTCGGCAATCCGACCCAGACCACGGGGCGGTTCTTCGACTGCTTCCACGGGCTGCGCCACCGCTGGCAGTGCTGGACAGTGGATTCGCGCTCCACGCGCCTGACCAACCGGACCCAGATCGACCGCTGGATCGCCGACTACGGCCCGGATTCCGACTTCGTGAAGGTGCGGGTGAAGGGGGAGTTCCCGGCCACCAGCGTGCGCCAGTTCATTCCGGCGCGGCTGGTGGATGCGGCGCGGGCACGGCTGGGGGAGGTGGATCACGACCCGGAGGCCCCGCGCGTCATGGGGGTGGACGTGGCCCGCTTCGGCGACGACTGCTCCGTCATCCTGCTGCGCCAGGGCAACCGGATCATCGGCGAGATCGAGCGCCATCAGGGCCTGGACCTGATGCAGTTCGCGGCCATCGTCAACGACCGGATCGAGCAGTGGAAACCCAACGGTGTCTTCATCGACGGGGCAGGCGTCGGTGGTGGCGTGGTGGATCGGCTGCGGCAGTTGGGCCGCAAGGTCCATGACGTCAATGGTGGCAGCGCCCCGCGCCAGCGCCGTGACTATGCCAACCGCCGGGCGGAGATGTGGGACCGGATGCGCAAGTGGCTGCGCACCGGCGCGCTGCCCGACGATGCCGATCTGATCAGCGACCTGAAGGGGCCGGAATACGGCTTCGACAGCACCGGCCACATCCTGCTGGAGAAGAAGGAGAAGATGAAGGCGCGCGGTCTGGCCAGCCCCGATGCCGGTGACGCGCTGGCGCTCACCTTCGCTGATCCGGTGGCGGCAAACCGCAAGCTGCACCAGCGCTTCATGGCGCGGACGGCGTTCAATCCGCTTTGAGGGGGGGACGCGGTCTCAAGCGCCGCAACCCCTTCCCACGCCTCACTCTGGCGTGACCCGGGTGTCCAGTCTCCCACGTTCGGGCAACACTGCTGGGCCGCCGGGTCAGGCCCGGCGGCAGCTTCAGTGGGCAGTGGCCGCGGAGCGGTCGATGGGGGAAGTCGCAGGCTGCTGTACAGTGGTGAAGTCGTGGCTGTTCGGCCTTGCCGATTCACCCCCAACCCCGGTCATCCCCCGTCGAGGGGGAGGAAGAGCCTCCCGCTCTCAATCTTCCCTGAAGCGACCGCCGCGTCCGGCACCGGCGCTGAAGCGGCTGGCACCGGCCTGGGCCTCCGTGTGCTTCGCTGCCTCGGCACGGATTGCTTCGGCCTTCAGGGCCTCGGCCTCGCTGCCGTCGAAGGCGGCCCAGGCGGAGGCGCGGTCGGCGCGCATGGCCAGCGGTGGGTGGCGCACGATCTCCTCCGCCAGCGCACGGGCGACGGTCTGCGCCGCGCCCGCCGCTGCGCGCCTGTCGGCGAGACCGATTCCGAGTGCTTCGTCGATCCGCACCTCGCGTCCGGTCAGCAGCATGTCCAGCGCGCGGGACCGGCCGACCACGTGGGGCAGGCGGGTCGGGGTGCCGTCGCTCATCGGCACGCCGAAGCGGCGACAGAAGACACCGAACACGGCGGTCTCGCTGGCCACCCGCAGGTCGGCCCAGAGGGCGACACCAAGGCCCCCGGCGACCGCGTGACCCTCCACCGCTGCGATCACCGGCTTGGTGCAGGGGCGGCTGAGGGGGCCATCGGTCCCGGCCCATGCCTGATAGGTCGCGCCTTCGCTGGCCAGTTGCTTCAGGTCGGCCCCGGCACAGAACCGCCCACCGGCACCGGTCAGCAGCACGGCGGCGATGGCGTCATCCGCCTCCACCTTCGCTATCGCCCGGCCCAGCGCCGCCGCCGCTTTCGGGTCCAGCGCATTGCGGGCCTGCGGGCGGTCGATGGTGATGGTGGCGATGGCGCTGTCGCGGGTCAGCAGGATGCCGTCGGTCATGGCCGTGGCCTCAGTTGGCGGGGCCGTCGCTGCCGTCGGCGCCCAGCAGTTCGACCATGTCGCGCAACGCGTCCTTGGCGGCTGAACCCAGCGTTGTCTGCATCGACTGCACCAGGGTCGCCATGACGGCGGCGGAGAATATCTCCCGGTCCAGTCCCTGTTCCGCGCATTCCTCCAGCGCCTTGTCGAGGTTGCGGGTGATGATCTCGGCGGCTTCCGCCAGCTTCTGCGGGGTCGAGGGATCGTCGAACGTGTTCACGGTGTCTGCTCCGGCTGAAATGTGTGGTTGCCGTCAACAGAGCCGATAACTGTCGTCCCGACAACCGCCAAGGAAGCTTGCCGACCTGCGCGGCTTGGGCTAGGCGCATGGGATGACACGTGAGACCGGCATCGGTGACTGGCAGGCTGTCCCCCGGGCAGGGGATCTGGCCGTGGCGGACGCAAGGCTTTACGCGTTGCCGCGCCGGGACATGACCGGCGAACTGCTGGCCATCGATATCATCAGCCGGGCAACGACGACCCTTCGGTGGCGCACCGGCCGTGATGGTGCTGTCGCCTTTGCCACGGCGCTGCCGGGCGCGGCCGGTCCGGCACTGATGGCGGCGCTGCGGGGGATCGAAGCGGCAACGCGGCGGCGTCAGGCCGCGCGCGCCCGCGTCATGGGTATCGTCAATGTCACGCCGGACAGTTTCTCCGACGGGGGCCTCGCCGCCGGGCATGACGCGGCCATCTCGCGCGGCCGAAAGCTTGCGGCTGAAGGTGCGGCGATCATCGATGTTGGCGGTGAATCCACCCGGCCCGGTGCCGAGCCGGTGGCGGAGGCGGAGGAATGGCGGCGGGTCGAGCCGGTGCTGCGGGCGCTGCTGGCCGAGGGACTGACCGTCTCCATCGACACCCGCAAGGCTGCGATCATGACTGCCGCCGCCGGACTGGGCGTGCCGATCATCAATGATGTCAGTGCGCTGGGGCATGACCCGGCCTCACTTGCTGCCGCAGCGGCCACCGATGCGGATATCGTGCTGATGCATGCCCAGGGTGATCCGACGGTGATGCAGCAGAACCCGACCTATGATGACGTGGTGCTGGAAGTCTTCGACGCGTTGCGGGCGCGCATCGACACCTGCATCGCGGCCGGTATTCCACAGGCGCGGCTGATCGCCGATCCGGGCATCGGCTTCGGCAAGACATTCCTGCAGAACCTCGCATTGTTGCGCCATCTGCCGCTGTTCGAGGGGCTGGGTGTGCCGCTGCTGGTGGGGGCCAGCCGCAAGGGCTTCATCGGCTGGCTGACGGGGGTGAAGACGGCGGGGGATCGCCTCGGCGGATCGCTGGGTGCGGCGCTGTTCGCGGCATCGGTCGGGACGGATATCCTGCGGGTGCACGATGTGCGTGCGACTGTGGAGGCACTGACCGTTACTGGTGCGGCAGCCCATGGACAAGCCCCTGCCGGTTCGGCGTAATCTCGGGCAGGGACGGAAATGACATGACGAAGCAATTGGCCGGAAGAATGACATGACGCGGAAGCTTTTTGGAACCGATGGGATCAGGGGCAGGGCCAACAAGGCCCCGATGACTGCCGAGACGGCGCTGGCCGTGGGTCTGGCGGCAGGCCGGATCTTCACCCGGGGTCCGCACAAGCATCGCGTGGTGATCGGCAAGGACACCCGGCTTTCGGGTTACATGCTGGAACCGGCCCTGGCTGCCGGATTTACCTCCGTCGGGATGGATGTCGTGATGGTGGGGCCATTGCCCACGCCAGCCATAGCGATCCTCACGCGGTCGCTGCGCGCAGACATGGGCGTGATGATCTCCGCCTCCCACAACGCGTTCGAGGACAATGGCATCAAGCTGTTCGGCCCCGACGGCTTCAAGCTGTCCGACGAGACCGAGCTGGAGATCGAGGCCGAGATGGAGAACACGGGGGAGATCGGACTGGCCGATTCCCACGATCTTGGCCGTGCCAAGCGTCTGGAGGATGCGGGCGGTCGCTATATCGAATTCGTGAAGAACACCTTCCCGCGCGGCCGCACCCTGAACGGTCTCAAGGTCGTTGTCGATTGTGCCAATGGTGCAGCCTACAAGGTCGCCCCGATGGCGCTGTGGGAACTGGAGGCCGATGTGGTGTCGGTCGGGGTCGCGCCGAACGGGTTGAACATCAATGCCGGATGCGGCTCCACCGCGACGGAGATGCTGCGCGAGAAGGTGCTGAAGCTCGGCGCCGATGTCGGCATCGCGCTGGACGGGGACGCGGACCGGCTGATCATGGTCGACGAGAAGGGGCAGGAGGTTGATGGCGACCGGCTGATGGGTCTCATCGCGTCCCACTGGGCGGCGAAGGAACGGCTGAAGGGCGGGGGTCTTGTCGCCACTGTCATGTCGAACCTGGGGCTGGAGCACTACATGAACAGTCTCGGCCTCGATCTGATCCGTACCCAGGTGGGTGACCGCTATGTGGTCGAGCAGATGCGGGCGAAGGGCTACAACGTCGGCGGCGAGAAGTCGGGCCATATCGTGCTGACCGACTATGCGACAACCGGCGACGGCACCCTCGCCGCGCTGCAGGCGCTTGCCGCCATCGCGGAGACCGAGAAGCCGGTCTCCGAAGCCGTGGCCCTGTTCGATCCGCTGCCGCAGGTGCTGAAGAACGTCCGCTTCGGCGCGGGCGCCCCGCTGGAGGAGAAGCAGGTGAAGGCGGCGATCGCGGAAGGTGAGGCACGGCTGGCCGGCACCGGTCGTGTGCTGATCCGCAAGTCCGGCACCGAACCGGTCATCCGCGTCATGGCGGAGGGCGAGGACGAGGGGCTGGTCGGGAACGTGGTTGATGATATCTGCGCCGCGATCACTGCGGTTCCCGCCAGTGCGTGACCGGGATGCCCCTGGCCGCGTCCTGATCATTGCCGGATCCGATTCGGGTGGTGGGGCGGGTATCCAGGCCGATATCAAGACGGTGACCGCGCTCGGCGGCTATGCGGCGACCGCGATCACGGCCCTGACGGCGCAGGACACCCACACGGTGCACGCGATTCAGGAGATCCCGGAGTCTTTCATCGCGCAGCAGATCGCGGTTGTGGCCGATGACATTGGCGCGGACTGCGTCAAGACCGGGATGCTGCATCGCCGTTCGGTCATCGAGACGGTCGCAGAGGCGCTGGACGCGCATCTGGACGGTGTTCCGGTGGTGATCGACCCCGTGATGGTGGCCAAGGGGGGCGCGCGCCTGCTCGATGGCGATACCACGGAAACCCTGGTGTCACTGCTGCTGCCACGCGCGGCCCTGCTGACACCGAATCTGCCGGAGGCCGAGGTACTGACCGGCATGTCCATCACCACGGTGGCGGACATGGAGCGCGCGGCCGAGAAGCTGCTCGCTGCCGGAGCCCGCGCCGTGCTGCTGAAGGGCGGGCATCTGGAAGGGCCGGAACTGACCGACCTGTTGCTGACCAGCGATGGCGAACGGCACCTGTTCAGCGGTTCGCGCATTGAGACCCGGCACACCCATGGCACCGGCTGCACCACGGCATCCGCCGTCGCCTGCGGCATTGCCCAGGCCATGTCCCTGCCGGATGCCGTGGCACGCGCCCGTCACTATGTGCGCAAGGCGATCCTGACAGCCCCCGGACTGGGGGGCGGCCATGGCCCCCTGAACCACGGACACACGATCGGCTGATCAACGGTCGCGCACTGGCCACAATCTCTCCAGCCACGCCAGGACTTCCGGAATGGTTTCCAGCACCTGCTGGGCCGGGGTTGCGGGGCGGCTGACCATGATGGTCGGCAGCCCGGCGCGTCCCGCTGCGCCGATCTTGGGCCAGCCCGCGCTGCCGCCGCTGTTGCGGGCGACCAGATGTGTTGCACCGGTTTCCGCCAGCAGACGGGCCTCTTCCCGGACCGACTGGCCGGGTGGAGCGATGATCCAGCGCGCATCGGGCAGCAGATCATCGGGCGGCGGCTCCAGCGAGCGCACCACCAGACGGGCGGGGTGACCGACAAAGGCGGCCAGATGGCGCTGGCCCAGGGCGAGGAAGCCGGTCGCGTCATCGGGCAACAGCCGGGCCGCGTCGGTGAGATCGGTGGCGGGAATCCACGCCGCATCTCCCGGCTGCGCCCACGGCGGGCGAAGCAATCGCACCGAAGGCAGCGACTGTTCCCGTGTCACGTCGCTGACGGTCTGCGACATCCGCGCCGCGAAGGGGTGGGTCGCGTTGATCACCACATCGACCTGTTGTTCGCGCAGGTAGCTGGCGAAGCCGGTCGTTCCACCGAAGCCACCGCTGTGCAGCAAGGCAGCGAACCGTCCCGGTTGCCGCGTCACGCCAGCCAGCGATGCCGTCACCAGGTAGCGCGGATCACCGGCCAGCGCGCGATCCAGCGCGGCGGCCTCCGCCGTTCCGGCCAGCAGCAGAACGCGCAGGGGTCTGCCGTGGCCGCTGTCACTCTGCATGAGCGACGATCCGGCCCTGCCTGTCCGTGATCATCAGATCGACCCGGATGGGTGCGCCCGCCAGTTGCTCCAGCGCCCGCTCCCGGCAGCGGTCGGCAATGGCGTCGGCCAGTCCGATGCCGGCTTCCGTCGCAAGGTCCAGCGCCTGCTTGGCGGTATTGGCCCCTGCGATCCGCCGGACCGTATCGTCGGGCGCGCCCAGCCCTGCGGCGATCCGGGCCAGTGCAGCGAGATCGACCTGGCTGCGGCCAGAGTGCAGGTCATTGGCGCCTTGCGAGAACTTCACCAGCTTGCCGAAGCCGCCCGCGATGGTGAGTTGCGGCAGGGGGTGATCGCGCAGGTACTTCAGCGTGCCACCAATGAAATCCCCCATGTCGAGGATTGCGGACGTCTCCAGACCATAGTGGCCGATCACTGCCGCCTCCGATGTTGACCCGGTGGCCGCCGCGACATGTGCGGTCCCGCTGGCACGTGCCACATCCACCCCGCGATGAATGGAGGCGATCCAGGCGGAGCAGGAGAACGGCCGGACAATGCCCGTGGTGCCCAGGATCGACAGCCCTCCCTCGATCCCCAGTCGACCGTTCCAGGTGCGTCTGGCCAGTTCGGCACCGCCGGGCACCGACACCTCGATCTCCACGTCGCCGGTGCCGCCATGGTTCTCTGCGGTCTCGAAGATCACCGTCCGCATCATGTCGCGGGGTACGGGGTTGATTGCGGGCTCGCCGGGGGGAATGGGAAGACCGGGACGGGTGACCGTGCCGACCCCGTCACCCGCGCGGAACCTGACCCCGGATCCCGGCGGGCCATGGCGCACAGTGGCGATGATCAGCGCCTGATGGGTCACGTCCGGATCGTCGCCCGCATCCTTGATGATTCCGACGCTCGCATGGCCTTCGCCGCGCCCCTGATAGGCCAGCGCGAACTCGGGAGTCTGACCTTTCGGCAGGGTAATGCCGACAGGGTCGGGAAAATGGCCGGTCAGCAGCGCCTGATACGCGGCCTTGCTTGCCGCCGTCGCACATGCGCCCGTCGTCCAGCCAGTTCGCAGCTTGCCTGTCGGTCGGTCTGTCATGCCCGCAGTCTAACCGGTTCCCGCGCCGGACGCGCGGTTCAACAGCTGATCTTCAGCAGGTCGCTGGACACCGTGATCTGCCCGTCGAAGCAGGCGCGGGCATCGGCAGCCCACTCTTCCTCGCGACCGGGCGGCGGCGGCGGAACGAAGTGGTTCAGGACCAGATGCCCGACGTTGCAGCGGCTTGCCGTCGCGCCTGCCTGGGCCACGTCCGAATGATAGTCGATCACGTCACGCATGCGGGGTGACGGTGCCTGGCCGATCAGGTCACTGCGGATGACAGTCTGAACGTAGATATCGGCATCGCGGCAGATGGCGTCGAGGCCGTCGCAGGGAACCGTGTCACCGGCAATTGCCACCGCTTTGCCCTCCGCCTCGATCCTGAACCCGAGTGTCGGGTGCACGGGACTGTGGTCCGTCGCCATGGCGAGGATGCGTACGCCGTCCTCCTCCAGCACCGCACCGGGTTCAAGCTCCTGCGGGACAACCCGTGGGCCTTCCGTCAGATCCTCGTGGTGCGCTATCCGATAGCCGATATCCGTCTCCAGCGCGGCCAGGGTGCGTTCGGTGAAGCCGCCGACACCGCCCGGCCCAAATACCCGCAACGGGTTCGGGCCGGGGCTCATGACCCAGCGGGTCGTGATGATGTCATTGAAGTCCGTGGTGTGATCGCTGTGCATGTGGGTCAGGAACAGTGCCGAGATGTTCTGCGCCCCGAAGCCCGCAGCCGCGGCACGCATCAGCACACCGCGCCCGCAGTCGAACAGGTAACGGCGTTCCCCGACCTGCACCAGCGTCGCGGGCCCGGCACGGTCCGGATGCGGCATGGGCGAGCCACTGCCGAGAATGACGACGTCCATGGAAATCCCTCATGCCGGTTGCTGCTCAGGACGGCAGAGTGTCAGTCACGCTGACAAGAAATTCAATCCGGCTGTGGCGCACGTCGGTCCGGTCTCATCCACTACTGTTCGCCCAGCCAGTCCGAAAAATAACGTGCCGCATCGCCCTCGAGTTTCGCAGGGTCGGCCTCGAAGAGTTCGAGGAGTACATTGTCCGGTGCCGGGCACATGATGTACTTCCATGCGCCAAAGTCCCGTATGTCGCTTCGGAACGGCACACCCAATTGCCGGAGTCGGCGTTCCAGCGCCGCCAGGTTGTCGGTACGGATGCCGATGTGGTGAACGGCGCCGCGTCCTTCATCTCGGGTCGGTTGGTCGTAGAAATGCACACGACCGCTGCCGACCCGCATGAAAACGTTCCGCGTGCCGCCAAACAGGCCGTCGAATGCGACCTCGCCGCCGAGTTTCTCCTGCCACCACGCAACGGTCCGTTCAAGGTCGGCGGCGAACAGATGGACATGATGAAGATGCTCGGTCATGGCATCAGTCCCTGCCTGGACGTAGCGCTGTTGCCCGCTCTCGCCGCTGTGCATTCAGCGCGCACGTGTGAAATCACCTCTCAAGATAAGCGGGATTGGGCTGATAAGCTTGAATCCAAGACCCATCAATGCACGATTTGCTGGTTCGTTGTTTTTCAGGGCGTAAAATATTCCCGGAATATTCCTGTATTGATTGCAGGCAAGAGCCATATTCAAGGTGTAATAGCCATTTTTCTGAAATTGAATTGGTGTATAGGAATCATATGGCAAATATCGCCCTTTCAATTTTATGGATAACCCAATTTCCGAAATCCAGAATGTAGGCCTTTGTGTAATCCATGCAAAAGACAGTACTTCACCTGAGTGTCGTTCTATCGAAATCATGCTGTCTTCGTGTCCAATTCTTTCATCGAGATCGGGTATTTCGGCGTTGAGCTGGGATAGTTTTTCCTTGATCGCCGAGCCATCTTTCGTATCCGAGAAAGTGACATTCTTCCTTGCCATTCGATCAGCAAGTTCGTCGGTCTTGTCGCCACATGCCGCATCGTACCAGTACATGTCGTCTATCAACCGCTTCTTGAGCCGCAACAGTCTGGGGATCATCGCTTTTTCCTCACATGGGCGCGGAGATAGCCAAGGTTATTCATGCCCTTGGCCAAAAACAAGCGTAGCCGACTCGACGTTCGTGAACTGGCAATTCGCGTGCCGTACATCCTGAATTCCTCCGAATCCGTCCACCCGGCCTTGTAGGTCTCCTGACCGCGGAGGAAATCGAAGGTATGCACACCTGTCCGATACGCGTCTTCGATCGCGAAGTAGAGGTGAATCTTGCCCGGTGACCATGCCGAAAAGGCGGCATCATAGATCGGCACGTACCAGTACATCACGCCTTGCCAGCAGAACCCGATGTGCCAGCTTATCGATTTTCCGTCGAGCGTGATGGAGGAGCAGTGGACCGGGCTGTTCGGCGACATGCCATGCGCCAGCCGTGCGAGATAGCCGGACGGCAGCCGTGCACCTGGGTACTTTGCCTCCCTTTCGCGCTCCAGTTCGGGAATCCAGTCAAGGACCTCGCCCAAGCTGTCATGGTCATGCACCCGATACGCCACCTCTCCGGTCTCCGACAGGCGCCGGATCTGGCGTCTTGCGTCACCGCGAAGTGATTTCGGGCGGCTGCGCAGGTAGGCGTCGAAATCCGCATAGGTATCCAGCTTCACGAACGGCGACTTGTCCGACAACTGCCAGTTCGTATCGTTTCGTGCATGCGCAAAGCGGATACGGGGCAGGTCGAGTTCATCGTGCCAGTCGCCTTCAAGACCCTGGAGGCGGGGCAGCAGTTCCTGCCAGAACATGTCCATCTCGTCCGACCGGGCATTGGCAAAGCACGGATCGTGATAGTCGAAAAACCGGTCACCTGCCGGGCGCAGTCGCCGGACCCAACCCTGCTTCCAGCCCGTTTTCAATCGGGCAAGGGGCAAGAAGGCGCTTCCGCCGCTGTCTGAGCGGGCCATCAGGAAGAAGGGCTGGACGCGATCCTGGCCGCCCATGCCTTCGACCCAGGCCATCACGACCTCAGGATGAAAGAACGGGCTGGCGGGATTGCCAACATCGCCCTGGCTGAGGGAAAGCCATCTGGCCAGGTAGTCCCGGTGCAGGATCTCGTTCCAGTCACAGGCCCATTCAAACGACCAGACCATGTCAGTGCCCGCCATGCAGAATGTCGCCGACCATCGACTGGTAAGAAGAAACCGGCTGGCAGAGAAAGACCTCTGCCATGCCGTTTCTGCCCAGCAACCGGTGAGCGTGCCATGCACCGAACCATTCCGATGTTCGGGCGTAGTTCACCACGCGCAATGCACTTCTGTAGTGACCGAGCAACTCGGTCTTCCGTTTGGCAACCCCGGAGACATCCACAACCAGATTGTGGGGACAAAGTGTCCAGACCTCGTAGCTGAGTACCCATCTGACGGAGGATTCCGGGACCTGGCGCAATGCTGCGTGCAGCATCGTGTTTGCGAATATGTGGTCGGGGTGCGGATCGTTCAGAAACGGGACGATCACGACATCCGGCTGCTCTGCCTCGATCAGCCTTGCCAGGCGCACCGCCAGCTCCGGGTCCGGTCTGATGTCGTCATCCTGATCCTGCCAGGCAGTCATCTCTACGCCCAATCCGTCGGCGACCCGATTCGCCTCTTCCAGACGGATCGAGCGGCGAAGTCCTTCCTCCGCTCCCGAAAGGCTCAGACACCCGCACCCGTTGGTCATCTGCAATACATGAACGGTGGCATCGTTCTCCCGAAGGCGGAGGATGGTACCACCGGCACCGATCAGTTCGTCGTCCGGATGCGGTGAAATGACGAGCGCCCGTTGAAATGCATCGATCCCGGAGACGGACTGATCCGGGGACAGCAAGGGGGCATGGTCGGCTTCGAATGCCGCAAGCCTTTCGATCTCGGTGCCGTAGTTCTGACGGAACACGGCATCCAGCTCTTCCGCGCTGGTCAGCAGGGGACTCGCTGACCAGTCCGTCGGCGCCCGCCTGCAGATCATCATTGTGACGCCTTCCTGTCCCATGCGGGAAACCCGTGCTGCCATGGCCGGAGTGTCGATGCACAGGTCGCCCCGACCTGACTGTGCAGGGAATTCAGTTGTCTCCTCCACGCGGAGTCCGATTTCATCGAGTACCTGCTCGATGCTGCAGATGCGGGTTGTCGGTAGACCGGTGCTTCCGAACTGCCCCCGGACAAGCATGTCCGACAGAATTCGGCGAGCCGAGCGGCGCTTGGCCGGTCGGTGGAGAGCGCCACCGCCATTCATGGAGAGCAGGATGACGGCACTGCCGCCGGGGCGCAGCACCCGCGCAATCTCCTGCAACGACCACCGAAAATGCGCCGAGTGTTCGTGCCAGTTTGCCGAAATGACGAGATCGAAGGATTGGTCCGGTTCGTCGATGTCGCCGGGCAGGCCAAGGCGGTCTGGAATCCGTGACGGCTCGAAGTAGGTGGCTGCCCGTTGGCGATGGACAATGGTGGCACTGGAATCAGGCACGCTGACCGTCCCAAGAACCAGCGCGACCTTGCCCGGGTCGGCCAGCAACCGGCTCACGGTGCTCTCTGCCTTGAATTCCGAAGCCGGGCCGCTTCTTGCTGTCACTTCACCGCCGCTCCGCGATCATCCACATGTTGTCGGATGTGGGCATTTGGTCGAAGAAATTGAAACGGCGGACGTTGAGGCCGACGCCCTCGATCATCTGGCGCAGGCTGGCGGGGGTGAAATAGTTCACATGGTCGGGGAACCGGAATCCGGACCACTCCAGCCCCATGATGGGCCGCATGACCGACGAATAGTTCGGCACCTTGATGATGGCGATGCCGCCCGGTGCCAGGGTGCGTGCGATCTCCGTCATGACCTCGCGCGGCTGCACCTCATGCTCCAGATAGGACCGGAGCGTGGCGGCGCTGAAGAAGCCGTCGTCGAACTGTTTCAGGCCATCCAGTGACGACGCATTGACCGCCCTGCCGCCCTTGGTCCGGAACAGGGTATCCGCCTGGGCGGCGATCTCCTCCTCGATCTCGATGCCGAACGGCACGAACTGGTCCGGCAAGGTGGCGAGACGCTTGCCGCCCGCGCAGCCGATGTCGATCACATTGCCGGGCCGGGCAAAGCGGATGGTCAGGTCATCGACCTGCTTGCGCGGAAACATGTGCAGCCGGAACCGGGTCAGCTTCGACGCGCGATAGGACAGCGGCCGGGCCTTCTTGCGCCGCTTCTCCTCGCGCTTCCAGTTCTTCTGCCAGGCGAGGGTACGGAACAGCTCGTCGTAGACCGGCGCCTTCTCCAGATAGACGAAGCCGCAATCACCACAGTCCTTGATGGTCCAGGGCGCGCGGCTGTGCCGAGCGGCGCGGGCGGTATTGTCGGCCCCGCACTGGGGGCAGGCGCGGGTCTCCACGCGGATGGGACCGACATCTTCCAGTTCCACCTGCTCGATCGCGCCAACGCCCATGTTTCGCAGCCCCTGTCCGGTGTTTCAGCGCCAAGGGATACATTCAGCGACCGGACGTGTCGAGGCTGGCCCCGTTGCACGGACTGGATAATGTGATTTCAGGCGCTACCATCGCCCTCCGGCACCCGGTCATGATCCTCAGAAGGAATCGCAGGCATGAAGTTTGGCACGTTCTTCTTTCCCACAGCCTACGCCATCGACGTCGTCGATCTGGCCAAGGAGCTTGAGGATCGCGGCTTCGAGTCCCTGTTCCTCTGCGAGCACACGCATATCCCCGTCAGCCGGGAAACCGCGTTCCCCGGTGGTGGTGAGCTGCCCGAGAAATATGCCCACACGCATGATCCGTTCGTGGCGCTGTCGTTCGCGGCGGCGGCGACCCGGACACTGACACTTGGCACCGGGATCAGTCTGATCACCCAGCGCGACCCCATCGTGACGGCGAAGGCGGCGGCCAGCCTGGACCTGCTCTCAGGCGGCCGATTCGTGCTGGGCGCGGGCGGCGGCTGGAATGTCGAGGAAATGCGCAATCACGGTACGGACCCGAAGACCCGGTTCAAGGTGCTGGAGGAACGGCTGAAGGCAATCAAGGCCCTGTGGACAGAGGAAGAGGCGGAGTTCCATGGTGACTTCGTGAATTTCGATCCGGTCTGGTCCTACCCGAAGCCTGCCACGCAACCGCATCCGCCCATCCTGATCGGTGGCGAGACCGATCACACGATCCGCCGGGTGGTGGAGATTGCCGATGGCTGGTTCCCGCGTGCAAACTACAGCTTTGATCCGGCAGAGGGCATGTCCCGGTTGCGGAAGGCCGCGGATGCTGCCGGGCGGTCGATGTCCACCCTGTCGGTCACGGTCTTCCGTGCCATACCCGAGCCGGCGCATATCGAGGCCTGCATGGAAGCCGGGATCGACCGGGTGTTGTTCGACGTTCCCGACAAGGGGCGCGATGAGGTGCTGGCCCTGCTGGATGACTACGGCAAGCTGATGGGTTGAGGCGGCTGCCGGCGTTGCCGGGGATGTTGCCGATGCTGCGACAATGCCGCTTCCTTGCCCCTTTTCACCAAGCTTGGTAGATAGCGCGCCAGCCAAGCAGTTCCGCGACGATTTCGCATTCCGGCACGGGTCGGGAGAGTGATGTGTCGCCAATCAGGATCCGGAGCAGATGATGAGCACTTTTACCGACTACAAGGTCGCCGACATGAGTCTGGCCGACTGGGGCCGCAAGGAAATCGCCATCGCCGAGACGGAAATGCCCGGTCTGATGTCCCTGCGCGAGGAATTCGGCGCGTCGCAGCCGCTGAAGGGCGCCCGTATCGCCGGCTGCCTGCACATGACCATCCAGACCGCGGTGCTGATCGAGACACTGATCGCGCTGGGGGCGGAAATCCGCTGGTCCTCGTGCAACATCTTCTCCACCCAGGACCAGGCTGCGGCGGCCATCGCAGCCGCCAACATTCCCGTCTTTGCCTGGAAGGGCATGGATGATGACGAGTTCTGGTGGGCCATCGACATGACCATCGAGGGTCCGGATGGCTGGCGCCCCAACATGATCCTGGACGATGGCGGTGACCTGACCCAGCGCATGCACGAGAACTTCCCGGCCCTGCTGGACGACGTGCGCGGCCTGTCCGAAGAGACCACCACGGGTGTGCATCGCCTCTACGAGATGGCCAAGGCCAAGACCCTGAAGGTTCCGGCGATCAACGTGAACGATTCCGTCACCAAGTCGAAGTTCGACAACCTCTATGGTTGCCGCGAGAGCCTGGTCGACGGCATCAAGCGGGCCACCGACGTGATGCTGGCCGGCAAGGTCGCCGTGGTCTGCGGCTTCGGCGATGTGGGCAAGGGTTCCGCGGAGAGCCTGCGCAGCCAGGGCGCGCGGGTGATCGTGACGGAGATCGATCCGATCTGCGCGCTGCAGGCCGCCATGGAAGGTTATGACGTCAAGACGATGGAAGATGTTGCAGGCACGGCGGACATCTTCGTCACCGCCACCGGCAACAAGGACGTGATCACCGTCGATCACATGCGGGAGATGAAGGACCGCGCCATTGTCTGCAACATCGGCCACTTCGATTCCGAGATCCAGGTCGCGGGCCTGCGCAACTTCACCTGGCACAATGTGAAGCCGCAGGTTGACGAGATCGAGTTCCCCGATGGCAAGCGGCTTATCCTGCTGGCCGAAGGTCGGCTGGTGAACCTGGGTTGCGCCACCGGTCATCCGAGCTTCGTGATGAGCGCGTCCTTCACCAACCAGGTGCTGGCGCAGATCGAGCTCTGGGAGAACCACAAGAACTATGACCGGGAAGTCTATGTCCTGCCGAAGCATCTGGACGAAAAGGTCGCGGCACTGCATCTGGCGCGGCTGGGTGTGAAGCTGACACAGCTTTCCAGCGACCAGTCGGAATATCTTGGCATCCCCGCTGCTGGCCCGTTCAAGCCGGAGCATTACCGCTACTGACCACAGGGCTGCGTTTCGGTTACTCTCCTTCAATCTTCCCGGTGGTCTAATGTGACTGTCGGGAAGATTCATGTCAGAAACCGCGCAGGCACTACTGAATGAACAAGAGCTTTGAAGCGCTGTCAGGGAGGCGCCGGCTGTCCGGGGCCTGGACGGTCGCGGCTCTTTGTCTTGGGTGGACGGGCGAGGCCCTTGCCTCCGCCCATGATGGCGATGCATCTGACCCGCCGCTGCTGGTTCTTGCTGTCGGCATCATCGCAGGTGCGGCGATTGTCGGCACTGTCGCAACGTTCCTGCGTCAGCGGCAGGCAAGCACCATTCGCCGGATGCGCGCGGAGATGGCGACACTGTCGGCGGAGCGGGAGGCGTTCCGCAATGACGCGCAGCGCCAGACCGCCGAGGTCGGCCTGACCAGGGACAAGCTGACATCGCTGGGACGGGAGCGGGACCAGTACCGCAACCTGCTGAACGCAGCACCCTTTGCGACCTGGCGGCGTGACCTGGCAGGCGACATCATCTGGCGCAATGCCACGTTGACCGAGATGCTGGGGGACGATGGCACGCACGAGGAGCTGGCGTCGAAGGCCGACAGCAACCGGCCCCAGGCGCTGGTTGCCAAGGCACGCGACGAGGAAGCGATTGCGGGCGAGGAACGGCGCTTCGTTGTCGAGGGCCAGCGCAGGGTGTTTCAGGTCATGGAAACCCCGTTGCTGTCGGAGGATGAATCCGCCGGCTTCGCCATCGACATATCCGATGCGGAGGAACTGCGCCGGGAACTGCGACGCCACATCCGCGCCAACAACGAGGTGCTGCAGCACATGTCGACAGCGGTCGGCATCTATGACCGGGAGAAAAGGCTGATCTTCGCCAACCGGGCCTTCACCCAGTTCTGGGGCCTGGAGGAAGAGTTCATCGGGCATCAGCCGACCCTGGGGGAGGTCATGGACCGGCTGCACCAGAACCGGAAGCTGCCCGAACAGGTGGAGTACCGCCAGTTCCGCCGCAACCGCGAGGCGTTCTTCAGCACGCTGCTGGAACCCTTCGAGGATCTGTACCAGTTGCCGGACGAACGGATGGTCCGGGAAACCATCACCCGCCACAGCTTCGGTGGCCTGCTGTTCATGGTGGAGGATGCGACGGACCGCATCGTGCTGGAGCGGACGCTGAACACCCTGATCGCCGTACAGCGCGCAACCCTTGACAAGCTGCACGAGGCGGTGGCCGTGTTCGGGCCGGATGGCCGGCTGAACCTGACGAATGTCGGCTATCGGCAGATGCTGGGGATCACGGAGGAGATCACGGACAAGCAGCCGCATGTCCGCGAATTGCTGGACCAGGTCATTGACCTCTGGGACGAGCCGGGCATCTACGTCGAGATGCGCGAAAGCCTGATCGCATCGGCCACAGAGATGCGCGCGGACAATGGACGCATGGAACTGCCGGACGGACGCATCGTCGATTATGCGGCCACCGGCCTGCCTGATGCGAAGACACTGTTCACCTATATCGACGTCACGGACTCACTCAGGATCGAACGCGCCCTGAGGGAGCGGAACGAGGCACTGGTCGCCGCCGACCTGATCAAGAGCGAGTTTCTGGAGAACATGTCCTACGAGCTGCGGACACCGCTCAACACGATTCTGGGTTTTGCCGAGATCCTGCACAATGACTACTTCGGCACCCTGAACGAGCGGCAGCAGGAGTATTCATCAGGCATCCTGGAGGCATCGGGCCAGTTCCTGTCGATGATCAACGACATGCTCGACCTTGCGTCCATCCAGGCGGGTCACCTGCATGTGGACATGGAACCGTTCCGGATCGCGGATGCCATCGATTCTGTGCTGGAGAAATACCGTGACCGGGCACAGCGGCGCCAGATCCGCCTGCGGGTGGACATCGCCCAGGCGCTGAGCGAAATGGTCAGCGACCAGCGGCGCGTCGAACAGATCCTGGGCAACCTGATCAGCAATGCGGTGAAGTTCACGTCCAAAGGACAGGTTCAGGTCAAGGTGCAACAGCATCAATTAATTATGAAAACACAAGAGAC
>JARGNO010000063.1:0-10768 GCA_029213165.1 Minwuia sp.
GTGCGCAGATGGACTACGAGGAAACCCGGTTCCGCTCCGGCTTCACCTTCACCAACCCGAACGAGGCGGAACGCTGTGGCTGCGGTGAGAGCTTTTCCGTTCAGCCCGCGGTGGGTGAGGCGGCAAAACAGTCTTCCTGAGGCGCCACTGCGTCAGCGCCGACCGGCACGCAGCCTGAACGCCGCCCCTGCCGCCAGGCTTTCGATGCGGCCCGGCAATTCGTCGGGGAAGGCCGCGATCAGGATCTCGATCAGGGCGGCAAGGTCGCTGTCATCGGTATTGACCCCGACGCGCGCGAGATAGTCGAACAGGTTCGCCAGCGAGTCCTCGATCTGCTGCAACCGGTCGAAGGTTCCCGTGCCGACACGCGTCATCGCGGCATGCAGCATCAGTACTTCGATGTGTTCGGCGTGCAGTTCGCTTTCGACCACGACGCGCCTCAGATCGTCCGACAGGGTCTTCGGCGCGGGCCGCACGTCGCCCTTCAGGTGCCGCTTCAGGTCATGCAGGGAGCGGATGACATTGTCGCGCCAGCTTTCGACAGCCTGCAGCGCCAGATCCAGTTCCCTGTCCCTGAACACACCCCGACCGCTGGACGCCACCCAGCAGCAGAACAGCATGACGTTGACGTCCAGTCCGTGCCGGTCCTGCAGGGCCAGGCAGGCGTCGCGCGCCTGACCGCGCGCATAGACACGCGTCGCGTAGTCCCACAGGTCATTGGGGGGGAAGACACCGGATGAAAATACGGCCATGAATCGATCCAGACTTCAGCATTCAATCGTGGCCCGGCAATGCCGCCGACCGTGATCCCGATGCGCGGTCATGTTACTCTTCAGGGATCAGCTTCATGCGCGCGGCGCGACTATGGCATGGCTGAAGGGAACGGGCAAAGGAGAGAGCGCTGACATGAATGTTGCGGAGGGCGAGGCGCGGGCGATCGTTGAGAAGCAGTTGGCCGAACAGCGAATTGCGCATCAGGACCTCGACGCTGCCATTGATGCTCTGGTGGCAAAGGGAGCCTTCGATGATCTGCAGATGCAGCGTCTGAAACGCCAGAAACTGAAGGTAAAGGACAATATCCTGCGGCTGGAAGGGCTGTTGATGCCCGATATCATCGCCTGACTGCCCGCCAGTACCGACTTGCGACGCCACGGGCTTGACCTGAGGCGGTCTGACGCCTTTATTCACGCCCGAACCGCACCAGATCGTGACGTATCGGACCAGAGTGCCCACCGGGGACCGACAGCGGCAGGGCACAGAAGCAAGATCACCGGCCCGACGCCCGGAAGGCGGCGCGGCCAGAAACAACCAACAGACGGAGAGAACCGACATGGCATTCGAACTTCCCCCCCTGCCCTACGCCGACAACGCGCTGGAGCCGCATTACTCTGCCAACACGTTCAGCTTTCATCACAAGAAGCATCACAATGCCTATGTGACGAAGGCCAATGAGCTGGTTGCCGGTACCGACCTGGACAAGGCCAGCGTCGAGGAAGCGATTGCGGAGGCCCACAAGGCCGGCAATCAGGGCCTGTTCAATCAGGTCGCGCAGATCTGGAACCACACGTTCTTCTGGAACTCCATGGCCCCGAACGGCGGCGGCGCGGCAAGCGGTGACATCGCCGACGCCATCAAGGCCGACTTCGGCTCCACCGAGGAACTGGTTGCAGCCTTCAAGGCATCCGCAGTGGGCAACTTCGGTTCCGGCTGGACCTGGCTGGTGCAGGACGGCGGCAAGCTGAAGATCGTCAACACCTCCAACGCCGGCACCCCGCTGACCGCCGGGCAGAAGCCGATCCTGACCGTCGATGTCTGGGAACATGCCTATTACCTGGACTACCAGAACCGCCGCCCTGACTTCGTGCAGTCGTTCTGGGACAATCTGGTGAACTGGGACTTCGCGAATGCGAACCTGAAGGGCTGACATCCAGCTTCAGTTCTGACGAAGGGGTCGCCGGAGAGTGCTCTCCGGCGGCCCTTTTTCGTTCCAGCCACCGCCTATTGCGTATTGCGGCAATTTGGCACGCGGGGTATGTCTCGGAGGAGAATACTGACGGCGAAATCGTCGTGAATGCCGGACACATCGGCGACAGATGACAGGGAGAATTCGTGTGGGTGAACATCCGTGGCTGAAATCCTATTCCGCTGGCGTGGACTGGCATGCCCCGATCGACACCTTTCCCGTCTACCAGATCCTCGATGATGCGGTTTCGCGCTGGCCCGACCAGCCTGCCACGGATTTCATGGGCAAAGTCCTGACCTACCGTGAACTCAGCGACCTCGTCTCCCGCGCCGCCAAGGGCTTTCAGGCGCTGGGCGTGGGACCCGGTGTCCATGTCGGCCTGTTCCTGCCCAACACCCCCCACTATGTCGTCTGCTTCTACGCGATCCTGAAGGCTGGTGGCACGGTGGTGAACTATTCGCCACTGGATGCCGCCAAGGTGCTGGAACACAAGATCGAGGACAGCCAGACCGACATCATGGTCACGCTGGACCTGAACGCCCTGTATCCGCAGATGGCGGAGATGCTGGGCAAGACCCGGCTGAAGAAGATCGTGGTCGGCGGCCTGCCCGATGTGCTGCCGTTCCCGAAGAACCTGCTGTTCCCGCTGGTGAAATCGAAGGAAATCGCCAAGGTTCCGAACGACATGCACCATGTCCGGTTCAAGAAGCTGATCGCCAATGACGGCAAGTACAATCCGGTCGCGATCGGCGATCCGACCGACACGCTGGCTGTGCTGCAGTACACCGGCGGCACCACCGGCCTGCCGAAGGGCGCGATGCTGACCCATGGCAATCTGACCGCAGCGACCAGCATGTATGTCGTCTCCAACACCGGCGACAATCCGACCCTGGTGGAGGGCAAGGAGAAGATCCTGGCCGTCCTGCCGCTGTTCCACATCTATGCCCTGCAGATCAACATGCTGCTGGCCATGCGCTTCGGCGCCGAAATCGTGCTGCATCCGCGGTTCGAGCTGGAAGCGGTGATCAAGGATCTGGGGTCGAAGAAGCCGACGATGTTCCCTGGTGTGCCGACCATGTTCACGGCCATCATCAACTACCCCGGCATTCAGGACATGGACCTGTCGTCGCTGAAGTTCTGTGCCTCCGGCGGCGCGCCGCTGCCGGTCGAGGTGGCGGAGAAGTTCGAGAAGCTGACCGGCTGCAAGCTGGCCGAAGGCTGGGGCATGACGGAGACCAGCCCTGCCGGCGTTTCCACCCCCGTGCATGGGGAGGCCAAGCCCGGTTCCTGCGGTATCCCGATGCCCGGTATCGAGATCAAGTTCATCGACGTCGATGATCCGACGAAGAACATGCCGATGGGCGAGCGTGGCGAGATCTGCATCCGCGGCGCCAATGTCATGAAGGGCTACTGGAACAAGCCGGAGGCCACCGCCGAGAGCTTCACCGAGGATGGTTTCTTCCGCACCGGTGATGTCGGCTACATGGATGACGACGGCTACATGTACATTGTGGACCGCACCAAGGACATGATCCTCTGTGGCGGCTTCAACGTCTATCCGCGCAATATCGAGGAAGCGATCTACCAGCACCCCTCCGTCGAGGAAGTCTCCGTCATCGGCATCCACGATGATTATCGCGGCCAGGCACCGAAGGCCTTCATCAAGCTCAAGTCAGGGGCCGACAGCTTCACCTTCGACGAGTTGAAGGCGTTCCTGAAGGACAAGATCGGCAAGCACGAGATGATCTCGGAGATCGATATCCGCGCCGAACTGCCCAAGACCCTGGTCGGCAAGCTGTCGAAGAAGGAACTCTACGAGGAAGAGGAAAAGCGCCGCGCCAAGGCGGCCTGACGCGGCGGGCGGCGGACTGCCGCTGTCTCACCACCTGATCCCTTCCCCCTGCGGGGGAAGGGGCAGCCCCCAGCCACTGCCGACGACGCAACCGGGCCGACCCGGTCGCCCGCTCTCCCATGACACAACGGCACTCCTGTGCTGCCGGATCGGGTCCGGCAGCACTGACACCACCTGATCAGATGCAGACGCAGGCCAGCGGCGGAAAGCCGTTGAAGCCGTTGGCGGCGTAGGTCGTCGTGTAGGCCCCTGTCGATTCGATCAGCAGTGTCTCACCGATCTGCAGCGACACCGGCAGCATGCAGGGCCACTTCTCGTACATCACATCCACCGAGTCACAGGTCGGTCCGGCCAGGATCGTCGGCTCGAAGGCATCATCGTCATGGTCGGTGCGGATCGGATAGCGGATGGCCTCGTCCATGGTCTCGGCCAGGCCGCCGAACTTGCCGATGTCGAGATAGATCCAGCGCATCGGATCATCGTCGGACTTGCGCGAGATCAGGACAATCTCGGAGCGGATGATACCCGCATCGCCGACCATCCCCCGGCCCGGCTCAATCACCGTCTGCGGCAGGCGATTGCCGAAGTGGCGGCGCAGCGCATTGTGGATCGACTGGCCGTAACGTCCGACCTCCGGCACGTCCTTCAGATAGCGGGTGGGGAACCCGCCACCCATGTTGACCATGCGCAGGTAGACACCCTGATCAGCCAGATTACGGAACAGATCGGCACAGGTGGCCAGTGCGCGGTCCCACATCTCGGAATTCGTCTGCTGCGATCCGACGTGAAACTGCAGCCCGAACGGCACCAGGCCCAGCCCCGGTGCCCGGGCCAGCAGACGTTCCGCCATCTCCGGCACGCAACCGAACTTGCGCGACAGCGGCCATTCCGCGCCTTCGCCATCGCAGAGCAGGCGGCAGACCACGCGGCTGCCCGGCGCAACGCGGGCAAGCTTCTCCAGTTCCGCCTCGCAATCGAAGGCATACTGGCGCACGCCCAACTGCCAGGCGCGGGCGATATCGCGCTCGCGCTTGATGGTGTTGGAGAAGGCGATGCGGTCGGCGGTCGCGCCCGCGGACAGCGCCATCTCGATCTCGGGCACCGAGGCGGCATCGAAGCTGCTGCCCAGGTCCGCCAGCAGGGACAGGACCTCAGGGGCCGGATTGGCCTTGATGGCATAGTAGATTGCCGTGTCGGGGAAGGCGCGGGCAAAGCCCTCGTAATTCTCCCGTACCCGCTCCAGATCCACCACCAGGGTGGCACGGTCATGCGGGGTTGCGGACAGGTACTGGCGGATGCGGTCGGTCATTGGACGACGGCCTTTTCAGGAAGCAGGTCGATACGACAATGGAAACGTGGTTGGGTCGGCAATGCTCGGTCTTTCGACCGGTCTCAGTCAGGCTCGACGAGCTTCTCGACATATCCCGGTAACGCAAATGCGCCCCGATGGACTGCCGGCGTGTAATAGCCCGGCGCGAAGTCCAGTCCTGCCAGCCGTTCGGCCAGCGTCGGTTCACTGACGTGCAGCAGGGCTGCATCATCCGTTCCGAATCCAAGCGCCATGGCACCACCGGTATAGGTCGGAACCGTGACGAGATAGCAGGTGGCCACCTGAAACAGCGACCGGAATGCCCGCATGGTGCCACGCAGTTCATCGGGCTGCATGAACGGCACGCCGTTCTGGGTGACGACAACACCACCGGGATTGAGCAGGCGCTGGACATGGCCATAGAAGCTGTCGGTGAACAGCACTTCGCCCGGCCCGATCGGATCGGTCGAATCGATGATCACCACGTCGAAACGGTCCGTCGTGTCCCGCACGAAGGCGGCACCGTCGGCAATCACCAGGTTCAGGCGCGGGTCATCAAAGGCGCCGTCGGAAACGCTGGGCAGCCATTCCCGCGAAAACGACACGACACCGGCATCAATCTCCACCATCGTGGCCTGCGCGACCGTCGGGTGCCGCAGCACCTCCCGCAGGATGCCCCCGTCACCGCCACCGATGATCAGGACGGAGCGCGCGTTGCCATGTGCCAGCATCGGCACATGGGTCAGCATCTCGTGGTAGACGAACTCGTCACGCTCCGTCACCTGGGTAACGCCGTCCAGCGACAGCATCCGCCCGAAGATCGGGTTGTCGACCAGCACCAGCCGCTGCTGCCCGGTCTCCGTGTCGAACAGGACACGGTCCGCGCGGTAGCTGGAACGGAAGGCTCCGTGCAGCTGCTCGGTGATCCAGTTGTCCCGGTCGTTGGTGGTCACCCCACCAGACCCTTGCCACGACGGATCTCGTCAACCAGCACTTCGCCGGCCTTGAAGGCACGACGCAGGACCGGCACGGCATTCCGCGGCTGTGCGTCACCACACATGAACACATCCAGCGCGGCATAGCCGTACTCGGGCCATGAATGGATGGAGATGTGGGACTCTGCCAGGATCGCGACGCCGGAAACACCGCCGTTCGGCGTGAAATGATGCAGGTCGATCGACAGCAGGGAGGCACCGGCGGCGGTCACACACTCGCGCAGGGTCTTCTCGATGTGGTCGATGTCATCCAGCCGGGACGCATCCTTAACGTCGATCAGCAGATGGGTGCCGGCAAAGTTCTCGCCGTCCTTGCTGATGAAGAAATCCTTCCGGCCCTCGTCGGCCAGGGTATCGACGTCGGTGAAGTCGGCAGGTGCGAAGTTGGTGTTGGTGAAGTCCATTGTTTCATCCCCATGAACGCAGATGAGTAAAGCCCATGCGCCCGAGGGGTTCGGCGGGCGACGGGTGCGGCATTCCGAAAAAGGAAGCAGGGTGTGGCGGCGCATCCCGGGAAACGGGCGCTGCGGCGTCACGCATCAATCACGATGTCAGGTGCGTCTGCAGAACGGCACGGCACTTCTCCAATAGCCCCAGCCACAATGGCCAGAAAAGACAAACAAGCTCATCAGAGACGCTCACGCCGTGACGGGAACCGGGGGACTGCCGACGGGTCGAACAGCGGTCCGTCCAATGTCCGTGCGATTGCGTTCGAGGGGGCATCTATAGTCCCTGAGCCCCCCTGTCAATGACCATTCTTTCGCGGTAGCGAACTGCCCTGTCGCAGGCAGGGTGGCCGTGTCCGTTACGGTCGCTATGATCGCCGCGAACCGGACAGGAGTTGATGGATATGGGAAGTCTGACCCGCCGCCATTTTCAGCGGCAGGCAGAGGTGTGCGCGCGCATGCACTCACCCTTCACGGCAAGGCTGCTGCACCTCAGTGGTGCGCGGATGCAGCCGGAAACGACATTCACCACCCGGGTGCTCGACTGGCCGGATGAGCGGATGCAGGACGATGCCCTGTCTCTGCGTTTCGCCGGTGCGCTGCATGCCTGCGCACTGGCCGGGCGGTCGGAAGCCCTGGCCGCCTGCTATCCGCCAAACGACGCGCCTGCCGACGACGATGCCTTCTGGGCCATCATTCGCCAGACCATGGCGACGGATGACGAATTCCTGAACGCATTTCTGGACCACCCGCCACAGACGAACGAGACCGGCCGCGCGGCCGTGCTGCTGCTGGGCTTTCAGCGCGCCGCCCGTGACACGGGCAAGCCGCTGTCGATGCTGGAGCTTGGGGCCAGTGCCGGGCTGAACCAGAACTGGGACCGATTCGCCTATGACCTCGGCGGCACCCTCTGGGGCGACACGGATTCCGGTGTTCGCCTTGCGCCGGAATGGCGCGGCCGCGCACCGGAGCCGCTGGCACCTATCGAGGTTGCGCAGCGCCGAGGCTGCGATCTGAACCCGTTGCAACTGGACGATCCGGCGCAGCGCCTGCGCCTGCGCAGCTATATCTGGCCTGACCAGATCGACCGCCTGCAACGGGTCGACGCGGCCATCGCGATAGCACTGCAGCAGGGGACACGGCTGGCCCGCGCCAATGCGGCGGATTGGGCGGAGGCCTGCCTGGCCATGCCATCGCCGGGCACGACAACCGTCATCTACCACTCGATCTTCTGGCAATACATGCCGACGGATATCCAGCGGTCACTGCGTTCGACGATCGAGGTCGCGGGAGCCATGGCGACTGAGGAGTCCCCTCTCGCCTGGGTCCGCATGGAACCCTGTGAGGACGATCCGAAATGCGCGGCGCTCTACTACACCCTCTGGCCTGATCCGGAACGGCAGGTGCTGGCGCTCTGCGATTATCACGGACGCTGGATCGAGCCCTGCTGAGCCGCGCCGGCCCTGCATTGCTGCATCCCTGCCCTGTCGCCAGACGGGCACTGCCGGTCTTGCAGTGTCCTGTCAGGTCGGGTTAACTCAACGGTGAGCGACGGGGAGGGTCGCCTGAACGCAGCCATGGACCATTGGTCCCGGCGCGGCAGTTCCGAATCCCTCCGTTGAGATCTTCTGTTTGTGACCCTGATGTGCAGGCGGCGTCCGCTTGTGGGACAGGGTCAGGGCAACAATTGGGCGAGGGAAGAGGCGAATGGCAGGAATTACCGGGTTTGGTGGCTACGTGCCGCGGCTGAGGCTGCAGCGCAAGTCAGTGGTCGAGGCCAATGGATGGTTCAACCCCGGGCTGGCCGGTCTCGCCAAGGGCGAGCGGTCCATGTGCAACTGGGACGAGGACAGCCTGACCATGGCCGTCGAGGCCGGGCGTGACTGCATCGGCGAAAAGGGTCCGGCGGACCTGCGGGCCATCTATCTCGCCTCCACCACCCTGCCCTTTGCTGATCGCCAGAACGCTACCGTGGCGGCCACGGCTCTCGATCTGGGCGAGGATCTGAAGACCGTCGATCTGACGTCTTCCCAGCGGGCCGGCACCTCCGGCCTGATCGACGTGCTGGAGGGGATGGGCGAACGGGACGGACAGGTGCTCTATCTCGCCGCCGACCATCGCCAGACCGCAGCCTCCGGCGCGCAGGAACTGCAGATGGGTGACGGCGCCGCCGCCCTGCTGCTCGGCCAGAACAACGTGATCGCCGAATATCTCGGCAGCCATCAGGTCTCCGTCGATTTCGTGGACCACTATCGCGGCCAGAACCGTGACTTCGACTACAACTGGGAAGAGCGCTGGATCCGCGACGAGGGCTATTTCAAGATCGTGCCGCGCGGCATCGATGCCCTGTTTGCCAAGGTCGATGTCGCCCCGTCCGACGTTGACGTGATGATCATGCCCGCGCTGATCCGCGGCGTGCCGCAGAAGATCGCCAAGGGCGCGGGCATTCCCGACACCGCCGTGCAGGACAACCTGCATGCGGTGATGGGTGAAGCCGGTGCGGCCCACGCGCTGATCATGCTGTCAAAGGCATTGCAGAACGCCAAGCCGGGTCAGGTCATCCTGGTCATCGGCTGGGGTCAGGGCTGTGACCTGATGCTGTTCCGCACCACGGATGCCGTCACCAGCTTCAAGCCCGCACTGGGTGGTGTCGAATCGTCGCTGGCGCGCGGCAAGGCAGAGACCAACTACAACCGCTACCTCGCCTTCAACGACCTGATCGACCGCGACAAGGGCATCCGGGCGGAGACCGATGCGCAGACCGCGTTGTCGACCCTGTACCGGAAGCGCGAGATGGTCCTGGGCTTCAAGGGCGGCAAGTGTACCAAGTGCGGTACCGTGCAGTACCCGAAGGCGCATATCTGCGTGAACCCGAACTGCGGCGCCTGGCACAGCCAGGAAGACTATCGCTTCTCCGACGTGCCCTGCACCGTGCAGAGCTGGACGGCAGATGGCCTGACCTATTCCCCGGACCCGCCCACCCATTTCGGCATGGTGACGTTCGAGGGCGGCGGACGGCTGATGGCCGATCTGACTGATGTGGACAAGGGCGGTGTCGAAGTCGGCATGCCCCTGCGCATGGTCTTCCGCATCAAGGTTGAGGACGAACGCCGCGGCTTCAAGAAGTACTTCTGGAAAGCAGCACCGGACCATCGCAAGACGGCCTGACCCTTGCGGGCCATCGCATCAGGAACCACCTGACAGTCCATGCGCTGGCCTGAAGTACTGAGACAATGGAAGGCGGCTCCGGTTTTCGGGGCCGCCTTTCTGTTTGTGGCTCTTGTCGTCCTGCCAGGATGCACTGCAGTCGTGCTGACTATTACCTGTCAGGCATACGAGAACTGCCGCACGCTCGAGATGCTCGCAGAGTTGGCAGAGGAGAACGAGAAGGACGCTAGACGGAGGGAAGAGAGGGCCCTTCGTCGCTCGGAGAACCCCGCAGAACATACGCCAGCAGCTCCGTACGTTCCCCCGCCAACCCTACGCGAGGAACTGCTCGCGCTGACAGGCAAACTCAAGAACCATGCGGATGTGCTCGTGCCCTCTGATCGTCCGGCCCATTCCCGGATTCTGCTGCTGACAGCACCGGGCGAGAAGGTGCGTGCACAGGCTGCGATCGACAATCCGGGCATGGATTCGTTCGAGCGGAGGCTGACGGGAGTATATTTCTCCCTTCGACGCAGTACCGCCAGGGAAACGGCGGGGCGGTCGGCACTGTTCACCGAAGTTGTCAGCGAAGACCGGAGAGCATTTGTATTTCCCCGGTCGCCGAACACCTACGTCGTGCGGGACTTGCGCATCCGCTTTGCCTATCAGCTTCGTGCTGACCGCAAGGGTTCACGCAAGACGCCTGACTACCCCCCCGAGCGTAATCGTATTTCGCGCGCGGCCCTCGAGGAGCCGGAGGCGAACTTCTGGTGCGTGGATCACCCGGACTGGCCGACACCGCGCGTGGTGAAGCAGGAACCGCCATTCCTGTTCGCTACCGAGAGAACGGAGTTCGGCGGCGAGGGACACGGGTTCCTGACCACCATCCGCACAATGATCAACGATCACACCCGCAAGCACTTCCTCTCCATGGCGGCTGAGGACTTCAATGCGATGCTGAACGGGAATTCCGGTTTCGAGCCATGCCCCGAGGTATGGAAGCTTCCCAGATCCTTTTGAATTCGTGACACCGAATGTCGGGGGGGGGGGGGGGGG
>JARGNO010000063.1:10778-20558 GCA_029213165.1 Minwuia sp.
CCCCCCATGCCGACGAAGCTGTTTGACTAAATCGTTCGCAAGCGTACTTTTCCACCATGTGTTCAAGGAAACATCCGGGGAGTGTCTGATCATGCCAGCAGGAATCAGGGATCGTGTCGCCATTCTGGGCATGGGCTGTTCGAAATTCGGTGAGCGCTGGGACTGCGACGCCGATGATCTGATCATCGAGGCCTATGAGGAATGCCTGAAGGATGCGGGCATCGAGACCAGCCAGATCGAGGCTGCATGGTTCTCCACCGCGATCGAGGAAATCCATGTCGGCAAGTCCGCCGTGCCGCTCTCCGTCGCGCTGCGCCTGCCCTACATCCCCGTCACCCGCGTCGAGAACTATTGCGCCTCCGGCACCGAAGCCTTCCGTGGCGCGGTCTATGCGGTCGCATCCGGCGCAGCCGATATCGCGCTGGCCGTGGGTGTCGAGAAGCTGAAGGACACGGGCTACGGCGGCCTGCCGCAGAACATGGCGGGTGCGGTCTCCAACATGACCTGGGCCAATGCCTCCGCGCCCGGATCGTTCGCCCAGCTCGCCACCGCCTACCAGAAGAAGCACGGCGTGAAGCCGGAAGACCTGAAGCGTGCCATGGCCCAGGTCTCCGTGAAGAGCCACGCCAATGGCGCCAAGAACCCGAAGGCCCACCTGCAGAAGGAAATCGACACCGACGCCGTGCTGAACGCGCCGATGATCGCGGAGCCGCTGGGACTGTTCGATTGCTGTGGCGTGTCTGACGGGTCCGCCGCCGCCATCGTCACCACACCGGAGATCGCCCGCAAGCTCGGCAAGAAGGATCTGGTGACCGTGAAGGCGCTGCAACTCGCCGTTTCCAATGGTGTGGAATCGAGTGGCGAGGGCTGGGACGGCTCCTATTTCATGACCACCCGCAAGGCGGCGGAACGGGCCTATACCGAAGCCGGGATCACCAACCCGCGCGAACAGGTCTCCATGTTCGAATGCCACGACTGTTTCTCGATCACGGAACTGGTGACGGCGGAAGACCTCTACATCTCGAAGGAAGGCACCGCCTGGAAGGATTTCCTGGACGGCTTCTTCGATGCGGATGGGGGCGTTCCGGCCCAGATCGATGGCGGCCTGAAGTGCTTCGGGCATCCGATCGGTGCCTCCGGCCTGCGGATGCTCTACGAGATGTACCAGCAGCTGCTGGGACGGGCCGACAAGCGGCAGCTTGCTGATCCGAAGATCGGCCTGACACACAATCTCGGCGGCTTCCCGCACCATAACGTGTCGTCCATCGCCATCGTCGGGCTCGAAGGCGCCTGACGGCAGGCGGGCTTGCAGACCCTGCCGCGCGCGGCAGGGCTGGAGGCAACCGACGATCAGAAGGTTTCACCGTTCCCTGCGCGGACAGGGGACGGCGAACGGACCGGTGCCGCAATCAAGCAGTGAAGCGCCCTATTCGGCCATCACCATCTTGTTCCGGCCTGCGTTCTTGGCCTTGTAGAGGGCCATGTCGGCGCGCTTCATCAGGGATGGCGCATCCTCCCCCTCCTTCAGCGTGGCGCCGCCGACAGAGCAGGTGATGTCTATCGAGCCGACGTCCTCGCCGGTCTCGAATGCCTCGACTTCCATGGCCCAGCGCAGACGCTCACCGACCTTCTCGGCCAGTGCCTCATCGGCTTCCGGCATCATGACGACGAATTCCTCACCACCGAAGCGGGCGCAGAGATCGAAGCCGCGCACGCTGCGCTCGATCCGCTCCGCGAACTGCTTCAGGATCTTGTCACCGGCGGCATGGCCATGGGTGTCATTCACCGCCTTGAAGTGATCGATGTCGAGCAGCAGGAATGACAGCGGCTTCCCCGCCGAACGGTTGCGCTGCATCGCCATTTCCAGATGCTGATCCAGATAGCGCCGGTTGTAGAGGCCCGTCAGCGGGTCCGTCATCGCCATGGCGATGGAAGCTTCGACGCTTTCGCGCAACTGGTCCTGGAACCGCTTCCGACGGATCTGGGTCTTCACGCGGGCCGTCAGTTCATTGCCATCGATGGGCCGCAGCAGATAATCCGTGACACCGAGTTCCAGCCCCTTGGCGATGCGCTCGTTGTCGCTTTCCTCCCCGATCATCAGTATCGGCACCTGGCGGGTCACGGCATCGTTGCGAATGCGCGACGTCAGGCGCAAGGGATCGGTGCCGCGATGATCCAGCGACAGGATGATCAGATCCGGATTGCCTGCGCGCGCCAGGGCAATTGCCGCTTCCGGCTCAGCCTCGAACGTCAGGTCGAACCTGTCCTCCATGTGACGCTTGACGTGGCGGTTGTCGGACGCATTGTCGTCAATCACCAGGATCGGCGCGCCCTCGACCGTCATCTCGCTCTCGGTGGAATACATGCCCAGCCGTTCACCGGTCTGGCGGCGCAGCTTCAGCTCGTCCATCGTCATCTTCAGCCGGACGAGAGAGCGCACGCGGGAAAACAGGGCCATGTCATTGACAGGCTTGGTCAGGAAATCATCGGCTCCGGCCTCCAGCCCCTGCACCCGGTCGGATGCATCGGACAGGGCGGTCACCATGACCACAGGAATATGGGAAACAGCCGGATTGGCCTTCATCCGGCGACAGACCTCGAATCCATCCATGCCGGGCATCATCACATCCAGAAGCACGATGTCGGGATTGTCGCGCTCGACAACTTCCAGCGCTTCGGGGCCATTGCTGGCCGTGAAAACCTGATAATATTCACTGGAGAGCTTGGCTGCCAGGATACGCACGTTCGGCAGAACGTCATCGACCACGCGGGCAGACATCAGCCGTCAGCCCAGGAACTGCTTGACCGTGTCGATGAAGGTCCCGACGGAGATCGGTTTCGAGATATAGGCCTCGCAGCCACCGTCGCGGATCTTCTCCTCGTCGCCCTTCATGGCGAACGCCGTGACAGCAATGACCGGAATGGACCGCAGATCGTCGTCTTCCTTGATCCACTTGGTGACTTCCAGCCCCGAAACCTCCGGCAACTGGATATCCATCAGGATCAGGTCCGGGCGATGGTCACGCGCCAGCTTCAGCGCCTCCATCCCATCCTTGGTCTGCACAGTGGCATATCCATGGGCATCGAGCAGATCATGAAACAGCTTCATGTTCAGCTCGTTGTCTTCGACGATAAGAACGGTTTTCGACATGCTATCCTCAAACGGCTTTCTGCCGCGTCATGGTCATTCTGCCCACCGGATTCGAGCGATCTCCCGGCAGACACCTTCGGCCCTGTGCCAACTCTGCGGAACAACTGCGCTTTTTGCCCCTCGACGAGGATCATCGCAGCACCGCGTAAAGCAAGAGTTAACGTTCCGGACCCGACCGGGTAACCTTGTCAACAAGGGTCGGATACACATTTCTGCATTAACGGGATCAGCAATCAATCATGGATCGTGACGCAGCGGAAGTACTGGCAATCAACGCCTTGGGTTTCCTTGCCGCCGACGCGGACCGGATCGAGGCCTTTCTGGCCCTTGCCGGAGTCTCTCCATCAGAACTGCGGCGCAGTGCCGGGTCGCCCGAGTTCCTGGCGGGTGTCATGGATCACCTGCTGCAGAACGAAGGGCTGTTGCTGGAATTCTGCGCCCAGCTGGGCGTGGATCCCACGGAACCGGCCCGTGCGCGCAGGCAATTGCCGGGTGCCAGCTTCGACTACTGACCTGGTCCTGCGCCTTTCATGATGCGAGGCCGGTTGGCTATGATCAGCAAAGACAGAATGACGATCGGGGAGTGATCACTTGGACGTTCGGCAGAGACTTGATGCCCTTCTGGGCGCGGCAACCGATGCCGGAACCATCCCCGGCATTGCCGCGCTGGTGACGGATGCAGACGGGACCACCTATCAGAACGCGTTCGGGGAACGCGCGCTGGGTTCGGGCACCCCGATGACCACGGATACCGTGTTCTGGATCGCCTCCATGACCAAGGCGATCACCGGGGCAGCGGCGATGCAGCTTGTCGAGCAGGGGCGGCTCGACCTCGATACTCCTGCCCGCGCCGTCGTGCCGGAGATCGGTGAACTGCAGGTTCTGGAGGGCTATGACGCAGACGGGCAGCCGAAGCTCCGCCCGCCACGGCAGGACATCACCCTGCGCCACCTGCTGACCCACACATCCGGCTGCGTCTATGACATGTGGTCCGATGACATCGCGCGGTGTGTCGAAATTTCCGGCACCCCGCCGATCAGCAGCCGCAAGCGGGCATCCCTGATGCTGCCCCTGCTGTTCGATCCGGGAACCCGATGGGAATATGGCACCGGCATCGACTGGGCAGGCCTGATGGTGGAGGCTGTCAGCGGCCAGACCCTTGGCGCCTACATGGCCGAGCATCTGTTCGCGCCCATGGGCATGACCAGCACGACCTTCGCAAGCACCGAGGAAATGCGCAGCCGCAAGGCGAAGATGCATGTGCGCGCGCCGGACGGTTCGCTGCAGCCGCAGCCGGATTCGCCACCATCCGACATGGCCGAATTCGAGATGGGCGGCGGTGGACTGCTGGGAACGGTGGAGGACTATGGCCGTTTCATCCGCATGATCCTGAACCGGGGTCAGGCCGGGGGGCAGCAGATCCTGAAACCCGAGACCGTTGCCCGGATGTCGGTCAACCAGATGGGGGACAGCCGGGTCACGAAGCTGCGGTCGGCTGGCGGTGTCTCCAACGACGCGGAATTCTTTCCCGGTATCGAGAAGACCTGGGGCCTGTCATTCATGATCAACGAACAGGATGCGCCGACCGGGCGCGCCGCCGGTTCGCTGGCCTGGGCCGGGCTTGCCAATACCTATTACTGGATCGACCCGAAGAACGGCATCGGTGGCGTCTACGCCACACAGATCCTGCCCTTTGCCGATGATGAGGCCCTGCCGCACTACCTTGCCTTCGAGAAAGCGGTATATGACAGCCTGAACTGAACAGCACGAGACAGGATTTCCCATGACCGAGCTTGACCCGGCGATCCGGGCGCAGATCGACGCCATCGACATCATTCCCGGCCGTCCGCTGGTCATCAGCGACGCCGACGAGGTGCTGTTCGCGTTCATGGAGGGGCTGGAGCGCTATCTGAACAGCGTCGACCTGACCTTCGACTGGTCGTCGTTCGGCATCACCGGCAATGTCCGTGATGCCGATGGCCGTGCGCTGGAGGGGTCGGAGGTCCGTGGCCACCTCGGCACCTTCTTCGCCAATCACACGGCGGAACTGACTCCCGTACCGGGTGCTGCGGAGGCGCTGGGACACCTGTCGGAGCGGGCGCAGATCGTGGTTCTGAGCAACATTCCGGCCAATGGGGCCGAGGGGCGGCGTCAGGCGCTGCGGCGTCACGGCATGGACTTCCCGCTGGTCGCCAACGAGGGGCTGAAAGGCCCGGCGGTGCGGCTGCTGCAGCAGCGCGCGGGGGCGGAGGCGATCTTCATCGACGACATTCCGCACAATCACACCTCGGTGGCGAGGTCGGCGGTGGATGTGCACCGGCTGCACTTCGTTGCCGACCCGCGGCTCGCGCCAATGCTGCCGATGGCGGAGGATGCGCATCACCGTGCCGACACCTGGCCGGAAGCAACACCCTTCATCGAATCCCGCCTGTTCGGCGACTGACCGGAGCAGACAGGATGCGCATCGGCGTTGATCTGGGCGGCACGAAGATCGAGGCCGTGGCAATGAACGCCGAAGGCACGATCCGCCTGCGCCACCGCGTGGCGACCCCGCAGACCGACTATGCCGCAACCGTGCGGGCCGTCCGTGATCTGGTTCTCGGGATCGAGGTGGAACTTGGTGAGACCTGCACCGTCGGCGTCGGCACACCCGGTGCCATCTCCCCCGCCACCGGCCTGATCAAGAACGCCAACTCGACCTGTCTGATCGGTCAGGCCCTGGACCGCGATCTTGCCGCCGCGCTGGAGCGGCCCGTGCGCCTCGCCAACGATGCCGACTGCTTTGCGCTTTCGGAGGCGGTGGATGGTGCCGCTGCCGGGGCCATGTCGGTGTTCGGCGTCATTCTGGGAACCGGCGTGGGCGGCGGCCTGGTCTGGCAACAGCAATTGATTCATGGCCCCAACGCCATTGCCGGGGAATGGGGTCACAACCCCCTGCCCTGGCCGTACGACAGCGAACGTCCAGGCCCCCGATGCTATTGCGGCAAGCACGGTTGCATCGAGTCCTTCCTGTCCGGCCCTGCCGTCAGCGCCAGCCATGCCGCAAGCCATGGCCAGTTGCTGCAACCGGGGGAGATCAGCGACGACGGCTTCTGGCAGACCTATGCCGACCGGCTTGCCCGCGCACTGGCCAGCGTCATCAACGTGCTGGACCCGGATGTGATCGTTCTGGGCGGCGGGCTGTCAAACGTCGAACGTCTCTACCGTGACGTACCCCGACGTCTGCCCGAATGGGTGTTCTCCGATCATGTCGCGACACGGCTGGTACAGGCCAAGCATGGCGATTCGTCCGGGGTGCGCGGTGCGGCCTGGCTCTGGCCCCCGGACAATGGCACGCGATCATGAACTGGCTCTGCCGGGACTGTTTCGCGGTGGCCGAGACGGCACCACCCTCCGGCACCTGCCGCAGCTGCGGATCACCACGCGGTATCGGTCATGCGGAACTGGACCGTCTCAGCCTCGCCCATGTGGACTGCGATGCCTTCTATGCCGCCGTGGAGAAACGCGACAATCCTGATCTGGCCGACAAGCCACTGATCATCGGCGGCGGCACCCGTGGGGTGGTCTCCACCGCCTGCTATGTCGCCCGGATCTACGGCGTGCGCTCCGCCATGCCCATGTTCAAGGCGCTGAAGGCCTGCCCCGACGCGGTGGTCATCAAACCGGACATGCAGAAGTATGTGGCCGTCAGCCGCGAGATCCGCGCCCTGATGCAGGACCTGACGCCGATGGTGGAACCCCTGTCCATCGACGAGGCTTTCCTGGACATGTCCGGCACCGCGCGCGTCCATCACGCCCCGCCAGCTGTCATGCTTGCCCGCCTCGCCGCGCGGGTGGAGCGGGAGATCGGGGTCAGCATCTCTGTCGGCCTGTCCTACAACAAGTTTCTCGCCAAGCTGGCCTCCGACCTGGACAAGCCGCGCGGCTTCGCGGTCATCGGGGAGGCAGAGGCGGTGGACTTCCTGGCCAGGCGTCCGGTCTCCGATATCTATGGTGTCGGCAAGGCGTTCCACACCAGACTGAATGCCGACGGCATCCGCCTGATCGGCGACTTCCGGAAGTTCTCCGAGGCGGATCTGATGCGACGCTATGGTGCCATCGGCAAGCGGCTGCATGCCTTTGCCCATGGTCAGGATGCCCGTGACGTCAGCCCCGACAACCGGGTGAAGAGTGTTTCATCGGAGACCACCTTCAACACCGACATCCGTGATGCCGATGCATTGGCCAGGCATCTGTGGCGGTTGGCTGAACGGGTTTCTGCCGACCTGAAACGCAAGGATCTGGCAGGTCGCACGGTAACCCTGAAACTGCGTGCCGCCGACTTCTCCATCCGCACCCGCAGCCGCACGCTGGACAATCCGACCCAGCTTGCCGGGGTGCTGCATGATGCTGCCGAGCCGCTGATGCGGATCGAGGCCAATGGCCGGACCGCATTCCGCCTGATCGGCATCGGTGCCGCCGGACTGGTGCCGGGGGAAACAGCCGACGCCCCGGACCTGCTCGATACCGACCGCCAGCACCGCAAGAAGATCGAAGGCGCCCTGGACCAGGTCCGCGCCCGCTTCGGCAAGACCAGCATCGGAGAGGGGCGCGGCCGCAAGGACTGAACCCTCCCGACGATGCTCTCGGGCTCGACCCGAGAGCCCACACTCCCACGCAAACGCGGCTCCATGGGCATCCGGCTCGGTCCGGGCGCGGCGTGAGGGAAAACAGCGCAACTGACCACCGCGCAGCCCTCACAGATTGCCCGCCGCCGCCACATTCGCTACAACCCGCGCCAGCGGCATTCCCCGAACCGATGACCTGAGCCAAGAGGATCCAGAAATGGCGAGCTATCAGTACGTCTACACCATGCAGGGCCTGACCAAGAACTGGCCGGGCGGCAAGACGGTGCTGAAGGACATCAACCTCTCCTTCCTGCCCGGCGCCAAGATCGGTGTGCTGGGCATCAACGGCTCCGGCAAGTCGACCCTGCTGAAGATCATGGGCGGGGAGATCACGGAGTTCGGCGGCGAGGCCTGGGCGGCGGAGGGGCTGAACGTCGGCTATCTGCGGCAGGAACCGGAACTGGACGAGTCCAAGACCGTGCTGGGCAATGTCATGGACGGCGTGGCCGAGAAACAGTCGATCCTGGACCGCTACAACGACATTTCCATGAAGTTCGCGGAACCCATGGAAGACGACGAGATGAATGCCCTGATCGAGGAGCAGGGCCAGTTGCAGGAGGAGATCGACGCCGCCGACCTGTGGAACCTGGACCGGGAGGTCGAGGTGGCCATGGATGCGCTGCGCTGCCCGCCGTCCGACTGGGCCATCGACAAGCTGTCGGGCGGTGAGCGCCGCCGTGTCGCGCTGGCGCGGTTGCTGCTGTCGAAGCCCGACATGCTGCTGCTCGACGAACCGACCAACCATCTGGACGCCGAATCGGTGCTTTGGCTGGAGCGGTTCCTTCACGACTATCCCGGCACCGTGGTGGCGGTGACCCACGACCGCTACTTCCTCGACAATGTCGCCGGCTGGATCCTGGAACTGGACCGCGGGCGTGGCATTCCCTACCAGGGCAACTATTCCGGCTGGCTGGAACAGAAGGAGAAGCGCCTGCAGCAGGAATCGCGCGAGGATGCTTCCCGCAAGCGCACGCTGGCCAGCGAGTTGGAATGGATCCGGCAGAGCCCCCGCGCACGCCAGGCCAAGTCGAAGGCCCGTGTCTCGGCCTATGAGGATCTGCTGTCCGCCGAGTCGGAGGAACGCCGCGCCGAGATGCAGATCTATGTGCCGCCGGGGCCACGTCTGGGCAACAATGTCATCACGTTCGAGAATGTGACCAAGGGCTTTGGCGACAAGCTGCTGATCGACGACTTCAGCGCCAAGATCCCGCCGGGTGCCATTGTCGGCATCATCGGCCCCAACGGCGCGGGCAAGTCGACCATGTTCCGCATGATCACCGGGCTGGAGCAGCCCGACAGCGGCAAGGTCGAGATCGGCGAGACGGTAAAGCTCGGCTTCGTCGACCAGAGCCGTGACGCCCTGGACCCGAACAAGAACGTCTGGGAGGAAATCTCCGGCGGCGTTGACGTGCTGGAACTCGGCAAGCGCACCGTCCAGTCCCGCGCCTATGTCGGGTCGTTCAACTTCAAGGGCGGTGACCAGCAGAAGAAGGTGGGGCAGCTCTCGGGCGGTGAACGTAACCGCGTGCATCTGGCACGGACGCTGAAGTCAGGGGCCAATGTGCTGCTGCTCGACGAACCGACCAACGATCTGGACGTGGAAACCCTGCGCGCGCTGGAAGAGGCCATGGTCAGCTTTGCCGGTTGCGCCATGGTCATCAGCCATGACCGCTTCTTCCTCGACCGCATCGCCACCCATATCCTCGCCTTCGAGGGCGAGAGCCATGTGGAATGGTTCGAAGGCAATTTCGAGGAATACGAGGCCGACCGCAAGCGCCGCCTCGGCGACGACGCCGACCAGCCCCACCGCATCCGCTACAAGAAGCTGATGGCCTGACCGGACAGGGCGAGGCGCTGCTGCTTGCCTCTCGAAGCTCTCGGGCTCGATCCGAGAGCCCAGTCTCCCACGTCCGCGCGGCGGCACGCCTGGGTACCCGGGTCAAGCCCGGGCACGACGTCGGT
>JARGNO010000064.1 GCA_029213165.1 Minwuia sp.
GAGCCTGGAGCTTGGCGGCAAGTCACCGTTCATCGTTCTGGAAGATGCCGACGTCGACAAGGCTGCCGCAACCGGTGCGTTGATGTACCGGAATGCCGGTCAGGTCTGTCTGGCGGGCACCAGGTTTCTGGTGCATTCGAGCATCGCGAAGCCATTCATCGATGCGATGCGGGAATATGCAGAGGGGCTTCGTGTCGGTGACCCGCGCGAGCCCGAAACCGAAGTTGGCCCGATCATCCATCCGCGCCAGATGGAACGGGTCAGCGGGTTCGTCGACCGTGCGGTCGCTGGCGGCGCGCGTCTGCTCTGGGGAGGCAAGCCTCATCCTTACGGGGCGCAGTATTTCAGCCCCACGATGCTTACAGATGTCGGTCAGGACGACGAGATCGTGCAGAATGAGGTCTTTGGTCCTGTGCTGACGCTCCAGACCTTCGACAGCGATGACGAAGCTGTCGAACTGGCAAACGGCACCAACTATGGACTGGGCGGTGTCTGTTACGGCGACGAGAGCCATGCAACCGAAATTGCCAAGCGGGTCCAGACCGGATTCATCTGGGTGAACAGTTTCGGCATCCGGGATCTGGCTGCTCCGTTCGGCGGCATCAAGCACAGTGGCATTGGCCGCGAGGGCGGCGACTGGAGCTTCGAGTTCTTCTGCAACATCAAGGATGTGGTGGTGCCGAAGAAGCCGTTTGAAGCCAGTTTCAGCCAACGTTGAACAACAGGAATTACTGACATGGGCAGGATTGTCGGATCAGCACTGGTGTCACATCACCCGGGCCTGATGCAGAGCGAGGACATGCGGCGTCTGATGGGCGCGGGTCAGGATTCGGACCTCATTCCCGGCTATGCGCTCCTGCGTGACAGGATCGAGGCTGCGAACCCGGATGTGATACTGATCTTCGACACGCATTGGTTCTCGACCGGGTATCACCTGATCGACGGTGGCGACGGTTACCAGGGGACCTACCTGTCCGACGAGATGCCCTGGTACCTATACGGCGTGCCCTACAAGTATCGGGGTGATCCGGAGTTCGCCGTTTGCGTGGAAGCCATGTCCAAGAAGATGGGGGGCTATAATCGTGCCGTTCTGAACCCGGATCTTGCCCGTCATTACGCGACCATCAACCTGGTAAAGCAGCTGCGACTGGAGATCAGCGATATCCCGGTCGTATCCTCCAGCATCTGTCAGAACTGTCGGCCAGAGCATTTCCTGAAGTCAGGTGAGATCATCGGAGAGGCGATCCGGCAGTGCGACCGGAACGTGGTCATCCTTGCTTCGGGCGCACTCAGTCACCGCATGACGGACATCGACTGGAAACCCAATCACCCCAGTGTCTTCAACGAGAGCAATGTTTCGTCACCCGAAGCCGAGCTGATGAGACAGGGTCGACATGACAAGATCCTTGACGACTGGGAGACTGATTTCGTGCCTCATTTCTGGGAAGCCTGGGGTGGCCATTACCTGCAGATGCTTGGCGCGCTTGGCGGGGCTGATTGCAGGGCGGAGGGTACGCCCCTGTGCAACTACGAGAACGCCCGCGGCACCGGCAATATTCACGTCTGGTTCGATGAACAGGGAGCGGCATGATGGAATTTCCGATCAAGGAACTGCCCGCGATCATGCAGGGGCCGCGCGTCGAGCGCCGCCGCGTTCTGGTCGGCGGGTCGGCTTTCTGGGGCACGATGGTCGAGAGCGGCAGCGACGCTGGCAAGCTGCGCCTGGACGATGGTCGCATGCTGGATGCAGGTTCCGCGACCTATCTGCCACCGGTGAGTCCCGGCAAGATCATCGCGGTTCACATTGCCTACAGCTCCCGCAGTATGGAAACGCGGAACAAGCCGAAGCCGACGGAGACACCTACATATTTCACCAAACCACCAACGTCTCTGAACGGCCATGGCGGACAGATCCTCAAGCCTGCCGACTGTACTTATCTGAACTACGAAGGTGAGTATGCGGTTGTGATCGGCCGGACCTGCCGCAACGTGTTGCCCGACGAGGCCTGGGACTTCATCGAAGGGTTCTGCCCGGCTCTGGACATGGGTCTGCAGGATTTCCGTGACACCGATCAGGGCTCGATGTTGCGGGTCAAGGGTGCTGACACGCTGCTGCCCATTGGGCCGGGTATCGTGCGCGGTGTCGATATCTTCGACCAGACACTGACGACCTATGTGAACGGCCATGTGGTCCAGCAGGCGCATATCGGGGAAGAAACCATCTGGGGTCCACATTACGTCATCGCTGACATCGCCCGTCACATCACGCTGGAAGCCGGCGATGTCATCTGCATGGGCACACCCTGTCATTCGCGCAGCATCAGTCCCGGTGATCATGTCGAATGCGAGATCACCGGCCTGGGGAAAGTCGGCGGCACGGTTGCCGCCATTGATCCGCCGCGCGCCAGTGCGCTGGGTGTTGGGCACCAACCGACCGATACGCCTGAAGTCAGGCGGGTTGCGCTTGGATTTGACGAGCGGGTGCCAGGTCGTTTCAAGGAAAACCTCGCGAAGGCCAAGGCAACTTCATGACCAGGGTCTGTGTCGTCGGTGCCGGCGCTATCGGCGGCTTGATTGGCGCCCGTCTGGCGAAGACCGGGCGTGCAGAGGTATCTGCCCTTGCCCGTGGCGAAACGCTTGCCGCGCTGCGCCAGCATGGTTGGCGTCTGAAGAGTGGGGACAAGCTCATCACGGCACCTGTGAACGCGAGTCAGTCAGCCGGAGACCTCGGGCCGCAGGACGTCGTGATCATTGCGGTCAAGGCACCGGCACTGAGCGAACTGGTACAATCGCTGGGCCCGCTGCTGACACCGGATACGATCATCGTCCCGGCGATGAATGGCATTCCCTGGTGGTTCTGTCACCAGCAGCCGGAGATGAATGCCAGCCCTGTTGAGAGCGTTGATCCGGGGGGGCGCATATCGCGATCCCTGCCACTGGGTGCCGTTCTGGGCTGTGTTGTGCATGCCAGCGCCCGGCGGATCGAGCCTGGCTTCGTCGAGGAAGTCATGTGGCACCAGATGCTGCTTGGCGAACCTTTTGGAGGTGCAAGTGATCGGGCAAACGGGCTGGCGGAAATCCTCAATGGCGCTGGGTGCACGACCAACACCTCGACGGATATTCGTACCGAGATCTGGTACAAGCTATGGGGCAACTTGACCATGAATCCGGTCAGCGCGATCACGGGCGCGACCATCGAACAAATCCTGGCCGATCCTCTGGTTCGCGACCTTTGTTCTGCCGCCATGATGGAAGCGCAGATCATCGGCGCCCGGCTTGGCTGTCCTGTCGAGCAAAGCGCCGAGGCACGGCATGAGGTCACCGCGCGACTTGGTGCGTTCAAGACGTCGATGCTGCAGGATGCCGAGGCTGGCAGGGACCTGGAACTCGACGCCATCGTCACTGCCGTACATGACATCGGCCACCGGCTGGGTGTCGCGACGCCACATATTGACGGTATCCTGGGACTGACCCGCCTGTTCGGGCAGGTGAGGGGGATTTACCCCTTGGTCCGGCAGATCGACTAGACAAGCCGTCGAGTGAGAGGGAGACGCGGTTTTGGGCAAGGTGCTATTCATTCCGCACGGTGGAGGTCCTCTCCCCCTGTTGGGTGATCCAGGATACGCACGACTGGCTAGCGCTCTGAAAGCGCAGGGCGAAGAACTGGCAGGGGCCAGGGCAGTCATCGTTGTCACTGCACATTGGGAGACCGCACAGCCCAGCCTGACCAGCGCTGCACGGCCCGGAATGCTTTATGACTACTACGGGTTTCCGGAGGCTGCCTACCGGATCAGCTATCCCGCGCCAGGTGCGCCGGAACTGGCAGCATCCGTGGCTGGTGCTCTCGGAAGCGCAGGGTTCAAACCAGAACTCGATGCCATTCGCGGGTACGACCATGGCACCTTCGTGCCAATGCTTCTGATGCGACCGGCGGCGGATATACCGATCCTTCAGATGTCGCTACTTTCGAGTCTTGATGCGGAAGAACACATCGCGTTCGGGCGCGCACTCGGGGAACTTCTCGACGACGACGTTGTGCTCATTGGCTCTGGCTTCAGCTTCCACAATATTTCCGCATTGATCGGACGGCTTTCTCCGATGGAAGCAAGAGAAGGTCCGTCGCTTGCCGCTGCCTTCCATCACTGGATGGATGAAACCATCTGCGGCCCCGGACTGGATGAGGACCAACGCCACAGGGAACTTGTCGCCTGGGAAGAAGCGCCGGGTGCCCGCTTCTGCCATCCGCGAGAGGAACACCTTCTCCCGTTGCATGTCTGTTTCGGGGCTGCCGAGGCTGCGAGCCTCTCTGCCACCAGGTTCTTTGCCGAGCCGGTCAAAGGCTATCAGACCTCGGGATACGTCTGGCGCCAAGGGTGACACGAGACGAACAGGAGGATCATCCGTTGCCGACAGAGGTGCTCCCTCACCATCCGAACGGTTCGATCGTGAACTGAACCATCCCAGGATTGCCGGAGGCTGTTTCATTTGAGTCATGCGACCATATCGAGGGCCTCTCGGGTGGCACGAAACCGCGACAGGCCCAGATCGCGAGCACTTGCGACCGCATCAAACGGATATCGCAAGTGTACGTACTCGGCTCAATCCTGCCCCCGCAACCACTTTTACCGAACGGGCCGTTCTCTCATCTAGGGCGGCTCGTCTTGTTTCTGGTTCGGATGCATTGGCTGTGGTCGCCCCCTCGACGATGTTGCTGACGAGTTTGCGGGACCGGCCGCCGCTTCGATCCGGACCTGTCGGGGGCTTGTGCTGCTCCCAGTGCTCCTGCACTCGAAAATTCAAGGCGGCCTGCAGTTTCGCCCGTCGTCTCAGGACATCCGGTGGCGACGAATGGACAGCCCGGGAGAGGCAGCCTATCGTTGCCGACACCATTTCCTGGGGAGGAAGCATGATGTCATTCGAACATCTGATCAACCGGATGGGCGACGCGGTTTGCCGCGGCGCTTTCGAGGAGGCTGCCGCGTGTTTCACGCCGGACGGCGTCTACAACGACGATTTCTATGGCGCGTTCGAAGGCAGGGCGGAGATAGCGCGCCTGTTCTCGGACTTCTTCCACCGGGACGGGGAGAACTTCCGCTGGACCTTCCACGAGCCGGTGGCGCAGGGCGGGATAGGCTATGCCCGATACCTGTTCAGCTGGGATTCGCGTTTGCCGGATTCGATGGGCGTGCGCGCCGGCTTCGAGGGCGTTTCGATCTGTCATCTGAATGACGGGATGATCGCCAGTTACGCGGAGGTCGCCGCCACCCAGACGGCGCGGCACATGATGGGGTTCCCCGCTCTCAGGCTGGCGCGGCTGGTTGAGCGGGAGACGCGGCGGTTGCTCGATCGCACGGACATGAAGATCCATCTGGAGCGCTGAGAGACCGCTTCAGGCGACCACCGATCTCGGGAACGGACAGCGTGGCGTGGCGCGAGCTCAGGTGGTCGGTGGCGATGGTGCTTGGTGGGTCGAACCTGCCGCGAACACCGGCCCCAAGAGGTTCCACGGGAACCGGATTGTGTCATCCCCTGCGTCGTCTGGCTTGTTCCGCCGGTCGTGTTTCACCTGCTGGCCGGTCTTGCCGTCTGCAAGCGCTGCATCACCTGCCTGGATCGTTCCGTCGAATGATGGAGCGGCACCTGGGCGAGTCCATCGCAGCCCGGGCATCAGGTCCTGAGCCCCGGGGATAGCCGATGCCGGGTTCGGTCCGGCAGTCACCGTCGGCTCTCCTCACCGCAGCCGGCTCCTCACCCGGGCGCCCTGAAAGCATGAAGATCTGCGCCCGGCGCGTGTTGGAACTTGCACATTGCTGAACATTGCCCCATCATTTACTTGCTAACCAACTAGCAAATAAATGATGGGCAATGTTCCAGAACACGACAAGGGGCAGGAAACAGACGGAAAGGCGTGCGGATTCGGATTCACGGATGATCCGTGCCGCGCTGGATCTGATTGCGGCACATGGCGCTGCCGGGTGCAGCCTGGCAAGGGTCGGTACCGATGCGGGTTACAGCCGGGGTCTGCCCGTGGCCCGTTTCGGAAGCAAGCTGGGGCTGCTTGAGGCTGTCATGGACACAAGCGAAAGCTGGTTCCAGCGCCGTCTGGAGCGGAAAATCGGCAAGAGGACCGGGCTCGAAGCCCTGTTCATACGGATTTCGGCTCATTTCGCCGGTGCGCGGGACAGTTCGCCAGCGGCAATTGCCGTGTACCAGCTTTATGTCGAGTCGATGAGTGCGAATTCGGAACTGAAGCCGCGCATGAGCGCGATGAGCGAGCGCTACCGATTGGGGTTCCGCAGCCACCTTCAGGAGGCGCGTGATGCTGGTGAACTGGGTGACGACATAGACATAGATCGGTTTGCGACGATTGTCCTGGGTGCCGTCCGGGGGGGCATCATCCAGTCGCTGGTCAATGATCAGGGGACCAGTCTGGAACTGGTGGAGAACGATCTGGTGAAGATGTTCAGACAGGTGCTGACCGGGCGGCGCCAGGCGGAAATGTAGGGTCTCGGATATCCTGGGGAGGATCAGATGGATTGCAGGTCGGTGATGGCAAGCAGGGTCGGACAGACCCTTGCCGTGAAGGTTGAGAGCCTGTGGCGCGATGCCATCGTCGCCCTGCATGAAACCTGTCGAAGACTGATCGGGATCGTGGATCACGCGTCTGCTCGGTGTGACGTGCAACTGCTGCCGGTGGACGCCTGATCGATGTCGCCGGCATGACCTGACGTATGAAAGGTCGACGGCGGCCGCTCGGCGCGGGGAGGCGACGGGCGGCTGCATCTGGATTGAATGGGGGAGGGGAAGTCTTGAACGATGCGACAGCAACAATACCCGAGTTCGCGGATCCCCGGATTCCGCGCAGGGATCAGTGCGTCCTTCGTCATGTCCTTGATCGATTGGCTGCGGAGACGCCCGGAAGTCCCTTCGTCTGGTTCGAAGGTGGCGAGACATGGGACTATGCGACCATGCGTGCCGAAGCCGCGCGTACGGGCGCGGGCCTGCAGAAATCCGGCGTTGCGCGCGATGACAGGGTGCTGGTCTGGCTGCCGAACGGGCCGCTGATGCTGCGCTGCTGGTTCGGCATCAACTACATCGGCGCGGCCTATGTGCCCGTCAACACGGCCTATCGCGGCAACCTGCTGGAGCATGTTGTCCGCAACTCCGATGCGCGTGTGATGATCGTTCACGCTGACCTGGTTGACAGGCTTGCCGTCATCGATACCGCTCAGATCGAACAGCTCATCGTCGTCGGCGGTGACGCCGAATTCGACCGTCTGCCCGTTGCAGGGGTGGAAACGCTTGGTCATCAGGGTGACGAGCCGGAACCGCTGGACCGGCCGGTCGATCCCTGGGACCTGCAGTCGATCATCTACACTTCAGGCACGACGGGTCCGTCGAAGGGCGTGTTGTCGTCCTACCTGCATCTCTACACCATGGCGACCTGCTCGCGGGAGATGCTGGACCACACTGACCGCCGCCTGATCAACCTGCCCCTGTTCCATGCGGGCGGAACCGGCAACACCTATGGGATGCTGGTCAAGGGTGGGTCGATCGCACTGGTGGATTCCTTCCGGACCGAGACGTTCTGGGACACCGTGCGGGAATCCGGATCGACCTGCGTCACCCTGCTGGGGGCCATGACGCCATTCCTGATGAAGGCGCCTGCAGGGCCGGACGACACCAACCATCCCCTGAGCAAGGTCTTCATGGTACCGCTGCCCGAGGATGTCGCCGCCTTCGCCAGCCGTTTCGGGCTGGATGTCTATACCTCCTTCAACATGACCGAGATCAGCAACCAGCTGATGTCAGGGAAAAATCCGGACAAGGCCGGTTCCTGCGGCACTGTCCGGCCCGGTGCCCATGTCCGGCTGGTGGACGGCAATGACTGCGAAGTGACGTTCGGGCAGGTTGGGGAGATGATCATCCGCGATGACGTGCCCTGGGCACTGAACCACGGCTACAACAACAACCCCGAAGCAACGGCCAGAGCCTGGCGCAACGGCTGGTTCCATACGGGAGACCTGTTCCGGCAGGATGTGGAGGGGACGTATTTTTTCGTCGACCGTGCCAAGGATGCGATCCGCCGCCGGGGCGAGAACATCTCCTCCTTCGAGGTCGAGAACGAGGTCAATGCGCATCCGGACGTGCGGGAATGCGCCGCGCTGGGTGTGCCGAGTGAGTTCAGCGAGGACGAACTGCTGGTGGTGGTCGCGCCGGTGCCCGGGCGGGTCATTGACCCGGCTGGGCTGCTCGCGTTCCTGCAACCGCGCATGGCGCATTTCATGATCCCGCGCTTCGTTCGGCTGATGGACGACCTGCCGAAGACGCCAACCCAGAAGGTCCAGAAGCATCTGCTGCGGGAAGAAGGCGTGACGTCAGACACCTGGGACCGCGAGGTGGCGGGCGTGAATATCCGTCGCGAAAAGATCGGTGTCGATACCTGACGGGCTTCCGGTCACGGGCCCTGACACGACGAGCCGGTCAGTTGATCCGGCTTGGACAACCAAGTTCCGGGACGGGAGGTTCCGGGACAATTTGAAGAGTGGGAGAGAAACGATGAGATACATGAAACAAGTTGCGGCCATTGCGCTGGGCGTCGGCCTGGTGGCCGGTTCCGCCGGCGGCCTTGCGGCGAAGGAACTCAAGGCGAGCGTTCATCTGCCGCCGAAGAACAATACCGTCGCCGATGGCTGGGAGCCGTTTGCGAAGCAGGTCAAGGAGCGCACCAACGGCGAACTCACCGTCAAGCTGTTCCTTGGCGGTTCGCTGCTGGGACCGAAGGCTGCGTCCGAAGGCATTCGCGATGGTGTCGTCGATCTGGGCTACGTCATCGTCGGCTACCACCCGGCAGAGTTCGCTCATACGGCCTTCATCAATGACATGGCCGCCATCGGCACCGACGCGGTCATCGTGTCGGCGGCGACGACCGAGCTGATCATGACGCAATGCGCGCCCTGCCTGGCCGAGTACAAGGCCCGCGGCAATGTCTATACCGGCACCTACGCGGTTCCGCCGATGGTCATCATGTCGACCAAGGTGATCGACAGCCCCGAAGATGCCAAGGGTCTGAAGATCCGTTCTGCGGGTTCGGCCTGGGACAACTTCGTGAGCGCGATCGGTGCGACGCCGGTCAATGTGCCGTCGTCCGAACAGTATGAAGCCATGAGCCGCGGCGTTGTCGATGCAGCCTTTCATGTTGCCGCATCACTGAAGACCTATGGCTTGTGGGACATGACCAAGGATGTCCTGCTGGTTGATGTCGGGGCCTATCGGGCGATCAATACCTTCGCGTTCAACCCGGCAAGCTGGGCAGAGCTGACCGACGCGCAGCGGCGCATCGTGCTGGAAGCGGCATCGGACGCCAACTTCGGTATCGCCGACGGCTATATCCGCACGGACCAGGAGGCGCTGAAGGAGAGCGAGGCCAAGGGTATCCGGGTGCAGAAGATCTCTGAAGCCTTCAAGGCCATCCGCACCGAGTATGTCGCCCGTGAAAAGGCTGGCCTGGTTGCCAAGGGCAAGGAAACCCGTGGCATCGCGAATCCGGAGCCGCTGATCGCGAAGATGAGCGATCTGGTCGACAAGTGGACCAGGATCCACGAGGAAGTCGGCGGCGACATCGAGGCCATGAAGGCTCGCTTCAAGTCCGACGTCATCGCGAAGGTCGACGTTTCCACTTACGGCAAGTAGCCAATTCGGCTGTCACTGACGGCTGATCAGGCGGATCGGGCAGGCAGCGCAATCCGCTGCCTGCCCGATCATCCGTCGGCAGGGGAGGAGCAGGACCATGATCGAGAAACTGATACGAACGCTGGCCCGGATATTCGGGCTGATCGGCATGGTCAGCATGTTTGCCATGCTGTTGCATGTCACGCTGGACGTGGCCGGAAAATGGCTGCTGGGCACGCCGCTGCCGGTGACCATCGAGATGACATCGAACTACTACATGGTCGGTGTCGTCTTCTTCCCGCTGGCCGCGGTTGAACTGCGCAATGGGCACATCACGGTAGAAATCATCTCGCAATACCTGAAGCCCAGGATCCGACGCATTCTCATTGCTTCCGTCTCGCTGCTTGGGGTCGTCTACTTCAGCCTGCTGACGACGCGGACCTGGCATGATGCCGTCAACAAATATGAAATCGGCGAATATCTGTACGGAACCGTACCGTTGCAGATCTGGCCGACCCGCTTCTTCATTCCGCTTGGTTGCGGACTGCTCGTCATCGTCCTGCTCTGGAAAGCCATCATGCTGCTGCGCGGCACCGATCGCCTTGTAGGTGAAGGCAACGAGACAATTGATATCGAGGAAACCCGATGACCGACCTTCAGATCGGCGGAGCCGGCATCGCGGTTCTCATCCTGCTGCTGCTCATACGGGTGCCCGTGGGTATCGCGCTGGGCAGTGTTTCACTGGTTGGCATCTACATACTGCTCGGGTTGAAGCCGGCACTCGGCATCATCACCGCGGTTCCTTACGAACTGGTGGCACACTGGACGCTGAGCTCCGTGCCCATGTTCCTGCTGATGGGATATGTCTGTTACCACGCCAACCTGACGGAGGGCCTCTTCAGGCTCGCCCGGCTGTGGCTGTCGGCCTTGCCAGGCGGCCTCGCCATTGCATCGGTCTGGGGCGCTGCCGGATTCTCGGCCGTTACCGGATCGTCGGTCGCCTGCGCGGCCGCCATGGGCCGCATTGCCGTGCCCGAGATGCTGAAGGCAAATTACGACAAGGGGCTCGCCGCCGGTTCGGTTGCGGCTGCCGGGACAATCGGTTCGCTGATTCCGCCCAGCATCCTGTTGCTGATCTTCGGTATCTTTGCCGAGGTGCCGATCGGAAAGCTGTTCATTGGCGGCTTTCTGCCGGGCCTGCTCACTGCCCTGATGTTCGTGCTGATGATCTATGTGCGGGTCAAGATCACGCCAAGACTCGCCCCGTCGGTACATGAGGAGGTCTCCTGGCGGGAACGGTTTGCCGCCGTCTATGAAACCTGGCCGGTGATCCTGCTGGTGATCGGCGTATTCGGCGGTCTGTTCGGGGGGGTATTCACGCCCACCGAGGCAGGGGCCGTCGGGGCCGCGCTCTCGATCGTGATTGCCTTCCTGAAGCGCGACCTGAACTGGCCACGCCTGCGGGACGCGACCTCCGAGGCGATGCAGAGTACGGCTGCGATCTTCATCATCGCCATCGGCGCCAATCTGCTGACCCGTTTCCTTGCCTTCGCCGGTGTCTCCGACTTCCTCGCCGAGATGGTTCTGGCAGAAGGGATCAGCCAGCTTGAGCTGATACTGGGCATATCCGTGGTCTTCCTGGTGCTTGGCATGTTCCTCGATCCGCTGGGCATCATGCTGCTGACCCTGCCAATCTTCCTGCCGGTGGTGGAATCGCTGGACATCAATCTGATCTGGTTCGGTATCCTGATCGTGAAGTACCTGGAGATCGGGCTGATCACACCGCCTGTCGGCCTGAATGTGTTCGTCATCAAGGGCATCGTGGGCGACGCCATCAAGACAGAGATCATCTTCAAGGGGATACTCTGGTTCGTGGTTGCTGACCTGATCACGCTGGCACTGCTGATCGGGTTCCCGGAGATCACGCTGCTGTTGCCGGAGTTCCTCTACTGATCGGCCTTCCGAGGATCATCACAGGAGCATTGTCAGGGCAGGGATGCGGCAGATCCGGGTGACTGCCGACGGGCTGGTCAGGTGCGAACCATGCCGTCCGCTGCTTGACCAGTCCGGGTCGTTCCGTGCCGCGGAAACCCGGCAGGTCAGCAGCAAATGGTTGCATGGACGGGCAACGGTGGTGGTCGCTGGATCAGGTCTTCGTCCGGATGAGTCTCTTCCTCGGGTGAAGCGACCGATCGGGTTTCCGGTTCCGGCTTGCAGCCGGGTCCGACATTCCAGGGCTCGATGGCGTTGCGATGGCCGAGGGCGCTGATCTCCCCCGTGGCCGACGGTCGGCCGGGCTTTGCCGGAGTCAGATTGCTCCGGCAAAGCCTGAACGATAGTCTCCGTCGGCAGGATCGAGGGAGAGCGACGCATGATCGATGACCCACCGCTGATACGGCTGAAACGCAACCCGCCACGCCCGACCAATGCGCAGATCGAGGCGCTTCGTGGTGTGCCGACCGGCTTTGTGGTCGATGCGATGGATGGCCGGGGCGCGATGTCCTTCACCATCAAGCCGGTCGACCCGGAAGCAAGCAGCTTCTGCGGTGTGGCCGTGACCTGCCATGCCGGGCCAGCGGACAACCTGGCGGTCCTTGCGGCGCTGCCGCAGGTTCGCCCTGACGATGTGATCGTGGCGGCAACGGATGCATTCCTGGAGACCGCGGTTATCGGCGACCTTGTATTGCATATGGCAAGGAACCGGGGTGCCGTCGCACTGGTGACCGATGGTGCCGTGCGCGACACACCGGGCATCATTGATGTCGGGCTGGCCTGTTTCTGCGCTGCAGTGACCCCCAATTCACCGGCGAAGAACGGCCCTGGCACAGTCAATCTGCCCATCAGCCTCGGCGGTGTCCAGGTGAATGCGGGCGATCTTCTGATCGGCGATGTGGACGGTGTCGTTGTGGTGCCCTACGACAGGATCGATGCGGTCATTGCCCGGCTTGTGGACATTCAGGCCAAGGAGGACGAGGTCATGGCTGCGGTTCAGGGGGGACTCGGCGTGCCTGGACACATCGACGACCTCTACGCCAGCGGACGTGTCGAGAGCGTCTACTGACGTCGTTGGAAACCAGACTGCCGGGGAGGGCCTTGTGAGCAAGATCAGAGAAGATGGTGATCGCGTATTCGTGCCGGTCGACGTCATGCATTCGCTTGGCAGCGCGATTTTTGAAGCCGCCGGCAGTGAGCCGGGTGAGGCCCGGACAATCGTTACCAGACTGGCAGGTGCGAACCTTCGCGGTCATGACAGCCATGGCGTGATCCGCATCCCGCGTTATGTGCAGTGGGCCAGGGAAGGCATACAGGTACCGAACCAGAAACTGCGTGTCCTGTCCGACCAGCCGGGCATTGCCATCGTCGATGGGCAATATGGCTTCGGCCAGACCATCGGTGAACAGGCTGTCGATATCGGCATCGAGAAGGCGAAGTCGCAGGGGGTGGCGATGGTCGCGCTGCGCAATTCCGGACACATCGGGCGGATCGGCGACTGGGCCGAGCGTGCGGCCGACGCCGGACTTGTCTCGGTTCACATGGTGAACGTGCGCGGTTCGCTGCTGGTTGCGCCGTTTGGCGGCGTCAGCCGTCGCAGCAGCACCAATCCGTTCTGCATTGGCGCGCCTGTCGCGGGCAGTGAGCATATCGTGCTGGATTTCGCGACATCGCTGGTTGCCGAAGGAAAGGCACTCGTGGCGTTGAAGGGCGGCAAGCCGCTGCCGCCGGGCGCGCTCGTGGACAGCGACGGCACCATCACCTCGGATCCGCGCCCGCTCTATGGCCAGACAGCGGACAGCATCTATCCGGATCCGTCGCAGGGGCCGGGCGCCTTGCGGGCCTTCGGCGATCACAAGGGCTTCGGCATGAATTTCATGATGGAAGTGATGGCCGGAGCGCTGACCGGGTCAGGGACTGCCGGCAAGCTGGATGAGCCGCAACGTCGCCGGTTCTGCAACGGCATGCTGTCATTCTACATCGACCTGAAGGCAATGGACGGCACGCCGCGGGAGATGGGTGACAGTTTCGCTGCGGAGGTTCTGGACTACCTGGCTTTCGTGAAGTCCGCAGTGCCAACCGAACCCGGCGGTGAAATCCTGGTTCCGGGGGAGCCGGAACGGCGGTTGATGGCCGAACGTCTCGCCAGCGGCCTGCCTCTGGCACGTCAGGCATGGGACGACATTGTCGAAACCGCACGGACTTCAGGCATCGACCCGGATGCTCACATCGCCTGAGTCGCGTCAGAGATAGGGTGAATGACTGACCGGGAAACCGGATACAGAACAGGACCGCGGGCGGGAGGACAGTCCATGAATGAACGGGTTCCCGAACTACAGGCATTCATCGATGCGGCAGGCGCGGCCTTTGCCGCGCGGGCCGGGCAGGGGCGGTCGCAGGCTTCGGTCTCGGAATGCTTCGGCGCTCTGGCCCGTCCGGGAAGGATGGGGTCCGGCGCAGGTGCGCGTCTTCCGGTCTGTGACCGGTGTCTGGAGACGGCCGTCGGTCAGGACAGGTTTCGCGATGACGACGACCTGCTGCGACTTGCCATCGCGTTTCGGCGCATTGAGCCAGCACTGGTCTGGGGCAGGCGGTCGGTCAGGGGGCTCAAGGCCGAGGAAACCTTTGCCGACGGCCATGCCAACGCAATGGTCCTGGGGCCTGACGGCATCGAAAGACGGACCGATGTCTGGCTGGGTGTCTCGCTGCTCGCGCCGCATGTCCGCTATCCTGACCATGACCATCCGCCGGAGGAAACCTATCTGGTCATGAGTGCCGGGGAGTTCATGCAGGACGGAGGTCCCTGGTTCCAGCCGGGCATCGGCGGCTCCCTGTACAATCCTCCGGGCAGCCTTCATGCCATGCGCGCAGGTGCCGAGCCGCTGTTCGCCTTCTGGCTCTTGCGGTCGGGTCCGGTCAGAACAGGCTGAAGCGGTGGCCGATGCCGACACCGGCGATCAGCGGGTTGATGTCCAGGGTTGTTCGCTGAACGCCGCTGTTCGCCGTGCGCAGGGTGACGTCCGCGCTGATGCGGACATACTTGAGGTCCAGATCGAGAAACAGGTTCTCGGCAATCCTGTAGTCCAGGACCGCCTGCGCACTCCTGGTCAGCACAGCCGACCCGGCGACCGTTCACCGTCCCGTCGGAGGGTGTGAGCGGCGCAAACTGAGCGTGAGACAGATGAACGGCCTGAGACATAGGTGACGGAACGTACCGGACACATGGGTAACACTTTTCCTCTGACGGAGGGGAGGTGCCTATGCCCTGGAAGGAGTGTTCGGTTATGGACGAACGACTGCGATTTGTGGCCCGCCTGCTGGAAGGTGAGCGGATGAGTGATGTGTGCCGGTCTTTCGGGATATCCCGAAAGACCGGCTACAAGATTTACAGCCGCTACAAGGCGGAGGGTGCTGAGGCGCTGACGGACCGGTCGCGGCGGCCGGTGCGCTATGCCAATCAGCTGCCGGCGCCGGTTGAGCAACTGATCATCGCCACCCGGCGCGAGAAGCCGCACTGGGGTGCGCGCAAGATCCGCGAAGTGCTGATCCGCAAGCTGGCCGGCGATGTCCGCGTCCCGGCACAGAGCACTGTCCATGCCGTGCTCGACCGCCACGGGTTGGTCAAGCGCGCGAAGCAACGAAGGCGGCACAGGGCCGAAGGCACGCCGCTGTCCACCGGGCATCTGCCCAACCAGCTCTGGGCCGCCGATTTCAAGGGCGAGTTCCGCCTTGGCAACCGCCAGTACTGTTACCCCCTGACCGTCACCGACAACGCCTCACGCATGATCCTGGCCTGCGAGGCCCTGCCATCGACGCGCGAGGAAGGGGCCTTCCAGACCTTTCAGCATCTCTTCCGGGAGTGGGGTCTGCCGGACGCGATCCGCACCGACAACGGCCTGCCCTTCGCCAGCCCCAACGGGCTCTACAACCTCTCGAAGCTCTCGGTCTGGTGGCTCAGGCTCGGCATCCGCATCGAACGCATCAGGCCCGGCAACCCGCAACAGAACGGACGCCATGAGCGTATGCATCGCACGCTCAAAGCCGAGACAGCCCGCCCTGCGGAACCGAACTTCCTCGCCCAGCAGGCGCGCTTCGATGACTTCGTCAGTGAATTCAACACCGAACGCCCCCACGAGGCGCTCGGCATGAAGATGCCGGGTGAAGTCTACACCGCTTCATCCAGGTCCTATGTCGGCCTGCCTGACCTGACCTATCCCTTCCACGACAAGGATATCCTCGTCACCTCATGCGGACGCGTCTGTATGCATCGCAAGAAGATCAATGTCTCAAAAGTGCTGGCCGGTCAGAGCCTCGGAATCAAGGAAGTCGACGACGGCATATGGCTGCTCAGCTTCATGAGCCATGACCTCGGATATATCGACCTGGAACAGAAAACACTGCAAACTATCGACAACCCGTTTGGCACACGAGTGTAACCCATGTCTCCGGTACAAGGTGTTACCCATGTATCCGGGCCGTACAAGAAGATCGTGGCGGACAGGGTGGGATTCGAACCCACGAAGGGGGTTAACCCTTGGCGGTTTTCAAGACCGCTGCCTTCAACCACTCGGCCACCTGTCCCGCGTCGGGCGGCTTTAGCAGAGTGGTGCGAAGGCTGTCCAGCGTGCATCCGTCGGCGCGCAGCGCCCGGGGATCAGCGAGCGCTGGCCCTGGCCTTGCTGCCGACGATCCCGGCCAGGGCGAGGGAGGCGGTCAGCCCCGGGGATTCGATCCCGAACAGGTTGATCAGTCCCGGGCAACCATGGTCATCGGGGCCGTCGATGCGGAAATCAGCCGCCTCCTCGCCCGGTGCAGTGAGCTTCGGTCGCGCGCCTGAATAGCCGGGCAGCAGCGCGCCGTCCGGCAGGTCGGGCCAGTAGCTGCGGACGGCGGCATAGAACTTCTCCGCCCGGGCGGGATCGACGGTGTAGTCGATGCGGCCCGGGTCCCGTGTTTCCAGCCATTCCACATCGGGTCCGAAACGGGCGCCACCACCGATATCGATGGTCACGTGAACGCCCAGCCCGCCCGGCTCCGGCACCGGATAGATCAGGCGACTGAATGGTGCACGACCGGCGAGGACGTAGTAGTTGCCCTTGGCGAACCAGGTCGGCGGTCGCCCGGATTCCGGCAGCTGGTCGATGTTGCGCACCAGTCCGGGGGCGTCCAGCCCGGCGGCATTGACCAGGGTCTGGCAGCGCATCCTGAACGGTGCGGCACCGCCGGTATGCACGGTCGGCCCATCGTCCGCCACGGTGATCCGCTCGACGGGTGTGTCAAAGGCGATCATCGCGCCATGTGCTTCTGCGTCGCCCTGCAGTGCCAGCATGTAACCGTGGCTGTCGATGATACCTGTCGAGGGGGACAGCAACGCCTTTACACCGGTCACGGCCGGTTCCAGTTCGGCCAGCTCGGTCCGGTCGATCTCGCGCAGGTCCGCGACACCGTTGGCCAGGGCCTTCAGGCGAATGCCCTCCAGTGTGCCGGTCTGGCCTTCGCTGGTGGCCACGATGACCTTGCCGCAGCGGCGGTGGGCGACACCATGGCTCTCGCAGAAGGCATAGAGCAATTGCTTGCCCCGGACGCAGGTCAGGGCCTTCAGACTGCCCTTGGGATAGTATATCCCGGCGTGGATGACTTCGGAATTCCGCGAACTGGTGACCGAGCCGATCAGCGATTCCCGCTCCAGCACGATGACCTCGCGCCCAGCCATGGCCAGTTCCCGCGCGATGGCCAGGCCGACAACGCCTGCGCCGATGACAACGGCGTCAGCGGTCTCCATCAGTATCTCCGCGGTTCCTCGCATCCGGTGTGCCGGGCGTTCGGTCCCGTGCCGGGGGAGTGGCCCCGTCAGCGGATGTCACGACTGCTTCCGCATCCGGCGGTTCGCCCTGTGGTTTGCCCTGTGGTTTGCCCTGCGGTTCGCTGTCTGACGGCATCTGCTCCTCCTCATCCTGTTCGACAGTCAGTTGCACGGCATAGGATGTCCCGCGTACCGGCATGGCAACGAAATCGACGTGCTGGCGGGAGGTCGGGGCCGCCTTGCGGAGCATTCGGAACAGGGTCAGCAGACCGATGATGCCGTGGATCGTCGCCAGGGTGATGAAGAAGCCCTTTGGCCCGGTCAGATCAATGGCCAGGGCAGCCAGGTTCGGCCCCAGGATCGCACCGGCGCCGTTCAGGAAGATCAATCCACTTGAGGCGGCGACCATCTTCTTCAGCGGCACGCGGTCATTCACATGCGCATTGAACAGCGAGTACATCGGAATGGAGAATCCGCCGAAGATCGCCACGGTGATGAACAGTGGCCAGACATTGCGGGACTCGATCATCGCGGGGGGCTGGGCGGTCACCGGATCGGGCAGAAGGATTGCGACAATGGCGGCCAGCATGGCGGCAAAGGTCACGACCGTGATGATCAGGCGGCGGTTCACCAGGTCCGAAATGCGCCCGACCGGCCACTGCAGCAGCATGCCGCCAAGGAAGATGACGGCGATGAATGTCGATATCTCGGTGACGGAAAGGCCGATGCGCTGTGCATAGATCGCAGCGAACCCGAAGATCGCGCCATTCGTGACGCCGTTGAGCGTCATGCCGATGGAGCCGAGCGGTGACAGGCGGTAGAGCTCCCTGAAACTGAGGGTCTCGGGGGCGGTGAAATCCGGCGCACGGGAGGCAGCAAGGCAGACCGGCAGCAGTGCCAGTGAGACCAGCACCGCGACGATCATGAACAGGTTCGCGCCGCTCGGGTCGGAGACCGCGAGCAGATACTGCCCGGCGGAGAGTGCGCCGAGCTGGATGACCATGTAGGTGCCCAGCAACCGACCCCGGTTCTGGTTGTCGCTCATGTCGTTGATCCAGCTTTCGGCGACGATATACAGCCCGGCATAGCTGAATCCGGTGACCAGCCTCATGCCGGTCCATACCCATGGGTCGATGAAGATCGAATGCACGAGAACGGCGGCGGAGGCGAGGGAGGCCAGCGCCGCGAAGACGCGAATGTGCCCGACCTTCGCCACGACCTTCGGCGCGAATAGGGACCCGGCCAGGAAACCGGCGAAATACCCCGACATGACCAGTCCCAGGACCTGGGTATTGAAACCTTCAAGGGAGCCGCGCAGGCCAAGCAGGGAGCCCTGCAGGCCGTTGCCGAGCATCATCAGGGCGATCCCGAGGAACAGCGCCGAGACAGAAAAGATGGCAGCCATGGATCACCTGTTGGTAGGGGGCCGGTTTCGGAGGGCAGACCCTACGCGAGATTGCCGGCCCTCGAAAGTGATGCACCGACATCCGCGCATGTCGGAACGACACGCCCTGTCCGGTCTCAGGCGAGAATGGCATAGGCGTCGGCCAGGGCGGGCAGGGCGCGCTCGACTGCGGCCCGACCTTCCTCGATCGCCTCCTCGGCCCGGTCGAACTCCAGCAGTCCGATGTGGCCCAGACGTGGCGCGATATCGATATCGGCGGGGTCACCGGCCATGCGGGAACGGTTGAGACGGTCCTGCACGATGTTCAGGGTGCCGAGCAGCACGCTGAATATGCTGGGGGAATCCTCTGCCCGCCCGAACATCTGCCGCATCACCTGGGCCGAGGGACTCAGCATCTCGTCGGGATTGGCGCGGATCCGGTCCAGCAGCTCATCGAACTTCAGGTTCTGGTCGATCATCTCCGTCGCAAGGTTGCTGGTGCCGAAGGTGTCGCTGTTCAGGTTCACGGCGATGACCAGGCGGGCCCCCAGTGCGCGGCAGACCGATACCGGGACAGGATTCACCATGGCACCGTCAACCAGCCAGCGCCGGTCGACGTTCACCGGGGGGAATATTCCGGGCAGGGCATAGGACGCGGTGATGGCATCCACCAGGCTCCCCTTCTGCAGCCAGATCTCGTGCCCGGTTGCCAGTTCCGTCGTGACGGTCGCAAACCTGCAGGGCAGGTCCTCGATCATGATCCCGGCGCATTGTTCCTGCAGTGTCCGCCGCAGCCGGTTGCCGCCAAGGATCCCGCCGCGACCAAGACCAAGGTCGAGGTAGCGGAGCATTCGGCCCCGGGTCATCCTCCTGGCCCATTCCTCCAGGACATCGAGCTTCCCGGCGGCATGGGTGCCACCGACCAGCGCCCCGATCGAGGTGCCGCATATGATGTCCGGCGCGATCCCGGCGGCCGTCAGCCGCTCCAGAACGCCGATATGAGCCCAGCCGCGTGCGATTCCCGCTCCAAGCGCCAATCCGATCTTCGGTCTGCCAGAATTTTCCATCGCCCCAATCCGCAGGATTCCCCTGCGTCCAATCAGAAAGAGCAAAAGATTTTGAGGCAACCCTGTTTTCGGTGCTTGACTTGCTCGCCGGAAATGGGCATTTCTCCGCGGCGCCGCAGAGACAGCCACCCACCGGGTGAACGAATTCCGCGGCAGCCTTGATAAGCGGGTCCAATCCGCTTAGACTTGAAATTTCCGGCATTATGCGAATCATTCGCGACCCAGGTCGCGGTCGCAAGGTGTCGCGCTTTTTGGTCTCCGGACCGGAAGCACTGCTGTTTGACATGGTTGGATTGAAGGGGATGTGAGGCTGGCGGTTTTGCC
>JARGNO010000065.1:0-19714 GCA_029213165.1 Minwuia sp.
GGAGATGCAGGTGAATTGCTTGCCAACCTGCCCCGCCGTCACGCCGCGACGGGTGTGGCGCGGTCGATCATGGGTTGCAGGTCCAGGCCGGGTTCCAGGGTGCCGAAGGCGTGGCCCCAGTTGCCATCGAGGCGGCTGGCCAGGAAGGCATCGGCGATGGCCGTGGGGGCGTGGGCGGTCATCAGTACCGCCTGCAGGGTCAGCGCCATGCGTTCCACGACGCTGCGGGCGCGGAATTCGATATCCTCCAGCCGCCCCAGCTCAGCCGTCAGGGCATCGATGGCGCGGTCCAGCCGGGTGTCGCGGCCCCGCGCCGCGGTGATCTCGGCCATGAAGGCCTCCACCGAGTCCGGTTCGCGCTGCATGGCGCGCAACACATCCAGGCAGATGACATTGCCCGAACCTTCCCAGATGCCGTTCAGGGGCGCCTCACGGTAGAGCCGCGGCAGGATGGTTTCCTCCACATAGCCTGCGCCGCCGAGGCACTCCATGGCCTCACCGACCACGACGCCGACCCGCTTGCAGGTCCAGTACTTGCCGACCGCGACCCCCAGCCGGGCAAAGGCGGCGGCCTGTGGGTCCCCGGCACCTTCATCGAAGGCACGGGCGAGGCGCAGGCTCAGCATGGTCGCCGCCTCCTGCTCCAGCGACAGGTCGGCAATGACATTGCGCATCAGCGGCTGTTGCGACAGCTTCCGCTGGAACGCCATGCGATGCTCCACATGGTGCCCGGCCTGGATCACGGCCTGGCGCATCAGCGCGGTGGGGCCGATGGTGCAGTCCAGCCGGGTATGGGTGACCATGGAGATGATGGTGCGCACGCCGCGCCCCTCCTCCCCGATCATCATGGCTTCCGCGCCGTGGTATTCGATCTCGCTCGACGCATTCGACTTGTTGCCCAGCTTGTCCTTCAGCCGTTGCAGCTGGATGGCGTTGCGGCTGCCGTCCTGACGCCAGCGCGGCACCAGGAAGCAGGACACACCCGCATCTTCCTCCGTATAGGCCAGGGTCAGGAAGGCGTCGCACATGGGCGCGGAACAGAACCACTTGTGGCCGGTCAGCGTGTAGATCTCGCCCGGTCCCTGCCGGCCGCGCGCCACGGCACGTGTGGTATTGGCCCGGATATCGGACCCGCCCTGCTTCTCCGTCATCGCCATGCCGATGGTCAGCCCGGTCTTCTGCGGGGCGGGGATGGAGCGGCTGTCATAATCCCGGCTCATCACCCCCTGCTGCCAGAAGGCTGTCGCCTCCGGCTGGAGCTGCAGCGCCGGTTTCGCGGCATAGGTCATGGTCAGCGGGCAGCAGACGCCAGCCTCCACCTGGTACATCATGTACAGCATGGCGGCATGGGCCACATGGCCACCCGGCTTGCCCTCCCAGGCAATGGAATGCTGGCCGTGCTTCATGCCCAGCGCCATCAGCGCGTGATAGCCGGGATGGAACTCGGCCTCATCGATGCGCTGGCCATAGCGGTCATGGGTCTTCAGCACCGGCGGGAAGACATTGGCGAGGCGCCCGTGCTCCAGATTGTCCGCCTGACCCAGTTCCGCGCCATAGGCATCGACCGCCGCCGCCAGTCCGCCCGCGCCCTCCCGTGCCATGGCCTCCACCAGCGCCGGGTCGGAGCGACAGAGATTGTAGTCCTCCAGCGGTGGCGGCTGGTTGAACACCTCATGCGTCGCCAGGTCGGTGCGGGGATTATGGGCAGCCATGGCGATTCCTCCCTTGTCGCGGCATGTCTCTGGCGGTGAGTATGGGGGCAGCCGGAGACCAATGGCAAACAATGCGGAGGAGACCTGCGATGGTGGATCAGGAACTGGCGAAACGGATCGTGGCGGAAGTGGATCGCGGCTTCGACGACCAGGTCGCCTTCACGCAGGATCTCATCCGCTATCCCTCCCAGCGGGGACAGGAGCACACGGCGCAGGACTTCCTGCATGACGCCTTCGCCGACCGTGGCCTGAAGATGGACCGCTGGACCATCGATGTAGGAGATATCGAGCATCATCCGGGCTTTTCACCGGTCAATGTCTCCTACGACAATGCGGTCAATGTCGTCGGCACCCACCGCCCGCGTGACGAGACCGGCCGGTCGCTGATCCTGAACGGCCATGTGGACGTGGTGCCGGTCGGACCGCTCGACATGTGGACCGCGCCGCCTTACGAGCCGCGCATCGACGGCGACTGGCTCTATGGTCGCGGCTCCGGCGACATGAAGGCCGGGATTGCCGCCAACCTCTACGCGCTCGACGCCCTGAAACGCGCCGGCGTGCAGCCCGCCGCCACGCTTTACATGCAGTCGGTGACGGAGGAGGAATGCACCGGAAACGGCGCGCTGGCCTGCCTGACCCGCGGCTATCACGCCGACGCCGTGCTGATCACGGAGCCAACGCACGACTGCCTGGTGCGCGCAAACGTCGGTGTACTCTGGTTCCAGGTCGAAGTCCGTGGCCGCCCGGCACACGTCTATGAATCCACTGTCGGTTCCAGCGCGATCATCGCCGCCTATGGCCTGATCAACGCCCTGCAGTCACTGGAAACGGAAATGAACGCGGAGAAGGGCGACCACCGCCATTTCGAGGACATGGCCAAGCCGATCACCATCAATGTCGGCAAGATCGCCGGTGGCGACTGGGCCTCCTCGGTACCGGCCTGGTGCCGTTTCGATGTCCGCGCCGGTATTTATCCCGGTACATCTGTCGCGGAAGCCAAGCAGCGGGTGGAACAGGCCCTTCGCGCCGCCTGCATCGACGATCCCTTTCTCTCCAACCATCCGCCGAGCGTGACCTACAACGGTTTCACGGCGGAGGGCTACACGCTGGAGCCGGGATCGGATGCGGAGGCCTGCCTGGCTGCGGCGCACCAGCGCGTGCGCGACGTGGCCCTGACGGACGCCACCATGCCCGCCTATCTGGATGCCCGCGTTGCCGTCCTCTATGACGACACGCCTGCCCTTGTCTACGGGCCGGTGTCGGAGCATATCCATGGTTTCGACGAGCGCGTGAGCCTCAGCTCTACGCGGGAGGTGACGCGCACCGTCGCGCTGTTCATGGCCGACTGGTGCGGCGTGGAGCCGGTCTGAGTCACCTGCGCGCTGACCGGGTCGTTTTCGGTCCCTGGACAGCCGACAGACACCACAACGGGGAGAGAACATCATGAAGGCAGCCGTGCTGACGACGCCGGGCATTGCCAATCTGGCCATCACCGAGATCGCGGAGCCGGAGCCGGGACCCGGCGAGGTCAAGGTCCGCATCCGCGCCAGCTCGCTGAACTATCGCGACCTGATCACGGTGGAGGGCGGCTATGGCTCGAAGCAGAAGCAGGACGGGCTGATCCCGCTGTCCGACGGCGCGGGTGAAGTTGCCGCCGTGGGTGCCGGGGTCACGGCCTTCCGGCCCGGGGACCGGGTGACGCCGATCTTCTTCAGCGACTGGATGGGCGGTGAGCCGACGGCGCAGGGCATGGCGCGGGCACTGGGCGGCTCCGCACAGGGCTGCGCGGCGGAATTCCGGTGCTTCCCCGAACACGGGCTGGTCCGTACCCCGACCTTCCTGAGTGATGCCGAGGCCGCGAGCACGGTCTGTGCCGGGCTGACCGCCTGGCAGGCCGTGGTGGAACAGGGCCGCATCCGCCCCGGCGACTGGGTGCTGACCCAGGGCACCGGCGGCGTCTCCATCTTCGCACTGCAGTTCGCCAAGGCCATGGGCGCGCGGGTGATCGCGACGACCTCTTCCGATGCCAAGGCCGCGAAGCTGCGCGACCTGGGTGCCGACCAGGTGCTGAACTATCGCGACATCACCGACTGGGGCAAGGCATCCAAGAGCCTGACCGGCGGTGCCGGCGTGGATCTGGTGGTCGAAGTCGGCGGCGCCGGGACGCTTGGCCAGTCACTGCGCGCGGTCCGCATCGGCGGCACCATCGCCATGATCGGTGTGCTGGCCGGGCAGAAGAGCGAGATCAACATGGGTTTCGTGCTGATGACCAACAGCCGCATCCAGGGCATCACCGTCGGCAGCCGGGAAATGCACATGGCGATGTACAAGGCCATGGAGGCGCATGACATCCATCCTGTCATCTCCGACACCTATCCGCTGGCCGAGATCCGCGAAGCCATGGCCCACCAGCAGGCTGGCCGCCATTTCGGCAAGGTGGCGCTGGAGATCTGATCAGCCTCCCGTCTGTCGGCCACAGACCGGCACCCCGATCCGTCGAAGCATTTGCGGCAGGCCGGGTTGCAGGTCTGTGGCCTTTTCTGTCGCCGGACTTGTGGTTAACGCCATATTTACCTGAAGCCCTCACCCTGCACGCCATGAACAGTCGTGAGAGGAGGCTCCAGATGGCGCCGGAACGGATAGATTTCTTCATTGCTGGGTCCGAGCGCAGCGGCACCACGGTGACCTGCGCCATGCTGGACCAGTACCCCGAGATCTGTGCCATGCAGGGGACAACCATCCTGACGCGGCTGGCCAATTTCCAGGACCTGATGCGCCACGTCGTCAGCCAGGACGGGGATGTCGACGGGCTGAAACTGGACGAATGCGAGACCCTGGTGGACTTCGTGACGAAGGCGAAGGTGACACCGTTCCTGCACAAGTCGATCTATCACGCCTGCTACTACGAGAACATGGTGAATTCGGCCCGCTCCGACGTCACCAAGGACCGGTTCGCGCACAAGGCCTACCTGCAGAACATGCAGTTCGACCGCTACATGGCGCGCTATGATCCCGAGAACCCGACCTGGGCAAACACGATCACCGCGCTCTATTCCGAGTTCGTGCATTCCGTCGACGCCAAGGGGCACATCTACGGCGAGCAGACGCCGGACAACGCCATGCGCATCGATGCGATCCTGAAGATGTACCCGGCGGCCAAGATCATCTTCATCGTCCGCCACCCGATCACCGGCATTGCCTCCCTGCTGGAGCGCTATGGCGATATTCCGCGGGCCATCAACCAGTACCGCAAGCCGTTCGAACTCTATCCCTTCGATGATCCGGACGTGGTCAACCGCACCCTGTTCGTGAAGTTCGAGGACCTGATCGAGAACCGGCAGCCGATACTGGCCTCCATCGCCGAATTCCTCGGCGTTGAAGACGCGGCAGCGGCGCCGGACACCAGCCACGAGTCTGCTGTCTTCGCCAAGTACATCGGCAAGAGCCTGACAGCCGAACGCTATTTCCGCTCCATCCTGAAGCACCCGGCGATCGAACGCACCGCGCTGTACCAGAAGAACATCGACATTGCCGATGTCTTCTACTCGATGGAGGAGACCATGGCGATCATCGGCCATGGCGAGGAGCAGGCGGAAAAGAAGGCCGACGAGGCCAACGCAGCCTGAAGTCTGCCGATCCAGTCCACTCACCACCCCACTGACGCCGTGCCCGGGCTTGACCCGGGTACCAAGAGGCGCCGCACAGGCGTGGGAGACTGGGCTCTCGGGTCTGGCCCGAGAGCATCGTGGTGAGGGAGATCACAGGCCACTTCCGCCACCTCCCCCACGCCGTGCCCGGGCTCTGACCCGGGTACCCAGCAGTGCCGCGCAGACGTGCGAGACCGGGCTCCAGGGTCAATTCCGGGAGCTTGGTGGTGGTCTCAGTCACAGCCCTCCACCAGCACCAGCTTGCTGTCGGTGGTGCGCAGGCGAACGTCCTTCAGGGTCTGGAACTCCGGATCGGCCAGGAAATCCTCCGCATGCCGGCCAGAGGGGAACTCAAGGATCACCATGCGCTCCGGTGCCCAGTCACCCTCCATCACCTTCGGCGTGACACCCTTCACGATGTAGCGCCCGCCGTGCTTCGCCAGGAATGCCGGAACATCGTCGGCATACTCCATGAACCCGCGCAGGTCGTGGATCGCGAAGTCGAGCACCAGATAGGCACTCATGCAGCAGGGTCCTTCCAGGCGGCAGCGGCTGAATCATAGAAGAAACGCTCGGTCATGATCCGGTCGCCCTGCCAGACCTGCAGCGCCACCTCGTCGATCGTGCGGTGACGCCCGTCCTTCAGGGTCTGGTCGAAGGTCCAGTGAATGGCGACATTGTCGCCATCATGCACCGCAACCCGCGCCGGATGGGTGACCATGGCGGACATGGCATCCAGCGCCCGCTGCTCGAACGCCATCAGCTTCTCCCGACCGGCACGGAGCGGATGCGCGTTCTCCTGCATCGTGGCCTCCGGGTGATAGAAATCGGCGATGGCGCGGACGTGGTCCCCGCTTTCCACCATGGCAATGAAGGATTCAAGTCGGGCACGGTCCGGCATCTCGGGATTCCTGTCAGCGGCGTCGCTTCTTGGTGCCGCGCAGGTCAAGCACGCCCGCCGCCGCGCGCGGGTCGGTGTCCTTCGGAAATATTTCCTGCTTCTGCACCTTCTGGGTTCCGGTGACAGGTAACGCGTCAAGGAAGAAGAGCCAGCCCGGCGCCTTGTAATAGGCAATCTTCTCCAGGCACCAGTCCTGGATCTCCCTTGCGAATTCAGGGGTTGGCGCGATGCCGGCCATGGGCACGACACAGGCCATCACTTCCTCGTCGCGCATTTCGTCTGCAACCGGCATGACGGCCACCTGTGCCACCTTGTCCATGGCCTGGATCGTGGCCTCGATCTCCGCTGCGGCGATGTTCTCCCCCGAGCGGCGGATGATGTTCTTCTTGCGGTCAACGAAGAACAGCATGCCGCTTTCGTCCTGACGCACTGCGTCGCCGGTATGGAACCAGCCGCCGCGCCAGGCCTCCTCCGTCGCCTCGGGGTTCTTCAGGTAGCCGGAGAAGAAACCGTGCCGTGGCCCCTCCGGCCCGCCCCAGCGGACCAGCAACTCGCCCTCGGCACCCTTCGGCACCTCCAGGTCGTCATCGTCCACCACCTTGGCCTCCAGCCCGGCGAAGGGCCGCCCGAAGGCGCGGGTGGTGATCTGCCGTGGGTCATGACAATCGCCGAAGATCCGACCCGTCTCGGTCATCCCCCAGACCTCGATCAGCTTCGTGCCGAACCGTTCCTCGAACAGCGGATGCATCTCCGGTTCCATGCCCGCCCCCAGGGCGAAGCGGCAGTTGTGCTGCTTCTCCTCCGGACATTCCGGCTGCTTCAGAAGGACCGGTGCCACGATTCCGAGGTAATGGAAGGCCGTGGCGCGCATCTCCACCAGATCCTTCCACCAGCGGGACGGATGAAACCTGTCCGGGACCATCAGGCAGTTGCGGCCAAGCATCATGCAGACAAAGGTCACCGCGCCGCAGTTCATGTGGAACACCGGCAGCGGGTTGTAGAGCCGCTCCTCACCCCGCTGCATGGTGAAGTGGCCACCCATGTTCCAGTACCACTCCCCCGCATTCAGGAAGTAGAAATTGGTGATGACACAGCCCTTGGGCCGTCCGGTGGTGCCGGAGGTGTAGAACAGGCTGACCTCCGTCTCCAGGCCCGGCTGCCCCGGTTGCGCCGGGGCTGACGGAGCCGGCAGCCGGTCCGGCAGGTCATCGGCATTGACCACATGCAGTTGCTTTTCCGGCCGGTCCGCCGCGACCGCCTGCATCCGCTCCACCCGGTCAGCGATCACCACAGCCAGGTCGGCATCGGAGTGCTGCATCTGATAGAGCGTTTCATCATGGGTATAGTCGGGGTTCACCGGGACGCAGGATGCGCCAACGGCATTCAGGGCCAGCAGGTGGAAGAAATGTTCCGGCCGGTTCTCCATCAGCAGCGCCACCCGGTGACCCAGGCCATAGCCAGCATCGCTGTAGAGCGCTGTCAGGTGCGCGACTTCCACCCGGACCTGCGCATAGGTGAACTCCGCCCCGTCAGGATGGTAGGCGCGCCCCGGATAGGCCGGACAGGCGAGAAAGGCATTGTCCGGCGAATCCGCCGCTGCCTCCTGAAACAGGGCGTGGACGGTCTGGTGCATTGTCGTGATCCCTCCCCAGGGCGTGATGTCCGGCGAAGCCTATCGCATTCCCCCCGATGATCACCAGTCCGTCAGAACGGTTTCAGGATCACCATGAAGACAATGATGATCATCAGCACGGTCGGCACTTCATTGAGGATGCGGAAATAGCGGGTGGAGCGGGTATTGCGATCCGCCTCGAACTCCCGCCGCCGCTTGCTGAGCACGCCATGGGCGGCACCCATCAGCACCACGGCCAGCAGCTTCGTGTGCAGCCAGCCATCCGCCATCGTGAAGACACCGAGATCGAAGCCGATCCACAGCATCAGACCACCAAAGATGAAACTGGCGATCATCGCGGGATTGATGATCGCCTTCATCAGCCGCCGTTCCATGATCTTGAAGGTCTCCGAGGTGTCGGAACCCGGAGCAGCATCCACGTGATAGACGAACAGCCGCGGCAGGTAGAGCATCCCCACCATCCAGGAAATGACGCTGATGACATGCAGCGCCTTGAACAGGTCGTAGTATTCACTCATCCGATTGGTCCCAATTCACCTGTGGCCCCCGGCCGGTTCTCTCCCGTGCCGCATGTTCTTTCCGTCGAGACGGGAAGGCGCGCTATCTGCTCTGCACCGCCTTCAGCATTTCCGACAGCTCGGCGACATGCTCCGGCGGTGTCTCCGGCACGAAACCATGCCCCAGGTTGAAGATGAAGTTGCGGTGTCCGAAGCAATCCAGGATGTGGTGCGTGGCCCGGCGCATCGGCTCCCCGCCGACCACCACCAGACGCGGGTCCAGATTGCCCTGCACCACACGATGCGGCTGCACATTGGCGGCCACCCATTGCGGATCCATGCTCCAGTCGACGCTCAGTCCGGCAATGCCTGGTATGCGTGCCGCATGGGCCAGCGACGTGCCCACACCTCGCGGAAAGCCGATCACCGGAATGTCCGGATGATCCGCATGGATCAGTTCCGCGATCTGCTGCAGGGGACGGAACACCAGCGGCTCCAGATACGCATGTGGCAGGGCCCCAGCCCAGGTATCGAACAGCTGCACCGCCTCCGCCCCCGCCGCGATCTGGGCCTTCAGATAGGCGGCGGTTCCCTGCACCAGCAGGTCCATCAGCTTCCCGAATCCCTCCGGATCGCTGAAAGCCCATTGCTTGATGGTCGGATGGTCACGGCTGCCCGATCCCTCCACCATGTAGGTGGCAACGGTCCAGGGTGCCCCGGCAAAGCCGATCAGCGCCGTCTCGGCAGGCAGGGAACGGCTGAGGCGATTGACGGTCTCATAGACCGGCGACAGGCCCTCATGCAGGCGATCCATGTCCAGGACGGGAATATCCGCGACCCGGCGGATCGGGTCCAGCACCGGCCCCTCCCCCACCTTGAACGCCAGATCCTGACCCAGGGCCTGCGGCAGCAACAGGATGTCCGCGAACAGGATTGCCGCATCCATGCCGAAGCGCCGGATCGGCTGCAGTGTGACTTCCTCAGCCAGATCAGGTCGGTAGCACAGATCCAGGAAGTCCCCGGCCTCCGACCGCGTGGCCCGGTATTCGGGCAGGTAGCGTCCCGCCTGGCGCATGAACCAGAATGGTGGCCGGTCGACCGGCTTGCCGTTCAGGGCCGCAAGAAACCGCTTTTCAGTCATCAGATCTCCCAGGAGTGGGGACATTTTGTGGACCGTACCTCCCCTCTCCCCCTCCCGACCACCCAATCAGGATAATCCCGTGGGTGGTCGGGAGGGGGAGAGGGGAGGTACGGCCAGCGTACATGCCTCTCAGTTCGCTTCCAGAGGCACGGTCAGCCGGGTTCCATCGACCAGGATACCGCCCCGGTCCCCGATTGTGGTGGAGCCATAGCGCTCCGCATAGACATCTGGCAAGGGACGTGCGCCGGGGATCGCCAGCCAGAGGCGCAGCAGATGCCGCTTGCGCTCCGGTTCCGGCCAGTCGTCATAGGCCAGACGGTCATGCAGGATCGTGTGATTGTGCACGAACTGGATGTCACCGGGACGGAACTCCATCTTCAGGTGCATCGCCGGGTCATTGGCCAGTTCGTCGAAACGGTCCAGCGCGGCGACTTCCAGTTCCGACAGCCGCCGCGGCCCCTCCAGCCGGGCGGAGGACGTGATGTAGCGCCGGGCATAGATCACCGACAGATACCCCGCGTGGTGGTTGAAGACCGGAATGTCGAACCAGGCCTTCTTGCCTGGCGGAATTTCGCCCCGCCGGTCGGTCGGAAAGCTGCTGAACAGGGCTGCCAACAGCTCCGGGCTGTCGCGGTGCATCTCGTTGTAGATCTGCATGGAACTGACAATGGCCGATTCCCCGCCCGTCCTGGATGTCTTCAGGCAGAGCAGGCCAACCACATCGCAGGAATCGGTGTGAAACGTCTGGCGCTCCGTCGTCTGATAGATCCTGACCTTCGGATCATTCGTCGAAAGACCCAGGTCCCTGACATGGCCCAGCAGGTGACCCTGCGCATTCTGGCTGCGTGGTGTGCCCATCAGCAAGCCAAGCCCGTACCACACAGCCGCAGTCTTGCGCATGTCCCAGTCATGGGTCGGCAGACCACGTGCCAGCACGAACCCCCTTCCTGACAACAGGGTGTTGCACCATGCATCGGTCCTGGCCGTCAGGACCGGATGGTCCAGGTCGCTTCGCACCATGTCTGCCAATGGCCTGTTCCGGGCCAGAAAGCCATCCACCCTGTCCGACAGGGTGCGGATGAAGGCGTCATCCAGCCTGTCTGTCCAGCTTTCCGGACGCTGCTGCAGATCCTCACCGCGCCAGGCGGATTCGCCTGTGACCGGTTCCGGCAGGCTCAGTGTCACTGTCTGGTTCATGGCTTTCTCATGTCGCTGGATTCCACTCACACGCTCATCTCTCTTACTCTTATCTTATAGATAAGAATCTGGAGGTTGTAGCTGGTCGCTGGATAACGGGGATTGTTCGGTATCCCGGATCAATGCACAGCCCTCACCTTCCCTGCCGGTTTCATCCCCGGTTTGCCCGCATTGCCGGAAGCCGGATTTCCGCGCATTCCACTGCGATTTCCACAACGGGGCCGGGACAGATCATTCTTTCGCCCGGAGTTTGCGGTTTCACACCATGGCCACGAACCGCCGCAGCAGCCCTGTGGAGGCAAACAGGCACAGGGTGTGTGAAACGGCTATTCTCTTCCCTCGCATCGGATTCCCACCGGCTGTACATTCCCTTGTGGATCAATCTGATCCCGTCGGCATTCCGCCTGCCGATTGTCGCCGCATTTCAGCACCGGACACCAGACCCATGAACCGTTTCCACCTGCATCTGGTCTCTGATTCCACCGGCGAGACCCTGACCGGTATCCTGAATGCCGCATTGGTCCAGTTTGCCGATGCCGACGCGGTGAAACACCTGTGGCCGATGATCCGCAACCGGGCGCAGATGGAACTGGTGATCCGCAGCATCCAGGAAACGCCCGGCATCGTGATCTTCACCGTGGTGGATCCCGACCTGCGTCTGCTGCTGGAAGATGCCTGTCGCCGCCTCGGCGTCCGCAGCGTCGCCGCACTGGATCCGGTCATGACGGCCCTGGGCAGCTTTCTCGGCGGTGAAACCCGCGGGCGTCCCGGCATCCAGCATGAAATGAACAACGAATACTTCGACCGGATCGAGGCGATGCATTTCACCCTGATCCATGACGACGGCCAGCATGTGGAGGACCTGGATCGCGCCGATGTCGTTCTGGTCGGCGTGTCACGCACATCGAAGACCCCGACCTGCATGTATCTGGCGAACCGCGGGCTGAAGGCCGCCAATGTCCCCTTCGTTCCCTCGGTGCCCCTGCCGGAGCAATTGCTGAAACTGCGCCGGCCCCTGGTCGTGGGCCTGACCACATCCTCCGAACGGTTGAGCCAGATCCGCCGCAACCGCCTGCTCAGCCTGCGGGAATCCGGGGACAGCGACTATTCCGACCCGGAAGTCGTGGCCGACGAGCTGGCGGAGGCCCGGCGCGTCTTCGCCCGCAACCGCTGGCCCACCATCGACGTTACCCGGAAGTCGATCGAGGAATCCGCCGCTGCCATCCTGTCGCTCTATCAGCGTCGCCAGGAAGAACAGAAGGTATGACTTCGGAAGGTTCTACCGGATTGGTTCTCGCTTCAGGCAGTATGACCCGGCGACGTCTGCTGGGTGCAACCGGCCTCGCGTTCGAAGTCCTGCCTGCGGATGTGGACGAGGCCGCGATCAAGGCCGATCACCTGCGGAAGGGCCAGTCTCCCGAAGCCATTGCCCTGGCCCTGGCGGAGGCAAAGGCCTTGACTGTCAGTATGTTGAAGCCAAACAGTCTCATCCTGGCCGCTGATCAACTGCTTGCTGTCGGAGACAGTCTGCTCGACAAGCCGGTAGGGCGAACCGGTCTGAAATCCCATCTTGAACAGCTTGCTGGCCGCACGCACTTTCTGGTCAATGGCGTCATACTGATGCGAGCGGGCGCCGCCATATGGTCCTACTCCGACAGGTGCGAAATGGAAATGCGGCCCCTGTCCGTGTCTGAGCAGGCAGAATATGTGGCACAAGCGCCTGCGGCGGTCATGTCGTCGGTTGGTGGCTATCGCATCGAAGCGGAGGGGATACACCTGTTTCAGCGGATGGCGGGGGACTGGTCGGCGATCCTGGGACTGCCCCTGCTGCCGGTTCTGGCGGCGCTGCGCCAGGCTGGAATCGAATGGAGCGGGGAAGGCCGGGACGGGGAATGAAACATGTCTGACGATCACATGACGACAACGGTACCTGAGGCCATCGCGGCAGTGCTCGGCTGGCCGGTGGCACATAGCCTGTCGCCACGCCTGCATGGATTCTGGCTTCAGGAACAGGGGCTTGCCGGAACGTATCTGGGCTTGCCGATTGCGCCGGAAGCGTTCGAACCAACGGTGCGGGGCCTGGCTGCCGCAGGGTTCCGGGGGGCCAATGTGACCGTGCCGCACAAGCTGGCAGCGCTGCGCCTCGCTGACGTGCTGGATGATGCAGCCCGGGCCATTGGCGCGGTGAACACCCTGGTGTTTCAGCCGGATGGGCAGATCCTGGGCCGTAACACCGATGCCTATGGCTTCATGGCCAACCTGCAACAGGCTGGTGTTGACCCGCAGGTCGGGCCAGCGCTGGTGATCGGGGCCGGCGGTGCCGCCCGGGCAGCGGTCCATGCCCTGCTCTCAGCCGGCTGTCCACGGCTCTACCTGACGAACCGGACAGCGGCAACAGCGTATGGCCTGGCGGAAAGTATGGCCGATGACCGAATACATGTATTGTCATTCAACTGCTTGGAAAAACTGCCAGATGACATTGTATTGCTTGGCAATACGACTAGCCTGGGTATGGCAGGCAAGGGCAGGCTGGCGCTTGATCTGGCGGGCCTGCCGGATACGGCATGGGTGCATGATATCGTTTATGTGCCGCTGGAGACACCGCTTTTGCAGGCGGCCCGACAGCGGGGTCTGCGGACAGTTGACGGGCTGGGGATGCTGTTGCATCAGGCCGTACCGGCGTTCCGCGCTTTCTACGGGCGTGAGGTCCAGGTGACGGACGCCTTGCGCGCACATGTTCTGGGGGATGGGTGATGGCATATGTATTGGCCCTGACGGGGTCCATCGGCATGGGGAAGTCGGCCACGGCTGGCATGTTCCGCGCGGTCGGCGTGCCGGTCTGGGATGCGGATGCAGCCGTGCACGAGATCTATGCGAAGGGTGGACCGGCGGTCGAGCCGGTCCGGGCGAGGTTTCCCGAGGCGGTCGTTGATGGGGCTGTCGATCGCGAGAGGCTGAGTGCGGAGGTTGTCGGCAATGATTCCGCGATCCGTGATCTGGAGAAGATCGTTCACCCGCTGGTCGGCGAACACCGTGCGGCCTTTCGGGCGCAGGCCGATGCGGATGGTGCCGACATTGTCGTGGTCGACGTGCCCTTGCTGTTCGAGACCGGTGGAGAGAAGAAGGTTGATGCGGTTGTCGTTGTCAGCGCCTCCGCCGAGCAGCAGCGGGAACGGGTGCTCGCCCGCCCCGGCATGTCGGTCGCGAAGTTCGAGGCAATCCTGGCCCGCCAGACACCGGACGCGGAGAAGCGCCGCCGCGCGGATCATGTCATCGACACAAGTCTGACACTGGCGGAGACGGAGACCCAGGTGCAGACCCTGGTGGCGGATCTGCGCGCACGGTTGGGCGCGAAGGGCTGACAGGCCTTTCGCCGATATGGTAGGATCCGTAATTCACCCTACCAGATAGTGGGATTGCCCGATGCGCGAGATCGTCCTGGATACGGAGACCACCGGCCTGGATCCGAAGGATGGCCATCGCATCGTGGAGATCGGCTGTCTGGAGCTGATCGACCGGGTCTGGAGCGGGGCCACGTACCACCAGTACATCAATCCCGAGCGGATGATGGACGAGGGGGCGTTCAAGGTGCACGGCATCTCCGACGAGATGCTGCAGGACAAGCCGGTCTTCGCCGACATTGCCGAGGATTTCGTCCGTTTCATCGGTGATGATCCACTGGTTATCCACAACGCGGCCTTCGACATGAAGTTCCTGAACTGGGAGCTGAAGGCCGCCGGGCGGCAGGTCCTGCCGATGGATCAGGCCATCGACACCCTGGCGATCGCACGGAAGAAGTTCCCTGGCTCTCCCGCCAGTCTGGATGCCCTCTGTCGCCGCTTCGATGTCGATACCTCATCGCGCAACCTGCATGGGGCGCTGATCGATTCCCGCCTGCTGGCTGATGTCTACTACCACCTGGTCAGCGCCACCCAGGCCGGGCTGACCTTCGGGTCCGCCGGTTCCGGCGCCGACGGTGGCACGGTGCGCCGCATCGCCCGGGATCCCAGGCCCCACCCGCCGCTGGCCGGGGCGGAGGAGGAGGGACACAGGGCTTTTCTGGACAAGGCGGTGAAGGAACCGATCTGGCTGCGCTGAGGGCGCTGCAGGCTGCTGCATACCCTGCGCAATGGCTTCTCCCGCTTCATTTTCCGTTTGCAGGCCTGCCTGAACGGTGTATGGAAAAGGCAGTCGCGGCCCTGCCGTGACGCCATTCCTTTCCCGGAACCGGACCCACGCCAGCCTTTGCCAGGCGATCCCGGACTTCCGACATCCGCTGATGAACAGATACCGGGCCTGAATTCGGTTCCGGACCCTGATCCCTTCCAGATTTGATGGTTGCAATGAATCTAGGTGTACTGAAGGCCAAGACTCCCACGGAACTGCTCTCCATGGCCGAAGAGCTGGAGATCGAGAACGCGTCCACCATGCGCAAGCAGGACATGCTGTTCGCGATCCTGAAGCAGCTTGCCGAGGACGGTGAGGAAATCACCGGCGTGGGCGTGCTGGAGATCCTGTCGGACGGTTTCGGCTTCCTGCGTTCGCCGGAGGCCAATTACCTGCCGGGTTCCGACGACATCTACGTCAGCCCGACGCAGATCCGCCGGTTCTCGCTGCGCACCGGCGACACGGTCGAGGGCGAGATCCGCGCGCCGAAGGACGGTGAACGCTATTTCGCGCTGATGAAGGTTTCCCTGATCAATTTCGAGGATCTGGAAGCCGCCCGCCACAAGGTCGCCTTCGACAACCTGACCCCGCTCTACCCGGATGAGCGGCTGCACATGGAGCATGAGGATCCGACCAAGAAGGACCGTTCCTCCCGCGTCATCGACCTGGTCGCGCCGATCGGCAAGGGCCAGCGCGGCCTGATCGTCGCCCCGCCGCGCACCGGCAAGACGGTGCTGCTGCAGAACATCGCCCACGCCATCTCCGCCAATCACCCGGACTGCTACCTGATCGTGCTGTTGATCGACGAGCGGCCGGAGGAAGTGACCGACATGCAGCGGTCGGTGAACGGTGAGGTGGTCAGCTCCACCTTCGACGAACCGGCGCAGCGCCACGTGCAGGTCGCCGAGATGGTGATCGAGAAGGCCAAGCGCCTGGTCGAGCACAAGCGCGATGTGGTCATCCTGCTGGATTCCATCACCCGGCTGGCCCGTGCCTACAACACCGTGGTGCCGTCATCGGGCAAGGTGCTGACCGGTGGTGTCGATGCCAACGCCCTGCAGCGGCCGAAGCGCTTCTTCGGCGCGGCCCGCAATATCGAGGAAGGCGGCTCCCTCACCATCGTCGCCACAGCCCTGATCGACACCGGCAGCCGCATGGACGAGGTCATCTTCGAGGAGTTCAAGGGCACCGGCAACTCGGAGCTGATCCTGGACCGCAAGCTGGCCGACAAGCGTACCTTCCCCGCCATCGACATCACCAAGTCGGGCACCCGCAAGGAAGAGCTGCTGGTCGACAAGGCGGCGCTGACCAAGATGTGGGTCCTGCGCCGTATCCTGGCACCGATGGGCACGACCGACGCCATGGAGTTCCTGCTGTCGAAGCTGAAGGACAGCAAGAACAACGCGGATTTCTTCGACTCCATGAACACCTGACGGCAGCATACCCTGTCTTTCCCGCTTGCGGGGGACCGGGCTACTGCGTCTGCAATCGCTACTCCAGGGCGATGCCCTGCGGCAGACCTTCGCCCTGCGGCGTTCGGCGGAACGGTTCCGTCCCGGCCAGCCGATCAGAGAGGGCGGTGATTTTCGGGCAGTTCATGCGGGCGAAGAAGTTGGGTCGCTTCTCCACTCCGAACTGCCAGAATACCGCAACGGTCAGATCGGCCTGCGTCATGCGGTTACCGGCAAACCAGTCGCCGGCCAGCTTCCGCTCAAGCCACTGAAACCCGTCCACCGCCTGCCGGTCGCACATCTTCGCCCAGGGGCGGTGTACCATCTCCGGCGGGCGCAGGTGGTGTTCGTAGAGCGATGAAACCAGCTTGTCGGTCGCGCCCGATGCGACGGCCAGAAGGTTCAGCACCGCGCGCCGCTCCGGGCCCGACGGTGGCGTCAGCGCCCGCTCCGGCCCGGCGAGATCGTCCAGGCAGTCGATGATGGTGGCGCTTTCCACGATGGTCTCGCCGTCATCGAGAACCAGCGCCGGGATGCGGCCCAGCGGATTGAACTGCCGCACCTCCGCCTTGTCATCGCCGAAGGGCAGCAGTTCCTCCAGTTCAAAGTCCATGCCGTAGGTCAGCAGCGTCACGGCAACCCGCCGGACATAGGGTGAGGTGTAGCGACCGATCAGTTTCATGGTGGCTTCCTGTGTGTTTCGGTGGTCCCCGGCCAGCCTTCCCGGGATTCATTCGCTGACCGTGCCTCCCCTCTCCCCTCAGCGCCAGACCCTCACGGGAAAGCTGGTCATGCCGCGGGAGACATAGGAATCGGACCAGGTCTGCACCGGTTTCACTGCCTCGATCCGGCTGAAGCGGTCCAGCAGGATGGGGAAGGCGACTTCCGCTTCCAGTTTCGCCAGCGGGGCGCCGATACAGAAATGAATGCCGAAACCGAAGGTCACATGACGGTCGGCATTGGCCCGACGCAGGTCCAGCCGGTCAGGATCAGCGAAAACGCTGCCGTCGCGGTTCGCGGCGCAGTTCCAGAGCCAGATCCGCTGGCCCTTGCGGATTGTCTGGCCATGCATCTCCACATCATCCGCCGCGATACGTGGGGAGGTCAGGCTGGGACCGTCAAAGCGCAACAGTTCCTCCACCGCATTGCGGGTGAAACCGATGTCGCCGCCGTTGGCGCGGAAATCATCCATCTGGTCGGGGTGGTGCAGCAGCGAATGCAGCCCGTTGGCCAGCAACTGTGTGGTTGTCTCATGCCCGGCGAACAGCAGCAGGATGCAGCTCGCCACCAGTTCGTCAGCCGTCAGCCTGTCGCCGGCGTCACTGGCATCGATCAGGCCGTCGGTCACCAGTTCACCGGGATTGGCGCGGCGGTCATCCAGGAAACCCTGGAAATAGCTGTTCATCTCCGCCAGCGCCGCTGCCGCGACCCGGTACTTGTCAGGGTTGGTCTTGGAAGTCAGGACGAACTGCGCCAGCGCATCCGACCAGCGTTTCAGATGATCCACGTCCTGTTGCGGCACCCCCAGCAGCAGCGCGATCACGGTCGCGGGCAGGGGATAGGCGAAGGCCTGGTGGAAATCGACTTCCTGGCCGTCCTGCCAGTCGGCGATCAGCCCCTCCACCATCTCCGCCACCTGGCCGCGCAGGCTCTCGACCCGGCGGCTGGTGAAGGCCTTGTTCATCAGGCCGCGCAGATGGCGGTGGCGTGGCGGGTCGTTGAACACCGCCCAATGGCCGATGTGATCGCCGAGGAAGCCGATCTCCTCCCCGTCCGGCCCGTTCCGCTGGGCCTCGACGAAGGGGCGGATGCGGTCTGCCGACATGCGCTTGTCGCGGAACCCGTCGCGTACGTCGCCATAGCGGGTGATGTACCAGGCGCGGCTCACCGGGCTCCAGTGCAGCGGCTCCCGGTCGCGCAGCGCGGCCAGTCCCGGATAGGGGTCGACGATGGACTCCGGCGCGTTGGGATCGAAGGTGATGGTCATGCATGTCCTCCCCGGTCCGGCAACCCTCCCCGGCCACCGACCTGACTCGGTTCTACCGAAATTTGCATATCTGTGCCAGTAGAGGTGCGTCGGAGGGCGCAGCCATGCGCCCGGGACAGGCAAGGGGCAGGGGCGCATGAGGAAACCCGAGATCGGTATCGGGGCCGTGATCTTTCGCGGTAACGAGGTGTTGATGATCCGTCGCGGCAAGCCTCCGCGCAAGGGCGAGTGGGCCATACCGGGCGGGCGTCAGGAACTCGGCGAAACGGTGGCGGAGGGTGCCCGGCGGGAAGTCATGGAGGAAACCGGCGTCACCTGCCGTATCGGTGGCCTGATCGACGTGGTGGACGGAATCAACCGCGACCGGCAGGGCACCCTGATCTACCACTACACCCTGATCGACATGTGGGGCGAATGGCAGGCGGGCGAGGCCGTGGCGGGCAGCGATGCGATGGCCGCCTGTTTCATGCCGCTGACAGAGGTGGAGAGCCTGGATCTCTGGCCCGAAACCAGACGTGTGATCCTGATGGCGCGGGATCTGCGGGCGGCGGCGGCAGGTTGAATGTTTCGTTGTCTGTGGTCCCGGCCTGGCCTCTCCCACTCCCGACCACCCAATAGGATAATCCCGTGGGTGGTCGGGAGTGGGAGAGGGGTGGAACGGTCCACGGACAGGTCCGACGAGCGGTCTCCGGCCATACCTGCATCAGCCCGGGGAAGCCGTCCCGGATGACCGGGTATCCGTGTTGTGATCCGTGTCACTTGGCTTTCGGCGACCGCATCCCATCTGACAGATACACAGGCATTACAGGAAAGACGCACTCCTCCAGCCTGATACGGACAAGACGCCGCCGGCCCCTCCCCGGCGGCGTTTTCGTGTCTGGCCCTCATCTCTGCCATTGACCTTGAGCCCCGAAATTCGCATCAATGATGGCAGTAACCAGTCAGTACAGATGGCGGAGCGTTTTCTTGATCCAGTTGCCCGAGGCGAAGTTCAGGATTGGCGACATCGTGCGTCACCGCCTCTTTCCGTTCCGGGGCGTGATCTACGACGTTGATCCCCAGTTCAACAATACGGAGGAATGGTGGGAATCCATTCCCGCCGAGGTCCGTCCGCGCAAGGACCAGCCGTTCTATCACCTGCTGGCGGAGAACGACGAGACCACCTACATCGCCTATGTCTCGGAGCAGAACCTGCTCTGGGACGAGTCCGGTGATCCGGTGGAGCATCCGCAGGTCAACGAATTCTTCGACAGCATCGAGGACGGGCGCTACGTCCCCTTCAGTTCTCGCGCGAACTAGAACGTTCCTTTGAATGAGGGAGTCGCACCTGCCCGCTCCCCCACCCGGCCACCCATTCAGTATGAGCCGTAGGTGGCCGGGT
>JARGNO010000065.1:19724-20134 GCA_029213165.1 Minwuia sp.
CAACCGAACAGCGGAACGGTCCTGGCGTCTCGCTGTCTGACGGCTTCGCCCGCAGAAATGTCAGGTGGCCTGTAAGCCGGGTTCTGTCCGCTTCCGTTGCCGGAAACTGGATGACCATTCATCTGGGACACCCGTCGCCGGATGCCTCCTGCAACCAACCCGGACGGCGGGCCGAAGCGCCCTGCTGCCTCTGCCTTGCGGCATGACAGCCAGCCATCCCTATTCGGTCTTGCTCCCGGTGGGGTTTACCCTGCCAGCGACGTTACCGCCGCCGCGGTGCGCTCTTACCGCACCGTTTCACCCTTGCCCGTGTCACCACGGGCGGTCTGTTCTCTGTGGCACTTTCCCTGGGGTCGCCCCCGCCGGGCGTTACCCGGCACCGTTTCTCCGTGGAGCCCGGACTTTCCTCC
>JARGNO010000066.1 GCA_029213165.1 Minwuia sp.
TCAGGCTGAGAGGTGGTGGGGACCTGCTGGGCACGCGACAGAGCGGGCTGCCCCCCATGAAGCTGGCCCGGGTGGAACGCGATCAGGACCTGCTTGCCGCCGCGCACGATGATGCACGCCTGATCGTGAACAATGATCCGGAGCTGCAGGGCAAGCGCGGCCCCGATCTGCGGACGCTGCTGTACCTGTTCGAGCGGGATGCCGCGATCCGTTACCTAAAGTCAGGCTGAGCGCCGTACGTCCGGATCCTTGTCACCCGCAGCAGCGTCGTTGTTGGGCAACGGGCGCGTCTTCAGGTCGGGCGGCACAACGACACCGACCGAAACGACATACTTCATCGCCTGCTCCACCGACATGTCGAGCACACGCACGTCCTCCCGCGGGATGAACAGGATGAAACCGGACGACGGGTTGGGCGTTGTCGGCACATAGACACTGACCAGATCAAGCTCCGTCCGGCGCAGCACCTCACCCTTGGTATCACCAGCGACGAAACCGATCGTGTAGAGACCGCGACGGGGGTATTCGACCAGCGCGGCATGCTGAAACGCCTTGCTGGAGTCGGTCAGCACCGTCTCGAAGAGCTGCTTCAGGACATTGTAGATGCCGCGCACGATCGGCATCCGGTCAACCAGCCGCTCACCAAGTTTCACGATGGAGCGACCGAGCAGGTTCGCGGTCAGGAATCCGATGACCGTCAGTCCCACCAGCGCAACGATCAGCCCGAGGCCGGGAATCTCGAACGGCAGGTCGAACGGAAGTTTGAGCCGTTCGGCAATATGCGGCGGCAGATCCGGCACCAGGGGCAGGAACTGTTCGTCAAACCATTCGATGATCGACCAGGTGACATAGATCGTGATCGAGATCGGCGCGGCGACAATCACACCGGTGAAGAAATAGGTGCGCATCCGCGCCATGAATGGCGATCGCAAGGGTTTCGGGGTCGGGTTCATCGGGCACTGTACTCCATGTCCCTGACATAGCACGCCGTCACCGGCGATCCGAACGCTTAAGAATGTCATCTGCCCTGCAGATTTCAAGGGATTGCTGCACTGCAATCTCGCAATGCGAGATGTGCGACGTGTCACTTGTGACGGTGAAACACCAATGCGTGACCGGAGTGTCGCCCCCGTGCGCATTGGCGAAAGGCACCGAACAGTCGTATCCTGCTCCCGCCCGGCAAGATCCTTCGTTCCAGTCACGGGAGCCACCTGCCATGCTTGTCCTGCCCGAGCGCAAACGCGCCGGTACCGTCGGTCGTGCCGCCTTTGGCGGCATCGCGACCGCGAATCCGCCGTATGTCCTGAAGCAGTCCGAGGTCGCACGCCGCGCAGGCGAACTGTTCGGCGGCAACCTGCCGGTCTTCGAAAGGCTGAAGCCCGTCTATGAGAACGCCGAGATCGAGACGCGGTATTCCAGCGTCCCCATCGAGTGGTACCAGGAAGTTCACGGCTTTGGAGCCCGCAACAGCCAGTACATAGAAACCTCGGTCGATCTGCTGGCGAACGTGGCATTGCGCGCCGTGGACCAGGCTGGACTGGGCCTGGATGAGATCGACGGGATCATCACGGTCTCCACCTCCGGCATTGCCACGCCAAGCCTGGATGCACTGGTGATGGAGCGGCTGAAATTGCGGCGCGATCTGGAGCGTCTGCCGATCTTCGGCCTTGGTTGTGCCGGCGGCGTCGTCGGCCTGGCGCGTGCTGCGCAGATGGCGCGCAGCCGTCCGGGCGCCAATTACCTGTACCTGGTGGTGGAACTCTGCGGCCTGACCTTCCGCAGCCGCGACTATTCCAAGAGCAACGTGGTTGCGACGGCGTTGTTCGGCGATGGGGCCGCGGGCGCGGTCGTCGGGTCGGACATCGACGGATCGGAGATCCTGGCCAGTCAGGAACACACCTGGGAGGACTCCCTGGACATCATGGGCTGGGATGTCACCGACGACGGCCTGTCAGTGATCTTCTCCCGCGATATCCCGACTCATGTGCGCAGCAAGATGAACGATGCGCTGCACGGATTTCTCGAACGCGAGGCACTTTCCCTGACCGACATCGACCATTTCCTGTGCCATCCGGGTGGGGCAAAGGTGCTGGATGCACTGGAGGATATCTTCGGCCTGGCGAGCGGGGGGCTGACGCATTCGCGGCAGACGCTGCGCGATTTCGGAAACATGTCCGCCGCCACGGTCATGTTCGTTATCGCGGCAGCACAGCGCGACAAGCTGACGGGGCGCGCCCTGCTCTCCACCCTCGGTCCGGGGTTCACCGCCGGTTTCATGACCGTCGACCTCTGATGAACCTGTTTCATCTGGTCCTCGCCTTCCTGGTGGTGCAGCGGCTGGCCGAGCTGGTGCTGGCAAGGCGCAACACGGCCCGTCTGCTGGCTGATGGTGCAAGGGAGCATGGCAGCCGTCACTATCCGCTGTTCGTCGTGCTGCATGGCGGCTGGCTGGTGGCGCTGGCCGTGTTCACGCCAGCCGACGCAACGATCAGTGCGCCGCTGTTCATCACTTTCGTGGCACTGCAACTTGGCCGGGTCTGGGTCATCGCCAGCCTGGGCCGCTACTGGACAACGCGGATCATCACGGTTCCGGGCGCGCCATTGGTGAAACGGGGACCATTCCGGTTTCTCCGGCATCCCAACTACATGGTCGTGATCGGGGAGATAGCGGTCGTGCCGCTGATGATTGGTCTGTGGGAAGTCGCGATCGTATTCAGCGTCCTGAATCTGGCTTTGCTTGCCTGGCGCATTCGGGCGGAAGAAGAGGCCTTGTCTTCACGGCGTTCTGGCTAAGACTCAACACAACGTGTTAAATCTATGTTCATGAACAAACGTTGTGATGCGGCGCGATGCCACCGGAACGTTTGACTGGATGAAAGGCGCTGGAGCGATGTCGCCGCGTCAGGGAACATGAATGCGAATACGCCACCGCGGCGGCCCGATGGCAATGGCCAGCAGGCTTTCACGTCCGAGCGACGCATGGCTGATTTCCTGGAAATCGCGAACGACTGGTTCTGGGAAACCGACGCGGCTCACCGGTTCATCTTCATTTCCCGACGCTTTCAGGAACTGACCGGAGTTGAAGTCGCCCTTTTCGTGGGAAAGACACGCGCCGAGATGGCCAGCGATCCGGACGCGCCGGAGTTCCGGGCGCATCTGTCCGATCTGGCCGCGCACAGGCCGTTCAGCGATTACGTCTATGGTGGCGATACTCCGAAGGGCTTTCGCTGGTTCCAGATCAGCGGCCGACCGGTGTTCGGTGACAACGGTTCCTTCCTGGGATACCGGGGCACGGGCAGCGACATTACACAGAGTGTTCTTGACCGGGGCCGCGCGCGTGACGCGGAGGGTCTGCTGGAAGCGGCGCTGGAGTCCATCAGCGAGGGCTTTGTCCTTTACGGAAACGATGATTGCATCCGCCTCTACAACAAGGTGTTCCAGCAAGCCTTCGATCCGAATGAGGAAAAGCTGCGCATCGGCACCTCCTTCGAGGACTGGATCGGTTGGCTTATCGACAGTGGCAAGATCGACGAGACGGCATCCGGTGCCACCTACAACATGGAGAAACGCCACCAGGGGCACCGCAAGGGGCGATACGAAGGCGAAGTCGCCTTCAGGGACGGACGCTGGTACAGGATTTCGGAGAATGAGATCAGCGGTGCCGGCGTTGTTGGCGTCTACACCGATATCACCGCGCGCAAGCACCGTGAACTTGAAAGGCAACGTCAGTCAAAGATGCTTGCCTCCGTCTTCGAGAAACTGCACATCGGCGTCTGTGTCGGCGATGCGGATTTCGTTGTCTCCAACGTCAATCATCGCTTTGTCGAACTGATGGGGTTGCCGACCGATTTCTTCTCGGTTCGCCGCACCATCGCCGACATGCTCGATTACTATCGTGCCGACCAGGAATATGGCCCGGCGATCCAAGAAATGGAGAGACGCTACAAGATGTCGCGAAGCGGCATCGCATTCCGTTACCAGCGCGGCCGCCCGGATGGCATCCATCTGGAGATCAGCAGCGACCCCCTGCCCGATGGCGGCCTGCTGTTCACTGTCAACGACATGACCCCCTGGCAGCGCATGAATGAAACGCTGCGGGAACGGGAAGAGCGATATCGCCACCTGGTGGAACGCAGCCCCGATGCGATACTGGTCCATCACAGGGGCCAGATCCGTTACGCCAATTCGTCTGCGGTCAGCATGTTTCGCGCGCGCAATCGCGAACACCTGCTGTTCCAGGAAGTCCGCGACATGGTAGCCCCGGGCGACCTCGTGAGGCTTCAGGAGCGATCACAGGAGATGCTCACCGAGGGGCTGGGCTCCTCACGTGGCAGTCTGATACTCAAGAGTCGCCGACTGGACGGGCAATGGTTCGAGATCGAGATCGAGAGCTCCATTGTCCCCTTCGAGGGGCAGCCCATGGCGCAGGTCGTGATTCGGGACGTTACCGAGCGCCGCCGTGCAGAACGTGCCCTGCATCTGGCCAAGGAACAGGCGGAGATGGCCAACAGGGCGAAGTCCGAATTTCTGGCCAACATGAGCCACGAACTGCGCACCCCATTGAATGCGATCATCGGTTTCTCTGAAATCATGCGTGATGAGATGTACGGGGCCATTGGCAACAAGCAGTACGCCGAATATGTCGGCGATATTCATCACAGCGGTACGCATTTGCTGTCTGTCATCAACGATATCCTCGATCTCTCGAAGGCCGAATCAGGGCACCTGGAACTCCGCGAGCAGGAAGTGGATCTGTCCCTTCTGCTCGAATCAGCGCTGCGCATCGTGCGCACGCGCGACGGAACCGACGGCCTGACAATCATCAATTACGCTGCTGAGCGCGAACTGCCGGAAGTCATGGCCGACAGCCGTCTGATCAAGCAGATATTCATCAACCTGCTGTCAAACGCGATCAAGTTCACAGAACCCGGCGGACAGATCATCATCGACGTCACGCTTGTCCAGGACGGGCTGGAACTGACCATTGCCGATACCGGCATCGGAGTAGCTGGCGATCAGCAGGAGCGGGTGTTCGAACCTTTCGTGCAGGGCGAGACAGGGCTTTCACGACGGTTCGAGGGCACTGGCCTCGGACTTTCGCTTTCGCGCTCCCTGGCCCAGTTGCACGGAGGTACCTTGCATCTGGAGAGTGCGCCAGGCGTCGGGACAAAGGCGGTTTTGCGGTTGCCAGGCTCGCGCATCTGCACGCTGTAATTGCCTGAGCCAGTCGTGAAAAACCACGCTTGGCTATTTGGAATACCCACTGGTATAGTCCCCTACCAAGAACAAGAAGAAAACTCGATTCATGGGGAGGCCTTGAGTGGCGATGCCAGCAGCATCGACAGCCGGGGAGGTGACGCTTAGCGTCAGCGGTGTGTCGAAATACTTTGGCGGTGTGCGGGCGGTGGACAATGTCTCCGTCGACATTCCAAAGGGTAGTATCTTTTCCATCATTGGGCCCAATGGTGCGGGCAAGACATCGCTGGTCAACATGATCAGCGGGTTCTACACGCCCAACACCGGCTCGATCATCTTCCAGGGCAAGGACATCACGGCGTTGCGTCCCAATGAGCGGGCGGAACGCGGGATAGCCCGAACATTCCAGAACATCGCCTTGTTCGCCGGCATGAACGTGCTGGAGAACCTGATGCTCGGCCGGCACATCCACATGAAGTCGAACCTGCTGAAGGCTTGCCTCTACTGGGGGCCGAACCAGCGTGAGGAAGTACGTCATCGCGCGCGGTGCGAGGAGATCATCGATTTCCTGAAGCTGAACGACCTGCGCAAGCAGTCGACCGGTGCCCTTGCCTATGGTTTCCAGAAACGCGTCGAGCTTGGTCGCGCCCTTGCGCTGGAACCGGACCTGTTGCTGCTCGACGAACCCATGGCCGGCATGAACTCCGAAGAGAAGGAGGACATGGCCCGCTACATCCTCGATGTGAACGAGGAACTGGGGACGACGATCATCCTGATCGAACACGACATGGGGGTTGTGATGGACATCTCGACCCGGATCGCCGTGCTCGACCAGGGCACGAAGATCGCAGAGGGCACACCGGCCGAAGTTCAGGCCGATCCCGCCGTGATCGCTGCCTATCTCGGCACATCACACTGAAGGGGGGACGTTAAATGACCAATGCTGACACCCTCGGCGCGCTGTTGCTTGAGAATGAGCGCACCCGCCCGACCAAGCCTGCGATCCGCGAGAAGGACCTGGGCATCTGGCGCACCTATGACTGGGCGGAATATACCCAGAATGTGCGTGATTTCGCGATGGGACTGGCGAAACGCGGCTTCGGTGCCGGTGACAAGCTGTGCGTCGCCGGCAACAACCGTCCGCGCCTCTACTGGGCAGAACTGGCAGCGATCAGCCTCGGCGGCACGGCTGTCCCGGTCTATCAGGATGCCATAGCGACCGAGTTGCAGTATGTCCTGAACAATGCCGACGTGAAGGTCATCGTCGCGGAAGATCAGGAGCAGGTGGACAAGGTGCTGTCCCTGCGCGACGGCCTGACCGGGCTCGAATATCTGGTCTATGACGACTCGCGCGGCATGGCGGAGCTGGAAGATGACGCTGCTGTCCTGAGTTTCGAGGAAGTTCAGGCTGACGGCGTCGAATATGGCCGCGCCAACCCGACAGCATTCGCGGATGCCGTGGCCAAGGTGAAATCAACCGACATCGCGCTCATGGCCTATACCTCCGGCACCACCGGCAATCCCAAGGGCGTGATGCTGTCCCACGGCAACATGGTACGCACCTGCAGGACATTCCTGGAGAACGAGGATGTGCGCGAGAGCGACGACCTGTTCTCGTACCTGCCCCTCGCCTGGGTGGGTGAGGCCATCTACAGCACCACGGTCAGCCTGATGTCCGGCTGTTCCTGCAACTGCCCGGAGGGCCCGGAGACATTCCGGCGCGATGGCCGGGAGCTAGGGGCGACCGGTTTTGTCGCGGCACCGCGCAGCCTGGAGATGGTCCTGTCAGAGATCCAGGTGAAGGCCAACGACGCCTCCGGCATCAAGCGCTGGGTCTTCAACACGTTCCGCGATGTGGCAGTCGACATCGAGAACCGCAAGGCGGAGGGGCTGCCCATCTCGCTCGGCGCGAAGCTGAAACGCGCCATTGGCGAGATTCTGGTCTATGGCCCGATCCGTGACCAATATGCCTTCCGACGCGCCCGTTGGGTCTACGTCGGTGGTGCCCCGCTCGGCCCCGACAGCTTCCGCTTCTTCCGCGCCATGGGGATCAATCTGAAACAGGTCTACGGCTCGACCGAAGTATCGGGTCTGGTGACCCTGCAGAGTGATGAGATGGCCTCCCCCGATCATGTCGGCAAGCCGTGTCCGGGTATCGAGGTGCGGATCGACGACAATGGAGAGGTGCTGATCAAGAGTGAGGGCGTCTTCCAGGGCTCACTGAAGATGGCTGGTTCCGCACTGGCGACGCTGGGATCCTGGAAAGCTCCGGACAGTTGACGATCATCGACCGGGCCAAGGATGTCGGCAAGCTGGTCGATGGTTCACCCTTTGCGCCTCAGTTCGTCGAAAACAAGCTGAAGTTCAGCCCCTACATCTCGGAGGCCGTCTCCTTCGGTCACGAGAAGCCATTTGTCTGCGCGATGATCGCCATAGACATGAACACGGTGGGCAACTGGGCGGAGAAGCTGGGTCTCGCATATACCAATTACATGGACCTGACCCAGAAGAAGGAAGTGCGGGACCTGATCGGCGACGAGATCAAGCGGATCAATCCATCCCTGCCGGAAGTCAGCCGAATCAAGCGGTTCCTGCTGCTTGCCAAGGATCTGGATGCGGATGATGCGGAGGTCACGCGAACCCGAAAACTGCGCCGGGGGTACATTGCGGAGAAGTACGCACCGGTGATCGAGGCATTCTATTCCGGAGGGCAGGAGATCGAGCTGGCCACGGAAGTCACGTTCGAGGACGGACGCAAATCCATGCTGGATACGCGCCTGACCATTCTGGAAGCGGCCTGAGGGGGAATAGCAAATGGACATGTTCGCCGTCTGGTACTTCGTCGAGACAACAGTCAACGGTGCGCTCATCGGGTTGATGTACGCCCTGATCGCGCTTGGCTTTGTGCTGATCTACAAGTCGACCGACGCCATCAATTTTGCACAGGGTCAGTTCGTCATGATCTCGGGCGTCATGGTTGCGGCCCTGGCCGCGGACTATGGTGTGCCCATCGTGCTGGGTGTCATCATCGCCCTCGTCTTCATGATCCTGTTCAACGTCATGCTGGAACGCATCGTTCTCAGACCGATGATCGGACGACCGGTGGTCGCCATCATCATGGCCACCATCGGACTCGCGGCCTTCCTGGAAGGCCTGTTCCCCATGATCTTCGGGGCCACGACACGCGCGCTGGATCTGGGTATCCCCAATGATCCGATCATTGTCGGCCAGGTCTATCTGACCCCGATCAATCTGGTCGGCGGGGCGGTGGCCCTCACCTTCTTCGGTGCCTTCTCGATCTTCTTCATGAAATCGAGGAAGGGCGTGGCCTTGCGGGCGGTTGCCGACAACCATCAGGTTTCCATGGCCATGGGCATCAACGTGGAACGCTACTTCGTTCTGGCCTGGTCCATGGCAGGTGTCGTCGCCGTGCTCGGCGGGCTGCTCTGGGGCAGTGCGATCGGCGTCGACAATACCCTCGCCGTGGTCGGGCTCAAGGTGTTCCCCGTGGTGATCCTTGGTGGTCTCGAAAGCATCGTCGGCTGTATCGTCGGCGGCATCATCGTCGGCGTGATCGAGGCCTGGGGCGGCACCTACATCGACCCCGCCATGACCCAACCCTGGTTCCGGGATTTCTTCCCCTTTGAAGGTGGCGGAACCAAGGACTTCCTTCCCTACCTGCTGATGATCGTGGTGCTGTTCTTCAAGCCCTACGGCCTGTTCGGCAAAGTCATCATCGAAAGGGTCTGAAGCCGTGTTTCATCGCGAGAGTGGATACTACAAGACCAGCTACGCCAGTGACTCGGCGCTCTACCCGCTGCCCATCGCACGGTTCGCCGTGGCCGGTTTCGCCATCCTGTTCTTTGTCGTCGCCCCACTGCTGGTCAGCAGCTACTACCTGACGATCCTGAACCTGGTCGGCATCGCCATTGTCGGCGCCCTGGGTCTGAACATCCTCGTCGGACTGACCGGGCAGATCTCGATCGGTCACGCAGCGTTCATGTCGGTGGGGGCCTACACGGCCGCAAATCTGGCGACGCGGTTCGACCTGCCGTTCTGGATCACCCTGCCTGCCGGCGGCCTGATGGCGGCGGCTATCGGTATCATCGTCGGTTTCCCGTCGGTGCGCATCAAGGGGCTGTACCTTGCCATCTCCACCCTGGCAGCACAGTTCATCATCGACTGGTTCATCGTCCACACCCCGGCGATCTCCGGCGGTTTCCAGGCGTCGATCCAGGTGCCGCGCCCAAGTGTCTTCGGCATCATTCTGGATACACAGCGGGAACTCTACCTGTTCATCCTCGTGACCGTGGTCATCGCCATCATCATCGCGCTGAACATCGCCCGCAGCCGGGTCGGCCGCGCCTTCATCGCCATCCGCGACCAGGACATCGCTGCGGAGATCCTGGGCATCGACGTGCGCCGTTACAAGCTGATGGCCTTCGCGATCTCGTCCTTCTACGCGGGCGTCACGGGGGTGCTCTACACCTACTATTCAGGTGTCGCGAACAACGAGTTCTTTCCCCTCGTCGTCTCCATCGACTATCTCGCCATGGTCATCATCGGCGGCATGGGGTCAGTGCTGGGCGCCATCTTCGGTGCAACCTTTGTCACCCTGTTGCCGATTGCCATTGACCTCTTCATGACTTCTGTCGGGCCATACCTGATCGAGGACACGGGCGCGCTTTCCGGGATCAAGTCACACATGCGGCTGATCCTGTTCGGCGGCCTGATCATGTTCTTCCTGGTCGTGGAGCCGGAGGGGCTGAACCGTCTGTGGCTCAACATCCGGAGTTATTTCCGGGTCTGGCCGTTTTCGTACTAGACTGTCTCCAAGCCCCAATCAGAAAAACGGGGCGCAAACACCCAAGGGAGGAACCACCCATGAAACGCATACTTGCTACGATTGCAGTGGCTGGCGGTCTTGCCGCCATGACCGCTGCCCAGGCCGGGGAGATCGTCATCGGCCAGATGACGGACCGTACCGGCCCGACAGCCAACGTCGGCAACCCGCTCGGTGACGGTGTCCAGGACTACATTGACCTGATCAACTCCCAGGGCGGCGTCGGTGGTCACACGATCCGCATGCTGGAAGTCGACAACCAGTACAAGGTGCCGCCGGCAGTTGAAGGCTATCAGCGCTTCAAGTCCGAGGGTGCGGTACTGGTCGGGCTGTATGGCACGCCGATTACCCAGGCCCTGACAGCTGACCTGCAGAAGGACATGATTCCCGCAACCAGCCCCGGCTTCGGTACAGCGGCATCTGCCGACGGTGAAGCATATCCCTACCTGTTCCCGGCTGCGTCCAGCTACTGGTCGCAGGCAGGCTCCGCAGTGGAATACGCAAAGCAGCAGATGGGTGGCCTGAAGGGCAAGAAGATCGCTTACCTGTTCTATGACAATCCCGCAGGACGCGAAGGTTTGCCGGTGCTGCGTAAGCTGTCTGAACTGGAAGGTTTCACCCTGAACGAATTCCCGGTCCCCGCACCGGGTATCGAGATGGACAACCAGGCCCGTGACATTGCCCGCCGTTTCCGTGCCGATTTCGTGATCAGCCATCTGTTCGGTCGTGCGCCGTCTGTTCAGATCAACGCGCTGAAGCGTGCCGGCTTCTCCCTGGACAAGGTCGTTTCCTTCGTCTGGGGCGCATCGGAGGCGGATGTTGCCGCCGCTGGTGGCTTTGAAGCCGCAGAAGGCTATTCAGGCATCCAGTTCGCCGGTGTTGGAGACGACTTCCAGATCCGTCGCGACATCGAGGCGATGTACAAGGCACAGGGCAAGGAAGTCCGTGAGAGCATGGCTTCGACCGTGTTCTACAATCGTGGCCTGCTGATCGGCGCCCTGCATGTCGAGGCACTGAAGCATGCCGTTGCCGCGAATGGCGGCAATGCCAATGTCACCGGCACACAGGTGCGCGACGGTTTCCGTGCGGTCTCGGACTTCTCGCTGGGTGGCCTGATGCCTCCGCTGAACATGGGCGGTGGTGACCACGAAGGTGGCGGCTGGACCCGCGTCTTCAAGGTGACGAAGACCGGTTTCGCGCCCGCGACCGACTGGTTCAAGGGTTATCGCGATGTCGTCTTCGGGATGATCAAGGAAGAGACAGCCAAGAAGAACTGATCTCTGTCCTGCCATTTGCCGGGCTGTCGCTTGCGGCAGCCCGGCGCTTGATCCATTTTCCAGAAGGCCGCCACCATGCTCGCGATCAACAATATTGAAGTGATCTACAACAACGTCGTGCTGGTGCTCAAAGGCATTTCGATCGACGTCAAGCCCCAGTCGATCACCACGATCCTGGGTGCCAACGGCGCAGGCAAGACAACGACGCTGAAGTCAATTTCCGGGCTTCTGAAGCCGGAACGTGGCCAGGTGACCCGCGGCTCCATCGAATTCAACGGTGAGCGCATCGACAAGCTTGCGCCGCATGAGACCGTCAAGAAGGGTGTGGTGCAGGTCTTCGAGGGCCGTCGTGTCTTCACCCATCTGAGTATCGAGGACAACCTGCTCGCCGGGGCGCATATCGTCTCCGACATGAAGACTGTCCGCGACATGATCGACCAGGTTTACACCTTCTTCCCGCGTCTGAAGGAACGCCGCACCGGTCAGGCGGGTTACCTGTCCGGCGGTGAGCAGCAGATGCTGGCCATCGGGCGCGCTCTGATGTCGAACCCGAAGATGATCATGCTCGACGAACCGTCGCTGGGCCTCGCCCCGATGATCATCGAGGAGATCTTCGGCATCATCCAGCGGATGCGCGAGGAAGCCGGCGTGACCATCCTGCTGGTGGAGCAGAACGCCAATCTGGCGCTGTCCATCGCTGACCATGGCTATGTCATGGAGAACGGTTCCATCGTGATGGAGGGACCGGCCAAGGAACTGCTGGCCAACTCCGACATCCAGGAGTTCTATCTCGGCATCGGCGAAGGCGGCAGCAAGAAGTCATTCCGCGACGTGAAGCACTATCGTCGCCGCAAGCGCTGGCTTGGCTGATCCCTTCTGTCACCGCGACCGATTGCTGGATTCCCGGTGCGTGATGCAGGTCACCGTGGAAGAGTTGATGCTCGCTGCGTGACAACCGGTTGTGCAAACTCTCGCTGGGGCTGAGCGATACCGCAGCAGGCCGCAGACTGAATCGCGACTTTGTGCGGGTACCTGGCAAGCCTCAGGCGGGAAACTGCAGTTCCACCGTCACAGCCTCGGGTCCGCGCACGAAGACCTGACGTATCGGGCGGCCCGGAACTTCGTTCTCCCGATAGTCGAGGCCGGCTGCCTTGATCGCCGCCATCTGTTCGGCATGGTCGCCGCCCCGAAACGCGAAATGGTCCACCGGCCCGGGAACGTTCCGGCCGCCATCATCCGGCACACCGACCAGATGCACGATGGCTTCCCCCGGCTCCGCGCCATAGAGCCAGTATCCGGGAAAATTGAAATCGGGCCGCGCACCGGGCCGCAGACCGACGACCGTCTCGAAGAACCTGCGCATGCCTTCCAGGTCGCGACAACGGACATTGACATGGTCCAACCGCATCACAAGACCTCGGTCTCGACTTCCCTGCCCATTTCGGCCACCACCAGTTTCCCGTCCTGACGTTCGATGCGGGTGATGGAACAATTGTCAGGGCGGAAGATTGTGACCCGGTCATCACCCGTCAGCAGTCCGACAATCGTGTTGATGGCCACGAAGTGACTGCTGATGACGGTATCGGTATCAATCTCCTCAATGGCCGCCAGCAAGGCCGCACGCCAGTCGGCCAGGTGCAGGGCGCCCGCATCGGACCAGCGCCCGGCCATGATGCCGGTCAGCCATTGCCTCCGTGCGCCCAGATCTTCCGTCGGCGACGGTACCTCGGTCACGCGTGGTTCGATCCGCGCAGGGGTTCCCCAAACGGCCTCCAGCGCCGAGATGGTTTCCCGCGTCCGGCGCATCGGGCTGGTCACCATCGCAAGGGGGCCCAGCGGACCCAGTGTATCTGCCATGGCCAGGGCCTGGCGGATACCGGCCTTGTCCAGCGGCGGATCATGATCCTCGTCAAACGCCGCCGCGGCCTTGCCGTGTCGCACCAGATAGATCTTCGTCATCTTCCCCTGCCCCTCCCCGGGCTTCGGTCATCACTCAATCGCCAGCAGGCGCAGGCTCCGTTGTTGCAGGTTTGCCATCCGATCCCGCGACCTTGTCCGTATCACGATAATCCGATTCCATCCTGCGCAGGCGACGTTCGATGTGACCGGCGGGCTTCGTGAAACGCGCCAGCAGCAGATAGAAGACCGGCACCACGAACAGCGACAGGACGGTGGAGAACCCGATACCGCCAATGATGACGATCCCCAGGACCTCACGTGTCTCGGCCCCGGCCCCGGTCGCCATGGCCAGGGGCAAGGCCCCCAGTGCGGTGGAGATCGTTGTCATCAGGATGGGGCGCAGGCGAATGACAGCGGCCTCCAGCACCGCATCCATCACCGTCTTGCCTTCATCGCGCAACTGGTTGGCAAATTCCACAATCAGGATCGCGTTCTTTGCGGTCAGCCCGATCAGCATGACGATGCCTATCTGACTGTAAACGTTGATCGAAAGCCCGGCGATGATCAGCGCGCCCAAGGCGCCGGTTACGGCAAGCGGTACTGCTGTCAGAATGACGAACGGATGCACGAAACTCTCGAACTGCGCGGCCAGGGCGAGAAAGACGATGACCAGCGCCATGGCGAAGGTGAAATAGAGCGCACCGGTCGATGACCGGAATTCCTCGCTCTCGCCGGCGAAGGTGATGCGTGCATCGCCCGGCAGGGTCCGGCGGGCCGCGTCCTCCAGATACTTCAGCGCCTCACCAAGCGTGTACCCCTCTGCCAGTGCGGCCGTGATGGTGATCGAGCGCAGGCGGTCGGTGCGCTTCAGACTGCCGGCCGTTGCCCCCTCCGACAGGGTGACCAGGTTGGAAAGCGGGATGAGTTCTCCGGTCGTGGCGGACTTCACATACATGTTGCGCAGGTCCTGTGGCGTCGCGCGGTCGCTCTGCTGCGCACGCAGGATCACCGGATACTGCTTGCCGCCACGCTCCAGGTTGGTCACCCGGCGCTCACCCAGCATCGTCTCCAGGGTCCGGCCGATCTCGTCCACCTGGATACCCAGCGCGGCGGCCCGGTCCCGGTTGATGGCAACGCTGAGTTCCGGAACGGTCTGATCGAAGTCCTTGTCGGGGTTGCGCAGGCCTGGATTCTTCCGCGCTTCCGTAAGCAGCAGCTCCGCCCAGGCATCAAGTTCCTCATAGCTCGGCCCACCGATCACGACCTGTACCGGTGTCTGGGAGAACCGCTGACCCAGCGGCGGACGGCCGAATGCAAACGCCTTGATGCCCGGGATGCTGAGCATCTTCGGAAACACCTGGCCAATCACCTGACCCTGCGTGATCGTCCGCTCCGACCAGTCCTTCAGCCGCACGATCCCGAAGGCGGAATTCACGTCGCCGGGTCGTCCGCCAAATCCGGGGGCGAGAATGATCAGCGTACGGTCCGCCTGGCCGCTATCGACATAGGGCTGCAGGGCGGCCTCGACTTCCTGGGTATAGCGGTCGGTGTACTCCAGACTGCTGCCCTCCGGCGCGGAGACGGAAACGAAGATGATCCCACGGTCTTCTCGCGGAGCAAGCTCGTTCGGCAGGGCGAGCAGCAGCAGATACGCAAGGGCGGAAACGGCAACGGCCAGTGCGACAACCACAAGCGGCACCGAGACCGCCCGACGCAGCAACCAGCTGTAACCTGATGACATGCCGGTGAATACGCCTTCGGTGGCGCGCCCCAGCGCGCTTGCGTTCTTGCTCGGACGCAGCAATTTCGAACAGAGCATCGGTGTGAGCGTCAGGGCGACGAAGCTTGAGAAGATGACCGCTGTCGCCACCGCAATGCCGAATTCGCGGAACAGTCGCCCGACATTGCCCTCCAGGAAGGAGATCGGCACGAACACAGCGACCAGGACGATGGTCGTGGCGATCACGGCAAAGGCGATCTGGCGCGCGCCCCGCGTGGCCGCTAGCAACGGTGGCTCACCATTCTCGATGCGCCGGTGAATGTTCTCCAGCACGACAATGGCGTCGTCCACCACCAGTCCGATGGCCAGCACCAGCGCGAGCATTGTCAGCACGTTGATGGAATAGTCCAGCGACCCCAGGACAATGAAGGCAGAGAGGATCGATACCGGGATTGCCAGCGCGGGGATGATTGTCGCCCAGATGGATCGCAGGAAGATGAAGATGACCAGCACCACCAGGGCCATCGCGATGCCCAACGCACGATAGACCTCGCGTATCGATTCCTCGACAAAGACGGCCTGGTCGAAGGACACCACCAGCTCCATCCCGACCGGAAGGCCGGGCGTCACGTTCTGAAGTTCCTTGCGGACCCCCTCGGCAACGGCCAGCGTGTTCGACTTCGATTGCCGGATAATCCCGATACCGATGGCGGTCCGGCCATTGGCCCGGAACTTGGTCCGTTCATCCTCCGGTCCCAGCTCGACATCGGCGATCTCGCTCAACCGGACGAAATAGTCCTCCCTGTCGGCAACGACGATATTGCGGAATTCATCGACGCTGCGCAGGGCGGTTCGTGACTTCACCGCGAATTCGCGCTCAACGGACTCGATGCGCCCCGATGGCAGTTCGATGTTCTGACGTCTCAAGGCGTTCTCGACATCTGTCACCGTCAGCCCACGCGCGGCGAGTTCACCCTTGCGCAGCCAGATACGCATGGCGTAGCGCTTGCCGCCGCCTGTCCGGACACGGGCGACACCATCCACCACACTGAAACGGTCCATGATCTGGCGTTCGGCGTAGTCGGTCAGTTCCAGCGCGTTGAGCCTGTCACTGGTCAGAACCAGCCACATCATCGCGCGTGCGTCCGCCTCAGTCTTGGCGACGCGTGGCGGGTCCGCTTCATCGGGCAGGCGATTGATGGCCCGGCTGACGCGGTCACGCACGTCATTGGCCGCCGCATCGATGTCACGACTGAGATTGAACTCGACCGAGATCGACGACGAGCCTTCCTGGCTCGTCGAACTGATCTTCTTCACACCACCGATACCGGCGACCTCATCTTCCAGAACCTGGGTGATCTGGGATTCGATGATCTCCGGCGACGCGCCCCGCCAGATGGTGTTGATGGAGACAATGGGTGGGTCGATGTCAGGATATTCGCGGATCGTCATGCCCTGATAGGCGAAGATGCCGAAGATCATCAGCACCAGACTGAGCACCGTCGCGAAGACCGGTCGCTTGATTGCAATGTCCGAAAGGACCATGCCGAACTCCCTGCCTGATCAGGTCATGTCAGGCTGATGGTTTCTCACCCGCAGCACCACGCTGGTTGCGGATACTCACCTCAGCGCCGGGGCGGACCTTCTGCACGCCACCGACAACGACGATCTCACCCTTTGAAAGACCCGAGACGATCTCGGCCTGACCTGGCCTGCGGCGACCGATACTGATGGCACGCCGTTCCGCCTTCCCGTCCACGATGGCAAAGACGAACATGCCGTCATCGACGGCGACTATCGCCTCCTCCGGTATCATCAGCGCGCCATCCTTGGCGCCATAGGCGAGGTCGACGGTCAGGAACATTCCGGGGCGCAGCAGCCCCTCCTTGTTCGCCAGTTCGGCGCGCACCGTCACGGCTCGGGTCGCCGGATTGATGCGGGTGTTGACCGTGGCGACAACGCCTTCCAGCACCACATCCGGATAGGCTGCGGTGCGGGCAGTGACCAGAAGTCCGGGATGAACGGATGCCAGTGCGGTCTCCGGCACATCGAAGTCCAGCTTGACGACGGAGATGTCATCCAGGGTCACGATCTCGTCACCCGGCGTCACCAGAGCACCCTGACTGACCTTTCGCAGGCCGAGACGACCGGAAAACGGTGCCTTGAGCTCATAATTGCGCAGCCGTGCCTCGATCTGCGCAACCGAGGCATCTGCCTCCGCGAGATCCTGGGCCAGTTCCTCCGTGCGGCCAGCCGTCACGGCGCGGGCGTCACGCAGCTTCACGCCACGTTCGTAGTTCTGGCGGGCCCGGGTCTGGCGCGCGACCGCCTCATCCCGCTCCGCCAGTATCTCCACGGCATCCAGGCGCAACAGCACCGTACCCTGGCGCACCGTATCGCCCTCACGGAAGCGAATGTCGGCGACACGACCTGCGACCTTGCTGGTGATCGTCACCGCCTCGTTGGCGCGGGTGGTTCCAATGGCCTGAATGGTGTCCACCAGCCGCTCCGACGTGACCGGAGCGACATCGACCAGAACCGTGCCGGCGCCAAATCCGGAACCGGCGCTGGATTCGGCGAAATAGGGGCCGATGACCGGCAGATCGGCGCGCGCCTGCCAGATCAGGTAGCCAACGACTCCAAGTACCGCGATGACGACAAGCTGTATTCCTAGACGCAAGCCGGATACTCCCGTGATTGCCCCGGGACCTCTCAGGCGATCTGCTGTTCGACCTTGAGACCGCCCGGTCCCCGCGCGAAGTTAACGTGTCGTGTACCAGTGGCAAATGCTATTTGCAGTACCCCCGGTCACGATCTGGTGCCGGGCTGGTGCCCGACTGGTGGCAGGAGGACCAAGTGACGACCCTGTTCATGACGCACACGGAATGCCTGTTCCATGACACCGGAACCGGGCACCCTGAACGACCGGACCGGCTGCGTGCCGTGTTCCACGCAATCGACGAGACCTCCTACCCCGACCTGTTGCGACGGGAGGCGCCATTGGCCACCGACGCACAGCTCGCGCTGGCGCACTCGGATGCCTACGTGCAGAAACTGAATGCCGCGATTCCGAAGAGCGGGCGGCGCAACCTTGACCCGGACACCATCGTCTCGCCCGGATCAGCCGAGGCGACACGGCGCGCGGCGGGCGCGGTCGTCGCGGCGGTCGATGCCGTCTTCCTTGGTGATGCCGATAACGCCTTCTGCGCTGTTCGCCCCCCCGGACACCATGCGGAGCCGGATCGCCCGATGGGTTTCTGCCTGTTCAACAATGCCGCCATCGGTGCCCTGCACGCGCGGCAGGCGCATGGGATACGCCGCGTGGCCGTTGTGGATTTCGACGTTCATCACGGCAATGGGACACAGGCAAGGTTCCGCGATGATCCGGACCTGATGTACCTCTCCTCTCACCAGTGGCCGCTTTACCCGGGCACCGGTGCGGCGCATGAGACGGGTATCGCCGACAATCTGGTCAACCTGTGCCTGGAGCCAACCGCGGGGTCGGAGGCGTTTCGGCGCGCCTGGTCAAAGACCGGTCTGCCCCGCTTGCGCGCCTTTGCGCCGGAACTGGTGATCATCTCTGCGGGTTTCGACGGGCATGAACGCGATCCGCTGGCCAGCCTGAACCTGACTGACGCGGACTATGGCTGGATCACGGCAGAAATCATGACGGTCGCCACGGAATGTTGCGACGGTCGCCTTGTTTCGGTTCTGGAGGGAGGGTACGACCTTGATGCCCTGCAGTCGGCGACACGGGTCCATGTCTCGACCCTGCAGGGTGAAACAGCGCCGCCAACGGAGGGATCATGACAGACGACACGGCCATGCCAGAGGACATTGCTGCCCTGACTTTCGAGGCCGCGCTGGCGGAGCTTGAAACCATTGTCCAGAAGCTCGAGTCCGGGGCTGTCGATCTGGAGAAATCCATCGACATGTATGCACGCGGCAGCCTGCTGAAGGCCCATTGTGAAACAAAGCTGAAGGCCGCCGAAGCGCGTGTCGAGAAGCTGGTGATCAGCCCGGATGGCCGGCCCGGCGATGCCGTCCCGTTCGACACGGAATGACGGCTGATGTCTGAAACCCGACTGGCGACCGCCCTGGCTGGCGCAGCGCAGGCAGTGGAGGCCGAGATTGACCGGTTGCTGCCCCTGCCGGCCACGCTGGAGGCACGGGTGCACGCGGCAATGCGGTATGCGCTGTTTGCAGGGGGCAAGCGGCTGCGGCCCTTCCTGGTGATGACCAGTGCCGACCTGCTGGGTGTGCCGGTGGAGAATGCCGTGCGCGCCGCCGCTGCAGTCGAGATGGTCCATACCTATTCCCTGATCCATGACGACCTGCCCGCCATGGACGACGACGACCTGCGGCGCGGCAAGCCGACCTGCCACCGGGAGTTCGACGAGGCGACGGCGATCCTTGCCGGTGACGCTCTGCAGCCCCTCGCCTTCGGGGTGCTGGCGGAACCGGAGACCGACCCGGATCCGCAGATCCGCATGGAACTGGTCCGCACCCTCGCCCACGCCATTGGCGCGGACGGCATGGTTGGCGGGCAGATGATCGATCTGCAGGCCGAGACCGAGACCTACGACCTGGCGCAGATCACGCGCCTGCAGGACATGAAGACCGGCGCATTGATTTCCTGGTCCGTCGAGGCCGGGGCCATACTGGGGCGGGCGACCAAGGCCGAGCGCAATGCGCTGGCAACCTATGGGCTGGAGATCGGTCTCGCGTTCCAGATCGCGGATGATCTGCTGGATATCGAGGGCGATGCGGCGCAGATGGGCAAGGCCGTTGCGAAGGACGCGGACGCGGGCAAGGCCACATTCATCAGTCTTCTGGGGGTCGAGGGCGCGCGGAATCGCGCAACCGAACTGGTCGATTCGGCGGTTGCGCGCCTTGATTTGTTTGGCCAAAACGCCTTTCTATTAAAAGACATCGCGCGTTTCATGATCGAACGCCGATCCTGAAGGCCGACTGTTGCGGCGCTGCTGCCGCAACGGAGCGCGCCAGCGGGAACAATAATGGGAGGCCATGCTTGGCCGACACATCCAAGACGCCACTGCTCGACACGATCAACTC
>JARGNO010000067.1 GCA_029213165.1 Minwuia sp.
ACTGTCAGGTTGACCGGGTCCAGTCCGTCAATGCCGCCCGCAATGACGTCGCCAGGCATGACAGGACCGACACCGGCCGGCGTGCCTGTCATGATCAGGTCACCGGGCCGCAGGTGATAGAACCCCGACAGGTCAACGATGATCCCGACGACATCGTGGATCATGTCGCTCAATCGCGCGTCCTGCTTCACGTCGCCGTTGACCGCCAGATGGATGCGCTGCGATCCGACCGCGCCGAACTCGGCCGCCCGGGTCAGCGGCGCGAAAACAGCCGAATCCTCGACATCCTTGCCCAGATCCGACGGTCGCCGCCTCGCGAAGGCGGCCTGCTGCAGGTCGCGACGGGTCATGTCCAGCCCGCATCCATAGGCGAAGATCGCAGCCTCCGCCTCTGCTGCTGTCGCACGGAACACAGGCGCGCCAAGCGCGACGACCAGTTCCATCTCGTAATGGAAGTCCTTCGTGCCCGGAGGATAGGCAACAGTGCGCCCGCTTTCACAGGCCGCCCCCGGCGACTTGGTGAAATAGGCTGGCGATTCCCGGTCCGCTTCGACCCCCATCTCCGCCGCGTGGTCGGCATAGTTCCGGCCCACACCGAAGATGCGACCGACTGGATAGGCCTTCGCCTCCCCCTTTACAGCGACGACAGGCGCCGTCGGCAGACTGAACAGCATTTCGGCCATTTCGGCTCCCCCCTCCCATCCATCAGTATCACCTGCTCCCCGATGACCGGTTTCCGGCGCCCGGCGACTGACAGACGGGTCAGGCCGATGCCAGCAGGTCCGCATTGCCACCCGCCGCCGTGGTATCGACGCAGATTGCACGCTCATGCGCATAGGCCTGCGGGCAGATCCGGCTGTCGATCAAGGGCAGCAGCGCGCCCCGCCGTCGCGCCAGCGCCTTGCGGTATGCCGCAGAACCTGGGGCGCAGGCCACGGCATCGAATTCCAGTTCCGTCAGGGCATCCGGTTCGACCGAGCCGTCCAGCGCCACGACCGGCAGCCCTGCCTGGCTGAGGGGGCGGATACGGGTCGATACATCCGGCGCGATCACCAGCACACGGTTGCCCGAACGCAATGCCTGCACCGCCTGATCCAGTGCCGTATCGGCATCCGGGCCAAGACAGAGCACCGTGCCGCGCGGATGCAGCCAGAGGTAATTTGCCTCCCCCGTGGGGCCCGGCAGGTCAACCGGCCCCATGTCCAGCGCCGCCGCCGCGGTCATTGCCGCACGTGCGCGGCCCCGCAACGCGATGCGCAATGCGGCAAGCACCTCGTCGCCGCGACCGCCCGCCTTGAGTTTCCGCAGTCCATCGAGTGCCACTGAGACCTCAGCCCGGCCAAGCGAAGGCTGTTCCGGTACCACGGCGGCCTCAGCCTCCTGCTTGCGGAACCGGGAAAGGTAGTGTGGCCCGCCAGCCTTCGGCCCGGTACCCGACAACCCCTCCCCGCCAAAGGGCTGGGAGCCGACAATTGCACCGATCTGGTTGCGGTTCACATAGACATTGCCGACCGCGATGGAATCCACCAGTTGCTGCACCCGCCGGTCAATCCGTGTATGCACGCCGAAGGTCAGCCCGTAGCCACGGTCATTGATCGCCCGCACGACCTTCGTCAGGTCTGCGGCACGGAAGGTCGCCACATGCAGGATCGGCCCGAAGACTTCGCGCTCCAGCGCTTCGATGCCGGAGACCCGCACGATGGACGGCTGCACGAACAGGCCCGTGTCCGGTACATCAAGCTGCTTGCCCAGCTTTCCGGCCTGCTTCTGCGCCGCGCAATAGTCACGAATGCCCGTCCGCGCGTCCTCGTCAATGACCGGTCCCACATCCGTGCTCAGGTCCCAGGGATCGCCGACGCTGAGTGCATCCATGGCCCCGGAGAGCATTTCGATGATCCTGTCGGCCACATCCTCCTGCACATAGAGCATCCGCAGGGCGGAGCAGCGCTGACCCGCACTCTGGAACGAACTGGCCACGATATCGCGCACCGCCTGCTCCGGCAGTGCCGTCGAGTCCACGATCATCGCGTTCAGACCACCGGTCTCGGCAATCAGCATCGCGCCGGGCGCGGTTTCAGCCAACTGCCCCTCGATCATCCGCGCCACTTCCGTGGACCCGGTGAAGCAGACCCCGGCGATGCGCGGATCGGCCGTCAGCGGTTGCCCCACGGTCGGTCCATTGCCGCAGACCAGTTGCAGCGCATCCTCCGGGATACCTGCCTGATGCAGCAGTGCCACGGCACGCGCGGCAATCAGCGGCGTCTGCTCCGCAGGCTTGGCGATCACCGCATTGCCGGTGACAAGGGCCGCCGCCACCTGGCCCGTGAAGATGGCCAGCGGAAAGTTCCAGGGCGAGATGCAGACGATCACGCCACGCGGCGCGCCTTCCTGCTCCGCCACCAGCGACTGGTCGGCGTAGTACCGCAGGAAGTCCACGGCCTCCCGCACTTCCGCCACGCCATCAAGCTGTGACTTCCCGGCCTCCCGCGTGGCAAGCGCCATGAACTCGACCATGTGTTCTTCGTAAAGGTCGGCGGCGCGGCGCAGCATTGCCGCACGTTCCGAAACCGGCGTTCCCGACCAGCCGGAGAATGCGGCAACCGCCCTGTCGATGGCTGCAACGGCGTCATCGGCGCTGGCTTCCGCGACCTGCCCCACCACCTCGTCGGGACGTGCCGGATTGATCACGTCGCGACTGCCGCCCGTTCCCGAACCGGCCTGCCAGACAAAGGGCGCGGCAAAGGGTGCGCGGCCGTCCTCGACCGCCGCCACGGTGACCGGATCGGTCAGGTCCATGCCGATTGAATTGGGACGGCCTGGCCTGAAAAGGTCCGCCGGTCGCCGGATCGCCGGGTTGGCACTGATGCCGCCCGCTATTCCAAGCATCGGATCGGCGGCAATGGTCTCCGGCGCGATGGCCGGATCGACGATCTGATGCACGAATGACGAATTGGCACCATTCTCCAGCAGCCGCCGCACCAGATAGGCCAGCAGGTCGCTGTGTGCGCCCACCGGCGCATAGATGCGGCAAGGCACGCCGCTCTCCGCCTTCAGGATTTCGTGCAGCCGCTCCCCCATGCCATGCAGGCGCTGGAATTCGAAGCCGCTGCGCTCCTCTCCCGCAAGCTGCAGCACCGCTGCCGTCGTATGGGCGTTGTGGGTCGCGAACTGCGGATAGATCCGGTCCCGCCCCTGCAACAGCTTCCGTGCGCAGGCCAGGTAACTGATATCCGTGTGGATCTTCCGGGTGAAGACGGGAAAACCATCCAGCCCCATCACCTGGGCCTTCTTGATCTCGGTATCCCAATAGGCACCCTTCACCAGCCGCACCATGATGCGGCGGTCAAGTTCGGTGGCCAATGCGTGAAGCCAGTCGATGACAGCGTGCGCCCGCGGCCCGTAGGCCTGCACGACGACGCCGAAACCATCCCAGCCTTCCAGCGAGGGATCGCGCAGCACCCGCTCGATCACATCCAGGGAGGTATCCAGCCGGTCGGCCTCCTCCGCGTCGATGTTGAAACCCATGCCGGCATCCCTTGCCGCCCGTGCCAGTTCCAGCGTCCGCGCCGCCAGCTCGGGCACCGCCCGTTCGCGCTGGGCAAATTCGTAGCGCGGATGCAGCGCCGAAAGCTTCACGGAAATTCCGGTGCTCTCGTGCATCCCGGAATCGCGGCCATGCTCCGCCAGCCGCGCAATGGCATTGGCATAGGACGCGTGGTAGCGGTCCGCATCAGCCGCTGTCAGCGCCGCCTCCCCCAGCATGTCGAAGGAATAGCGATAGCCCTTCGCGATCATGCGATCAGCACGCTTGATCGCCTCGTTGATCGTGCGGCCCAGCACGAACTGGTTGCCCATCTCCTGCATCGTGCGGGTCACTGCGGTGCGGATCACCGGCTCGCCCAGGCGCCGCACCATGCCACGCAGGGTGGCAACCACACCGCCCTCCCGGTCATCCAGCATCTGCCCGGTCAGCATCAGCGCCCAGGTGGATGCATTGACCATCAGCGAACCCGAATCGCCGACATGCGCGGCCCAGTCATGCGGCACGATCTTGTCCTGGATCAGGTCGTCGATGGTCTCCGCGTCGGGTACACGCAGCATCGCCTCCGCCAGGCACATCAGGGCCACGCCCTCACTGGTGGACAGGCCATACTCGCCAAGAAAGCTTTCCATCATGGTGGGAGCACCGCCGGAGCGGACTGCCCGCACCAGCGCAGCGGCCCGGGCCGAAATGGCGGCGCGATCAGCCTCCGTCAGACCGGCCTGCACGGCCAGGTGACTGACTGCAGCGACTTCCTCCGCACGCAATTGCGTCCGCATCCGCTCCCGCAATTCACCCAGCATCCGGCACTCCTGTCAGTACGTTTGGCGCACGCCGCTCCGTGTCCGCATCCATCGATCATTGCACGGATTTCATGGCGCCGCACAGGGTGCCAGCATGGCGGCATCCAGCCCGTCTGCCCGCGCCGCCGTCCGGCTGCTGGACGACATCACGCCCACGACCCGGAAGCCCTCAGCAACCGGTTGCAGGACAGGGGCGCCGGAAGTACCGGGCCGGACAGGACAGGCCACCCGGATCGCGCCGCCGTCCTCGACCTTCCAGGCCTGGCACTCGTGATGTTGCAGCATGTGCTCGCGCGGGATGGCATAGCCGGGGACAAGCAACCTGTCGCCAGGTGCGACCGGCCCGTCACCGAGCGCAAAGGCAGGCGCGTCCGGCACCGCGTTGCAGAGAATGGCGATGTCGCGCCCGTGAACGGTTCGCCAGGCGGCGCGTGGTGCCGAGACATGCTGCACCAGATCGCCCCGGTCATAGCCGCGCAGGAAATGCACCTGCTCCCTGTCCCAGCCGGGCATGCAGTGGGCGGCTGTCACGACATGTCCACCTGTCACGACGAAGCCCGTGCAATGGGAACGGTTGCGGAATCCCGCATGGTTGATCCGACCGGTGGCGGAGGCCACCACCGTCTCATCGGCAGGCAGTGTCGGCGCGAAAGCGGATCCGAGAACCAGCAGACCCAGCATCAGCATGCTGAACCGGATCATGCCGCTCAACCGGTCCTGTCTAGAGCTTGATCGTCAGCCCGCCATCGACCATCAGCATGTGGCCATTGACGTAGGACGCCGCCTCCGAAGACAGGAAGATCGCGGCACCGGCAATCTCGTCGGGGTCGCCCCAGCGCGCCACGGGTGTCCGCCCTTCCACCATAGCGGTGAACTCGGCGTCCTCCATCAGCGGGCGATTGAACTCGGTCCCGAAGTACCCCGGACCGATGCCGTTCACGCAGATACCGTTCGGCGCAAGTTCATTCGCCAGCGCCTTGGTCAGCCCGGCCACGGCATGTTTGGTCGAGACATAGGACACGATGTTCGGTCGACCGATATGCGACATGACGGAACCGATGTTGACGATGCGGCCATAACCGCGCGGCACCATCAGGCGCGCGGCCTCCCGCGACATGACATACAGGGAGGTCAGGTTGGTATCGACGACCTGGCGGAAGTCCTCCGTCGTGCTTTCCAGCAGCGGGGAACGGACCACCGTGCCCGCATTGTTGACCAGAATGTCCAGGCGGCGATGGTCCGTGACGATGGAGGCCAGTGCATCCTTCGCCGCTTCCTCATCCGTGACATCGAAGCAGCGCAGGTCGGCCTGACCGCCCTTGTGCTCGATCTCCGTCACGACCTGCGCCAGCGCATCCTCGCTTCTGGCATTGACGACGACACGGGCTCCGGCCGACGCCAGCCCCATGGCGATCGAGCGTCCAAGCCCGCGGCTCGCACCGGTTACCAGTGCAATCCGGTTGTCGAGCCTCAACTGATTGAACATCGCGCTATTCCTGTCCCCGAATGATTCCGAACCGGGCCCTGATCCCGAAATCCTTCACTACCGTGACAGCCTCACTGGGTCCAGTTGCCATTGTCCTGCAGGAACCATGTTCCGCGCGGCGCGGACTTGCGAATCTGTTGCGCATAGACCCTGCCCACCTGCTCGGGCGAAACCCCCTGCGCCGCCGCACGTTCCCGATAGATGTTCAGCCGCTGGGCATTCACGCCCTCGACAAACTTCGCGGTCGCCGCCCCGCCGTCGCGCGCGACCACCAGACCATCGAAGCGTTCACCGACCGCACCGGAACTGCGCAACGCGTCCAGCGACTGGGCGATGGCCGGACTGCCGCCCATGGCAACCGTCAGAGAAAGGGCAGCGGCAAGCATCATAAAGGTACGGCGCAGCATCAGAAAATCCCCGGATTTGTTTGGATATCCTTCTTGGCGGCTTCCTCCAGCCGGACCCGCACATCCGCATCCAGCTTGATGTTCAGGTTGATGGTGATCGGCTCCTTCGGCGCCGCCACCTGAACTGTCGGCGTACAGGCCCCCAGCAGCGCGGCGAGCACCATCACAGCGCCCATACCGGTCAATCCGGCACGGCGTTGTCCCTGCCACTCATCAGATATTGCTGTCATGACCATGTTCCCGAAGATGCGTTTCGACATGCTGGGGCCTGACCGGGGCTACTGCAAGGACTTGATGCCCTGTTCGATCACGCCACTGGATGCCCGATAGACGGTCAATATGGTCGCAAGAAGGCGATCCGCATCCCCACTCACCGAAATGTTGAAACGGAAAGGATGGCCGTCCAGCACCGCCGGATTGAGTCCGCCGAGTGTGACAAGCATCTTCGTCTCGCCCTGCAGCGGCTTGTCAAGGCTGACTTCCAGCAGGTCGTAGCGGAAATCTTCCAGCGTGCGGATCATCAGGTCGATCTCCTCCCCGCCCTGCTGGCCCAGGATGCCGCGCAGCACATCGCCGTCCAGCCGCAAGGTTCCCGGTCCATCCGCCACCAGTCTGCCCTGGCGCACCACCACGCCGCTCTCGCCCACGATCTCCACCGGCAGGGTGCCTGACAGGCTGCCGGTCAGGATGAAATCCTCCAGCCCCGCCAGATCGACGATCTCCGCCATGTCGATGTGGGTCAGCCCGACAGCGATCATCCGGCGCGTTTCATCCTGCCGCAGTTCGAAGGGCTGCATCGCCATCCGTCCACCCAGCAGATCGCCATGCAGGTCCAGGACGCGGGCGATGGTTTCATCGTCGTCCTGCGCCAGTTCGAACTGCAACACGATGTCCCGCATGTCCGCCGGGCCGGAGAGCAGGGCGATGCGCACGGTCTGCGATCCGGCGGTTCGGGGCGGCAACAGGCTCTCCAGCCTCAGCCGCGTGTTGATTCCCGCCAGCGCGGCCTCCTGCATCGCCACGCTGCCGTTGGCGAGATCCAGTTCCAAGTCAGCATGCAGCGGATCACCAAGCACCAGATTCACGACACCTGACACGGTCCCCTCCGGCAGGGCCATGTCGGCAGGCAGCAGCACATCGCGCAAGAGGTCGGACAGGAGTGGCAGCGATGTCTGCGGAAGGGTCAGGCTCGCGGCAGGGACCCCCGCAGCCTGATTTGTCCCGGCAGTCAAATCGACCACGACCGATCCCGTGCCCAGCTTGCCGGAAAGGCTCCCCGCCTCTGCCGTCGCCTGCATCTCCCCAGCAAAGGCCAGCGGTGGCAGATCCAGATCCGCCGCCCCAAACCTGATATCGGCGACGGATACACGGGCGCTCAGGCTCTGCGGTGAGGGCAGCACGCGACCCCGGATATCGATCACACCGGTTCGGCCGAAACCACTGCCGTCGATTCCTTCACTGCGCAGGTCAAGCGTACCGAACAGGCTTCCAAAATCATGACCATCAACATCAAATTCAGCTCTCAACGGATTGAAGGTGAGTTGGTTTTCATCCAGATCCACCAGTGACAATGATCCTGCACTTGCGGTGATGACACCCGCCAGGTCGATCCCCTTGCCCGGAACGCGGGCAAGGGTGATGTTTTCCAGTTCAAGGCGTGGCCGGACCAGTTCCACGGCATCATCAGCTGCCGACATGGTCCCCGCCTGCAATTGCCCGTTCAACCGGAGCCGGTATCGCACGGCACTCTCCGCAGCCAGATCCAGGTCAAGCGCGACCTTGGCACCCTCTGCCGTTGCGGCACCGAGGGCGAGTGTCCCCGTCCCGGCCTCCAGCTTCCCCAGCAGCCCCAGCGTCTGCGCGATGCGGATGTGGCCGCCATAGCGCACCTGCTGCAGGGACATTTCAGGCAAGGCCTGACCTGCCAGGGACAGGCCGGACAGGGCCAGGCCGGACAACTGCAGGTCGGCATTCAGGAGTTCCAGGCCGCGTTCCGAGATGTTCACGGTACCGAGATTCCCATCCAGTCGCAGCGGCGGACTGCTCACCTGCACCGCGCCATTCAGGGTCGCGGATGGCTTCGCCCCCATCGCCACCGAACCGCTCTGCTCCGATGTGGCGCGGAAGGTCACTGTCCCGTCATGCAGGATGCTGACGCCAGACACCGAGAGATTCTCGGATACAAGATCAGCCTTGCCGGACAATTCGTTGATCTTGAAGTCCATTTCCCCGTTCCTGATCCTGCCGCTCATCGACAGGTCGAGGTCAGCCGTGCCCAGGTACTGATGCAGGGGATGAGCATCTGCCGGCAAGCGGACCGCTCCCGTCACCTGCACGGACCCCGATGCGGTACGCAGCATGTCCGACAGGTCGAACGCCATCAGGTCGGCCTGTGCTGTCGCCACCATTGCCAAGGCCATGTCCGCCGACCCGCCCGCCAGGCTGCCGCCTGCAGTGCCGTTTCTCCGGTCAGTCGGGGGGAACAACATGTCGAGCACGCCGGTGTCCGGCAGGGTTGCCTGCACGCCGAAGTCCACTGCAGGCCTGTCGAACGGCGCGGCGACCAGAAGGCTGGCAGAGAGATTTCCCGTTCCCAGGGCCGCGATCAGGTCAGTCGTCAGCATGTCGGCCTGCCGGGTCATTTCCAGGTCGAGACGGTCCAGGCGGATGGCTTCGCGGAAGCGGGGCGGAAACAGGGCCACATCCTGCGCCGCGATCACCACGCCACCGGTCAGGTCCCGTTCGAACGCCAGTTCCATGGTCCCGGAACCGGAGGCCCGGGAGCCACTCAGGCGGACCGGACCAACACCGGTCAGGCGCCCGCCATCGAGCAGGTAGCTTCCGTCGAGGCGCAGCATCAGGAACTCCTGCGACAGCGCGAGGTTCAGCATGGCCCCGTCAATGGTCACCGGCGGCAAGCCGACGGGCAGCGAAAGCGTGGACGGCAATGTTGGTGAATCGACAGGTTGCTCCGGCCCCTGCAACAGGCTGCTCAGGGGTCCGACATCCAGCACGCCACCTTCGTAGGACGCCCGCACCCAGAGGCCCTGGACGTGAACGGCGGACAGATCGATCCCGTCGAAGTCGAGCCGGAGGCTGCTCACGCTGATGCCGGGCGTACTGCCCGACCCGATCCTGATGCCCCGCAAGCCGATGCCAGACAGGTCCAGTGCGGTGACATCCAGCTCGACAGGGGCAATCCCCTGGCGTTCCAGGTAAGAGACGGCGAGAACCTCGACCAGCGACTTGCCGGCGATCAGTACGCCTGCCAGGGCAATCACGGTCATGATTCCCAGTCCGAGCAGGAACAGGACGGCGCTGCGCCTGAGGCGGGTCATGGGAGCCCCCCTAGCGCCGTGCGGTGGCGTGCGCTGCCTGGCCTTCCAGGATCGACCATTCGACGATGTCACGCAGGACGGCCCCCAGCGCAGCGTCGAAGGCGCGGATATTGGCCAGCATACCCGTACCCTCCGGCTGGGCCGTCGCCTCGAAACTGGCCGAATTGATGATCAGCTGGCGCGGCTGACGGATCAGCTTTGCATTGACCCGAACCCGGACGACGCCACCGCGATAGGGCTCCACCTGGAACTCCCGCAGTTCGGTCTTGAGGCTGAAATCGGAGCGCAGGCCGATGGCCTGACGCCCCACGGCCACGATGGTGCCGCTGTTCTCGAAGCTCTCCACCAGCAGTGTCTGGATCATCTTGGGCGCGCGTTCGGTCCAGCGGCTGTCGGAGAAATACTTCAGCTCGATCTCGTTCGGCTTGACCGCAATGCGTGAACTGTCCAGACCACCAGCCGCCAGCGGTTCCTCGATCACCAGTTGCCATTCGACCGCCGGCAGCCCGGCCTGGAACGTGCTCTTCGGTGTCAGGGTAAAGATATTGGATGCCGCTTTCGGCACCCCCAGGAAGTTGCCGCAGGCTGCCAGGGACAGCGCCGTCAGCAGAGAAAGGGCGACCAGGGTCAGTCGGGTCATCTGTTTCATTCCGCATCGACCTCCGCTGCTTCAACTCCCAGCAGGGTCTGCGCCCCGCCTGACTCCAGCCTCTCGGTCAGGCGGGAGATTGCCGCCACCATCAGACGTGCCTCCGTGATGAAGCGCTGCGCCTCCGACAGCCCGTCATGGGTGAAATCGACCAGCGGCTGCTCACTGCCCTGCACGATCCTGTTCACGGAGGTCATGGTGGCTGCCAGATCCCGGTTGGTGGCGCGCAGTTCGTTCACCAGTGCGCCGAAATCCACCGACACGGCCTGATCGATACCGATCATGGTCCCGCGCGCCACGGCCATGGTCTCGGACAGGTCATCGACCAGGGCATCGGCCTTGCCCGCCGCAGAGGCGACGCTGGCCGCGCTCCGCTCCATCGCGATCAGGGTGTTCTCGATCCCCGATTGCTGGTTGGCCAGCGTGCCGGTCAGCAGCTTCAGGTCCGAAAGGATACCGGCGAACTGGGCCTGATTGTCTTCCCCCAGCAAGTCGGCCAGCCGTTCGGAAACGATGATCGCACGCCCCAGCAGTTCCGGCGCGCCCGAGAACAGGCGTTCCAGTTCAGACGGCGCAGAGGGGATGATCGGCCGTTCGGCCAGCGGCGGGGTGGTCAGCAGCGGGCTGCGGGCCACCGCGCCTTCGATGTTCACATAGGCAACGCCGGTGATGCCCTGCAGCTTCAGCTTGGCAACATCGCCTTCCCGGATTGGCGTTGCCTTGTCCACATCCACAACGGCCCGCACCTGGCTGGGATCATCCGGATCAATGACGATCTCCAGCACACGCCCGATCCTGATGCCGCGATAGCGGACATCGCCGCCCACCGCCAGACCGGCAACAGATCCTCTGAAGAAAATGTCATAGGTCTTTGTTTCACTGTCGATATCAGCACTCGACAACCATATGACCATGCCCATGAACATCAGGGTAAACAGCAGGACCGCACTGCCGATCAGCACGTGGCTGGCACGGGTTTCCATCATTGCCTCGCTTTTCGGGCTGCACGCGCCCTCGGGCCGTGAAAATAGCTTTGCAGCCAGGGATGCGGATGCTCTTCCAGTTCCGCAATCGGCGCGACAGCCAGGACCTTTCGCTCCGCCAGAACCGCCACACGGTCGCAAATCGCATACAGGCTGTCCAGATCGTGGGTCACCATGAACACGGTCAGTCCCAGCGTGTCGGACAATTCCCGGATCAGCAGGTCGAAGTCAGCCGCGCCGACCGGATCAAGCCCAGCCGTCGGTTCATCAAGAAACACGATCTCGGGGTCCAGCGCCAGCGCCCGCGCCAGACCGGCCCGCTTCCGCATCCCGCCCGACAGCTCGGACGGGAACTTGGCACATGCTTCGTGCGGCAGGCCGACCATCGCGATCTTCAGCCCCGCCAGTTCGTCCATCAGGGCAGGTGGCAGATCAGCATGTTCGCGCATCGGGGCCTCGACGTTCTCTGCCACCGTCAGCGAACTGAACAGCGCACCGTTCTGGAACAGCACCCCCCAGCGCTGCTCCAGTTGCCGCCGGTCAGCGGCATCCAGTCCGGCGGGTTCCTGGCCAAAGACCTCGATCCTGCCCGCTGCCGGGCGGTTCAGTCCGATTATGGTCCGCAGCAGGACGGACTTGCCGGTGCCTGAACCACCAACGACGCCCAGCACTTCCCCTTTCCTGACTTCAAGATCCAGCCCCTCATGCACCACTTGCGATCCGAAGCGCGTGAGCAGCCCCGACACGCGGATGATCGGCTTGCTTTCTTCCTCAACCTCCATCTCAGATCAAACTCCGACAATGTTGAAGAATATGGAGAAAATGGCATCTACCACAATGACGATGAAGATCGCCTGAACGACGGCGATCGTGGTCTGGCGGCCAAGGGAATCGGCACTGCCGCCGGTCTGCAGTCCCGCATAGCACCCCACCAGACCGATCAGGGCACCGAACACCGGCGCCTTCACCAACCCGACCAGCAGGGTCCAGAGCGATACCGCATTCGTCAGCCGGTCGACATAGAGCGTCGGCGGAATGTCCAGCGCCACCCAGGCCATCAGCCCGCCACCGATCAGCCCCATCAGATCGGCGAACAGGGCCAGCGGCCCCATCATCAGGAACAGCGCCAATACCCTGGGCAGGACAAGCACGTCCATCGGATCCAGCCCCAGGGCGCGCAGCGCGTCCACTTCCTCGTTCACCTTCATCGAACCGAGCTGGGCGGCATAGGAACTGCCGGACCGCCCGGCGACGACAATTGCGGTCAGCAGGATCCCGATCTCCCGCAGCACCGAGACGCCGATCAGGTTGACGACGAAGATCTCGGCCCCGAACCGCTGCAACTGCGCCGCCCCCTGGAAGGCCAGCACGACACCGACGAGAAACGAGATCAGGCCAACGATGGGAAGGGCGTTCAGTCCCGCCCGTTCCATGTGATGTACCGTCGCGGTCAGTCGCAGCCGCGCCGGGCGGCGGAGCGCCGCCATCGCGGCGGCCACGGTCGCCCCCATGAAGCCGAGCATGGCCCCGGCTTCACGGCCTGCCTCCAGCGTGGCGTTGCCCAGGCGCGCAAGGATGATGACAAACGGATTGCCGCGCCGCGACGGTTCGGCAGGCTCGGCCCGCGCGGCGGACACGCGCTGGACAAGTTCCGGCACGCCATGTGGTGCGGCGGCCATCCCCTCCGGCAAGGCCACCGACAGCCGGTCCGCGAGTTTCAGCAACAGCCAGGCACCCGTGGTGTCGAAGCCGGTGACGCCAGCCAGATCAAGCCGGTTGACGGACCCAGGTTCAAACCGCGCCTGCAGGATCAGACTGTCGATCCTGCGCGCGTGCGCGACCGTCCAGTCCCCCTTCAGATGCAACACGCCCCCCTGCCCCTGCTCCAGCCAGGTCGTGTCAGAGGCATGGTTGCCTTTGGACTTGGCAGTGGAAATAGTGGCCACCTCAGAATTCACCGTCGCGGGAGGGACTGCAATGCCCCGGTTCGATGCAAACATAGACCTCTTGTTTACGGAACGGCCATTCCTTTCCCGGTTTCAGGCAGCACGCGATGCCGGCATCGGTGCCGTCGAGATCCTGTTCCCCTATGCCCATGACAGGGGGGAGATTGCCGAAGCGGCACGGGCCGCCATGGTCGATATCACCCTGATCAACACGCCCATGCCGAACGCGGAGGCCGGCGACATCGGCTGCGCGGCACAGCCCGACCGGCGAGGCGAGTTCGAACGGCTGATGGCGCAGGCACTGGAAACAGCGACAGCCATTGGCGCAGCGGGCATTCACGTCATGGCCGGGCATGGCAACCCCGGGGACGCAGCAGCAAACGATTGCCTGGTCGCGAACCTGAAGCAGGCTGCCGTCGAAGCCGGGTCAGCCGGGGTACGACTGATGCTGGAGCCACTGAACACGGTCGACCGCCCCGGATATTTCCTGACAACCAACGATCATGCCTGCCGACTGCTTGACCGGATCGGGGCGGCGAACGTGCGGCTGCAGTTCGACGCCTATCACACCCAGATCATGACCGGCGACCTGACCCGCGCCTTTCGTCATCTGTACGACCGCATCGGCCATATCCAGATCGCCAACCCGCCAGACCGGCACGAACCAGGCGTGGGTGAGATCGATTTCGACTGGTTTCTGCGCCTGGTGGACGCGATGGGATATCCTGGCCCCGTCGGTCTGGAATACAATCCGGCGACAACGACGGAGGCCAGTCTGGTCTGGTTCAAGGATCATGGCTTCCTGTGAATCGGGCCTCACGCGCCATTGAGTTGCACGGAGCTGCGGTCGCGGTTCTGCTGCTCGGCATGAGACAGCTTCGCCTGCATCTGTTGATCCTGATGCTGCTGACGCCCTTCGCGGCGGGCGCGGATGTGCCTTTGCTGTCGCCGGATCAGGCATGGATGGAGGCCAGGTCGGGCAAGGTCCTGATCATCGACATCCGCAACGCCCCGGAATGGGCCTGGACGGGCGTGCCGAAAGGTGCCGCGCGGGCGAGCTGGTGGCAGGTTGGTGGCGAAAGCGGCTTCCTGAAGGATGTGCTTGCCATTGCAGGTGATGCGCGCGACCGCCCCATTGCGCTGATCTGCGCCCGCGGCGTCCGGTCAAGCGATGCGGCGGCGTTCCTGCGGCGGCAGGGGTTCAGCAATGTGCGCGATATTGGTGAGGGCATGTTGGGCAGCGCCGCCGGACCGGGATGGCTGAAGCGCCAATTGCCGCTGGAGTGATGATCACCATTGAATGACGCCGGGTGATCGCCAGATTGAACGCAGAACCGAAGAAAATGGCATCGGAGGCAGACGGCATGCGCGCAATCCTCAGGCACTCGGCAAGGGCGATCTTCGTCTTTCTGACCCTTTCGGGCGGGACAGCCTTCGGTGCCGGCAATATCGACAAGGGCGAAGCTGCGTTTCGCCAGTATTGCGCCCAGTGCCATATCCCCCTGCCGGGCGACCCGCTTGCCGCACCGAAGCTGGACGGTGTCGTTGGCCGCCCCGTGGCCGCCGTCAGCGATTACCGCTATTCCGATGCGTTCCTTGCCCGCAAGGCCGAAGCGATGGTCTGGACCGAAGAGAATCTGAGGGACTTCATCCGTGGCCCGCGGGAATACATTCCCGGCACGGTCATGCAGTTCGTCGGCATCAAGCGTGGCAGCATGCGCGACGATCTGATTGCCTACCTGAAATCCCTCGACTGATTTATCCTGCCAGGCATGAAACGCATTGGATTGCCTGAGCACGGCACGGAATGGCCCGAACTGTCCCGACGCATGTCGGAGATGGCACAGGGGGACACGGATTGGCGCGCCGGAAAGGTGCCCCTGTTCGTCTTCAAGGCGACTGACAGCGTGCAGGAGGTGGGACAGGCCGCCTTCAACCAGTTCTTCGCCGAGAACGCGCTGGGGGCAAAACGCGCCTTCCAGAGTCTGAAACGCATGGAAGACGACGTCGTCGCCATGGCGCTCGACCTGTTTCGCGCACCCGATCAGGCGGTCGGGCACATGACCAGCGGCGGCAGCGAGAGCATCTTTCTGGCCGTGAAGGCGGCGCGGGAACACCACCGCGCCCGACATGGCCGGGGCAGGACACTGAACATGGTGCTGCCGGAGAGTGCCCATCCGGCTTTCGAGAAGGCGGCGATCACCATGGATATCGATGTCCGCCGCCGCCCGCTGCGACAGGACCGCCGGGCAGATCCTGCGACCATTGCCGACGCGGTGGATCAGGACACGATGCTGATCGTCGGTTCAGCGCCCTGTTTTCCGTTCGGCGTCGTCGATCCCATCACCGCACTTTCAGAGCTGGCGCTGGCGGAGGATCTCTGGCTGCATGTGGATGCCTGTGTCGGCGGTTATGTCCTGCCCTTCGCCCGTGCCAATGGCGTCGAGCTGCCGGTCTGCGACATGTTCCTTGCCGGCGTGCGGTCCCTTTCGGCGGACCTGCACAAGTTCGGTTTCTGCCCCAAGCCTGCCTCCACCGTCTTCTTTCGCGATCCGGAGGACATGGCACGCAACGCCTTCGACCTGGACGTCTGGGCCAACGGCCGGTTTGTCACCCAGACGCTGGTCGGCACCCGACCGGGTGGCGGGGTCGCCGGCGCGTGGGCTGTCATGAACCATCTTGGACATGCGGGATACCGGGCCATCGCGGCGGATCTGATCACCAACGCGCAGGCTTACGCAGTCGGCATTCGTGCAATCCCCGGCCTGAAGCTGCATGCGGAGCCTGACCTGACAATCCTCAACTTCGGCAGTGATGACGTGGACATGTTTCAGGTCGCCGAGCGCATGGCGGAAAGGGGCTGGCTTCCCGGCCTGACCCAGCAGCCAAGGGGCATGCATCTGATGCTGTCGATGCTTCACGCGCCAGCGCGCCCTGCCTGGCTGTCAGACCTGGCGGACGCGGTGGAAGGTGCGCGCGAATCCGGTGACGCCAATGGGGCGCCCGGCAGTCTGAAGGCGAGTTACTGAGCAACGCGACAGTCCGGTCGTTCAGACCTGGCTGTCGATACCCAGTCCCTGGACCTTGGCCATACGCTCCAGCCGTTCGAGAACATCGGCGGCAGGAAACTGCTTCACGACCTCACCGGAATCACGATCAACAGCCTTGTAGACAAAACTGCCGGTGGCGTCGGCGATATCGATCTGCAGGTTGGTATTGGCCGGGAAGTCGTTGCGCAGGGCAGCGGTGATCGTGTCGGTGATCCGCTGGCGATCCACCTTGGGATCCTCTTCCTTTTGCGCCGCTTCCCGCTCGGCCTTGTAGTCCTTCGTCTCGACCGATTTGTCAGGCTCGGTCTCACGATCAGAAACGGCCCGTGCAGGCGGTGTCCGACCGATCGCCTGGGACAGATCCGTCACCAGGTTGGTTATCATAGTGCCATCCCCCGATGGGCGAGCCCCGGTTCAGGATGCAGCACGGACGACTTTTTTTGCTTGTGTCGTTCTCGACGCCGCAACCATTGCGGGGCGCGCGGGGGATATGGGGACCGAAGTCCCCATATCCCGGTTACGCGATCCCGACTTAGAAGAGACCGAGGATCGACTGCGGAGCCTGGTTCGCGATGGACAGGGCCTGCGTACCCAGCTGCTGCTTGATCTGCAGCGACTGGAGGCGAGCACTTTCCTTCGCCAGGTCGGCATCGACGAGATTGCCGATACCAGCAGTCAGCGTATCCTGGACCTGACCCACGAAATCCTTGTGGATCTCGAGGCTCTTCGCATCCGTACCCATGGAGGCAAGACGCGAGTTGGCGGTCTGGATCGCCGATTCGACTGCACTGCGGGCCGCCGCAGCATTCGTTGCTGTGGTCAGATCGACCGATGCAACACCAAGACCAGTGTTGGCCGACAGATTCTGTGCAGAAACCGTGATCGTGGAACCTTCGTCATTCGCCAGGACGGCGATGGACGAAAGGGAACCGTCAATCAGGTTCACGCCATCGAATTCAGCATTGCTGACGATGGTCGAGATCTGATCACGCAGAGCCGCGAAGTCATTGTTCAGGGCAGTCCGGCTCGACGTATCCAGGCTCGCATCGGTCGCCGCAACCGACTTCTCCTTCATTTCGATGAGAAGATCGGAAATCGACTGACCAGCCGCGATGGCTGTATCGGCAGAGGAGACACCGCGATCAAGGCTTCCCTTAACTGCGTCCAGGCCGGCAACAGTGGAACGAATGTTCTGGGCAATGGCGAACGTGGCACCATCGTCCTTCGCAGTCGCAACCTTCAGGCCCGTGTTGATGCGGGACTGAACTTCGTTCAGCTGCTTGTTGGTCTGGTTCAGATTCTGCAGCGCGGTCATCGCGCCGTTGTTGGTGTTCACTGACAGCATTTCAATTCTCCATTCTGGATCATTTGGGTTCACTGGGCTTTTTGCCCGGTTCCTCAGGAGCAACCGTCAGGCCAGTTAACCAAACCAAATAACCTTTTGAAGAATATGCGTTTTTTTTGAAATCACGTTAACCAGGGCAACTCTTGCCGGGTAAATCCTGCCGACCCGGCAGCTATGCCCCGGCAGAATCTGCCCACTGGGACGGTTCCTGCCCGGCCAGCCGTGTCGTCAGCCCAGCAACATGCGCTCCGCCATCGCCCGCAGCGGCCCGGTCAGTGGTGTGGGTGCGGAACCGTCAAGCAGCACGACCGTTCCCAGGGCTGTCGCGACACACAGGTCATCCTTGAATATCCCCTGCCCCACGGTGATCGAAGTACGCCCGATACGGGCAACACCCGTACCGATGCGAACCTCCCCCGGATAGTGGGTCTCGCGCAGGTAGTTGACGGTGATGGAGGCTGCGATGAACCGCAGTCCCTCAGGCATCTGCGGGCGGATGACACCATGCATCAGGTCCAGCCGCCCGGTCTCGGCATAGGCGGCATAGGCGACATTGTTCACATGTCCGGCCTGGTCGGTATCGCAATAGCGGATGCGATCCGTGATCCAGCGCCGGTAGTTCGCCGCTTGCGTCAGGTCAGGCAGGGTATCCGACAAGTCAGGTCAATCCACCTGCCAGGTTGCGCCGGAACGCAGCAACTGGTCGATGCTGGTGATCTTCGCATCGGCCTTCGCGCTCTCGTTCTGAGCTCGCACGGCCTGATCATATGTCACGTCAGCAGGATTATCGTAGATCACGCCCACGGCGACGGGGAAGTCGGGGCGATCCATCGCCGCCAGCATCTGTGCCAGGGCCAGATTGGTCTGGTCGTGAATGATGATGTCATCTTCACTGACGCCATCTTCGCCAACCGTCACGACTTCCAGACGCATGGCCTTGGCATTGAACCGCAGACCCTTGGCGTTGTCGGCACCGAAGCGCAGCGGCTCCCCATGCTTCACGTGAATCTGGGCCTCGCCCGCCACGCTCTTGTCGACCACACCGTCGAAGACGCCGTCATTGTAGACGATGCAGTTCTGCAGGATCTCGACGAAGGACGCGCCCTTGTGGGCGTGCGCCGCCTTCAGGATACCGGGCAGGTCCTTCTGGCCGCGGTCGATGCCGCGTGCCACGAACCGACCGCCCGCCCCAAGTGCCAGCCCGCAGGCCGAAACCGGTGCGTCGATCGACCCGGCCGGCGTGGAGGGTGAACGCGTACCCAGCCGCGAAGTCGGCGAATACTGTCCCTTGGTCAGGCCATAGATCTCGTTGTTGAAGATCAGGTAGTTCACATCGATGTTGCGACGCAGCAGATGCATCATGTGGTTACCGCCAATCGACATGGCATCACCATCACCGGACACCAGCCAGACATCCAGGTCCGGGTTGGCCAGCTTCACCCCCGTCGCCACTGCCGGTGCGCGGCCGTGGATGGTGTGGAAGCCATAGGTCTCGATGTAATAGGGGAAGCGTGCGGCGCAGCCGATGCCGGACACGAACACCACGTTCTCCGGCGCGGTGCCGATCTCCGCCAGTGTCTTCTGAACACCTTTCAGGATCGCGTAGTCACCGCAACCGGGGCACCAGCGAACTTCCTGGTCCGTGGCGAAATCCTTCGGCTTGTAGACGATGGGTGCCTGCTGGTTCATGGTTCTCTCTCCCTTCAGGCGTCGAGCGCGGCATCGATGGCCGCCTCGATTTCCCTGATCTTGAAGGGCATGCCCTCCACCTTTGTCAGCGGCTTCACATCAATCAGATATTCGGCACGCAGGACGGTGGAAAGCTGTCCATTGTTCATTTCCGGGCAGATCACGGTGTCGTAGGACGACAGCAGATCCCCGAGGTTACGCGGCAACGGCCAGATGTGGCGCAGATGGATGTGCGCGACGTCCTTGCCCTGTTCCCGCATGTTGGAGACCGCACGGCTGATCGGACCATAGGTCGAACCCCAGCCGACGATGGCGAGCTTGCCACCGGCTTCCCCCT
>JARGNO010000068.1 GCA_029213165.1 Minwuia sp.
GGCAAAACCGCCAGCCTCACATCCCCTTCAATCCAACCATGTCAAACAGCAGTGCCAACCACCGGGGCAGTCGGCAAATTCCGTGGCCAAGAGGCTTCTGGAAAGCCCGGCTGCCGAGGCACCCGGTGCCGCGTCGGGGCGTATTGCCCTGCAGCGGAGGCGGCTTATAGGCCCCTGCCGCCCGACCTGTCAACAGCCCGCATGACAGTTTTTTTGCATCGCCGCATTTTTGGCGGGCAAGACCCGGGCTGGCTGCGGCTCAGCGGCGATCTTGACAGTTCCACGGGATTGCGAGCATCTTCCCCCCGTGCGCGAAACACTTGGATTCCAAGCGTGATTCGTCCGGCGATGGTTCGGACACTTCGCCAACCCAGAACCAGCCGGTGAATGACCATGACTGCCGAAACCGCCGAAACAGGAACCATCCGTCGCTGGATCGCCGTGGGCGCCGTCTGCGCAGCCGCGGCCGGCCTGATCGCCCTGATTGTTGCCAGCCAGACCGATGAAGGTCCCGGTGGCGCGCTTGCGGCGGTGGACACGACCCGTCCGAACGCGTCGGACGTCCTGCTGACGCCGCGCCGTGACAGTGATCTGGATGCCTTCTTCGAGCGTCTGCAGAAACAACGGCAATCCTTCGGCCTGGAGAATGATGGGGTATCGGAGAGCGATACGCCGACCACTGCCCGCCGGGTCGATGCCGTCATCCAGAGTGGTGACACACTCGCCGCCGCACTGGCCAAGGCCGGGGCCGACAATGTCAGCGCCCACAATGCTTCGCGGGCACTCGGCAAGCTGACCGACCTGCGACGCCTGCGCCCCGGGCAGCAGTTGACCATCCTGTTCGACGGCAGCAACGACCTGCTGGCGGAAGTGCGCATACAGGAGAATGTAGAGCGCACCGTGATCGCGAGCCGGGAGATCGAGGGGCTGGACAGCGATGAAGCGGCAGAGGCTGACTTCGTGGGCCGGGAAGACCTGAGGGAGTTCGCCCAGGAACTGGTGCGTGGGCGCGGCGTGATCGAGGATTCGCTGTTCCTCGCGGCCGACCGGGCCGGGCTGGAGCATGAGGTGCTGATCGAACTGATCCGCATCTTCAGTTTCGACGTCGATTTCCAGCGCGAGATCAGGACCGGTGATTCGTTCGAGCTGGTCTATGAGCGTTTCGTCGATGAGAGCGGCAATGTCGCCAAGACCGGCCAGGTGCTCGCCGCATCGTTGACGCTTTCCGGCAAGCCACTGACCTATTACCGGTTCCACCCGAAAGGCGAGCCGCGCGCGGATTATTTCAATGCCAAGGGCCAGAGTGTCCGGAAGACACTGATGCGCACCCCCATCGACGGCGCGCGCCTCTCGTCCGGCTTCGGCAAGCGCAAGCACCCGGTGCTCGGCTATACCCGGATGCACAAGGGCACGGACTTCGCCGCCCGCAGTGGTACGCCGATCAAGGCAGCGGGTGATGGTGTCATCGACTATATCGGCACCAATGGCACCTATGGCCGCTACATCCGCATTCGCCACAACAGCGAATACTCCACCGCCTACGCCCACATGCGCGGCTATCGGCGCGGGTTGAAGAGGAACAGCCGCGTCACCCAGGGACAGATCATCGGCTATGTCGGCACCAGCGGTCGCTCCACCGGTCCGCACCTGCACTATGAGGTGCTGAAGAACGGCAAGCAGGTGAACCCGCTGTCGATCAAGCTGCCGACGGGCATCAAGCTCGCCGGCAACAATCTGAAGGCCTTCATGGCGCACAGGGAGGCAATGGATACCCAGGCCGCGTCACTGCCCTGGCTGGACGAGATAGCGGCAAGGGAACTGCCGGTCGAAGGCGCCGTCGCGACGAAGTGACTGTCCGCCCGGGCGATGGCTCCGGAATGCGATCGGCAGCGGATAGCTCCTCCCTCAACCGCCTTGTTGCAGGTCGATCAGCGCGCCTTTCATTTCACTGACCAGTGCCGCACGCGCAGGATCATTGACCAGATTCACGGTCTCATCCGGGTCATTGGCCATGTCGAACAGCTCGCATGGCACCCCGGACCGCATTTCCATGGTGAAGCGGAACCGGTCCGTCCGCATGGCCGCATAGGACTGTATGCGCGCATAGGCGACCTCCCGATCAATCCGGGTCCCGCCGAGCACCTGCGGCACCAGCGACTGCCCGCGACACCCGGCTGGCGGTTCGGTGCCGGCAATATCGGTGATGGTGGCCGCAATGTCCGTCAGTTCGACGACGGCATCATCTGTCCGGCCCCGCATCGGGCGGGGCGGCACCACGATCAGCGGCACCTGGGCCGAGCCCTGATAGAAGTTCATCTTCGCCCAGAGTCCATGCGTGCCCAGCATCTCCCCGTGATCGCAGGAGTAGATGATCCAGGTATTGTCCAGCTCACCGGTTGCCGCCAGCGTATCCAGCACGCTGCCGATCTTCTGGTCGATCAGCGAGACCATGCCGAGATAATGCCTGATCCCTTCCCGCACGAAGTCCGTTGTCATGGTCTCGCGCTGCGAATGACCGGCGAGCAAGCCGAGGTAATGTGCCCATTCCCCGTTCACCGCCTCCGGTGGTGTCATGTCGGGCACATCGATCTCCGCCTCGGCGTAGTGGGCGGCCCAGTCAGGGTCATCGATCAGCGGCACATGGGGCTGAACGAAAGCCAGCTTCAGCAGGAAGGGCTTTCCGGTTTCCCGATGCTGCAGCCAGTCCACGGCCCGGTCGGCGAGAAAGCTGGTCAGATCATGTTCCTGCGGCACCACACTGGTTTCCCCACGCCAATGTGACGGCGTCAGCCGGAAGACACTGCGGATCTGGTCGCGATAGGCGTCCCCAAGCCCCAGACCGTCCAGATAGTCGGCGTAGGGCGTGCGGAAGGCACGGGCCGAGTGGACATACTTGTCGTACTCCTCCACCACATGATCCCAGCCGAAACTGCGGACCAGCCCGTCATAGCGGCGAAAGTCGACCTTGCCGCCCGCAGCCACGACCTCGTCACGCGTCGGGATGCCGTGATAGTGGGTCTTGCCGATGCTGGCCGTCTCATACCCGGCCGCCTGAAGCTGCTTCATGAACGTGGGCCAGTCGGGACTGATCTCCCCCGCCTCATCCAGATCCGTCGAGGCATGGGTGGCCGACGCCGCATCATTGTAGAACACGCCCAGGTCATAGGGGTGCTGCCCGGTGATCAGGGATGCACGCGACGGCTGGCAGATCGGGCTCTGGCACCAGGCCTTGGTGAAGCGGACACCGCGTGCGGCCAGGGCATCCAGATTGGGGGTTGCGACAGTCGGATGACCCGCGCAGCCCATCACGTCATGCCGGTGCTGGTCACTGAAGATGAACAGGATGTTCGGTTTGCGCGCCATGCCCTTGGTCCCTTCCCCGATCCAGTCGCTTGATCGTGGCGCATTCCGTTGCCGGGCGCTACATTCCCGCGACGAAACGCAGACGGAGGGAGCCGCAACCATGCTGGACAATGAGACCATCGAAGCCTTCCGGCGCGACGGTGTGGTGGTACTGAAGGGCGCGGCGAATGCGCATTGGCTGGCCCGGTTGCGGGAGGCCGTGGACCAGAACATCGCCAGTCCCGGACCTTTCGGCAAGGTCTACACACCGGAGGGGGCAGACGGCTTCTACTTCGGCGATTACTGCAACTGGGACCGTATCGACGGCTATCGCGCCTTTGTCCGGGAAAGCGGCATTGCCGCCAAGGTCGCGGCCCTGTTCGGCAGCACGAAGGTGAACCTGTTTCACGAACATGTTCTGGTGAAGGACCCCGGCACCCAGACCGCAACGCCGTGGCATCACGACCAGCCTTACTGGACCGTGGACGGCGACCAGGTCGGGTCGACCTGGGTGGCGCTGGACCCCGTTCCGGCCGATGTGACCATGTCCTTCGTCGCCGGGTCGCACCTCTCGGGCGTGCATTACCGTCCGCGCTATTTCCTGGACCAGCGCGACTACGAGGATCATGACGGTCCGTCCGTGCCCGATATCGATGCCAGTCCCGACGACTACCGCATCCTCAGCTTCGCGGTGGAGCCGGGCGACGCCATTGCATTTCATGCCCGCACCCTGCATGGCGCACCGGGGAACCGGGGCCAGCATCGCCGCCGCGCCGTGGCGTTCCGCTGGACCGGTGACGACGCCCGCTTTGCCCGTCGCAAGGGCCAGATGTCGCCGCCGTTCCCCGATGTGGGGCTGGAACCGGGGGACCTGATGGATTGCACGACCTTCCCCGTGGTCTGGCCACCCGAGCAGCAGACCATCCCCGCATGAGCCTGTTCGAGCGGCTGAAAGCCGATGCGGCGTCGGACTGGCAGGCCTATACGCATCATCCCTTCGTGGCCGGAATGGCGGATGGCAGCCTGCCCGAAGCCGCATTCCGTCACTATCTGGTGCAGGACTACCTCTTCCTGATCCAGTTCGCGCGCGCCTATGCGCTGGCGGTCTACAAGTCCGGCAGTCTGGCCGACATGCGCGCCGCCGCCGAGACCATGAACGGCATCCTGAACACGGAGATGCAGTTGCACATCGGCTATTGCGCCGGATACGGCATCAGCGAACATGAGATGGAACAGGCCGCCGAAGCCCCCGAATGCACCGCCTATACCCGCTTCGTGCTGGAGGCCGGGATGGCGGGTGACATCCTGGACCTGCATGTCGCCCTGTCGCCCTGCGTCATCGGCTATGGCGAGATCGGGGCCCGACTGGCCGCTGACCCGGCCACGAAACGCGCCGACAATCCCTTCCTGAGCTGGATCGAGATGTATTCCGGCGACGACTATGGCGCTGTCATGACGGGTGCCGCCGCCCACCTGGACCGGCTGGGGGCGGAAAGACTGACCGAGGCACGCTACGACAAGCTGGCGCAACTGTTCGCCACCGCTACCCGGCTGGAAGCGGATTTCTGGTCCATGGGCCTGCGCGCGGCCTGAGAACGGTGGTGCGGTGACCTGTTGGCCGGACCTTGGCCTCCCCTCTGCCCCTCCCGACCACCTTGAGGACAATCCCTTCGGCGGTCGGGAGAGGGAGAGGGGAGGCGCGGCCCACGGACATCCGACCCGCACGTGACATTCGCGCGCGTGACAAGCCTGCCAAGGCGCTGTAATTCCCACTTTCCCTTCGATATTCCGTGCAACAAGGCCAGAACCATGTCGTCGCTCAGAGAACTTGCAGAAGAATCCAACGCCTGGCCATTCCAGGAAGCGCGGAAACTGCTGCAGCGCTATGAGAACCGGGCGAACGACAAGGGCCACATCCTGTTCGAGACAGGTTATGGCCCTTCCGGCCTGCCGCATATCGGCACCTTCGGCGAGGTCGCGCGCACGACCATGGTGCGCCATGCCTTTTCCTGTCTGTCCGACGTGCCGACGCGGCTGATCGCCTTCTCCGACGACATGGATGGCCTGCGCAAGGTGCCCGGCAACATCCCGAACCGGGAAATGATGGAACAGCATATCGGCAAGCCGCTGACGGAAGTGCCGGACCCCTTCGGCACGCATGAGAGCTTCGGTCGCCACAACAATGCCCGGCTGCGCGCTTTCCTGGATGCCTTCGGCTTCGACTACGAGTTCCGCTCCGCCACCGACTGCTACCGCGCCGGGGACTTCGACGAGGTCGCGACGCTGTTCCTGCAGCATCACGAGGAGATCGTGAACGTCATCCTGCCGACGCTGGGGCCGGAGCGGCGGGCGACCTACAGCCCCTTCCTGCCCATCGACCCGGACACCCGACAGGTGCTGATGGTGCCGATCCGGGAAGTCCATCCGGAGCGCGGCACGATCGTCTACGAACGCGCCGACGGGAAGCTGGTGGAGACCGGCGTCACCGGCGGTCAGGTGAAGATGCAGTGGAAGGCCGACTGGGCCATGCGCTGGCGCGCGCTGGGCGTGGACTACGAGATGGCGGGCAAGGACCTGATCGATTCCGTGCGCCTGTCAGGCCGCATCTGCCGCATCCTGGGCGGCACCCCGCCGGAGGGGTTCAACTACGAGCTTTTCCTGGACGAGCAGGGCAAGAAGATATCCAAGACCACAGGCAACGGCCTGACCATCGACGAGTGGCTGACCTATGCCAGTCCCGAAAGCCTGTCGCTGTTCATGTTCCAGCAGCCCCGCCGCGCCAAGCGCCTGCACTTCGATGTCATCCCGAAGACCGTCGATGACTACCTGACCCACAAGGCGAAGTTCCCTGACGAGGATGCGGCGAAGCAGATCCAGAACCCGGTCTGGCACATTCACGCCGGCACACCGCCACGCGATGCGGCACCGGTCAGCTTCGGCATGCTGCTGAACCTGGCCAGCGTCTGCAATACGGAGGACAAGGCGGTGCTGTGGGGTTTCATCACCCGCTACGCCCCCGACGCCACACCGGAAACCAATCCGATGCTGGACAGCCTTGTCGGCTATGCCCTGAACTACTTCCGCGACTTCGTGAAGCCGGAAAAACAGTTCCGTGACCCCACGGCGCAGGAACGGACGGCCCTGCAGGACCTGGCCAGCCGGTTCCGCGACCTGCCGCCCGGGAGCGACGCGGCGGAGATCCAGAATCTGGTCTATACCGTTGGCAAGGAAAACGGTTTCGAGAACCTGCGCGACTGGTTCGGCACCCTCTACGAAGTCCTGTTCGGCCAGAGCCAGGGTCCCCGCTTCGGCAGCTTCGTGGCACTCTACGGGTTGCCCGAAAGCATCACCCTGATCGGGGACGCCCTCGCCCGCGAGACGGCATAGGGAAGCACAATACTCGGGACGCACCAGAACTCACAACCACCGATGGCATTTACTCGATCCCCAAGTCCATGCGACATCTGCGGCCGCAGTCGGGCTCCATACTGTCGGCGCGGACACCCTACTGCTCGATGGCTACCCAACAAAAACAGCCTGCGAGACCTTCTGCACCTCGATCAGCAGCCAGAGCAACTTCTTCCAGACATCCGCCACTTCGGATCCTGCCCAGTATATCGCATATACAAACAGGGACGTCGTGCCGACCGCAAAGACCCAACGGAGACAGAGCAGGAAGGCGATGAGGTTGTTGTACCCTGCATCCGGGCCAGACTGGATGAGGTTGACGACAAGACGCTGCATTGGGGGAAAGTTCGCCGTCAGTCCACTGAAAATCATGACCACCAGATGTACGATCGTCGGGATCAGTGTAGAGAACAGAGCAAAGTAGATCCATAGATGCCGCGCCGCATCTGGCTCAGAACCAATATCAGCCAGGGTCGCCGCCACTGGAACGATAGGAACAAGCATACCACTTGCACCACCGATGCCATTGACCGCTTCCAACGCGACGACCATGCCCACTGCAACCCCAATCAACAACAAAATTGCTCCGCTGATATCGGCCCACCAGCATAGGAAACGGTCAAGCAGGCGTTTCCGACGCAATCCAAGCCGAAGAAGGTGTCGGGTTAGCCCAATTGAAAGCCAGTCGAACGGTGCATTTAGCACAGGTAAAACGATACATCCAACAAGTAATGTTAGGTGTTCATTAGATGTGCCTGGTATTACTAAAATATTAGATAATAAATATTCCGCAGATAGGTACAATATTGATATCACTGCCACAATTACTTCGCTTCTATTCAATATATTTGCAATTCTGATGCCAAATTTAATTGCGAAACCACATATTGACGCAGTGAAACCAACCATAATTAACGCGAACAAACCCGCAAAATAAAATTCAACGTCATATTCGATAGTTATTTTGACCGCGACGGCATACACTGCAGCACAGGCGAGAACATTTCCAACAGCGAAGGCCCCTGGAAAAGGCCATGCACTATATTTACTGAACAAAAAGGCAACGGTGAGTACGTAGGCGCCTCCTATTGCGAATCCGAGAGCGCGAACATCAGGCTTGTCAAATATCCATTGCGCTAAATCTGTAGACACTAGCATCAAGAAGCCACAAATGAACGCGCTGAGAGTCGATTTCCATCCATTAAACTTTATAGCCACAATCATCGTGCTACAAATGGCGAACAGAATCCCACCCACCAGAATTCGATATGCGGTATTTCCATTATTCGCCAGTTGAGCGACTTGCCCGAACCTGCCAGCGTCTCCTGCAAGAAGCCATGACAGCAAGATGAATATTGCAGGATAGAAAATTGCCAAGAGCAGACAACGATCATAACTAGCCGTACTCCAAGCGGGAGCCTGCCAATTCTTGCCGCGCACCTCGGCCCAGCGTTGATAGTCGAGTGGGCGTCGGAAAAGACGACGGGCCCAACGGCCTGTTGCACTTTCCGGTTTGATATCAAAGTCGGGCTTGTACGGCGTACCCTCGAAGAATCTGTCGACATGTTCCATAAGCCAACGCATCACGGAAGCGTAGATGAGGCCAGTAGTGCTGCCCTTTCTCAAACTTGCACGCAATCGGCGGAATGCCTTGCTTTGCCTATTTCGTAACGCCTCACGATAGTGCGGGATCGGCCCGAGACTGACCCCAGTAATTATCACGGCGAGGATTGCAAAGATTTCCGAAACTTCCAGCATCGCGTTTGTGCTCCACCCTAGCTCAACCACTTGCAAGTTCAGGTGAGAGGAGCATGATATCGAAAATCGGGCAAGTATCTCCCAGATGGTTAGGATCGTGTCGGCATCGGGGAGAACGGATACCCGAGTCAAGCACGCGCAAGGCGTCTAAGGGGTATGGCGGGATTTGTTCAAGCGATCCGTGCTCCACCACTTCGCGCGCAGCCAAAGCGTTCTGCAATGCCCAAGCAACAGCCAAACAAAGGAAAGGGGCGCGGCAGTTTGTGCTGCCGCGCCCCCCTTGTTCGGTCAGTGCTGTCGCCGGGTCAGACCCGCGTGAACTCCGCGAGGCTGTTCAGCATGTCCTCGAGCTGGCTGAGGCGTTCCTCGGAGGCCTGGCGGTCCTCGTCGGAGCGGGCATCCTCGATATCCTCGCGCGTGTTGGCGATTTCCTGCTCCAGATGACTGCGGTCCAGGTCGCCCATCGGGATGGCGGTCTCGGCCAGCACCGTGAAGGTGTCGAGCGCGACCTCGGCGAAGCCACCGGCAACGAAGAAACGTTCCGACGGCTTGTCCGTGCCCCCGACGAAGACGTCGACGGCGCCCGGGCGCAGGGTGGAGACGACCGGCATGTGGCCCGGCAGGACAGCGAAATCGCCTTCTGTCCCCGGCACCACGATCATGTCGACCTCCATGGAGGTCAGCAGTCGCGCGGGCGATACCAGTTCGAACTGGATTCTGTCGGCCAAGGCTTCGGCTCCCGTTTACTGTTCTGTCCGGCGGACCGGAACCGTTCGATCAGGCTGCTTCCGCGGCCAGCTTCTTGGCCTTTTCGATGGCCTCGTCGATGGTGCCGACCATGTAGAAGGCATTCTCGGGCAGGTCATCATACTTGCCGGCCAGGATCTCGCTGAAGCCACGAATGGTCTCTTCCAGCTGCACGAACACACCCGGGGAGCCCGTGAAGACTTCCGCGACGTGGAACGGCTGCGACAGGAAGCGCTGGATCTTGCGGGCGCGGGCGACGGACAGCTTGTCCTCTTCCGACAGTTCGTCCATGCCCAGAATGGCAATGATGTCCTGCAGGGCCTTGTAGCGCTGCAGCACTTCCTGCACCTGGCGGGCGGTTTCATAGTGCTCGTTGCCGACGATGCGCGGGTCGAGAATACGCGAGGTCGAATCGAGCGGATCCACCGCCGGGTAGATACCCAGTTCCGCGATCTGGCGCGAGAGCACCGTGGTGGCGTCGAGATGGGCGAAGGACGTGGCAGGCGCCGGATCGGTCAGATCGTCAGCAGGCACGTAAATGGCCTGCACGGACGTGATCGAGCCCTTGTTGGTGGAGGTAATACGCTCCTGCAGGCCGCCCATGTCGGTGGCCAGCGTCGGCTGATAACCCACGGCGGAGGGGATACGGCCCAGCAGCGCGGACACTTCCGAACCGGCCTGGGTGAAGCGGAAGATGTTGTCCACGAAGAACAGCACGTCCTGGCCTTCCTGGTCGCGGAAGTATTCCGCCAGCGTCAGGCCGGTCAGCGCCACACGCGAACGCGCACCCGGCGGCTCGTTCATCTGGCCGTAGACCAGCGCCGCCTTGGAGTTGCTGCCCTCCAGATCGATAACGCCGGACTCGATCATCTCGTGATAGAGATCGTTACCCTCACGGGTACGCTCCCCCACACCGGCGAAGACCGAATAGCCACCGTGGCCCTTGGCGACGTTGTTGATCAGTTCCATGATCAGCACCGTCTTGCCCACGCCGGCACCGCCGAACAGGCCGACCTTGCCGCCCTTGGAGTATGGTGCCAGCAGATCGACGACCTTGATGCCCGTGACCAGCACTTCCGTCTCGGTCGCCTGATCGGCGAAGGACGGTGCCTCGGCATGGATCGGCGCGGTCTGCTTGGTGGTGACCTCACCACGTTCGTCGATGGGCTCACCCACCACGTTGATGATGCGGCCCAGCGTCTCCGGTCCGACCGGCACCTGGATCGCCGAGCCGGTGTCGGTGACTTCCTGACCGCGCACCATACCTTCGGTGGAGTCCATCGCGATGGTCCGGACCGTACGCTCGCCCAGATGCTGGGCGACTTCCAGCACAAGGCGCTTGCCATCCAGTTCCGTATGCAGGGCGTTCAGGATCGCGGGCAGATGCTCGCCGAACTGCACGTCCACAACAGCGCCGATAACCTGGGTCACCTTGCCGACAACATTGGTAGCCATTTTTTTCCGCTCCCGATTTCCCGAAGGGAAAGTCCTCAATTCGTTACGTCTCGCCTAGAGTGCCTCTGCACCCGAGATGATCTCGATCAGTTCCGTGGTGATCGCCGCCTGACGCTGCCTGTTGTAGATCAGCGTCAGCTTGTCGATCATGTCACCCGCGTTGCGGGTCGCATTGTCCATCGCCGTCATGCGGGCACCCTGCTCGGATGCGCCGTTCTCCAGCAATGCCTTGAAGATCTGAACCGCCACGTTGCGCGGCAGCAGCGCGCGCAGGATGTCTTCCTCGTCCGGCTCGTAGGTATAGACTGCGCCGTCCAGATCAGGCTGTTCCACAGCATCCGCATCGGCCACCTGGGCCGGGATCAGCTGCGCCACCGTCGGCACCTGGGCCAGTACCGATTCGAACTTCGAATAGACCAGATGGCAGACGTCGAACGCACCATCCTCGTACATCGCCAGCACCTTCTGCGCGACGGGCTGGGCATGTTCGAAGCCGATATTGCGCACACCCGCGAACTCGATCGTCTCGATGATCAGGCTGCCGTACTGGCGACGCAGGGCATCACGCCCCTTGCGACCGACACAGAGGATCTGCACGTCCTTGCCGGACTGCTGCAGGTCGGCAATCTTGGCGCGGGCGGCCTTGACGATATTGGTGTTGAAACCACCGCAGAGGCCACGCTCCGCCGTCGCCACGATGACCAGATGCTTCTGGTCATTGCCCGTACCGGCCAGCAGCGCGGGCGCGTCATCGCGACCGGCCATGCCGGATGCCAGCGTGCCGATCACACGCTCCATCCGCACCGCATAGGGCCTGGATGCCTCAACGGCATCCTGCGCGCGACGCAGCTTCGCCGCGGCGACCATGTTCATGGCCTTGGTGATCTTCTGCGTCGACTTGACCGAAGAAATCCGGCCACGCAGGGCTTTGAGATTTGCCATTGGCTATCTTCTCCGACCCGGTCCGGTTTCCTCAGGCAAACGTCTTGACGAAATCGCCGAGAATGGTCTTCAGCTTCTCTGCCGTCTCGTCCGACAGGGCACCCGAATTCTCGATATCATCCATCACGGCCTGATGCTTTGCATGCATCTCGTCGATCAGCGACTTCTCGAAGTCCGTCACCTTCGCGGTGTCGATCCCATCGAGGAAGCCGTTCACACCGGCGAAGATCGAAACAACCTGTTCCGAAACGCTCATCGGCGAGAACTGCGGCTGCTTCAGCAGTTCCGTCAGACGCGCACCACGATTCAGCAGACGCTGGGTGGAGGCATCAAGGTCGGAACCGAACTGGGCAAACGCGGCCATTTCACGATACTGAGCCAGTTCCAGCTTGATCGAGCCGGAGACCTTCTTCATCGCCTTGGTCTGCGCGGCGGAACCCACACGGCTGACCGACAGGCCGACGTTGATGGCCGGACGAACGCCCTGATAGAACAGGTCCGTCTCCAGGAAGATCTGGCCGTCGGTGATGGAAATGACGTTGGTCGGAATGAAGGCCGACACGTCACCACCCTGGGTCTCGATGACCGGCAGCGCGGTCAGGGAGCCGTTGCCGGCCTCGTCACCCATCTTCGCCGCACGCTCCAGCAGGCGGCTATGCAGGTAGAACACGTCACCCGGATAGGCTTCACGTCCCGGCGGACGACGCAGCAGCAGCGACATCTGGCGATAGGCCACGGCCTGCTTGGACAGATCATCATACACGATCACGGCATGCATGCCGTTGTCGCGGAAGAATTCACCCATGGTGCAGCCGGTGTAGGGTGCCAGGAACTGCAGCGGTGCAGGCTCCGACGCCGTGGCGGCGACAACGATGGAATATTCCATGGCGCCGGCTTCTTCCAGCGCCTTCACCACCTGCGCGACCGTCGAACGCTTCTGCCCGATCGCGACGTAGATGCAATAGAGCTTCTTCGATTCGTCGTCGCCGGCGTTGATGCCCTTCTGGTTGATGAAGGTATCGATCGCGACGGCGGTCTTGCCGGTCTGGCGGTCGCCAATGATCAGCTCACGCTGGCCACGGCCAACCGGCACCAGGGCGTCCAGCGCCTTCAGGCCGGTCTGCATCGGCTCATGTACCGACTTGCGCGGGATGATGCCCGGGGCCTTCACCTCGACGCGGCTGCGAACCACATCCTCCAGCGGGCCCTTGCCGTCGATCGGATTGCCGAGACCGTCAACCACACGACCCAGCAGACCACGCCCGATGGGCACGTCCACGATGGTGCCGAGGCGCTTGACCGTGTCGCCTTCCTTGATCTGCTGATCGGACCCGAAGATCACGACGCCGACGTTGTCGCTTTCCAGGTTCAGGGCCATGCCCTTGATCCCGTTGGGGAATTCGACCATCTCACCGGCCTGGACGTTGTCCAGCCCATAGACGCGGGCAATACCGTCACCGACGGCAAGCACCTGGCCAACTTCTGAAACGTCGGCCTCAGTGCCGAAGTTCGCAATCTGGCCTTTGAGAATGTCGGAAATTTCGGCGGCGCGGATGTCCATCATCCAACCCCTTTCATCGCAAGTCGGAGACCCTGGAGTTTCGTAGCCAGGCTGAAGTCAATCATGCGGGAGCCGACACGTACGACCATTCCGCCAATCAGACTCTCATCAACCCGGGTTTCGATATTGATATCGCTGCCCATCGCACTTTTCAGCGTGGCCGCGATCTTGTCCTGCTGGGCGTCGGTCAGGGCCGTCGCGGCGGTGACTTCCGCCACCACCTCGCCCCGGAAATCCGCCAGCAGCGCATTGTAGGTTCGGATCATCGGCGACAGGGCGAACAGTCGCCTGTTCTGTGCCACCACACCAATGAAATTGCGCACCAGCGCACTGATGCCAGCGGCATCCAGCACCGCCAGCATCGCCTTGCCCTGTTGGGTCCGGTCAAGAACGGGAGAGAGCACGACCCTACGCAGGTCCTCACTCTCATCCAGAAGGGCCTGCACCTGCGCGAGATCATCCCGCACCTGGTCCAATGCCTTCTGCTCGTTCGCCATTTCGAACAGGGCTTTCGCGTATCGTCCGGCTATGCCGGTTGCAACAGACGTATCGCCAGCCAAGAAACGGTCCTCGAAGGTTCAGGGGCGTCAGGCCGTACCGACCCCCTCGGTCAATACAAAAGCCCGCAGGCCCGCGGTTCCCAGACATGAGCGCACGGCCGACGGAGACCATCGACCCAACGAACGCGCGGTTCCTACCATGGTGCCTTGAAACCCGGCAACGACGAATCTTTGCGGCATTCTGTCCCAAAACCGCAACATAGGCCCGCGCAGGGCGCAGAACCGGGCTTCCGGGCGACTTTTCACCCTCCGCAATTCGGTCAAAGAAATGACTGGGGGTCCACGTCAACGGCCAGTCGCGCCTTGCCCGGCAGGCGAAAACCGTCAAGCCAGCGCCCCAGGAATCGCTGCAGCGGCTGCCCGTGACGGCTGACGACGAGAAATCTGAACCGATGCCGTCCGCGAACCACGGCGATCGGAGCGGGCGCCGGTCCGAGGACGCGAATGCCACTTTCCGCGCTGGTGACGGGGATCCGCCGCGCCAGTGCCGTGGCCAGATCCTGCGCCTGCGGTCTTTCCGGCGCGGACAGGATCAGGGCCGCCAGTCGCCCGAACGGGGGCATGCCCGCCGCCTGTCGTGCCGCCATCTCCGCCGCCACGAACCCTGCCGAATCATGTGCGGCAAGCGCCTTGAACACCGGCGCGTCAGGCTGATGGGTCTGGATCAGCGCCCGGCCCGGCCGCTCCGCCCGCCCGGCCCGACCGGATACCTGGTGCAGCAACTGCCAGGTCCGCTCCCCCGCCCGCAGATCACCACCCGCCAGCCCCAGGTCGGCATCCACCACCCCAACCAGGGTCAGATGCGGGAAGTGATGGCCCTTGGCGACGATCTGGGTGCCGATCAGCAGATCGACCTCCTGCCTTGCCATGGCACCGATGATCTCCGCCGCCGCGGCCGGGCCGGTGACGAGGTCGCTGGTCATCAGGGCGACACGGGCATCGGGGAAGACCGTCTTCGCCTCCTCCGCCAGCCGCTCCACCCCAGGACCACAGGCTTTCAGGCTGTCCGTGTCACCACACTTGGGGCAGACAGCCGGTCTCCTGACCTCATGCCCGCAATGGTGACACTGCAACCGCCCGAGATAACGATGCTCGACCAGCCAGGCGGTGCAATGGGGGCATTCCATCCGGTGCCCACAGGTATTGCACAGCGTCAGCGGTGCGTAGCCCCGGCGATTCAGGAACAGCAGGGCCTGCTCCCCCGCCGCCAGCGTCTCCTGCACCGCCTGTTCCAGCTTGCCGCCGATCCACCGCCCGCTCGGCGGCCGGTCATGGCACATGTCCACGATCTCAACCGTCGGCAACTCGGCGGCACCATAGCGGCGCTCCAGCTTCTGATGGCCGTAACGGCCTGCCCGGACGTTGGCCAGTGTCTCAAGCGAAGGCGTGGCAGACGAGAGAATGACGGGGAACGCCCCGATGGAGCCGCGCAGCACCGCCATGTCACGGGCATGGTAGTGCAGCCCGTCCTCCTGCTTGAAGGAACTGTCGTGCTCTTCATCGACGATGATCAGTCCGAGAGCGTCACAGGGCAGGAACAGGGCGGAGCGGGCACCGACGATGATCCGCGCCCGGCCAGAGACCACGTCGCGCATGGCGCTGCGCCGGTCCCGGTCCGACAGGCCGGAATGCCAGGCTGTGGGGGCGGCACCGAACCGGTCAGCGAAACGGCTGAGGATCTGTTGGGTCAGAGCGATCTCCGGCAACAGCACCAGCACCTGCCGCCCCTGACGCAGCGCTTCCGCCACCGCTTCGCAATAGACTTCCGTCTTGCCTGCGCCCGTCACCCCCTCCAGCAAGGTGGCGGAGAACCCCTCTCCCACGGCTTGCCTGAGTGCGTCGGCGGCGCGGGCCTGATCGACCGCGAGTGCCGGAGTGGCAAAATCGGGGTCCGGTCGCGCCTGATCCGCCGGGTCGGTCTGCGCGAAGGCCTGCAACGCGCCCTTCTCGACCAGTCCGCGCACGACAGAAGTCCCGACACCGGCAATCTCCGCCAGGTCCGCCGCGGTTCTGGGCAAGCCCTCCGCCGCCAGTTCCAGCACCCGCCGCCGCGCCGGGGTCATTCGGTCAGGCTCGACGCCGGTCAGCCGGTGCACGATGCGGGGCCGGGGCGGACGCAGCAGACTGAATCTGCGCAACACGATGGACAGCACGTCCCCCGGCGGACGCAGATAATACCGCGCCACCCAGTCAACGAAGCGGCGCATGTCTGCATCCAGCGCGGGCAGTTCCGGAACGGTTTCCAGAACCGGTTTCAGGCGCCCGGCATCCGTGACCGTGTCGTCGGCATCGGGGTCCGCATCCCAGACCACCCCGACCATTTCCCGTGGCCCCAGCGGCACCCGCACCAGCGTACCGGGTCCAGGCACCGGCTCCCCCTGCGGCACCAGATAGTCATAGGGCGCGCCCAACGGCAAAGGCAGCAGCACCCGGACCCGCGACAAGGGCGATTCCGGGGTTTCCGATGCTGTTTCCGGTTGCGGGGCGGGGGGTTTCATATTCTGCCAACTCAGGGATAATCAGCGAATCAGGGCCGAATCGTGTCGGGCCTCTCGTGCGATATCGCAAGGTAGCAGGAATCATGAAGTTTTTTGTCGACAGCGCCGACATTGATGCCATTCGGGAACTGAACGACACCGGACTGGTCGATGGCGTCACCACCAATCCGTCCCTGATCGCGAAGAGCGGCCGGGATTTCGTTCAGGTGGTCACGGAGATCGCGGCACTGGTCGATGGCCCCGTGTCGGCCGAAGTCACCGCCACCGACGCGCCGACCATGATCGCGGAAGGCCGCAAGCTGGCGAAGATCGCCGACAATATCGCGGTCAAGGTGCCGCTGACCATGGACGGGCTGAAGACCTGCAAGGTCCTGACGTCGGAAGGCACCATGGTGAATGTCACGCTGTGCTTCTCCGCCAACCAGGCGCTGCTGGCGGCCAAGGCCGGCGCGACCTTCATCTCCCCTTTCGTGGGGCGGCTGGATGATCTGGGCCAGGACGGCATGCAGCTGATCGCCGATATCCTGGAGATCTACGACAATTATACCTTCGAGACCGAAGTGCTGGTCGCATCCGTGCGGCATCCCGTGCATGTGCTGGAATCGGCCAGACTCGGCGCGGATGTCGTCACCCTGCCGCCGGACGTGCTGAAGAAGCTCGCCGACCACCCGCTGACCGACAAGGGGCTGGCGGCCTTCCTGGCGGACTGGCAGGGCACCGGTCAGTCGATCCTGGGCCCCGATACCAGGGCGGTCTGAGGCATGTCCCGTTCCAGCGGCAAGGCATCAGGTGGCAAGACGGGGTCAGACAGCGCCCTGACCGACAGTGCGGTCGTGGCTCATCTGCAGCAGAAGCCGGATTTCCTGTTGCGCCATCCGGAACTCGTCCGCCTGTTGACCCCCCCAAGCCGCTTCGAGGCCGCGGAGGAAACCAGCAGCGTCGTCGACATGCAGGGGTTCATGGTCAGCCGCCTGCAGTCCGACCTGGCCCGCGCCCGGGACAATCATGATGCGCTGATCAGTTCCGCGCGCTCCAACCTGTCCAGCCAGGATCAGGTGCATCGCTCGGTACTGGCCGTGCTGGATGCGCGCGACTTCGCCCACTTCATCAATATCGTCACCAATGAGCTGCCGCTGATCCTGGATGTGGATACCGTGACGCTGTGTGTCGAAAGCGACGGCCACGACGGGCCGAGCGCGACACCCGGAGTACGTGCCTTGACACGCGGGGCGGTCGACCGGCTGCTGGGCGATGATACCCGCATCCTGCTGCGTGACCGGATCAGTGATGCGGAGGCGGTGCATGGTCCCGCCGCTGGACTGGTGGCCTCCGACGCGCTGGCCCGACTGGCGGTAAGCACGAAGGCACCCCTGGCCCTGCTGGCCATCGGATGCCGTCAGCCGGACCGGTTTCACAGCGGTCAGGGAACGGAACTGCTGGGCTTTCTCGCTGGGGTGCTCGAACGCTGCCTCGGACGCTGGCTCAATCTGCCGACGGGGTAGGGGAGAGGGCAGGCCGGGGACCACAAACGATTCGCCACAGGACAGGTCATGTTTCACGCAGCGCGCCAGGACTGGATCAGATGGCTGACCGATGAGCGGCGTGCGGCGGCGAACACGATCAAGGCCTACACGGGTGACCTCGACGATTTCGCCGACTTCATGGGGACACACCTGGGTGAAGCATTGGATGCGGCAGCGCTGAAGCATCTGCGCCATGCCGACTTCCGCGCCTGGATCGCGGCACGGCGGCGGCGCGGGCTGGGGGCGGCCACCAACGCCCGCGCGATCTCTGCCGTCCGCAGCTTCTTCCGGCGGCTTGACAGGCAGGGTCTGGTGCACAACCCGACCGCCCTGTCGCTGCAGGCCCCGAAGAAGCCTCACCGGACACCCCGGGCCATCACACCCGAACAGGCGCTGGATCTGGTTGCCGCCCCCACCAGCGCAGGCGGCGCGGCGGATTGGCAGGCGGCAAGGGACCATGCGGTGCTCTGCCTGCTCTACGGCGCGGGCCTGCGCATTTCGGAGGTGCTGGCGCTGCGGGTCAGTGATGCTCCGCTGCCCCGCACCCTGCGCATCACGGGCAAGGGCAACAAGACCCGCATCGTGCCGGTCCTGCCCGCCCTGCGCGACGCGGTCGAAACGGCACGCCAAGCCTGCCCTCACGCTGAAAGTCCGGCACGCAGCCTGTTCGTCGGCGCACGGGGCGGCCCACTGCGGCCGGAGACCGTGCAGGCCGCAATTCGTCGCCTGAGAGGAAGCCTCGGCCTGCCGGATTCAGTGACCCCGCACGCGCTGCGCCACAGCTTCGCCACGCACCTGCTGGGCGCGGGCGCGGATCTGCGCAGCATTCAGGAACTGCTCGGCCACGCCTCCCTCTCGACAACCCAGATCTATACGGAAGTGGATACGGAAAACCTCTACAGCACCTACAGCCGGGCCAGAAAGGCCGCCGCCAGCAGCACCTGAGTGAGGTGCTGTGTGCCCCGCGCCACATTTTTGCCGCAGGCAGCCCCGCCACGCATTGCCAACCTTTCCTGAATGGCTATAGTCCGCCGCCGCAGGAGGGATGGCCGAGCGGTTTAAGGCGCACGCCTGGAAAGCGTGTTGGGTGCAAGCCCTCGGGGGTTCGAATCCCCCTCCCTCCGCC
>JARGNO010000069.1 GCA_029213165.1 Minwuia sp.
GCAGAATGGCACCATCGATACGGTCTCGACCGTTCCAGGGGCCATCAAGGCCTATAGCTGGTGGGAGCATCTGAACGCGGTGCAGCTGCCGTGGATCTCCTTCGCGGACGCCTACATCATGGCCAACCAGGCCTGGCTGGACCGTCTGCCGGACGATGTGCGCCAGGTGCTGGCGGAAGAGGGGGCGCGGCTGAGCAAGGAAGCCACTGCGGACATCATGCAGGCCTCCAACGCCGTGCATGAGGAGTTCGTGGCGCAGCATGGCGGGACCGTATCCGTGCTGGAAGGGGCGGAGCTTGCCAAGCTTCGCGCGCTTGAGGCGGAAAAGGTCGAGCCGCTGCTGGCGGATGAAGTTGATGCCGATGTATTCGCCGCCCTGAAGGCTTATGCAGCGCGGAATTAGGCTGGTGGCCGCCATCACGTCCCCGTGGAGTCCGGGGGCGTGAGGCTGCTGCTCAGCGCCTATCGGCTGCTCTACGGCACCAACTCCCTGATCCAGCGGATTGCGCTGGGACTTGGCATGGCCATCGTCGCCTTCGCCGTCCTGTCCCTGTTCGCGGCGGCGGTGGAGCGACATGTCACCGGGCGCGGCTATGCCTGGATGAACGACCTGCCGCCATTCCTGCTGCCGTGGTGCGTCTTTCCGCTGATGGGAGTCCTGCTGCGCAGTGGCCGCCATATCTCCGTGGATGTCGCGCCCACCCTGCTGCCCGCCAGACCCGCGCAGCTCCTGCGTCTGGTCGTCGGGGTCATTGCACTCGTCTCCGGCGTCTATTTCTGCAACGCGGGGATCGAGGCGACCGGCTTCTTCCGTATGCTGGGCGAAGTCACGGAGACGGAAATCCAGTTCCCGTTCTGGTTCCTGTACGCCGCCTTCCCGACCGGGTTCGGCATTCTGGCCCTGTTCGCGCTGGAAATGGTGTTGCGCGAGATACTGGGGTTGGCCGGCATGTTGCCCGATGAAGTGACGGAGCCGTCATGATCGCACCCGCCGCCTTTCTGGCCCTGGTCCTGCTGATCCTGTCGGTCCCGATCTTTCTGGTCTTCGGAATAGGCTCCAGCCTTGTGGCGACGCTGGAACTGCACCAGCCCTTCACCACCCTGCTGCAGGTTTCGTTCGGCGCGGTGACAAAGCATGTGCTGCTTTCGATCCCGTTGTTCATCTTCGCCGGGCTGGTCATGCTGCAGGCCGGTGTGGCGCGCAGGCTGGTCCATCTCTCGGTTACCCTTGTCGGCCATCTGCCGGGCGGACTCGGCATCGCGATGGTTCTGGCCATGGGGTTCTTCGCGGCCTTCTGCGGCTCGATCCTGGCCGCGATCACCGCCGTCGGTTCCATCCTGATGCCGATCATGGTGGAGCGCGGATATACCAAGCGCTTCGTGGTGGTCCTGGCCGCAACGGCTGGTCTGCTGGAGGCGCTGATACCGCCATCCAACGGGGCCATCATCTTCAGCGCGCTGACCAATGTGCCGGTATCAAAGACCTTCGCCGCCGGAATCCTGCCGGGCTTTGTCTTCATGGGGCTGCTGATCGTCTACGTCATGTGGGCCTGCCGGAAGATGCAGCGCGATGACCGCTCAGGCTGGCGTGCGCGCGGGCAGGCGTTCATCGCTGCCGTTCCGGGTCTGATGACGCCGCTGATCATCCTGGGGGGCATCTACTCGGGATTGCTGACGCCCTCCGAGTCGGCTTCGGTGGCGGCTTTCTGGGCCATCGTCGTCGGCTTTCTGGTGCATCGCGAACTGACAGTGCGCGGGCTGCTGGAGGCACTGAAGGCGACGGCGATCATGACCACCGTCATCTTCTCCATCATTGCCATGGCGACATTCCTGTCGGTCATCCTGACCTTCACCCGTGCGCCGCAGGACCTTGTCACCTTCTTCGTCGAGTTCGGGGCGACGCCGCTGACCTTCCTGATCATGGTCGGTGTGATCTGCCTGCTGCTGGGGACCTTCCTGGAGGTCGTGCCGGTGATCTATCTGACCATCCCGGTCTTCATCGCCATCATTGATCACCTGGGGATCGACATCATCCACTTCTATGTGGTGTTCAGTGCCTTCGTTGGCCTTGGCCTGCTGACGCCACCGGTCTGTGTCGGTGTCTACACGGCGGCGGCTGTCATCGACGAAGCACCGGACCGGGCTTTCCGTGCGGTTCCGGCATTCGTGATGGTTGGACTGGTCTATGCGGCGCTGATGATCGCGTTCCCGATCATTGCGACGTGGCTGCCCTCGATGATCTGACCGCGCTTACAGGTCGGCAGGCGCTTCCAGTCCGGAGGCGGTGAGCTGTTCGACCAGCGAGACCTTCAGACGCTCCAGCCCCTCCGCGGTCGTCGCCTCGCAACGGGCGACGAGGACCGGCTGCGTATTCGACGCGCGCAGCAGCCACCAGCCGTCATCATTCATCACCCGGGCACCGTCGATGTCGGAGAATGCGGTTCCAGCGGCACGCAGGCGCGCCACCACTTCCTCGATCACCGCGAACTTGCGCTGATCGGCACAGTCGAAGCGCAGTTCGGGCGTGTTCAGCAGCGCAGGCATGGCCTTGCGCATCTCCGCGACCGACTGGTCGGCATTGGCCAGCATGTCCAGGAACCGCACGCCAACATAAAGCGCGTCGTCGAAGCCATACCACTTGTCGGCATAGAAGATGTGGCCGGACATTTCCCCGGCCAGCGGGCATTTCAGTTCGGCCATCTTCGCCTTGATCAGGGAATGGCCGCTGCGGAACATCAGCGGGTCGCCACCGGCTTCCTGAATGCCGTCGAACAGGATCTGGCTCGACTTCACATCCGCGATGATCGTTGCTCCCGGATGATCGGCCAGCACGGCACGCGCAAGCAGCAGCATGATCTGGTCGCCGTAGAGCATCACACCATCGCCATCGACAACGCCGATCCGGTCGCCGTCCCCGTCAAAGCCGATGCCGAAGTCGGCACCGATGCCCCGAACAGCGCTGGCCAACTGCTCCATGTTTGCGGGTACGGTCGGATCGGGGTGGTGATTGGGGAAGGTTCCGTCCACTTCCTCGCAGATCAGCATGTGTCGGCCGGGCAGGCGGCGCACCACGTCGTTGATCACGGCCCCGGCGGCTCCATTGCCACAGTCCCAGACCACGGAGAATTCACGGCTGGAGCCATAGGCGGCGGCGACAGCCTCCGTATAGGCATCGGTGATGTCTTGCTGGCTCTCGCTGCCTGCGCCGGTTGCGAACTGCCCCGCGGCGGCGATCTGGCCCAGTTCCTGGATATCGTCGCCAAAGAACGCCTTGCCCGACAGCATCATCTTGCAGCCGTTCATGTCCGGCGGATTGTGCGACCCCGTGATCATCATTCCGGCGTCGGCGGGCAGGTGATAGGTGGCGAAATACAGCATCGGTGTCGGGCCAAGGCCGATGTCGGTCACATCACAGCCCGCGCTGCGCAGCCCCTCACTCAGCGCCGCGGAAAGCGATGGGGAACTCATGCGCCCGTCCCGTCCGATGGCCACATGGCGGCCCCCTTCACGCAGCACACGGGTGCCGAAGGCAGCGCCAAGGGCGCGGGCGTCCGCTTCGGTCAGGGTCTCGCCATAGGTCCCGCGCACGTCATATTCGCGCAGCACGGTCGGATGGAACACATGTGCCGTCATCGTCTGGCTCTCCCTCAATCCACGGTCCTGCGACCGATGCTGACATAGCGCAGACCGGCATTCCGCATTTCGTCCAGCGCATAGATGTTGCGCAGATCGATCATCAGCGGTTCGGACAGCAACCCCTTGACCCGCTCAAGGTCCAGCGCCCGATAGGCATTCCATTCCGTCAGGATCGTGGCGCCGTCCGCACCCTGCATCGCATCATAGGCATCATCACACCAGGTGATGCCGGGCAGCATCTTCGCGGCCTCTTCCATGCCCTCCGGGTCATGGGCGCGCAGGGTGGCCCCGGCCTTCTGCAACGCGGGCAGGATGTCCAGGCTGGGGCTTTCGCGCATGTCGTCGGTGTTCGGCTTGAAGGTGACGCCCAGCACCGCGATGGTCTTGCCGGAGACATCGCCGCCAAAGGCGTCGATGATCTTCTGCGCCATGGCGCGCTTGCGATCCTCGTTCACCTGATCAACGGCCTCGATGATGCGCAGGGGGCTGCCGTTCTGTTCAGCTGTCGCGATCAGGGCGCGAATGTCCTTGGGGAAGCAGGATCCGCCATACCCCGGTCCTGCATGCAGGAACAGGTTGCCGATGCGCTTGTCCAGCCCGATCCCGCGGGCCACCGCCTGCACATCGCCGCCGACCTGCTCGCACAGGCTGGCGATCTCGTTGATGAAGGTGATCTTGGTGGCCAGGAAGCAGTTGGCGGCGTATTTGATCAGTTCCGAGGTTTCCAGCGTGGTGAAGACCATCGGAGTCTCGTTCAGGAACAGGGGCCGGTAGAGATCGCGCATGACCTGCTCGGCCTTGTCCGATTCGACACCGCAGACGATGCGGTTGGGGCGCATGAAGTCCTCGATCGCCGCGCCTTCACGCAGGAATTCCGGATTGGAGACGACATCGAACGCGGCGGTCGGATTGGCCTTGGCCAGGATCCGCTTCACCTCTGCCCCGGTGCCGACCGGAACCGTCGACTTGGTGACCACCACCGTATAGCCGGAGACCGCATTGGCGACCTCCTCCGCCGCGCCGTAGACATAGCTGAGGTCGGCGTCGCCCGCCCCGCGGCGGCTGGGCGTGCCCACGGCGATGAACACCGCATCGATATCCGCCACCGCCGACTTCAGATCGGTGGTGAAGCGCAGCCGACCGGCCTCCACGTTGCGGGCGACCAGATTGTCGAGGCCGGGTTCGAAGATCGGCATCACACCGTCCAGCAGACGCGCGATCTTGTCGGCGTCCTTGTCGACGCAGATCACGTCGTGGCCGAATTCGGAGAAGCAGGCGCCGGAGACCAGGCCAACATAGCCTGTGCCGATCATTGCAACTTTCATGGGGATCTACCTTTCGGCGTACCTGGCGGTCAGAGCGTTCTTGCGAGGGCACGGATATGGTCGGCGACATCGGGTCCCATATCCTCCCGTGCCAGGGCGTAGGCGATGGTTGCCTGAATGAAGCCGACCTTGTCGCCGCAGTCATAGCGGGTGCCTTCAAAGCGGTAGCCGTGGAACGGCTGCTTGCCGATCAGCCGGGCGAGGGAATCGGTCAACTGGATCTCGTTGCCCGCGCCGGGGTCCTGGCTTTCCAGCAAGCCGAAGATCTCCGGCTGCAGGATATAGCGGCCAATGACGGCCATGGTGGAGGGGGCGATGTCCGGGGCCGGCTTCTCGACCAGGCCCATGACCTCCGCCAGTTCGCCCGTGATCTTGCCGGGGGAGACGATGCCGTAGCGGTTGGTATGCTCCGGCGGCACATCCATCACCGCGATCATGTTGCCGCCGCGACGGTCATGTGCTGCCACCATCTGCTGCAGGCAGGGAACGTCGGACAGGATCAGGTCGTCGGCCAGCAGCACGGCGAAGGGCTCATTGCCCACCAGATTCCGCGCGCACCAGACAGCGTGACCCAGGCCCAACGGTTCCTGCTGGCGGGTATAGGCAATGGTGCCGGCACGCGGCAGGACGGAGGTCACGAGATCCAGGATCTCCTCCTTGCCGCGGTCCCTCAGGTTGGTCTGCAACTCCCAGGAATGGTCGAAATGGTCCTCGATGGCCGACTTTCCGCGCCCGGTAACGAAGATGAACTCCTCGATCCCCGCCGCTTGCGCTTCTTCCACCGCGTACTGGATCAGCGGCTTGTCGACCACCGGCAGCATTTCCTTCGGCAGTGACTTGGTCGCAGGCAGGAACCTGGTGCCCATGCCCCCGACTGGAAAGACTGCCTTGCGTACGCGCTTTGCCATGATCGCTCCGGTTCCGTCGCCTGATTCGATACCACCATCCCGACGCGCGGTTTCTGCCATGGACCCGCGGCCAGAACAAGCTCTGGACAGTTCCGGGCCGTTCCGTCAGAACCGGAATGTGACCTGCGCACATCCTTTGCGCACACCGCCACATGGGGCCGCTTGCTGGAATTGGTAGACAGACCGGACTTAAAATCCGTTGGGCGTATGCCCGTGTGGGTTCAAGTCCCACAGCGGCCACCATTTTGATTTTGCGGTAGCTCGCTCCGCTCTCACCTCCGACGGGGCGGCGAACTGTCGTCGGGCCGCAGTCGCGGCCTGCTGGGGTGTTCAGTGATGCGTCGTCCGGGTCCAGCATTGCGATCCATGCGAAATCTTTTCGGTTAACGCATTTTAACCATCTTGATTCACCGCATCTTAAGTCCGTCACCGGCATTCTTTGCCCAGCAAGAATTGCCGCCGTCCCAGAACGGGATGGTTGTTGGAGTTGAGGAGCCAGACCATGGACCGCGAGAACGCAATCCCACCCGAAGCCTTGACCGGCAGCCTGCGCGACTTCCGTGAGATCAAGGGGGCGAACCTGCTTGGCCGGGTCGACCCGTTCTTCGAATGGCAGAACCTGCGCCGCCGCAATGAACTCTGGCCCTATTCCCGCTCCACCTCGACGGCGCCGACATCGTCCTGCAGCGCGCTGGACGATACCGGTGAGGCACTGGAAGGTGTCAACTTCGCCTCCCAGGATTATCTCAGCCTGGCGTCCCATCCGGAAGTGAAGGCCGCCGCCACCGAGGCCGTGGAACGCTATGGCGTCCACAGCGCCGGTTCCGCCGCGCTGCTGGGCAACACCACCGGGTCCCTGCGTCTGGAGCAGGAGATCTCCGATTTCACCGGACGCGATCACACCGTGCTGTTCCCGACCGGCTGGTCTGCCGGTTTCGGCGCGATCCAGGGTCTGGTACGCCCTGATGATCATGTGGTCATGGACGTGCTGGCACATTCCTGCATGCAGCAGGGTGCCGCTGCCGCGACCCGCAACATTCACCTGCATGGCCATCTGAACCTTGACGGTGTGAAGCGGAAGCTGAAGCGCATCCGCGACCGTGATGCGGTCAACGGTATCCTGGTGGTGACGGAAAGCCTGTTCTCCATGGACTCCGACACGCCGAAGATCCGCGAGCTGCAGGAACTCTGCCGCGAATACAATGCCACGCTGCTGGTCGATGCCGCCCATGACCTGGGCTGCCTGGGCGAGGACGGGCGCGGTCAGCTGGGCCTGCAGAACATGCTGGACGATGTGGACATCATTGTCGGCAGCTTCTCCAAGACCTTCGCCTCCAATGGTGGCTTCGTCGTCGCCGGTTCAAAGTCGGTGAAGGAATACCTGAAGTACTACAGCGCGCCGCAGACCTTCTCCAATGCCCTGTCACCGATGCAGTCTGCCGTGGTGCTCAAGGCCTTCGAGATCGTGCGTTCCGAAGAGGGCCGCAAGCTGCGCAAGTCGCTGATGGACAACACGCTGTACCTGCGTGAGCAGCTGAAGCTGGCCAAGTTCGATGCGACGGGTGACCCGTCGGCCATCGTGCCGGTGCATATCGGTGCCGAAGGTCTGGCCCGGATTGCCGCGCAGGAACTGCAGGCCCGTGGCGCGATCGTCAATCTGGTGGAATATCCTGCCGTGGCCCGCAACGGTGCGCGGTTCCGGCTGCAGGTCATGGCGCATCACTCGAAGGAAGAGATCGACGCACTGGTCAGCCGGATGCGCGCTTCCCTGGATGCGGCAGAGCCGCGTTTCGAACCCTATCGCCTGTCCGGCAAGCAGAAGCTCATCAATCCGGTCGCCAAGGTGGCCTGATCCGGTCTCTGCACCGAACGACGCCTGAACGGTTTCGGCCCTCCCCTTCACAGGGGAGGGCCGAACTGTTTGCGGGCCGGTGCCGCAATCAGATGGTGGATCAGATCGCCCGGGACATGAAGCTGGCCATGCGGCGGCTGACGGCAGCCGGGTCGTCAAGCGGCTCGCCCTCGAGGAGGCGCGCCTGATCGAACAGCAGCCGCGCCGCCTCCTCGATATCCGCGTTCAGACCGTCTTCGCGCATACGGTCGACCAGGCGGATCACCAGCGCATGGCGTGGATTGATCTCCAGCACCCGCTTCGATGCCTCGTCCACCTGCTTGTGCGCCTTCAGCATCCGCTCCAGCCGCATGTCCATGTCGTTGTCGTCGGCCACCAGGCAGACCGGGCTCTCCGCCAGCCGGTCGGAGGTGCGGACGTCCTTCACTGCATCACCCAGTGTTTCCCTGAACGCCGCGATCAGGGTGGCCATGTCGCCCTCCTTCGGGGCCTCCGGCTTTTCCTGATCATCGTCGGGTGCTTCCTGGTCCTCGATCTTCGACAGGTCGGCCCCGCCGCGAGTCACGGACTTCAGTTGCTTGCCGTCGAATTCCCCATGACCCTGCAGCCAGAAGTCATCGACCGCATCGGTCAGCAGCAGCACCTCGATGCCCTTCTTGCGGAAGCCTTCCAGATGCGGGCTGCGCCGCGCGGCGGCCAGGTCGTCGGCGGTGATGTAGTAGATCGCCTCCTGCCCGGGCTTCATGCGCTCGACGTAGCCGCTCAGGCTGGTCAGGTCTTCGCCTGCGGTGCTGTCGAAGCGTGCCAGCTTCAGGATGCGCGGTCCGACCTCGTGATCCTCGTAGATGCCTTCCTTCAGCACCGCACCGAAGTTGCGCCAGAAGGTCGTGAAACCCTCCGGATCCTTCTCCGCCTTCTTCTCCAGTTCGCCCAGCACGCGCTTCACGATCTGGCCACGCATGTGGCGCAGCATCGGTTCGTTCTGCAGCATCTCGCGGCTGACATTCAGCGGCAGGTCTTCCGAATCCACGATACCGCGCAGGAACCGCAGATAGCTGGGGGCCAGCCCCTCCGCCTCATCCGTTATGAAGACGCGCTTCACATACAGCTTCACCCGATGCTTGCGGTCCGGATGGAACAGGTCGAACGGCTTCTCGGTCGGTACGAACAGCAGCAGCGTGTACTCGACCTTGCCCTCGATCCGGCTGTGCAGCACGGTCCAGGGTTCGTCGAAGGCACCGCCGACATGGCGGTAGAATTCCGTGTACTGCTGTTCCGTGATCTCGGACTTCGGACGGGTCCACAGGGCGGACGCCTTGTTGACGGGCTCGTTCTCCGCATCCGCCGCGTCGTCACTGGCCGTGATGGTGATCGGCCAGGTGATGTGGTCGGAATAGGTCTCGATGATCTGGCGCAGCCGCCAGGTTTCGAGGAATTCCTTCTGCTCTTCGCGGATCTTCAGTTCCACGGTGGTGCCGCGACCGTCACGCGCCGATTCCTCGATCGTGTATTCACCAGTTCCGCCGGAGACCCAGGTGAAGGCCGTATCCGCGCCCGCCCGGCGGCTGGTGACAGACACCTCCTCCGCGACCATGAAGGCGGAATAGAAGCCGACACCGAATTGCCCGATGACAGACAGGTCGGCGCCCTTGCCGTCCTTGCCCTGTCCCTCCGCCAGCTTTTCCATGAAGGCGGTCGAGCCGGACCGCGCGATCGTGCCCAGGTTCTCGATCATGTCGTCGCGATCCATGCCGACGCCATTGTCGCTGATCCGCAGCGTGCCCGTGTCCTTGTCCACATGCACGCCGATGCGGAAATCGGCATCACCGTCGGTCAGGGCCGGGTCGGCGATAGCCAGATAGCGCAGCCTTTCGCAGGCGTCGGAGGCGTTGGAAATCAGTTCCCTGAGGAAGATCTCCTTCTCCGAATAGAGCGAGTGGGTGACGATGTGCAGAAGCTTCGCAACCTCTGCCTGGAACTGGTAGCTCTGGGCAGTCATGGGTCAGGAGTCCTCCTCGGGCTTGGGTTTGGTCAGGTTTTCCAGTGTCTGCGTGAAGTTCTCGGCGGTGAAGGACGGGAACAGATAGGCCCAGCCCCTGACCAGCGCGGCAGCTGCGCGGGCGCGCGCTTCCTCGTCTTCAGCAACAATCGGTTCAGGTTCCTTGCCGTCTATCCCGGTCGGCAGCTGTTCGATCAGGCCGGCATCGAACTGCACGTCGAAGCGCAGCCAGAATGCGTCGGTGTTGTCCACCTTCCGCCCTGCGTCGCGGACATCCACGGTGACGATCCAGCCACTCTGCGTCGTGAAGGTCGTCTGCGTCGCGCCGGCAAAGTCGACCTCGCTCTCCGGGGCCACATCACGTGGTTTCAGGAACTCCAGCGCGCGTCCGGTCGCGGTCAGACGGATCTCCTGCTCCTGCAGTCCTTCCGGCAGATCCGTGACGTGGAAATAGCCGTATTCGCTCCGGTTCAGTTCCAGCAGCGGCTTGTCGGGGTGGGCAATGCGAATGTCGGTGACGACATCCTTGGTGATCTTGAACAGATCGCGATCCAGCCAGTCGGTCGGAGCCGGCTTCAGGTTGAAGAAGCCTTCGGCCAGCCAGGTCGCGTTCTCACCTGCGCGGCGGACGTAGATCTTCGCCGGTTCGGTTGCATCACCCAACTGCTTGGTCTTGCCGAGAATGACGCCTGCCAGCAATGCGCCGCCTTCGTCACGGACGATGACCTTGATGGCGGCGACCTTGCTGTCGGCCGCTCCCTCCGTCACCGGTTGCGGCTCCTCCAGCCCCAGCCGGTCATGCAGTTCGGGGTCGCTGGTCTTTGGCGCGATGACGGTCGCGCGCGAAAGGGCAACGACCAGCCGCTTCACTTCATCAGCATCCGCCGGATAGCCGTTGCGGGCATCATGATGCCATTTTCCATCCGCGTCCCGGCTCAGGCTCCAGGCACCCTTCGGGGTCACGAACTCCAGCCGTGCGACCGCGTTGATCTGTCCGGCCAGTTGCGGGAACAGCGGCTGGCCATATTCACGGGCGGCAAGCCTGTCGGCCTTGCGGTCCAGCACGAAGGCCGCGGCCACGACACTGGCAATGGTCAGCAGCAGAAGGATGATCCACGTGGTACGGCGCATGGCTCAGGCCTCCTTCAGCATCTGGCTGCGACGCCGACGTCCGCGTCGCCAGAGCGCCAGGATCATGGCAATGACAAACACCAGCGCGGGCATGGCACCGATCGTGGTGACCTTGATGCGGTCCTGCAGTTCCTCGATGTCGCGCCGCAGGTTCAATTGCACGGCGCGCAACTGGCGGCGGGTATCCAGGACATCCTTCTGGAAGGATTCGATGGCCCCGGCCTCTTCGGCGGAGAGCAGTTGTCCGCCCCCTTCACCGGCGCGGTTCTGCAACTCGGCAAGCTTCTTCTCGGTGTCCTTCAGACGGGCCTCCAGCTCCTGCTCCTGCTGCAGGTACTGCTGTTCCGCCGCGCGCCGAAGTTCATCGATCACGGTGAAGGGACGGTCCCCTTCGCCCCGGCTGCGCAGGCCGATCAGGTCACTTGAACCCGCCAGATTGTCGATGGCGTTGATCAGGAAATTGGCATTGCCAGAAGTCTGCTGTGTCACTTCCTGGCCAAAGACGGCCTGGCGACTGGCCCAGTAGGTATCCTCGATGAAATCCGCATCGGTCACCAGGATCAGGCTGACGGGTTCCACCGAGCGTTCGATATGCGGTGTATCCACCCCTTCCGGCGCGGCCTCGAAGGTTGAATCAACCGTGCCGCTGAGACGGGCGGCGATGACGAACTGGCGATCTTCCGATTTGAACTCTGCCAGCAGCCCTTGCGGATCGGGGCGGAAGCGCAGCTTGGACGCGGGGATGCGCATTGCATCGCGGGTGGTGGTGATCAGCGGCACGGCCTTCAGCGGACTGTCCTCCGCCATCTCGATGTGCCCGACGGAGGGCAGCAGCAGCGGCAGGTTGAGATCAGCCGTCACCGGATCGTCTGCGTTCATGGCCGGACCTGCCGCCTGGATCCAGGCAACATAGTCAATCAATTGCCGACGCCCGCGCCCGATATTCACCCGTGTCGCCAGCGTACGGTCCACGACCAGCGTCTCCGGCTCGATCTGCACGCCCCAGGGGCCGAGCAGCTCGGGCAGCAGGCTGGAGTGCGGATCAAGCGGGTCCGGCGCACCGCCGGGGGAGGGCAGGCGGACGCCAACCTCCGAGAAGGCATCGGCCAGGATCAGGGCCTTGCCGCCGCCCAGGATGAACTGGTCGATGGCATAGAGCTGGCGTTCCGTAAGGTTGCGGGCATGGGCCAGCATGATGACGTCGGTGTCAGCGGGAATCTCCTCCCACTGGCGCAGCGGAATATCGACATCGAAGAAGCCGCGCAGGGGTTCGGTGATCGCGTAAGGGCGACTTTCGCCGCGCATCGCCGCCTGCACGCCACCGGGTCCGAAATCCAGCGGGAAGGTCGTGATGATCATCAGCTTCGGCAGGTCCGGGCTGGAAAGGCCATAGACCATGCGGGTCAGGTCATACTCCAGGAACCGGCTGCGTTCCGGCTGGAAGAAGGGAATTGTTTCCTGATCGTCGGTGGTGTTCTGCCCGACCAGCCCGAAATAGAAGGTGTCGCCACCAGCACCCAGCGGCACGCCGCTCAGACCGGCATCGACGGCGGCATCCTCGTCTTCGGAGAAGGGTTCGGGATCGATCAGTTCAAGGCGGATGCGCCCGCCGGAGATGGAGCGGAATTCCTCCAGCATGCTCATGACCCGGTCCGCGTGGTTGCGGATCTCCGGCACCGACCCGGCGAGGGATGCCGAGTAGTAGAGCTGCATGGTGACGTCTTCCTCCAGCCCGGAGAGCACGTTGCGGGTGCCGTCAGACAGGGTGTAGAGGCCGTTCTCCGTCAGGTCGAGACGGCTGTTCTCCAGTCCGTCGTCGGCGACGATGTTGACGGCAAAGAACAGGATCGCCAGCAGGCCGATACCGCTGAAGGTGATGAACTTGTACCTGTTGAGCTGATTCATGGTTCTGTCCTCAGCCCGCGAATTTCTTGTATTCGACGATGATCATGTTGGCGAACAGCCAGACCCCGATCAGGCTGGCAAAGAACACCAGGTCCCGCAGGTCGATGACCCCGCCGATGATCGACTGGAAGTGGGTGATGAAGCTGAAGCCCGCGATCTGGTCGACCAGCATGTCCGGCGCCCAGCCGCTGACGAAGTCCAGCACGATGGGGGTGCCGGAGACGGTGAACAGGAAACAGACCACCGTGGAGACGACGAAGGCGATCACCTGGTTCTGGGTCAGCGATGACAGGCAGGACGTGATCGCCAGGTAACCTCCGGCCATCAGCAACGCACCGACGTAGCTGGCGACGATGACCCCATGGTCCGGATCGCCGAGGTAACTGACGGTCAGCCAGAACGGGAAGGTCAGCGCCAGCGCGATGCCGACGAAGGCCCAGGCCGCCAGGAACTTGCCCAGCACCGCGGCAGGGACGGAAATCGGCAGGGTCAGCAGCAGTTCGATGGTGCCGGTCTTGCGTTCCTCCGACCACAGCCGCATCCCGATTGCCGGGATCAGGAACAGGTACAGCCAGGGCAGATAGGTGAAGAAGCTGAGCAGATCGGCCTGCCCACGCTCGAAGAAGTTACCCAGATAGAAGGCGAAGGCCGCCGTGGTCAGCAGGAAGATGACGATGAATACCCAGGCGACCGGGGTGGCGAAATATCCGGCCAGTTCGCGGCGGAAAACGGTTGTCATGGCACCCATGGCTCAGTTCCCCTGCGTGATGGTGCGGAAGACTTCGTCCATCCGGCCCGGATCGACATAGAAGGCTCCGATCTGCCAGCCGCGTGCGCTGGCCAGTTGCGAGACGCCATCGGTTACGGTGGCGCTGTCCTGCGGAAAGACCACGACCCGGCGGTCGCCGTCCGGTTCGACACTGGCGACGCCCGGCACCCGGATCAGGTCGGCGCGGATGGTCTCGAAATCCGGCTGGTCCTTGCCCTTCAGTTCCAGCACGACCGCATTGTGGAACCGCGAACGGCCCATCAGTTCCCCTGGTGTGCCATCGGCCACGACCTTGCCATGGGCTATGATCAGGGCACGGCTACAGACGGCGGAGACTTCCTCGAGGATATGGGTCGAGATGATGATCGCCTTCTCGGGGGCCAGTTCGCGGATCAGTCCGCGCACCTGGAACTTCTGGTTCGGGTCCAGACCATCCGTCGGTTCGTCCAGGATTAGGATCTCCGGGTCGTGCAGCAGCGCCTGCGCCAGACCGACGCGACGCTTGAACCCCTTCGACAGGGTCTCGATCGGCTGTTCCATCACCCGGCGCAGTTCGATCCGCTCCGTGATCGCGGCAATGCGTTCGCGGCGCTGCTTGCTGCTCAGGCCCCGGATGCTGGCGATGAAGTTCAGGAACGCGGCGGGCGTCATGTCTGGGTAGGCCGGTGCGCCTTCCGGCAGGTAGCCGATGCGGGTCTTGGCCATGATCGGATTGGCCAGCGCGTCGATCTGATTGACGGTGACCGTCCCGGCGGTTGGACCCAGGAACCCCGTGATCATCTTCATGGTGGTGGACTTGCCCGCACCATTGGGGCCGAGAAAGCCCAGCACTTCGCCGCGCTGCACCTCGAAACTGATTCCGTCCACGGCGGTGAAGTGACCGAACTGCTTCACCAGATTCCGAACTTCCAGCATGGCTGTCACGTCGGCACTGCTCCCTTGATCATGCGTTCTCTGCTTTCGCCACGGGATCGCGGACCCCGTACGCGTTGCTTGCGCATCTGACTCTGCTGGCCGGAGGAGGCCGGATCGTGTTTCACCTCAGGCCGCGCCATGATCTAGTCGGCCCTGCCATGCGGTTCAAGGGTTTCAAGCCAACTGCCCGACCATGTAGGCTGTGAATTCAGGCGTGGGGGGAACAGATGGGTACTTCGAAGGCTGCAATCACGGGCGTGGCCAATACGGCTTGCGGCAAGCTGGAGGGTTCCACTTGCCTGGGCCTGCATGCGCAGGTCGCGCGCGGCGCGGTTGCCGATGCGGGTCTGAAACTCGGCGATGTGGACGGGCTGCTCTGCGCTTATTCCTTCACCGAACCGCACCCGATGCTGGCCTCCGTGGTGGCCGAGTATCTGGGTATCCAGCCCGCCTATTCCGCCTGTGTCAGCGCCGGTGGCGCGACAGGTGGCCTGCAGGTCATGACCGCTAAGGCCCTGGTGGAGAGCGGCATGTGCCGCCATGTGCTCTGCCTGACCGGCGACAACCGGTTGTCTGGCATGGCACCGGGCGCGGCCGTCGCGGCGCTGGCCCAGTTCGGCCACGGACAGTTCGAAGTTCCCTACGGCATCACCATTCCTGCCGCCTATGCCATGGTCGCGCGTCGCTACATGCATGACACCGGGCTGACCGCCTCCGACATGGCACACATTGCCGTGACGACCCGCAACCACGCCCGCCGCCATCCGGATGCCCAGATGCGCAAGCCGCTGAGCCACGACGATGTCATGGCCAGCCGGGTGATCGCCGATCCGCTGCGCCTGTTCGATTGCGCCCTGATCTCCGACGGGGCTGCCGGGATCCTGGTCTCCGCTGCGCCGACCGGAAACGGCACGGACGTTCGCATCGTTGGGGCCGGACAGAAGAACACGCATGAGCATCTGATCTCCGCCCCCCGTGACCTGCAATCCTTCGGCTGCAAGTTCAGCGCCTGCGATGCCTTTGCCGAGGCCGGGATGACCACCGCCGACATCGATGTGGCGGAGATCTACGACAGCTTCACCATCACACTGGCAATAGAACTGGAATCCATCGGCTTCTTCGCCAAGGGATCAGTGGGGGAGGCGGTCTCAGACGGTGCGCTGGACCTGGGCGGCAGCCTGCCTTGCAACACCCATGGCGGGTTGCTCAGTTTCGGCCATTCCGGCGCGGCAGGGGGGGCCTTCCACGTGGTGGAGGCCGTGCGCCAGTTGCGCGGGCAGGCCGATGACCGCCAGGTGCCGGACGCGACCCGGGCCTTCGTCCACGGTGACGGCGGTATCCTCTCCGCCCATGTTTCCCTGATCCTGGAGCGGCAGTCATGACCGATTCCCTACCTGCCACCCTGCCACTGCCGACCCCTAATGCCGAAAGCCGGGCCTTCTGGGATGCCTGTGCCGATGGCCGGCTGACCTTCGCCCGCTGCACCGCCTGCGGCTCCGTCCAGTTTCCGCCGCAGAAGAGCTGCACCGCCTGTGGTGGCGTGACCGGCGAAGCGTCGGAGGCTTCGGGGCAGGGGACAGTCTTCACATACACCATCAACCACCGTGCCCCAGGCCCCGCTTTCGCCGCACGCGCGCCCTACGTCATCGCCCTGGTCGATCTGGCGGAGGGACCGCGCCTGATGATGAACGTCATCAACTGCGCCCCGGAGGACGTGACCATCGGCATGACCGTCCGCATCACCTTCGAGCAGCGCGGCGAGATGGCCCTGCCCCAGGCGGAGCCGGTCTGAAGCGTGGGAAAGGTCCTCTTCATTCCGCATGGTGGCGGCCCCCTGCCACTGATGGGAGACCCGGCGCATGTGCCGCTGGTCGCGGCGCTGAGAAACCTGCAACCCGAACTGGATGGGGCAAGGGCGATCATTGTCGTCACGGCACACTGGGAGGCGGAGAATCCTTCGTTCAGCAGTTCGTCGTCACCCCGAATGCTCTACGACTATTTCGGGTTTCCTGAAGAGACCTATCGGCTGAATTATCCTGCGCCAGGCGCACCGGAACTGGCGGAGCAGGCTGCGAGTGCCCTTCGTGCGAACGGTTTCACGCCCGATCTGGATGCGGAGCGCGGCCTTGACCACGGCACCTTCGTACCCCTGATGCTGATGCGCCCCGCGGCGGACATTCCCGTACTGCAGATGTCACTGCTCTCGTCGCTCGATCCGGCGCGGCATATCGCTTTGGGCCGCGCGCTCGGGCCGCTGCTGGCGGATGGCGTGGTGCTGGTTGGCTCCGGCTTCAGTTTCCACAACATGCAGGCGCTGGTCGGACGGCTGGCCCCGCAGCAACTGCGGCAGGGCCAGCACCTGGCAGTCGGGTTCCATGACTGGCTGGACGGGGTGATCTGTGACACGTCCACCAGCGCCGTCGATCAGACCAGAATGCTCACAGCCTGGGCCGATGCCCCCGGTGCCCGTTTCTGTCAGCCCCGCGAGGAGCATCTGTTGCCTTTGCACGTCTGCTTTGGCGCGGCTCAGGGGGCAGGCCTTTCCACCGCCACACGGACCTTTGCCGAACCCCTGCTGGGGTTCGAGACGCGGGGCTATCGCTGGGGGTGAAGAGGGGGCGAGGATCTTACGTCGTCACGGTCGGCCATGCCAGACGCCGTGACGCAATGCTGGGGGAGGACAAGGCATGCCCAAACTGACCGATGACGAGTTCCGGGAATTTCTCGATGCGAAAGGCATCGTCATGAAGATCGCGGTGGTGCGTGAAGACGGTAGCCCGCTGGTGACGCCGCTCTGGTTCATCCATCGCGACGATGCGATCTGGTTCACCCCGCGTGAGAAATCCGAATGGTTCACCTGCCTGCGCCGCGACGCCCGTGTGGCGCTCTGCATCGACGACCAGAACCTGCCCTATCGCAAGGTGCTGGTGGAGGGGCAGGCCGAGCTGGTGCATGACCTGGGCGCGGACGACCAATGGCGCGACCTCTATCGCGACATGGCTGCGCGCTATGTCGGACGGCGCGGCGCCAACGAATATGTCGACAACACCATCGACCAGCCCCGCGGGCTGTTCCGCGTGGTGCTGGCGGATGCAAAGGTGAAAAGCTGGCGTCTGCCGCTGCAGGACGAACCGCAGATGGGCATCTGGGCCGACCGCTACTACAAGCCGGGAACCAGTTTCTGAATGTCCCACTACGTACCAGCGTCCGGCAATTCGCACCAGAAACCGGCCAACCCGTTGGGAAAATTGGTGGGCGCGCACGGACTCGAACCGTGGACCCGCTGATTAAGAGTAAGAATATTCTGGTTTCCACCTTCTTCCGATAAGTTTCCTTTGTCCCTGCAAAACGTTGTTATTCAACCTATTTCACTCAGTAGACGTTTCCGCCTGTTTCCAGTAATTTCGCCTTCGGTGGTGGACCGGTGGGGACGAAAGTGCCCCGTCCCCACATTTGGAGGTGAACCATGGCCAGCAAGATCAAGCTC
>JARGNO010000004.1:0-20770 GCA_029213165.1 Minwuia sp.
GTATGCATGGGATATCGTTACCTCTGGCCGACAGCTTCAGACAATGGTCGAGAACGTGCTGGAGATCACCGAGAAGGATCACCCGCTCGAGCTGTCGTACTTTGATCTCTACAGCCTGATCGACGAATTCAAGCGGGGCTACCAGACCGTACGGGGAGAGAAGAAGCCAGCCCGCAAGGCCAGCGCACGGCTGATGATCCGGGCTGACCGGAAGGACGTGATCACCATGCTTGGACATCTGGTGACAAATGCCGTGTCGCACAACCGCCCCGGTTGCAAGGTCCGGATCACGGTGCAGCCGCCTCGCGACGGCGGCGGCCTCGTGCTGTCCGTCATCGACGACGGGGACGGCATCCCGCAGGGCGTCATTGACCGGCTGGGCGAGCCATTCAACCTGATGACTTCGCCATACCTGGCCGGAACGGCGGGAATGGGGCTTGGTCTGATGCAGACCCGGCGATTGATCGAACGCCATGGCGGCACGATGTCGATCGAGACAAGGGCCGGTCAGGGCACGACGGTACGGCTCAACTTTCCACCCGACAATGCGGATGGCTAGACGCGCCATTTCATTGGCCACAACAGTCGTCGCGCTGTTGCTGGTTGGCTGTGAGGAACCTGCGCCCGTACAGGTTGGCTTCATTGGCGGTCTGAGCGGACGTTCGAGCGACATTGGTGAGGCTTCACGCAACGCGGTGCAACTCGCCATCGAGCAGATCAATGCAAGGGGCGGCATCAACGGTCGCGCCGTCGAACTGCTCGTGCGCGACGATGCCAACGATCCGGACGCCGCGGCGGAGGTCGTGCGGGAGCTGTACCAGGCCGGTGTGGATGCCATCATTGGTCCGAACAACAGCTCGATCGCTGCCGCGATGCTGCCGGTGGTCAACGAGTTGCAGGTCGTCACGATTTCACCGACCGCCTCGTCGCTGGTGCTTGCGGGGCATGACGACTACCTGTTCCGCATCAACTGGACCACCCGGGACAACGCGATCATCTATGCGCAACGCTATCTGGAACGGGGCGTCCGCAACATTGCTGTCGCGCTGGACGCGAACAACATCATTTTCTCGCAGAGCTGGCTGGACGAGTTTCGCGGGCCCTATGAGAGCGGCGGCGGCCGGATCACCGCGACGGACGCGTTTGATGCCAGTGATGCCCGCGGCTTTGCGGATACGGCTGCCTTGCTGCTGGCGGCGCGGCCCGATGCCATCCTGTTTGTCGCCAACAGCGTTGATACCGCTCAGTTGGCGCAGCAGATCCGCAAGCTCGACAGCGATATCCTGCTTGTGGCCGCCGAATGGGCCGCGTCGGAACGCCTGTTGCAACTTGGGGGACGTGCCATAGAAGGCATGGAGCTTGTGCAGTCATATGACCGCAGCGATGACACGGCCCACTATGCTGCCTTCCGCGACGCCTACCGTTCGCGATTCGCTGCGGAACCGGGATATTCCAGTCTGGCCGCATATGACGCTGCCACGATGCTGTTCACCGCGCTGGCACAGAGTGAAGACGGGGTTCCGCTGAAGCGGAAACTGGTCGAGATCGGTGCCGTGCAGGGTCTGCAGCAGATGGTCCGGTTCGATGCCAGTGGTGACGCGCAGCGCAGGGCATTCTTTGTCGTGATCCGTGACGGGACATTCGCGGCCCAATGAAAACCCGGTTCCGGCTGAAGCTCAGGACTTCGGTCATCCTGATGTTGTTCTCCACCGTGCTCGTCACACTGGTCGTGGTCGGCAGCGGTATCCTGGCGGTGGTGCTGCCGCGTGTCACGGCGGAGAACGAGCACGACGTGCAGCAAGCGGCGCAGGAGATTGCCGGACGCATAGAACTCTACCTGCACGACCTGGAGACCCATCTGCAACTGGTTGGCAACCTGCATGGCGAGTTGAGCCCGGCAGCCATGGAACGGGAACTCGCTCTCGCACTGGAACCCTTGCTCAGTGCCATCTACATCGTTGATGACAACGGTCGGCTGGTGGCAATCGCGACTGATGATGCGAAGCAGGCAAGATCCGGCGAGCTGCTCGGCATCGATCTCTCTGCTCATCCCTTCTATCACGTTGCGATGAACAGCATACGGGCGGTTTGGAGCGACAAGCACATCTCCGCTGTGACCGGTCGGGTCACTCTGGGGCTGGCGGTGCCGCTGATGCATGGACAGGGCGTCGTGATTGCCGAACTGCCGCTCGACAAGTTGCTGGAGATCAGTCGCGTAACGAAGGACCGCCGGAGCCTGGATCACTGGATCATCGACAGCCGGGGCGAGATCGTCTCCAACACCACGGAAAGTCGGCTGGGCAGGATCAACGTCGCGCACCTGCCCATCGTGGAGGCAGGGTTGGCGCGGCGGCCAACCCCGCAGCACATGTCCTTTGACGGCGTGAACTATCATGTCGCGGCCAGTTATTCCGAAACCCTCGGCTGGCTCTTTGTGGCCAGAATGCCTTCTGGGCTGAAGAATCCCCGCGTGCGCGAAGTCGTGCTGATCATTCTTGCCGCGATTTCCGGCTCGGCCCTGGTCGGCCTTCTGTTCGCGCCATTCTGGTCGCGATGGATCACATCGCCACTTATCGCCGTTACCCAGCGGGCGCATCGCATCGCCGGGGGGAAGCTGCCTGAAAGCTGGCCGCACAGCTGGATCAGCGAGATCGAGGCCCTGTCATCGGATCTGGCAAAGATGGCCGGAGCGATCGTCCAGCGCGAGGAAGAACTGCGCAGACTGAATGATGATCTGGAAGCGCGGGTCACAAGGCGCACGACAGAATTGAACGAAACCAATGTCGAACTGACGGAGGCGATGGCCGTCGCCCGCAGGGCCCAGAACGAGTTGATCCGGTCAGAGAAGCTGGCTGCGCTTGGTCGTCTGGTCGCTGGCCTTGCGCATGAGATGAACACACCCCTCGGTAACGGACGCCTGGCCGCGACGACCTTGAGCGAGAAGCTGGCGGCGTTCGAGGTCGCCCTGGAAGACGGCCTGCGAAGGACCCAGCTCGACCGTTTCGTTGAAGGCGTGCGTGCGACTGTCGGGATCGTCGACCTCAACCTGGCGCGGGTCGGTGATCTGGTCAGCAGCCTGCGCGAGATTGCCGCTGACCGAACCACGTCGCGTCGCCGGCGCTTTCGCCTGAAGGAGGTCATCGACGAGGTGCTGATCACGCTGTCACCGATGCTGGAACGCCATGGTGCCGGGATCGAGGTCGTCATGCAGGTCGATGACGGGCTGATCATGGACAGCTACCCAGGTGAACTCGGGCAGGTGCTGACCAACCTGATCGAGAACTGCGTCACCCATGCGTTTCAGGGCATGACGGCTGGCCATATCCGTATTGAGGTGAGCGCTGAAGGAACCGACCGAGTTGTCCTTCGCCTGAAAGACAATGGTGCCGGCATGCCTGAAGATGTTGTGCGCCGTGCCTTCGACCCGTTCTTCACCACGGCCATGGGACGCGGCGGAACCGGGTTGGGCCTGTTCATCGTCCACAACGCCGTGATCAACGTGCTGGCGGGTACGATCACGCTGGAAAGCACCCCTGGCAGCGGCAGTACATTCGAACTCTGCATTCCCGTCGTTGCTCCGACCGTGGACTCCGACCAGCGAATTCTGGAGTCCTGAATGACCGGGGAGAGGGCCGGTGCCGCAATCAGACAGTGGAACGATCTAGAAAGTGGTATTCTGCAGTACAGTCCTGTTCAGCATGATGACGGGCGTGGCAGCAGCGCATCCCCGAGAGGTGTCACGATGGCGGCGAGTGAAGCGACCAACGACCCGAAACCCGTGACAGGGCCGTCCGTGCCGTCGCCGCAGTTCCGGATCGGGTTTCTGGTGCATGACGTTTCCCGCATGCGGCGGACATTGTTTGATCAGGCGATGAAGCCGCTTGGCATCACCCGGTCCCAATGGTGGGTGCTGGCGCAGCTTTCCCGCAGCCTTGGTTCCGACGCTGCGGAGGCGGGCATGCCCCAGACGAAGCTGGCCCGCATCCTGGACATGGGCAAGGCGCCGATGACAGGTCTGATCGACCGGCTGGAAGCCAGTGGTTTCGTCCAGCGCCGTCCCGACAGCCGTGACCGTCGGGCGAAGCGGATTGTCATCACCGCAAAGGGGCAGGGCGTGCTGGACCAGATGGCGACGGTCGGGCATCGCCTGAATCACACGGTCCTCGACGGTCTTTCGGCGGAGGACATCGCGACTGCCGAACGGGTTCTGGGCCGCATGAAGGACAACATCCGGGGCATTCCGGAAGGCGGCGACCAGGTCTCCTGATCGCCGCACCGGCCTGTTGAGTGGCCCTCAGGGGTCCAGTTCGTCGCCAATATCAATGCCCGCGTTGGGGCGTGACTTCGCGATCGCGTCCCGCATGCTGTCATTGATGGTGGTCGGGTCCAGCGATGCCGGGGCGGTGGCACCATGTTGCCAGCTCTCCGCCACCGTGAAGCCATAGCCCCAGGCTTCGAACACGCGCCCGCTGACGCCCGCCGATTGCGTGCTGGCAAGCCATGTCACCAGCGAGGATACCCATTCCGGGCGGCGGTTCTCCAATTGCTCCTCGGTCCATTCGCGCAGTCCCTCTGTCATGCGGGTCGTGGCGCGCGGGGCGATGGCGTTGACGGTCACGCCATAACGCTGCAGTTCCCGCGCCGCGACGATGGAGAAGGTCGCAATACCGGCCTTGGCGGCGGCGTAGTTGGTCTGGCCGATGTTGCAGTAGAGTCCGGAGTGGGAGGTGGTGTTGATGACCCGCGCCTCGGGCGCGCCGCCCTGCTTGCTGATCATGCGCCAGTGGTTGGCGGCATGGTGCGTGACCGCGAAGGTCGATTTCATGTGGACGCGCACGACCGAATCCCATTCGTCCTCCGTCATGTTCACCATCATGCGGTCGCGCAGGATGCCCGCGTTGTTGATGATGACATTGACGTCGCCAAAGGTATCTATGGCCTTGCGAACCACACCCTCGGCCCCGGCCCAGGTGGCCACGTCGCTGTGATCGGCCACGGCCTCCCCGCCTGCCGCGCGGATATCCGCCACCACTTCGTCTGCCGGGGTCGCGTCCTCGCCCATGCCGCTCGCGGCGGAACCGAGATCATTGACGACCACCTTCGCACCGTGCTGCGCGAGCATCAGCGCATGGCTGCGCCCCAGCCCGCGGCCCGCACCCGTGACAATCGCGATCCGTCCCTCACAAAGTTTCATTGACCTGTCTCCCCTGTTGTCATGCTGGCTCGACGTGACAGTACATGATCTGGATTATAGTATTCTAGGAGACCATTTTCACAGGTCCGCTGCACCGGGCGCAATGCTCCTGGCGCGACAAGGGGGAGGGAAACCATGAGCGAACTTTCGGAACTGATCGCATTCCTTGAAAAGCAGCCGCCGGCTCATACGGTTTCGCTGGCACAGCGCCGGGCGCTCTACGACCGTGCGGAGAAGGCATTTGCGCTGCCTGGTGGTGTTTCCGTCGAGGCCTGGACCTGCGGTGAGTTGCAGGGCGAACTGCTGCAGGTGGCGGGGGCCGCGGCGGACCGGATGATCGTCTATCTGCATGGCGGCGGTTACGGGATCGGCTCACCCCGCTCCCACCGTCATCTCGCCGCTGCGATCGGTGTCGCTGCCCACTCGGACGTGCTGGTGCCCGACTATCGCCTCGCGCCGGAGCATCCGTTCCCTGCGGCACGCGACGATGCACGCGCCGCTGTCTGCCAGGTGCAACTGGAACGGCCGGATGCACGGGTCTGCATCATGGGAGATTCTGCCGGCGGTGGCCTGACGGTATCGGTGCTGACCGCATTGCGTGACCATGGCGGGGTGTCTCCGGTCGCCGGTGTCTGCCTTTCACCATGGGTGGATCTGGATGTGGCCGCCGGCTCTGATGTTGCGAATGCAACTGCTGATGATCCCCTGATCGACTTCGATGACATTGCGGGATACGCCGATGCCTATCTGGGCGGTGGGGCGCGGGCCGACCCCGGCGCCTCACCGGTCCACGCGAACCGTGCCGGTCTGCCGCCGCTGCTGAGCCAGGCCAGCAATGCGGAGGCGCTGCGATTCGATTCCCGACGACTGGCTGCGCGCGCGCAGTCGGCAGGTGTCGATGTCACGCTGCGCATGAAGGAGGGTGTGCCGCACGTCTGGCACTGGTTCTGGCCCCGGCTGGAGATCGCCCGCCAGTCGATCAGCGAGATCGGCACATGGCTGGAACCACATTGGCGAGGGGACGTCTCATGACGAAGGACCGTCATGTCCTTGGCGACCCGGCATGGGCACAAGGTGCCGCCTTGGTCGTGGGTGGCAGCGGTGGTATCGGGCGGGCGATATGCGGATTGCTGGCGGAGGCCGGGGCCGATGTTGCACTGACCTATCGTGGCAATGCCGCGGCGGCAGAGGCTGCTGCGGAAGATGTCCGCACCGCCGGTCAGCAGGCTGCGGTGGCACAACTGGACCTGCAGGATCCGGCGGCGGTGAAACAGGTTGTCGGGCAGGTGGTGGCCCGGTTCGGCAGCCTGCATTCGGTCGTCTATGCATCTGGCCCGGTGGTTCACATGACCCCGATTCACCGGCTGACCCCGGAACAGTGGGGCAATGTCATCGACACGGATGTGAAGGGATTCTTCAACCTGGTCTGGGCCACCCTGCCGCTGTTCCGGGAACAGCGCAGCGGGGCCTATGCCGCCGTGATCACGACAGCCGTGGAGCGGGTGCCACCGCTCGACATCATGTCTGCCTCCCCCAAGGCCTCCATCGAGATGCTGGTTAAGGGGATCGCGGTGGAGGAGGGCAAGAACGGCATCCGCGCCAACTGCATCGGCCCCGGCTGGATTGACGCCGGACTGGGGCGGGAAGTGCTGCGCAACGAATTGCGGCCCGAGCAAGTGGAGCGGGTGAAGAAACTGATCCCGCTGCGACGGGTCGGCGAAGCGCGCGAAGTCGCAGACGCTGTTCTCTTCCTGCTTTCCGCCCGCGCCCGCTACGTCACGGGCCAGACGCTCTCCGTCGATGGTGGCGGGCAGCTCTGAGCCTGGATCGTTCCATCAAATGATGGAATCGCACCGGCCCGCTCCCCCACCCGGCCACTCACGGGAGTATCCTTGATGGGCGGCCGGGTTGGGGGAGCGGGCCGGTGCCGCAATCAAGCAGTGGAACGGTCCAATGCCGGCCCCTACGCGACCCGGTATTTCGCGAGCACGTCCGGATCGGGTTCGAAACCGATGCCGGGGCGGTCCGGTACAGTGATCCGGCCATCGACCGGCGTCGGGATGGTCGGGTCGATGAAGGCTTCCGGCTGGATCCAGAAGAATTCGAACAGTTCCGCGTTCGGTTTCGCGGCCGTGACCTGCACCGTGGCCCAGTATCCGGGACCGAAATAGGGGGAATGGGGCATGACACGCTTGCCCGCTTCGGCGGCCGCATCACAGATCGCCACGGCCTCTGACACGCCGCCGACCTTGGTGACGGAGGGCTGCACGAAGTCGATCATCGGGATCGTGCGGCGGAACTCGGTCAGCGTGCAGGCGTTCTCGCCGCTGGCGATGGAGACGCCATGGCGGGCCTGCAAGGCACCAAGCGTTGCCGCGTCGTCCGGCGGAAACACGGGCTCTTCGACCCAGTACAGGCCGAGGCGTTTCATCTCCGGCATCATCCGGTGGGCTTCGTCCAGCGACCAGTTGCAGTTCACGTCTGTGGTGACACGTACACCGCTGCCCGCCGCCTCGACTCCGGCCTGGATGCAGTCCAGCGCGATCTCGTGCAGTTTCACGGTCTGGTATCCGCGCGCGACCACATCTGCGGTGAACGCAGCCACCTGTTCGGGATTGCCATAGCGCACCAGGCTGGCATAGGCGGGTACCGACGGACGCGGACTGTCGGAAAGCAACCGGGCAAGCGAAACACCCTGCTGCTTCGCGGCTATGTCCCAGAGCGCGGTGTCGACGGCGGAAATGGCGAAGATGGTGATGCCGTAACGTCCATGCAGGTGCAGCCGCTTCTGCAACAGGTGATTGAAGGCGGGAATATCATCGATCTCCGCCCCCACGACATGCGGCAGCACCATGTCCTGCAACGCGGCGATCGTCGCCCCGGCGCAGTGGTAGGCGAAGCCGTCGCCCCAGCCGACGACGCCATCCTCCGTGGTCAGTTTCAGCAGGGCCACGTCCAGGTGAGTCCACTGCTGCGGCATCAGTCCGACCCCTGAACTGCCATCGGTGAAGGGGATGGAAAGGCGGATGATCTCTGCGGTGCGGATCTTCATGGTGCGGCCCCTGTCCGGTCAGTCAGTCGGCAGCGGAAAGCGGTCGAGGTACTGCTGGTATTCCGGCTCAACATCGATCTCCAGACTGGCGAGCATGCGGACGACGCCATTGTAGAAGGCAATGGCGAGAAACAGTTCGATGATCATGTCCTCCGCGAAGTGCTGTTTCAGGTCGTCGAAGGTCTGCGGGCTGGCACCACCCTCCAGGGTCATCTCCCGGGCCGCGCGCAGGACCAGCCGGGTGAGGGGGTCCAGTGCGGTTTCAGTGCCATTGGTCTCCGCGATCATGGCGGTGATGTCGTCATCGCTGACGCCGAAATCACCACCGATCTTGATGTGGTGGGAGAACTCGTAAGGGGAGCGGGCCAGATACCCCACCTGCAGGATCGCCAGTTCCCGCAACCGCCCATCCAGGTCACTGCCGAAACGGATGTGTCGTCCCAGGTGGCTGAAGGCCCGTGCGGCCTTCGGATTGTGGGCCAGCGCCCGGACCAGGTTGATATCGCGATCCAGCAGCGGCTTGTCGGCCTCCGCCAGGTCATCCTTCGTCAGATATCTCACACGTGCCATTTCAGGTGTCTCCCCCCTCTTTCGAACATGGTGCCAATCAGCCTGCGGAATCGCGCTCCGGTCCCTTCAGGGTGACGCCGCCATCCACCACCAGTGTCTGGCCGGTGATGTAGCGCGCCTGCGATGACATCAGGAAGCGGATCGCCATGCCAACGTCCCAGCCGGTGCCCTCCTGGCCCAGCAGGGATGCCTTGCGGCGCTGTTCCCTTGCCGCATCGCTCATGCCCCGTTCGTAGACCATCGGGGTGTAGACCGGTCCTGGTGCGACGCAGTTGACCCGAATGCCCTCCGGCCCGTGGTCCACCGCCATGGCGCGGGTCAGTGCGATCACCGCCCCCTTCGACGTCGTGTAGGCGGTCAGGCCGCGCGGGCGCAGCGCGGAGATGGAGGAGACATTGACGATCGCACCCCCGTCGCCGCTTTCGAGCATCGCGGGAATGGCAAAGCGGGAGGTCAGATACATGGTCTCCACATTGACCTGCATCACCCGCTGCCACTCGGTCTGGCTCATGGCGACGACACTGCCGCGACTGCCGATACCGACATTGTTGACCAGCCCGTCCAGTCGGCCAAAGGCATCCAGTGTTTCCGCGACCATCTTTCGGCAATCGGCTTCGCGTGTCGCGTCACCCATGACGGCTGCTGCCGAGCCGCTTTCATCGCGGATCATCCGCGCCGTTGCTTCAGCCAGCTCTGCCTGACGGTCCACCACCATCACGTCGGCCCCGGCGCGGGCGAGCAGCATGGCCGCCGCCCGGCCATTGCCGATACCCGCGCCCGCCGCGCCGCCGCCCACGACCAGGACGGCCTTGCCGTCGAGGCCATGGCTTTCCGTGGTCAGGGCTGTATCTGCCATCATGCATCCCCCGTGTCGAAGCCGTCGGTGAAGCGAATGTCGCCTCGCTCCAGTCCCCGGGCGACGATGTCGAACCCGCCAGAGCGGATCATCCACTCCAGTCGGTGGTCGCGATAGTGGCGACGGAATCCGCCGCTCTCCACCGCGCGGTAGGCCTTGCCGATACTGGCGATGGACGCTTCGGCCTCCGCCGCCGTGGTGGCGACGGCCGGCACTGTGTTGACCCGGTCAAGCCACCTGGCCAGCGCGCAGCCCGCCGGCGGTGCAAAGCCGAAACCGCGGGAGGCATTCAGGAAGGGTACAACGGCCAGGTCGGCGCGCCCGAACCGGGTGCCGGTCATCCAGTCGGCTGCACCAAGCTGCGCCTCCAGCCACACGAAGAAGCCGCTCAGCTGTGCCTGCGCCCGGGCCTGCAGCGCCTCGGCATCCGCCCCTTCGGCGCGCCGAAAGTACCGGATCTCGCCCAGACCCCAGTTCACCGCCTCCAGGTGTGTGTCCATCACATCCTCGATCATGCGAACCCGTGCCCGTGCCGCCGGAGAATCCGGCATCAGCGGTGTTGCCGGATACGCCTCCTCCAGATAGTCCAGCATGATCGTGGAATCGAAGATGCGGCAGTCCCCGTCCACCAGCAGCGGGACCTCCCGGCGCGGATTGCCGAGTGCAAACCCGTCCGCCGTCGCGCCAGAGCCAAGACCTTCCGGGCGCGACAGTTCGAACGGAATGCCCTTCTGGCGCAGGGCGATCTTCACCTTCTGCGCATAGGGCGACAGCGGATGTTCATGAAGCTGGATCATCGAATCCTCCTTGCGGTCCACCCGGTCCATCCGTTCAGTAGCAGGTGGGCCAGGTTGCCAGCGATTTGAATGACCCGTGCCGGGGGATGCCGATGTGCATCCGGCTGACGTGGTGAGCCAGCCAGGCACGGGTATCGGCGGGGTTGATGATTTCATCGACCTGCATGGCGCCAGCCGCCGCCCCGGGACCCGTGTCGCGGGCAACTTCGGCCAGCAGTCTTGCATGCTCGGCACCCCGCGCCTCCGGGTCCAGCCTGGCAAGCTTGTCGGCATAGACGACATTCACGCCGACGGCAGGGTCCATGAAGCTGATCTCCGCTGATGGCCAGGCCGCGACGGCGCGACCGCCCATGCTGCTTCCCGACAGGGAGAAATAGGCGAGGCCAAAGGCCTTGCGCATCACCACGGTCAGGCGCGGCACTTCCACCAGCGCCAGGGCTTCGGCGAAGCGGATTGCCTTGGCCAGCAGGTTGTCATGCTCCACCTGGCGACCGACCATGAAGCCCGGTGTGTCCTGCATGAAGATCAGCGGGATGTTGTTGGCATCACACAGGCTGAGGAAGGCCGTGGCCTTGTCACAGGCATCCGGCGACAGCGCCCCAGCATAGATGACGGGCTGTGATGCCACGAATCCGACACTGCGGCCCGCGATGCGACCGAAGGCGGTGATCAGGCTGCGGCCGAAATTGGGTTTCAGTTCGAAGATGTTGCCGTCATCTGTCATGCGACGCAGTACCCTGCGCATGTCATAGGCCCGCGTGCGCTTCATCGGCACCAGGTCGCTGATCTTCTCGTCGGGGCCGATGTCGGGATCGTAATCCGTTCGCGGTGGTTCCTCCCAGCAGTTCTGCGGCAGGTAACCCAACAGGGTCCTTACCTGTGCAATGGCGTCATCCTCGTCCTTCGCCACGCGATCGATCTGGCCGGTCAAGCGGTCGTGGACGGAGGTGCCGCCCAGTTCCTCGAAGCCGATCTTCTCGCCCGTCGCGATCTCGATGACACGCGGGCTGGTGACGGCGAGGCAGGTGCCCTCCACCTGGATGACCACGTCGGAGAACGCCGACTGGAAGGACGAACCACCGAAACTCTCGCCGCAGATGACGGAGATCATGGGGGAACGCCTGCGGCGGCGGGCATTGGCGATGTCGGGCGGGACCTTCACGAAGCCTTCCGACCCCAGCGTGTCCGGGATGCGTGCGCCGCCGGTCTCTCCGAAATAGACACAGGGCGTACCGTCAGCCCATGCGGTCTCGAAGATCCGGTGCAGCTTGCGGCTGCCGATGACGGAACTGGAGCCGCGCTTGACGGTGATGTCGTCCCCGGCCACCGCCATGGCGCGCCCGGCGACCGTGCCGAAGCCGCCGATCTTGCCGTCGCCTGGCGTATTGCCCCGGTCCTCCACCCGGTCCGAGACAGCAAACGTCCCGACCTCATTGAAGCTGTCGGGGTCCAGCAACTTCCCGATCCGTTCCCGGATTGTGTAGCGACCCTTCTCGTGGATGCGGTCAATCTTGTCCTGTCCGCCCATTTCGGTGCGGATGGTCTCGCGACGCGCATCAAGCGCCTCGCCAAGTTCATTCAGGGTCTCTGCTTGCTGTTCCATTGTCCCTCCCCGGACGCTGGCTGCGATAGATCAGTGCGGGGTGACCTGCCGGAATGGCGGGTCACCGGTTGTGTCAGGGCATTCGGTCCCGTCGGCGCAGCGTCTCAGTTCCTGCGCAGGGTCAGTACCCAGCCTTCGATACCCGTACCGGGAATGTGCTCCCCCTTCTCCCGGGACAGGACCGACAGGCGACCAGCTGCCGCCAGCGTGTCGAGTTTTCGCGTCAGGCTGCCCTCGGCATAGTACTTCTCGTTCAGGCCGATGATCAGCGGCGATCCGGGCCGGAGGACGCGCAGGATATCGTCCATCGCGTCCGCCTTCACATGTCCGAAGGAGAAGACGCCGACCGCCGTCGCGGCACCGAAGCTTTCGTCGGCGACCGGCATGGGCGGCGTGTTCAGGTCGGTCTCGAACATCCGCGAATAGACCCCGGTGGCCATTGCCCGCAGCATCATGCCCGGCGACAGGTCACACCCGGTCAGGACACAGAATCCGGCATCACGCAGGGCCAGCCCGGACAGGCCCGTACCACAGCCTATGTCCAGGATGGAGGCATCGCGGTTGCTCTCAACCGCCGCCAGTGCCGCGGCGCAGCGCCGGGGCTGGGCATAGGCGTTCTCCGTCACCAGCTCGGTGTCATAGACCTCCGCCCAGGCATCATAGAGTTCGCGGGTCTGCGCGGCGCTGGTGTCGGCATAGGCGTCGCCGAGAAAGCGTCTTGCACCCATCGGCTCCTCCCTCCCCGGCGCGGTGCCGATTGTTGCGGATCAATAGGTGACGACGGTGCGGATCGATTCACCGGCATGCATCAGGTCAAAGCCCTTATTGATCTGCTCGAACGGCAGCACGTGGGTGATCAGGTCGTCGATGTTGATCTTGCCGTCCATGTACCAGTCGACGATACGCGGCACATCCGTCCGGCCCTTGGCCCCGCCGAAGGCAGTGCCGCGCCAGACCCGCCCGGTGACAAGCTGGAAGGGACGGGTCGCGATCTCCTGTCCGGCACCGGCGACGCCGATGATGATGCTCTCGCCCCAGCCCTTGTGACAGCACTCCAGCGCCTGGCGCATGACGTTCACATTGCCGATGCATTCGAAGGAATAGTCGACGCCGCCGTCGGTCAGGTCGACGATGGCTTCCACGACCTTGTCGTTGCCGACCTCGTTGGGGTTGATGAAATCGGTCATGCCGAACTTCTTCGCCAGTTCGATGCGGTCATTGTTCAGGTCGACGCCGATGATCCGGTCACAGCCGACCATGCGCAGGCCCTGCAGCACGTTCAGCCCGATGCCGCCGAGACCGAAGACGGCGGCGGTGGACCCGACCTCCACCTTGGCGGTGTTCATGACGGCCCCCAGGCCGGTGGTGACACCGCAACCGATGTAGCAGACCTTCTCGAACGGGGCGTCCTGGCGGATCTTCGCCACCGCGATCTCCGGCAGCACCGTGTAGTTGGCGAAGGTGGATGTGCCCATGTAGTGGAAGACGGGCGAGCCGTTGCGGCTGAAGCGGCTGGTGCCATCGGGCATCAGGCCCTGGCCCTGGGTCGCGCGCACGGCCTGGCAGAGGTTGGTCTTGCCGGACAGGCAGAACTTGCACTGGCGGCATTCGGGTGTGTAGAGCGGGATCACGTGGTCACCGGGCTTCACCGAGGTGACGCCCGGGCCGACCTCGACAACCACGCCCGCGCCCTCGTGGCCCAGGATGGCGGGGAAGATGCCTTCCGGGTCAGCGCCTGAGAGGGTGAATTCATCGGTGTGGCAGATGCCGGTCGCCTTGACCTCCACCATGACCTCACCGGCCTTCGGTCCCTCAAGCTGTACCGTGGTGACTTCCAGCGGCTTGCCTGCTTCCACGGCCAGTGCTGCCCGTACATCCATCTCGTCGTCCCCCAGATCGCAATGCGTCAGTTGTCATCTGGCGGGGATGCTAGAACAGTTTGGACAGCGATGGAAATGCCCGCGGGCGACGCGGATCAGTTCACCAGTGGCGCGAAGCCCTGGCGCGGACTGCCCACCACACGCAAACCCTCCCGCACAACTTCCAGCACGGGCAGCAGCCGCTCGCTCTCGCCACTTGGACGCAGGCGGAATGTGCCGTAATAGGCGGCGAAGCCCTGGTCATCCAGCAGGGCGGTGTCGCTGAAGACCGGCTGGCCCGTGGGCTGGTCCCGGATCAGGGTGGCGGCCAAGGCAATGGCGTCGTAGCCGAGCATCGCGATCCTGTCCGGCTCAGCACCGAAAGTGGCGCGGAAGCGATTGGCGAAACTGTCGAAGAACGCGGGATCCGGCCCCGGAAACCAACCGCCGATCAGGGTTGGCTCCGATTGCAGGTCATTGGCAAACCAGCCACCGAGGCCGAGGTATCTGACCACCACCGGATCGACATCATAGAACGCCAGCAAGGGTGCGATTGTCGGCAGGCGATTGGCCGGTTCCGCCAGCAGGACCGCATCGAAGGGCGGATCGCCGAGCGTATCCAGCACCTCCAGCCGTTCCAGAGCTGCCTTGGAGATGGCGTCGCCGTTGCTTTCCAGCCGGGCGCGTTCCTCCTCCAGTGCCAGCTTGCGCAGGTCGTAGTCGGCAAATTCACGGGCGTACTGCAGCAGCAGTTCGTCATCGGCCTCAGCCCCGGCAGGATAATAGGTCACCCGGACGAGTTCACCGAGCGACTGCTCCATGGTTTCCGCCAGGGCCTGATGCACGCGTCGGCCATAGACCGAATCCGGCAGAAAGGCCGCGATCCTGCTGTGCCCACGGGCCAGCGCGAAGCCGATGATGGAACGGACTTCGTTGGTCGGTGTCACGCCCAGGATATGGGCGCCCCGACCGGCGGCGGAGCTGTCGTTGGAGAAGGCGAGTACCGGCACCCCCGCAGGCCCAGCAATCGCATTGACCACCTGCACGTGGTTGCCGAACAGGGGACCGATGATGATCTCCGCACCCTCAGCGAGGGCCAGACGGGCGGCCTGTTCGGCCCCTTCCGGTGTTCCCTGGGTATCCTTCGGAATCAGGTTCAGGCGCGGTTGCTGCTGGTCGAACATGGCCAGCATCGCCGCATCCAGCAACCGCTGACCGACCGAAGCCGCATTGCCTGTCAGCGGCACGAGGATGGCGACCCTGACGGGCCTCTGGCCATCCAGTTCAGGACGGTTGAGCAGTATCTGCTGCATCCTGAATCCTTCGGCGGAGCGGGTCTCGATGGACCCGAAGGTCCCGGCAAGGCCACCTGGAATTACCGGTTCAGCCGGTTTCGGCGGAGCGGCGGGTGCGGGTCTGGCCGGGGTTGCCTTCACCACCGGTGCAGGCGCTGCGACCGGCTTTTCCTCCGGGGTGTTGCTGCATGCCGCAAGAATGATCAGCAGCAGTCCCGGAACACCTGCAAGGAAACGGTTTCTGCGGCGGTCGGACATATCTGCAATCCTTGCGGAATCGGCGTAATCTGCGGCCATGGTCAGATCCTCTTCACATGCCCGGCCGGGACCGCGCGCCCTGGCGCCGGGACTTTACGTCGTGGCCACCCCGATCGGCAATCTCGACGATCTGAGCCCGCGGGCGCGTCACGTCCTTTCGTCTGCGGACCGTGTCCTGGCGGAGGACACGCGGGTCGCACGACGCCTGCTGCAGAGCTTCGGGGCCACCGCCGCGCTGGATATCTACAACGATCACAATGGGGCGAAAGTGAGGCCCGCCCTGCTGGCGGCGCTGTCGGATGGTGCCTCCATCGCATTGACCAGTGACGCAGGCACGCCGCTGATCTCCGACCCCGGATACAAGCTGGTGGACGAGGCCCGGGCAGCGGGAATAGCGGTGCATGCCGTGCCGGGGCCGTCTGCCGTGATCGCGGCCCTGTCGGTGGCCGGGCTGCCCAGCGACCGGTTCCTGTTCGGCGGTTTCCTGCCTCCGAAGTCAGCGGCGCGCAGGAAGGTCCTGCAGGAACTGGGTGCGGTGCAGGCAACACTGGTCTTCTACGAGACCGCGAACCGGCTGCAGGCGGTGCTTGCGGACATGGCCGGAGCGCTGGGGACACGACAGGTCGCGGTGGCGCGGGAACTTACCAAGATGTTCGAGGAAGTGCGGCGCGGCAGCATTCCGGAACTGATCGCGCATTACGATGATGCGGGTCAGCCCAGGGGCGAGATCGTGCTGATCGTTGGTCCGCCCGATGATGAAGCCGTTGTGGATGAGACTGATATCGACGCCCTGCTGCGCGACCACCTTTCCCGTCTGCGCACCCGCGACGCCGTGGATGCCGTCGTTGCCGAGACCGGCCTGCCCCGGCGGGAGGTCTATCGCCGCGCGGTTGAGCTTACCCCGAAGAAAGGGGACTGAAGTGTCGCGGCAGGCAAGCAGTCGCTTGAAGCGACAGCGGGCCTTTCTGGCGGGGCGCGGGGCGGAGACGCTGGCGGTCTGGCTGCTGCGGCTGAAGGGCTATCGCATTCTCGGACGCAACCTGCGGACGCCTGTGGGCGAAGTCGATATCGTCGCCCGCCGTGGCAAGGTTGTGGCATTTGTCGAGGTGAAGCGCCGGCCCGGCATGGATGCCGCGCGTCGTGCCGTCAGCCGCACCCAGCAGCAGCGAATCCTGCGTGCGGCAGAGTATCTGCGGGCTTCCGGCCAGTTGGGGACAGATGTGCGGGGCTATCGCTTCGACCTGATTGCAGTCCTGCCACGCCGGTTGCCGGTGCATCTGCCGGATATGTGGCGGCCTTGAAATCGCCCGCTTTCGCTACCCAGATACCGTATCATCGGTTGCATGATTCGCTGATCGGGTCGCGAAAGCCCGCTCGCATGGACAGGAGACGGCCCAATGTCAGTTCTTTCAACAGGTTCCCGGGGATCGCGCGTTCTTGCGGTGGTGGCGCTGTGCAGTGCCGCAGGCCTGCTTGGCGGCTGTGCCGGTGCGATCTTCGGCGCCGGCGCAACGGCTGGTGTCAGCCTGGCGCAGGAACGCTCGATTGGCGATGCCATCGACGACGCCACGATTTCCACGGCCCTCAGCACCAGCCTGCTGGAGGACAGTTTCCAGCTTTTCCGCGATGTGGATCATGAGGTGGTGGAAGGCCGTGTGCTGCTGACCGGCAAGGTGGAGAAGAACGAGAGCCGCCTGCGGGCCGAGGCACTTGCCTGGAAGATCAAGGGCGTGAAGGAAGTTGCCAATGCGGTTCAGGTGACGACGGAAGGGGGCTTCCAGAACTTCGCCCGTGATGTGCGCATCTCGACGGAGTTGCGCGGCAAGATCATTGGTGATCCGGACGTCAACGGCATCAACTATTCGCTGGAGACCGTGAACGGCACGATCTACCTGATCGGCATTGCGCAGGATGAGGCCGAGTTGAACCGGGTGATCCGACATGCCCGCAATATCGAAGGGGTCCGGAAGGTGGAGAGTTACGTTCGCCTGAAGAACGATCCGTCTCGCGGCAGCTGACCGGGCATGACGGACAGCGACTGGCAATCAGTCCTGCGGCGGGCCGGTGTCCTGCTGGACGACGACCTGGACGTTGCGGAAGTCGCCCTGGCGCTTTCCATGGCGGATCACCCGGAACGTGACCCTGCCCCCTATCGCCAGCATCTTGCCGAACTGGCCTCCGCGCCGCCTGCCGGTGCGCCCTCCGCGACCTGGCTGGCGGAACGCCTGGCAGGCCAGTTCGACTATCGCGGTGATGGCCAGACCTATGACGACATGCGCAATGCCGACATGATGGCCGTGATCAACCGGCGTCGTGGGCTACCCGTGGCGCTCGGCATTCTCTATATCCATGTCGCCCGCGCACAGGGCTGGTCGCTGGCGGGGCTCAATTTTCCCGGTCATTTCCTCTTGCACCTCCCGCTGCCGGAGGGATTGGCGATCATTGATCCCTTCAACGGCGGGCGTACCCGTGACATGGGTGAGATGCAGGCCCTGCTGAACCGGATTGCAGGGCGTGAGGTGGCGCTGCAGCCGGAACACATGGCGCCGGTCCCGGCACGTCACGTCCTGATGCGGTTGCAGAACAACATCCGTATCCGGGCAGAGCAGGCGGGAGATCTGAAGCGGGCCGAGGAGATCCTGCATCGCATTTCACTGTTTGCACCGCGGGAGCCGGGCGTCTGGCTCGACCGCGCGGATCTGGCGGCCAGATCCGGAAACCTGAAAGCGGCGCAGGAGATTCTGGGCGATGGCTTGGGCCATCTTGAAGGTCTGGGTGCCGCGCAATTGCTGGAACAGGCGCGGGAGAAGCTGACACGGCGGCTGAACTGAACCACAATGGCCGCCTTTCCTGGGGAGGAACCAATCATGAGCTGGAAGAACGTCGAGATCGAGCGCCGGGGGACGGTTGCCATCGTCACCATGGACCGGCACGAGAAGCTGAATGCCTTCAACCCGACCCTGATGCGGGAAATGACGGAAGTCGGACTGTCGTTCCATGATGACCGCGAGATTCATGCCGTGGTGCTGCGGGGCAACGACAATTACTTTTCCTCGGGCGCGGATCTGACCGATGCCGACATGTGGCGTACGGATGGTCTGAGTGAACTGGATATCCGCGACAGGTTCCGCATGGGTGGTCGCCTGTGTGATGCCTGGGAGAAGATGCCCCAGATCACTGTCGCCGCGATGGAGAAGATGGCGGTCGGTGCAGGCTTCGCCCTGCCACTGGCGCTGGACTGGCGGGTGCTGGGCCGCTCCGCCTACCTGTATGTGCCGGAGATCAAGATCGGGCTGAACCTGCAATGGGGCGCGCAACCGCGACTGACGCGGCTGGTCGGACCGGCACGGGCCAAGCGCATCATCATCCTCTGCGAGAAGATGGGGGCAGCGCAGGCGCTGGACTGGGGGCTGGTCGATGAAGTTGCCGATGACGGCAAGACCGCCGAACGGGCGCTGGAACTGGCCGAGACCGCAGCTTCCATGCCGCCGACCGCCGTCAGGATGGTCAAGGAAGCGGTGAACGCCACCGCCAACGCCCTGAACCAGGTCTCCAGCTACGCGGACTTCGACCAGAGCTGGCTTGGTGCGAACCTGTCGGCAGCACAGGCGGCGCGGGAGACGTTCGGGAAGAAGTAGTGGCTGCAGGAGCCGCCGGGCACCGGAGGCAAGCCGGGCTCACGGATCAAGTCCGCGAGCGTCGTGGGAGAAGTTGGGAGGATGGGCGGATCGATTGAACCGGTCGCCACGTCTCCCACATACGCCGTGCCCGGACTTGATCCGGGCACCCATGGTGCCGCACCGGTCCTGGCTCTCAGATGTGGCGGTTCAACAATGCGATCTGGTCCGGATCAGACCCCCGCGCGTCTCGGGGGTGTTCAGTGCACGGTCTCGGCCGCGCCGGAGGCCTTGGTGATCCAGCGCTGGATTACCTGTTCCAGCCAGTCCCATTCCTGATAGCCCATGGCAAGCAGGCGGTAGCGTTCCTCGTCATAGCCGAGCAGCGACGGGAAACCGTGGATGCCGAGCTGGCGGCTGAAGGCGAAGTCGCGCTGGGTCATCTCGCGGGTGTTTTCGCTGGTGAAGGTCTCAAGAAATGCGTCGCGGTCCAGCCCGAACTCGGCGGCGATGTCGGCCAGGGTTCCGGTGTCCGTGACGTCGCGGTTGTCGCGGTAGAACGCGCCCTGCAGCGCCTCCAGGAACTCCAGCGGCCTGTCGGTGCCCAGCTTCTTGGCGGCGACCAGCGCCCGGCTGGAGGGTTCGGTGTCATAGACGAAGGAATCCCGGTCGAAGAAGCCGTAGTCGAACGGCTGGCCGGAGGCTTCGTTCACATGCTCCCAGTGCTTGCGCACCTCTTCCTTCGCATGGGGTTTCATCGGCTTGGTGACCCCGGGATAGAGGCCGCCCATGACCAGCCGCACCGGAATTTCGGGAAAGGTCTCGCGAATGCGCGTGACGGTCGGCGCGAAGCCCCAGCACCATGAACACATCGGATCCGCGAGGAAGATGAAGCGCAGGGTCATGTTCGGTGCCTCCTGGGGGTGAATGCGGGTCTCCGGATCAGCTTGCCTCGCTGAAGTCCGGGGTGCGTTTCTCCATGCCCGCGCGGACGGCTTCCAGCTGGTTGGGGCTGCCGATCAGTTTTTCCTGCTCCTGGCTCTCAGCCATCAGCAGATCTGCCTCGTTCGCGTCTCCGCGCTTGTTCAGCAGGCGTTTCGCCGCACGTATCGCATCGGGGCTCTTGCCCGCGATCTCGCGCGCCATGGCCATTGCTTCCGCATGCGGATCAGCGGCGGTACGGGTCGCGAAGCCCAGCGTCACGGCTTCCTCGCCAGTGAACTGGCGACCCGTGAAGGTCAGTTCGCGCACCACGTCGTCGCGGGCCAGTTCGCGCATCAGCGGCAGTCCGGCCATATCCGGGACCAGCCCCCACTTGATCTCCAGCACCGACATGCGGGTGTCGGGCGCGACGATGCGGATATCGGCGCCCAGGCAGATCTGCAGGCCCCCGCCAAAGGCGACACCATGCACCGCGGCGATGACCGGCACCGGCAGGTTGCGCCAGCCCCAGGCGGTATGCTGTGCCCGGTTGGCAATATCGTGGGTTCGCGTGGTCAGGCGCCCGACGCCCTGCACGTTGCCGCTGCCCATCTTGCGGAAACTCTCGAAATCCAGCCCGGCGCAGAACGCCCGGCCCGCGCCGGACAGCACCACCACCCTCACCGCAGTGCTGGCCGCCAGTTCGGCAATCGCGTCGATGATGCCTTCGAACATGTCGGGGGCCAGG
>JARGNO010000004.1:20780-29658 GCA_029213165.1 Minwuia sp.
ATCTGCGATGAAGATGGCGACGCGATCATTCATGGCGCTGTCCCTTCAGGGCTGGTCGTGGATGCGTGCCGGGGCAGCGCCGCAACAGGTGCGCCGCCGCCCCGGAACAGCGAAGGCTCAGAGAGCCTCGACAATCGTGACGTTGGCGATGCCACCACCCTCACACATGGTCTGCAGGCCATAGCGCTTGCCACGGGCGTGCAGGGCATTGATCAGCGTTGTCATAAGCTTGGCGCCGGAGGCCCCCAGCGGATGGCCGAGCGAGATCGCACCACCATTGACGTTCAGCCGCGCGTGATCCGCACCGATTTCCTTCAGCCAGGCCAGCGGCACCGGGGCGAAGGCTTCGTTGACCTCATAGAGGTCGATGTCTTCGATCTTCATGCCTGCGCGCTGCAGCGCCTTGCGGGTGGCGCCAATCGGCTCCTCCAGCATGATCACCGGATCGCCACCGGTCACGGTCAGATTGTGGATACGGGCCAGGGGCTTCAGATTGTGTTCCTTCAGCGCGCGCTCATTGACCACCAGGACACCGGCGGCACCGTCGCAGATCTGGCTGGCGTTGGCGGCAGTGATCGCGCCGCCTTCCATCAGCAGCTTGACCGAGCCGATGGACTCCGGCGAGGCATCGAAGCGGATGCCTTCGTCCACCGTGTGCATCTCGCGACCTTCATCGCCTTCGACCTCCAGCGCCAGGATCTCGTTCCTGAAGGCGCCTTCCTCCGTCGCGCGGATGGCACGCTTGTGGCTCTCCAGCGCGAAGGCATCAAGCTGGTCGCGGTTGAAGCCATGCTTCTTCACGATCATCTCGGCACCGGTGAACTGGCTGAACTGAACACCGGGATAGCGTTCATCCATCTTCGGGCTCATGGGAATGCCGAGGCCTGCTTCCGCGGCGAGGCGGGTCGGGCTGCCCATGGGCACGCGGGTCATGCTCTCGACACCGGCGGCAATGACGATGTCCATGGTGCCCGACATGACGGCCTGCGCCGCGAACTGGATCGACTGCTGGGAGGAGCCGCACTGGCGGTCAATGGAAACCGCCGGCACGCTCTCCGGCAGCTTGGAGGCCAGCACGCAGTTGCGGCCGATGTGAAACGACTGCTCGCCTGCCTGGCCGACGCAGCCCATGACGACATCCTCGATGGCCGCGGGATCAATGCCGCTGCGGTCCACCAGGGCGTCAAGCACGGCACCGCCCAGATCGGCAGGATGCCATTCCTTCAGCCGACCATTGCGGCGACCACCTGCGGTGCGTACCGCCTCCACGATATATGCTTCAGCCATCGAACTCTTCTCCCGATCATCACGATTGTGCTGCCTCAGATATGCCTTGACGCCCGGGTAAGGGCAAGCCCGTCCGGCCGCATGGCTCAGCATCTGCCGGCGCAATGTGTCGATATGTAATTGACAATCATTCGCACTCTCACCATTCTTTTGTCCGAGGAACGAAACCGGAGCACGGAAAGCAGTCATGTATGTCTGTATCTGCAATGCCCTGACAGACGGCCAGATCAATGATGTCATTGATGGCGGGGAACGTGATGCCATGGCGGTGCATCCCGGCCTCGGTTGCACGACCCGCTGCGGCAAGTGCCTCTCCACCATCGCCGACATGATGGAATCCCGGCAGCAGACAGTCTCTGCCGATATGGCGATGGCGGCGGAATAGAACGGATGTTCGCCACCAACACGATGTGTCAGTGGCTGCGCGATGCGCGCGCGACGCGGGCGGCTGCCCCTTCGGCGGGGACAATCTCCGGCTTGCATGATAGTGTGCCATCTGGTGTCGGGGTGAGTGCGCCCGACAGTCAGAGTGATAACACTGCAGCAAGGAAAGTCGTGCCGCATGAAGGGAAATCCAGACGTCATCGCCTGTCTTAACAGGGTCCTCTACAACGAACTGGTCGCCATCAATCAGTATTTCCTGCATGCGCGGATGCTGAAGGACTGGGGCCTGACCCGACTCGGCAAGCACGAACATGACGAGTCGATTGACGAGATGAAGCACGCCGATGAACTGATCGAGCGTATCCTCTTCCTTGAGGGGCTGCCGAACCTTCAGGACCTGGGCAAGCTGCGTATCGGTACTGATACCAAGGAGATTCTGGAGTGCGACCTGGCTCTGGAACTGGAAGCAATTCCCGATCTGCGTGCAGGCATCAAGGTCGCCGAGGGCGCTGATGATTTCATCAGCCGGGAGCTGATGGAGAGCATCCTGGAATCGGAAGAGGAACACGTGGACTGGCTTGAAACCCAGCTTGGCCTGATCGAACGTGTCGGCCTGCAGAACTACAACCAGTCACAGATGGGTGACGGCGACTCGTGACCATGTTGCGACCGCTGGTCATGGACGTGGACCACCTGATGGTTCATGTCCATGACGCGGATGCTGCCGGACGAGAATTCGAGGAACTGGGTTTCACGGTCACCCCCAAGAGCACGATGGCCGCGCTGGGTCTCAGCAACCGCTGCGTCCTGTTCCAGCCCGCCAGCGACCTCTGCTGCAACTACATCGAACTGATGGCGAAGGAAGACCCGGCACGGGTTCCGGCCTTCATGCATGAAGTGCTCGGGACAGCGGAGGGGCCGGTGTCGCTGGTCATGGCCACGCCAGATGTGCGTGCCGCCGCTGACGGTCTGGCGGGCAGAGGCGTCAGCTTCCAGCCGCCATTCGATGTCGAGCGTGACTGGCATCTGGGCGGCGGCATCGATGTCCGGGTCGCCTTTGGTGTCTGCGTACCGGCTGTTGGCCAGTCACCGCTGTACTGGAACCTCTGCGAGCACCGTACCCGCCAGCATTATGTCCGCCCGGACATGACCAGCCATGCGAATGGCGCCATCCGCATCACCGCCTTCGATGCTGTCGCCCCCGACCCCGCGGAAGCCGCGCGGGGCCTCGCGGATGACTGGTCGGCGAAGATGCTGCAGACCGATGACGGGACATGTCTTGTCCAGCCCGGCAGCGTTGCCGTTTCCATCGCGGCCAGCGCCGGAACAACCGCGCCGGGAGTTGTCGCGATCCGACTGCTGGGATTGCCTGCTTCAGCCGAAACCCGCTTGTTCGGTCTTGACCTGAAACGGGCCTGAACCGGCTGTTTCAGTCATCTCCGCCCGGCGGCAGGAACCGGCCTGCGCCGTGGTCCATGTCCCGGAGCGCCTTCAGGATGGCGACAAGCCCGTCGTCGCGCAGTTGCTCCAGTTCGCGGATCGAGGATTCACCGGCCTGCGCGTCCGACTGGTCGACGATCCGGTCCAGCAGTTCGTCGGTCAGTTCCGGGGCTTCCAGTTTGGTCCAGGGCAGTTTCAGGGCCGGGCCGAACTGGCTCATGAAATGCCGCATTCCCGCTTCGCCGCCCGCGACACGATAGATCATGAAAGTGCCCATCAGCGACCAGCGAAGACCGGGGCCCATGTGGATGGCACGGTCGATCTCCTCCACCGTTGCCACGCCGTCATTGATCATGTGCAGGGCCTCGCGCCAGATCGCTTCCAGCAGCCGGTCAGCGATGAATCCGTCGATCTCGTGGCGCACATGCAGCGGATGCATCCCGACGGATCCGTAGATGCCGCTGGCCCGTTCGATTGTTTCAGCCGCCGTCTTCTCCCCGCCGCAAAGCTCCACCAGCGGCAGCAGATAGACCGGGTTGAACGGGTGGCCGACTGTCAGCCGTTCCGGATGTTTCATCGCCGACTGAAGCCGCGTCGGCAACAGGCCGGAGGTGGAGGAACCGATGATCACCTCCGGCGCCAGCATGGCGTCAGCGGTGGACAGGACCCCGATCTTCAGGTCCTCGCGCTCCGGCAGGCTCTCCTGCACGAAATCCGCGCCCTCCATGGCGTCTTCCAGGCGTTTCACGACCTGCAGCCGTCCTTCCTTCGGGCGGCGGTCGGGATGCAGCCCGGCCAGCGCCCGGCGCGCATTGGCGAAGACGGCGGCCAGCTTGCGCTCGGCCTCCGGGTCGGGATCGAAGACAGAGACATCCGATCCGGCGAGGCAGAAGCGCGCGGCCCAGCCGCCACCGATGACGCCACCGCCGATCAGGCCGACGCGCGCGGGGCGCATTCCGCTGCTCATCGTTTCACCAGTTTCAGTTTCTCGCGCACCTCGGCGGGGCCAAGCACGCGGACGTTCATTGATCGCAGGATGGTGACGGCGCGTTCGACCAGGGTGCCATTGGTGGCCTGCACGCCCTTCTCCAGCCAGAGATTGTCCTCCAGCCCGACGCGGACATTGCCACCGGCCAGCACCGCCATCGCCACGAACGGGATCTGCATGCGCCCGATGGAGAAGGCGGACCAGATGGCTCCGGCAGGCAGGCGGTTGACCATGGCCATCAGGGTCTGGGGGTCATCCGGCGCGCCGTAGGGGATGCCCATGCAGAGCTGGATCATCGTCGGTTCATCCAGATAACCGTCGCGGACCAGCTCATTGACGAAGACCAGGTGGCCGGTGTCGAAGACCTCCAGTTCCGGCCGCACACCCAACTCCTTCACCCGCATCGCCATGGTGCGCAGGGCGCCCGGGGTGTTGGTCATGACGTAGTCGGATTCGGCGAAGTTCATGGTGCCGCAGTCCAGGGTACAGATCTCCGGCAACAGCGCCTCGACGTGTTTCAGCCGCTCCAGCGGGCCGACCATGTCGGTGCCTTCCGGATCCAGCGGCAGTGGCTGCTCCCCTGGGCCGAAGACCATGTCGCCGCCCATGCCGGCGGTCAGGTTGATGACCACGTCCACATCAGAGGCACGCACGCGCTCGACGACTTCGCGATACAGCGCCGTGTCACGGCTGCCCTTGCCGGTGTCCGGGTCGCGGACGTGGATATGCGCGATGGCTGCCCCGGCCCGCGCCGCCTCGATGGCGCTGTCGGCAATCTGCGTGGGCGTGACCGGCACATGCGGTGATTTGTCGGTGGTGGCACCGGACCCCGTCACGGCACAGGTGACAAAAGCCTCGAAATTCATGACCGGATTCCCCTTTCCTGCAGGCTGAGCCCAGCTTTAGGCGGGCTGCGCGCGTCTGGAAAGCCCGTTCCCGACAGGAGATGCCGCAAGCGGGATACCCGGTCGCTTCGATACGGCGGTAAGGAAAGAAAAAACGGTGGGGAGGCGCCGCCATGACATTCAGGATCTCGATCGGGCCGCGTATCCGCAAGTCGCCCTATTTCGATGCCACTGTGGCGGCCGGTGTCACCGACATGACCATCTACAATCACATGTACATGCCAACGGGCTTCGGTGATTTCGAGGCGGAATACCGACGCCTGACCGAGACCGTGGCGCTGTGGGACGTGGCGGCGGAACGGCAGGTCCAGATCACCGGGCCAGATGCCGCGCGGCTGGTGCAGATGCTGGCACCACGTGACATCTCGAAGATGAAGGTGGGGCAGGGACGCTATGCGTTGCTGAGTGACGCCACCGGCAAACTGATCAACGACCCCGTGCTGCTGAAGCTGGCCGAGGACCGGTTCTGGTTCTCCATTGCCGACTCGGACATGGAGTACTGGGTCGGTGGAGTTGCCACGGCGCTCGGGCTGGACGTCGAGGTGACGGAGCCGGATGTTTCACCGCTGGCCATCCAGGGGCCGAATGCGCCTCTGGTCGTGGCGGATCTGTTCGGGGACTGGATCCGGGACCTGAGATACTTTGCCTTCCGGGAAACGGAACTTGATGGCATTCCGCTGATCCTCGCCCGCTCGGGCTGGAGCAAGCAGGCGGGTTTCGAGATCTACCTGATGGATGGTACACGCGGGACCGAGCTTTGGGACCGGGTCATGTCCGCAGGTCTGCCGCACGGAATCGGTCCTGGCTCCCCGAACGTGGTCGAACGGACGGAGGGCGACCTGCTGTCCTGGGGCACGGATACGCGACCCGATGCCAATGTCTTCGAGCTGGGGCTGGGTGATTTTGTCAATCTGGACATGGCACCCGATTTCATTGGCAAGGACGCGCTGAAGCGCATCCGGGCCGAGGGACCGAAACGCCGCCGTGTCGGCCTGTTCATCGACCCGCCGGTGCTGGCACCGGCAGAGCACAACTGGACCGTTCGCGGTCCGGATGGTGATCCGGCGGGTACGGTCTCCATCGCCGTGCCATCGATCCGCCTGGAGCGGAACATCGCGATTGCCCTGATCAATGTCGCGCAGGCAGGGATCGGCAACCGGCTGGTGGTCGAAACTCCCGAAGGCCCGCGTGACGCGGAGGTCACCGGCCTGCCGTTCATCCAGCCCGGATGAATGTTTCGGGTGCCGCAATCAAACAGTGGAACGATCCGTCAGTCCGTCAGGCAGGCGGCGATCAGCTGCCGGAAGGCGTCGGCGCGGTGGCTCATGCCGTGTTTCGCATCCGGGTCCATCTCACCGAAACTGATGTCGTGGCCCAGCGGCTGAAACACGGGATCGTAGCCGAAGCCCTGTGACCCACGTGGCGGGAAGGTTATCTCCCCCTCTACCTTGCCCTCGAAGGCGATTTCCTCGCCGTCGGGCCAGACCAGGGCCAGCGCGCAGATGAAACGCGCGGTCCGCTCAGGCCTGCCGCTGGCCGCCATGTCGCGGTTCAGGCGTTCCATGGCAAAGTCGAAGTCGCGGTCGGGACCGGCGTAGCGGGCGGAATGAATGCCGGGCGCCCCGTCCAGGGCATCAACCGCCAGACCGGAATCATCCGACAGGGCGGGCAGCTCGGACGCCCTGGCTGCGGCGCGGGCCTTCAGCAGCGCGTTGCCGATGAAGGTGTCCTCGGTCTCGTCCGGTTCCGGCAGGTTCAGGTCACCCGCCGAAACCGCTTCCAGGCCGAAGGGACGCAGCAGATCGTTGATCTCCCGCACCTTGCCGGCGTTGTGGCTGGCGACGACGATCCGTTTCTCCGTCAGACGTCGTGCCATGGCGTTCAGTCCTTCACCGCCGCGCGCTGCAGTTCGGCCAGTTCTCCGGCGCCCTTGCGTGCCAGCCGCAGCAGTTCCATGAACTCCGCATCGGTGAAGGGTGTGCCCTCCGCCGTGGCCTGGATCTCGACCAGCGTGCCGCCATCGGTGATGACGAAATTGCTGTCGGTCTCGGCCTTGGAATCCTCGTCGTAGTCCAGGTCGAGCACGGGCTGGCCCTGGTAGATGCCGCAGGAAATGGCGGCGACCTGACCGATCAGCGGGATCGACTTGATGGCGCCCTTGTCCACCAGACCCTTGAGCGCGATATGCAGCGCGACCCAGCTGCCGGTGATCGCGGCGGTGCGGGTGCCGCCATCGGCCTGCAGCACATCGCAATCGACCCGGATCTGACGCTCGCCGAAGCCTTCCATGTTGGTCACGGCGCGCAATGAGCGCCCGATGAGCCGCTGGATTTCCTGCGTCCGGCCCGACTGCTTGCCGCGTGCGGCTTCGCGGTCGGTGCGGGTATGGGTCGAGCGCGGCAGCATCCCGTACTCGGCGGTGACCCAGCCACGGCCGGAATTGCGCAGCCAGCCGGGCACGCGCTCCTCCACCGTTGCGGCACAGAGCACGTGGGTATCGCCAAAGCGCACCAGACAGGAGCCTTCGGCGTGGCGGGAGAAGCCGGGTTCCAGGCTGACGGCGCGCATTTGGTCGGCGGCGCGACCGGAGGGACGGGACATGAAGGCTCCTGCTGCTGTTCGTACACGGGGAAAAGCCTGCTGCACCGGGCAGCAATTCGCGGGCATTTCCGTTTCAAGTGGTGGCGCGTTCTATCCCCCGCACCGATTATCTTCAACCCGCGGCCAGCGGCATCTTCCATGCGGGCACCGAACTCCCTAGATTTGGTGCATGAGCGAGAACAACACGATCCAGTCCCTGAACCAGCGCAGTCGTGAGATCTTTCGCCATATCGTGGAGGATTTCCTGCAGACGGGCGCTCCGGTCGGCTCGCGCACCATCTCGCGCAAGCTGATCTCTCCGCTGTCACCGGCATCCATTCGCAACGTCATGTCCGATCTGGAGGACGCCGGATTGCTCTATGCGCCGCATACCTCTGCCGGGCGCCTGCCGACGGATCTCGGTCTCAGGCTCTTCATCGACGGCCTGCTGGAGATCGGGGACCTGACGGATGACGAGCGCGCGTCGATCGAGGGCCGGTGCGTCACGCAGGGCCGCAACTATACCGACGTGCTGACCGAAGCCTCCGAGCTGCTTTCCAGCCTTTCCGGTTATGCCGGTCTGGTGACGGTGCCGAAGAATGACCAGCCGCTGAAACATCTGGAGATCGTCAGCCTGTCACCGGATCAGGCCCTGGTGGTCATGGTCACTGTCGGCGGCGTCGTGGAGAACCGGCTGATCAGCGTCACCCCGGGGCTGACGCCCTCGGCGCTGGTGGAGGCCGGCAACTATCTGAATGACCGCCTGCGCGGGCGCACGATCCGCGAAGCCCGCGACGAGATCCTGCGGGAGGTCGAACTGCAGCAGGCGAAACTGGACCGGTTGGCGGCAAACGTGGTCGAGGCCGGGCTGGCCGACTGGGCGGGCAGCGACAATACGCCGAGCCGCCTGATCATCCGCGGGCGTTCACGCCTGCTGGACGATGTCACGGCGATCGAGGATCTGGAGCGGTTGCGCCTCTTGTTCAACGATCTGGAGGCGAAAGGCGACCTGCTGAATATTCTCGACCTGGCGCAGGATGGTGAAGGGGTGCGGATTTTCGTCGGATCGGAGAGCAATCTGTTCAGTCTCACCGGGTCGTCGGTGATCGTCGCGCCCTTCACGGACAGCAAGCAGCAGATCATCGGATCCATTGGCGTGATCGGTCCGACGCGCTTGAATTACGCCCGGATCATTCCCATGGTTGACTACACGGCAAAGGTGGTTGGGCGCCTGATGGGTTGACGTGGGCTGCCGAAACCGCCACCTGCCAGCAACAGCACACATCCTTGCAGA
>JARGNO010000004.1:29668-125972 GCA_029213165.1 Minwuia sp.
GATGATTTCCTTGCGATCAGGGCGAATTGATGACTGACCAGAACAAGAATGAACCGGCGGCGGAAGCTGCCAATGATGATGCCACCCCGGAACAGGCGGAGGCTTCCCAGGCGCCGGCTGAGGGCGTGGAGGCTGGCCAGGCTGATGCGGATCAGGCCGATGTGGGTATCGAGGTCGGATTGCCGGAAGATGACCAGATTGCGGAACTGACCGCCGAGGTCGCGGCACTGAAGGACCGGCTGGTCCGCACCTATGCCGATCTGGAGAACACCCGGAAGCGTGCCGAGCGGGATCGCCAGGACGCACTCAAGTTCGGTGCGACCAAGTTTGCCCGTGACATGTGCGAGGTGGCCGACAACCTGCGCCGCGCGCTCTCGTCGGTGCCGGAAGACGCGGGCGATGCCAATCTGGTGGCACTGACAGAAGGCGTGAAGGTGACCCAGGCGGCGCTGTCGCAGATCTTCGAGCGGCATGGCGTGAAGCAGATCGAGGCGCGCGAGCAGAAATTCGATCCGAACCTGCATGAGGCAATGACGGAGATCGAGATTCCGGGCGCGCCACCGGGAACCTGCGTTGATGTCATCGAGGAAGGCTACACCCTGAATGGTCGCCTGCTGCGCCCGGCCCGTGTCGTGGTGGCCAAGGGGAATCCGGCAGCCGGGGCGGCGGTCGATACGTCTGCCTGATTCCTCATCGGTGACCTGATTCGGGCATCGGGGAGGGGTGAATCCCGGCATTTCCATTTTTTTTGGCGGGAATCGCGGTTGCGACGCGAAAGCTTCTGGCCATGTTGACGACACTTTTGCTACAGGCAGTGAAACTCAGCGGTGCATGGTGCCCGCGTCATGCCGCGAAGGGCATTTCTCAGACTTTGAAGTAAGACTAGGCACGGCAGCGTTTCACGTGCCTGTGGGGAGAGAGCATCTTGGATAACCTCGGACCGACGATCAGCAGCCACGGGCTGGAGAAACAGGGCTTTGGTGGCGTCAGCACGGCGCACTGGAACTACGGCACTGCGGCGCTCTACACCGCGGCACTTGGTCGGCACGAGGCGCGGATCGGTCGCGGTGGTGCCCTGGTGGTCGAGACCGGTGTGCATACCGGTCGCTCGGCACAGGACAAGTTCATCACGCGGGAGAGCAGTTCCGCCGACAACATCTGGTGGGGCGCGGTCAACAAGGACATCACCGAGGATACCTTCGACGCGCTGCTGGGCCGGATGCAGGGTTACATGACCGGTCGCGAGGCCTTCGTGCAGGACTGCTGGGCCGGTGCGGCCCATGACCATCGCCTGGGCGTCCGGGTCATCACGGAACGCGCCTGGCACAATCTGTTCGCCCGCAACATGTTCATCCAGCCGACGGCTGAGGAACTGTCGGACTTCGCGCCGCAGTTCACCATCGTCCAGGCCCCGAACTTCCGCGCGGACCCGGAACGTGACGGTACCCGCTCCGACTGTTTCATCGTCGTCAACTTTGCCCGTCGCATGGTGCTGATTGGTGGCACCCACTATGCGGGCGAGATCAAGAAGTCCGTCTTCTCGATCCTCAACTACCTGCTGCCGGAGCGGTCGATCATGCCGATGCATTGCTCGATCAATGTTGGCGAGAAGGGCGATTCGGCGATCTTCTTCGGCCTGTCTGGTACGGGCAAGACGACGCTGTCCGCTGATCCGCGCCGGATGCTGATCGGTGATGACGAACATGGCTGGGCCGATGACGGTGTCTTCAATTTCGAAGGCGGCTGCTACGCCAAGGTGATCAACCTGTCAGCGGAGGCGGAGCCGGAGATCTACAAGACCACGGGCATGTACGGCACGGTGCTGGAGAACGTGGTGATGGACCCGATGACCGGGGAACTGGACCTGTTCGACAACAGCCTGACCGAGAACACCCGCGCGTCCTACCCGATCGACTTCATCCCGAATGCCAGCCCGACCGGCGTTGCGGGTCACCCCGACAATGTCGTGATGCTGACCGCGGATGCCTTTGGCGTGCTGCCTCCGATTGCACGGCTGACGCCGGAACAGGCGATGTACCACTTCCTGTCCGGCTACACCGCCAAGGTTGCCGGCACCGAGAAGGGTCTGGGCAAGGAGCCGCAGGCGACCTTCTCCACCTGCTTCGGTGCGCCGTTCATGCCGCGTCACCCCTCCGTCTACGCCAACCTGCTGGGCGCGAAGATCGCCAAGCACGGGGCCGACTGCTGGCTGGTCAACACCGGCTGGACCGGGGGTGTCTATGGTGTCGGCCAGCGCATGCCGATCCATCACACCCGCGCCCTGCTGAACGCCGCCCTTGATGGTTCACTGGCCAGCGTGCCGACGCGGACCGATCCGAACTTCGGCTTCCAGGTTCCGACGTCATGCCCGGGTGTGCCCGATGAGGTGCTGAACCCGCGCCTGACCTGGAGCGACGGCGGCGCCTATGACACCAAGGCGCATGAACTGGTTGGCCGTTTCAACGACAACTTCACGCAGTTCGAAGCCTACGTCGAAGCGGAAATCCGTGGTGCGGCTCCGGCTGTCGCTGCCTGACGAAACACAACCCGACCGGAAATCACGGCGCCGTCGGACATGTTCCGGCGGCGCCGTTCTGGTTTGATGGAACGATCTAGAGCAGCAGCCAGGCACCCAGGCCGAGGAAGGCGAAGAAGCCGACGATATCCGTGATGGTGGTCAGGAAGACGGCGCTGGAGATCGCCGGATCGATACCGGCCCGGTCAAGTCCCAGCGGGATCAGGATACCGGCCAGCCCGGCAACGATCATGTTGATGACCATCGCCGCTGCGATCACCCCGCCCAGCACTGGGTCCTGGAACCAGAGCAGCGTGGCGAGGCCGATGAGAATGGCGAAGGCGATACCGTTGATGCCGCCCACCACCAGTTCCTTGGAGACCTGACGCAGGGCATTTGACGTGGTCAGATCCTTCGTCGCCAGTGCGCGGACGGCGATGGCCAGGGTCTGCGTTCCGGCATTGCCACCCATGGAGGCGACGATGGGCATCAGGACCGCCAGGGCCACCACCGCTTCGATCGTGGCATCGAACTGGCCGATGACGGCAGAGGCCAGCAGGGCGGTGCCGAGATTGATCAGCAGCCAGGCAAAGCGGCTCTTCGTCGTGCGCAGGATGGAGATGTTCAGATCGTCCTGGCGCACACCGGCGATCTGGAACAGGTCTTCCTCTGCCTCTTCCTCGACGATCTCGACCACGTCATCAACCATGACGACACCCAGCATCCGCCCGTCGTCATCGACGACGGGGGCGGAGGCAAGACCGTACTGGCGGAACTGGTAGGCGATATCGCCCTCGTCCATGTCCACCGGCAGGCTGATCGGATCGGCATCCATGATGTCGCCGATCCGGACCGGGCGCTTGGCGCGCATGGCCCGGTCCAGCGGCACCCAGCCGATGGGCTTGAAGGCCGCATCAATGACATAGAGGCCATAGAACTCGTCAGGCAGGTCTTCCGTCCGGCGCAGGTGGTCGATGACCTGACCCATGGACCAGAAGGCCGGGACCGCCACGAAGTCGCGCTGCATCAGGCGGCCGGCCGAATCCTCCTCGAACGAGAGGCCTTCTTCCAGCGGTCGGCGGACATCTTCAGCGACCGCATTCAGGACGGCGCGCTGCTGGTCCTCGCTCAGGGCATCGAGCACATAGACCGCGTCGTCCTCGTCCAGTTCGGAGATTGCCTCAGCCACCCGGCGCGGTCCGAGCATTTCCACCAGTGCGTCACGCACCGGTTCATCCATCTCCGCCAGCGCCTCGGGTTCCAGACTGTCACCGATCACCTGGAACAGGGCTTCGCGGCGGTCGCGGTCGAACAGTTCGAACAGGTCGGCCTGGTCGGCGGCATGCAGCCCGGCGAGCGCCTCCCGGACATTCTCATCATCGCCGGCGTCCAGCGCCAGCCGGATCTCGCGCACCAGCTCCGGGGTCAGGCCGCGATCATCAAGGGCCTCGTCACCGTCATGGATCTCGTCGTTACGCATACCGGACGCTCCATCTGGTGCTGGTTACATCAATCCTGGCCGGATAATGGCGTGGTGTGCACTTGCGTTCAAATGCCATGATGCCCCGGCGGCATCTTTCCCGGGACGCCAGGTCAAAGCATGGCCCCGAATGCAGAAAGGCCCGCCGCAGTATCCTGCGACGGGCCTTCCGGATCAGTCGGTCGGTTGAAGCGTGATCAGTTCAGCTTCATCTGGCCTTTGACTTCCTCGATGCCGTCGAGCATGCGCTTGTGCAGCACGTCCACGACTTCGCCCTGGGACTTGGTCACCATCTCGGTCAGCTCACGGACGTTGGCAACGGCCTTTTCCATGGCGGCCTTGGCGGCCTCGGTCTGGGCTTCGACGTCAACCTTGGCGCCGCCTTCGTTCAGGTCCTTGACGGCCGTCTGGGCCTCTTCAACAGCCTGCTGTGCGATGGTCACCTGACGCTCGAAGATCGCGCGGAAACCGTCCATCGCCAGCTGGTTGGCGGCGGTGACAGCTTCGAAATTCTTCTGCTGGATCGCCATCATCGACGTGAAGTCAACGTTGGGCATCTTCATCTCGGTCATCATCTTGCCAAAGTCGGCGAAGGGGAAAGCAGCCTTGGTCATTTGTTTCGCTCCTGCAACGTGTTTGTTCGGTGCAGCTCTCTCTTTTTGTGCGCTGCAACATGAACCCTATATGCAACCTCGCACCTGCAGCGTCAAGGGTTAATTTTGTGCAGCGCACAATAAATCTTCACGAGGCAAGAAGAAGCCCCGCCGACCCAGGGCCGACGGGGCTTGTCCTGTTCGTTCCCGGTGCCTGGCATGCCAGGCAATGAGGAGTCAGAAGGAGCGTGAAACCGCAAAGACCACGGTCGCATCCGCACCAACCACATTCTGGTCGGTATCGACGTAGGAGACGCTGAAGTCGAAGCCGAGGAATGACTTGGACAGGCCGATCGACCAGTCGGTCACCGGCGAACCCTGGTCGATCATCTGATAACCAACACCGGCATCAAGCGCGAAGTCCGCCGGCAGGGGAACGCTCACACCGGCATTGGTGTACAGCGCATCGCCCGTGCTGCCGAAGAAGTCCGGTGAATAGGCCGCGCCGGCAGAAACGGAGACGACGTCAAAGTCATAGCCGAGACCCAGGTAGCCTTCGAAGAAGTTGAAGTTGAAACGGTCAGAGGCACCTGGATAGGCGTAGTAGACGATGCCCAGGTCATAGGACAGTTTGTCGATCTCATTGGCGAAACCGCCATAGAAGTCGGTTTCCAGATGCGCATCGTTGAACTCGACGTTGGACCCCCAGACGCCCAGGTAGACACCGCTGTCATGGCTCCAGTCAAAGCCACCCTGGATCGCAGGCTCGTTGTCAGCCTGGGTGAAGCCGCGGTACCGGTAGTCAGAGACGAAACCGACGTTGGCGGAGAATTCGCCGGGAAACTGGAACGAGTCCCCCTCTGAATGGCTGGCGGCACTGGCGGTTGCCTGAACGCCGAAAAGGGCCGCACCGGCAATGCCGGCGGCCAGAAGGGTTTTCTTGAACATTGCGAAACGCACTCCTCATCGCGATACAGACGCCAGACCGGCGTCCCCCGAAGGCAGACATTCAGCAAGCATGATACCAACGTTGTCGCGCCGGGTGATCTCGCCAACATATTGAAATATAAGTGAAATAATCTGGACATTTTTTGTGCAGATCAAGATTTGCGCAAGTGGTGGGCAAGGAGTTGCTGAAAAATGCCGCACTGCACAAAATTCAGCCAGCCGTTCCGGGCGCATTTCCCCGACGAAAGCTTCGCTCTACCGCCGTGCCGCCAATTCCGGTAGGATTCCGTTATCAATCAGGCTGATAGGCTTCCTGTCGGACAGTGAAACGGGTCGATATGGCTGTAGAAACCCTCGAGAATGGTGCCGAGCTCCGGCAGTTGCAGCGCGGCATCCAGGCGATGCGCGATGCGCTGGACGAGAAGGATCGTGAAACGCGGCGGAAGGTCCAGCAGGCCGAAGTGGCCTCGCAGTCCGAGATCCGGACGCTGAAGAATACCGCCCAGGCCCTGCGTGACGAGCTGGAGAACGAGCGCAGCCGCAGCGCCCGGCTGGTGCAGGTGGAGAAGCAGGCCGCCTCTGCCGAGATCCAGCAGCTGAAGGACACGACGCAGGCCCTGCGCGACACGCTCGAATCCCAGCGGGTGGAGACGCAGCGGCTGGTGCAGGCCGAACGCCAGGGTGCCGCCGCCGAGATCAGGGAGCTGAAGGAAACCGCGCAGGCCCTGCGGGACAGCATCGAGGCACAGCGGCTGGAGACGCAGCGTCTGGTCCAGGCGGAACGGCAGGGCGCTGCGGCGGAAATCCAGCAACTGAAGGACACGGCGCAGGCCCTGCGCGATACGCTTGAGTCCCAGCGCATGGAAACGCAACGGCTGATCCAGGCGGAGAAGCAGGCGGCGGCGGCCGAGATACAGGAACTCAAGAACACCACCCAGTCCCTGCGTGACCGCCTGGCGGAGCAGATGAGCGAGACGCAGCGGCTGGTGCAGGCGGAGAAGCAGGCCGCAGCGGCGGAGATCCAGCAACTGAAGGATACCGCGCAGGCCCTGCGCGACACGCTGGAGGAACAGCGGGTCGAGACGCAGCGGCTGGTGCAGCAGGAACGCCAGGGCGCGGCGGCGGAGATCCGCGACCTGAAAGCCATGGCACAATCGCTGCGTGACGAGATGGATGAGGCCAGGATCGCCGCCGAGGCGGCAGTGCAGCGGGTGAAGCGTGAAATGGCCGCTGAGAACCGGCAATTGCATGATACAGTGCAGGCGCTGCGTGATGAGATGGACGAGATGCGCGCTGTTCAGCGCGAGAACATGCAGGAAAGCAAGCGCCTGCAGGTGAATGAACTGAACCAGTTGCAGACAACCATCCAGAAGCTGCGTGACCGGCTGGAGGAGAAGCAGCATGTATGACAGCCCGGCCAGAAGCCCGAAGGCGGCGGGCGGCAAGAACGACGGCATGTCGCAGTCGGAGCATCTGCGCCACCTGCAGATGCTGCTCGACGTATCGCGCCAGGTCGCGGCGCTGGATACGCTGGACGCTGTTCTCGACACGCTGATCACCGTTGCGGTGAAGGAAACGCGCGCCGAACGCGGCACCCTGTTCCTGCACGACAGCTCGACAGGCGAACTCTATTCGCGCGTGGCACAAGGCATTCGCACCCACGAGATCCGCATCCTGGACAACGCCGGTATTGCCGGTGCCGTGTTCCATTCGGGTGTGGGCGAGATCGTCCATGACGCCTATGCTGATGAGCGTTTCAACGCGGACGTGGACAAGGAAACCGGGTTCGTCACCCAGTCGATCCTCTGCGCGCCGGTCAAGAATGCCAAGGGGGAGATCATCGGCGTCGCCCAGGTGCTGAACAAGGCGGAGGGCGAGTTCGTCGATCTCGACATGGCGGTGCTGGAGGGCATGACCACCCAGTGCGCCATCACGCTGCAGTCGATGCAGCTTGTCGAGCGGATGGAGAGCACGCGCAAGCGCGAGATCGAGTTCCTGAACGTCGTCTCCGACATGACGTCCGAACTGGAACTGACCCGGCTGTTGCAGCGGGTGATGTCGGAAGCGACCCGGATGCTTGATGCGGAACGCTCCACCCTGTTCATCAACGACGAGAAGTCCAACGAACTGTTCAGCCATGTGGGCGAGGGACTGGACTCCGTCGAGATCCGGCTGCCGAACCATCTGGGTATCGCAGGCGCGGTCTTCGTGTCCGGTGAGACGGTCAACATCCCCTATGCCTACGCCGACCTGCGGTTCAATCCGGGCTTCGACAAGCAGACGGGCTTCTTCACCCGCTCGATCCTCTGCGTGCCCGTGGTCAACAAGGCCGGCAAGGTCATCGGTGTGACCCAGGCGCTGAACAAGCGCGGTGGCCCGTTCTCCGACGAGGACGAGAGCCGCCTGAAGGCCTTCACCGCGCAGATCGCCATCGGTCTGGAGAACGCCAAGCTGTTCGGCGATATCCAGGCGATGAAGAACTATAACGAGAGCATGCTGCAATCCATGTCGAACGGTGTCGTCACCTTCGATGAGGAGCATGAGGCGAAGACCTGCAATGCGGCCGGGGCGCGGATCATGCGCACGCTGACCAAGGATGTGATCGGTCAGAAGGCCGCGGATGTCTTCGGTGAGGCCAATGCCTGGCTGCTGGAGAAGATCACACGCGTGGAGGAGAGCCGCGAAGGCGATACCTCTGTCGATGCCGAACTGGCGTTCGGTGACGAGAAGGTCTCCGCCAACGTCAATGTGCTGCCGCTGACATCCGGTGACGGGAAGCCGCTCGGCACCCTGATCATGATGGAGGATATCTCCAACGAGAAGCGGGTGAAATCCACCCTGTCCCGCTACATGGATCCCGGCCTGGCCGACCAGATGCTGAAGGGCGGCAATCAGGAGGAGATCCTGGGCGGCAAGGACACCGTTGCCACCGTCCTGTTCTCCGACGTGCGCGGCTTCACGACGATCACCGAATCGCTCGGCGCGCAGGGTACGGTTGCCCTGCTGAACGACTATTTCGAGCTGATGGTGGACTGCATTTCCGAACAGGGCGGAATGCTCGACAAGTTCATCGGCGACGCCATCATGGCCGCCTTCGGCATCCCCGTGCCGCATGACGATGACGAGGACCGGGGCCTGCGCGCCGGGATCAACATGATTTCCCGCCTGTGGGAATGGAATGTGGAACGCAAGAAGCGCGGTGACATGGAAGTCGACATGGGGCTGGGCCTCAATACCGGTTCCATCGTCGCGGGCAACATCGGCTCCAAGAAGCGGATGGACTACACCATGATCGGCGACGGCGTGAATCTCGCCGCCCGTCTGGAGAGCGCCTGCAAGCAGTACAACGCCCGCATCCTGCTGTCCGAATACACGGTCGCGAAGCTGAAGGGCGTCTATCGCCTGCGCGACATCGACAAGGTGGTGGTGAAGGGCAAGACCCAGCCTGTCGGCGTCTTCGAATGCCTCGACTACCACAACGACCAGTCATTCCCGAACCTGATGGACGCGCTGGGCAACTTCAACGAGGGCGTGAAGCGATACCGCCATCAGGAATGGGACAAGGCCGTCAGCTATTTCGAGGAAGCGCTGAAGGCCAATGATTCCGACAAGCTGGCCAATACCTACATCGAGCGCTGTGCCCTGATGAAGGAGAACCCGCCGGGCGACGACTGGGACGGCGTCTGGATCATGACCAGCAAGTAGGGTGCCGGCGAACCCCGAGCTTCTTGCGATTGTCATTGCCACCTTCCTTCTTGCCGGGACGGCGAAGGGTGTGGTCGGCTTTGGCCTGCCGACCATTGCGCTGGCACTGCTGACGCTGGCAGACAGCCTGTACGGCGCGATGGCGATGCTGCTGCTGCCGTCGCTGGTGACCAATGTCTGGCAGGCGGTGGCGGGTGGTTCGCCCGCACGGCTGGTCCGCCGACTTTGGCGGTTCCTGCTGGCAGGGGTGGTGGGCGTCTGGGTCGGCCTCTGGCTCGCGCAAGGTGTGGAGACACTGGCGCTGGTGCGGTTGCTTGGCCTCTTGCTGGTGATCTATGGCCTCTCGGGCCTGCTGGGCTGGCGTCCCGTTCTTTCAACACGACGGGATCGACTGGCAGGCCCCGTTGCCGGAGCCCTCAACGGCGTGCTGACGGGCATGACCGGCTCCTTCGTCGTGCCCGGCGTCATGTATCTGCAGGCGCTGGGTCTGGCGCGGGACCAGCTTGTGCAGGCGATGGGCATCCTGTTCACGGTCTCCACGCTGGCGCTGCTCGCGGCGCTGGCCGGGCGCGGGCTGCTGTCCCCTGAGCTTGGCCTGATGTCCGCCATCGGGGTGCCCGCGGCTCTGGTCGGGATGGTGCTGGGGCGGCGCATCCGCAGCATGCTGCCGGAGGCCCGGTTCCGCCAGGTCTTTCAGGCGGCGATCATGGCGCTCGGGCTTTCGGTCATGGCGAGTGGCGGCGCCTGAAGATCGGTCGCGCGAACAGCGACGGCGGCAGGTTGATCATGGCGACACCCAGGATTGCCGCCACAAGGCCGAACCCGACCGTCAGCGAGATTGTCTCCCCCAGGAAGATCATGCCCAGACCGACACCGATTCCGGCCCGCAGATAGGCCTGGCTGGCGGTGCCGAGACTGCCGAGCGTGCGCAGCAGGCGGAAGTAGAGCAGCAGGGCAATGCCGGTGCAGAACAGACCCAGCATCCCTGCCGCAGCCATGGCCTGGATGGAGGGCCGCAACTCCCAGGGGCGGTCGATCAGCAGGCTGAGCGGTACCAGCACGACACTGGCCCAGAGCATGGTTCCGGCGGCGGTGACGGGGGCGCTCAGGTGTCCGAAGCGGCGCTGGCCATAGATCGCGGCCACGCCATAGAGCACAGCCCCGGCGACCGCCGCAAGTTGCCCCGCCACCTGCTGGCCGAGGCCCTGCAAGGCATCGACACCGATGATAAGCGCCACACCCAGGATACCCAGCATCGCGCCGCCAAGCCGGATCAGGCTGGTCGATTCGTGGCGGGTGAACAGGAATGTCATCAGGAAGACGAAGATGGGGGATGTGGAGTTGAGGACGCTGGCCAGTGCGCTGTCGACATACTGCTGCCCCCAGGCGACCAGCAGCCACGCCCCGATGCTGTTGAAGAACGATTGCACCAGCAGGCGTCGCCAGGTCAGCGGATCGCGGGGCAGCCTTTCCTGCCGGGCGGTCAGGACGACCATCAGGAAGACAGCGGCGATGGAGACGCGGACGGCGATCAGGGTGATCGGCGGAATCTCCGTTACCGCCACCTTCAGGAACAGGTAGGACGATCCCCACAAGGTTGCGAGCAGGGCAAGGAACAGCAGTTCTGTCGTCAATCGTGGGGCAGGCTTGGTCAAGGCGGTGTCTCCGGCAGTGGTGTGCCAGCGAACATAGGGCAGTGTGGCGGAGAAATGCTTCGGCAAGCATCGAACTGTCAGGAAACCGGTTGCCCCATTGTCGTCATACACGGCGGGCAGCATGATGCGCTGGCGAAGCAATGGAGAGACAATGATGCGGCTGAACCTGCGCCTGGCGGCGATGATGATCCTTTTGATGAGCGGTGCAGCCGGTCCTGCCTCGGCGTTCTGCGGCTATTTCGTGGCCAAGGGCGACAGCAGCATGTTCAACGAGGTCTCCAAGGTCGTGTTCGCGCGCAATCTGGACCGCACTGTCATCACCATGGCGAACGACTATCGCGGTGATCCGTCGGAATTTGCACTGGTCATCCCGACGCCGACCGTGTTGGGGCGGGACCAGATCCATGTCACCGAGCCGGTCATCGTGGATCATATCGACGCCTTCACCGCGCCGCGGCTGGTGGAATATTTCGATGAAGACCCCTGCATGCAGCGCCGGTTCAAGGCGCTGGCGATGCAGTCCTCCCGCATGGAGGATGCCGGTGCCGCGCCGGACCGTGACAAGGCGCTGGGTGTCACGGTGGAGGCTGAATACACCGTCGGTGAGTATGACATCCAGGTGCTGTCCGCCGAGCAGTCGGGCGGTCTGGCGACATGGTTGCGGGAGAATGGATATTCCGTACCGCAATCATCGGACAAGGTGCTGGGCAGCTATATCGACATGGGCATGAAGTTCTTTGTCGCCAAGGTGAACATGGGGGAGAAGGCGCGCTCCGGCCGTACCTACCTGCGCCCCCTGCAGATCGCGTTCGAGAGCCCGCATTTCATGCTGCCCATCCGCATGGGGATGCTGAACGCCGATGGTGAGCAGGAACTGTTCGTCTTTGCCATCACCCAGGGCGGTCGCGTCGAGAGCGCCAACTACCGCACCGTGAAGATGCCGAGCGGCGACGAACTGCCCGTGCATGTGCGGGACAGGTTTGCCGATGTCTACCGCGCGCTGTTCGCCGAACAGGTGAAGCGCGAACCCGGCGTTGCCTTTCTGGAATACGCCTGGAACATGAGCTGGTGCGACCCCTGCGCCGCCGACCCGCTGACCCGGGCGGAGCTTCGGACGCTGGGTGCCTGGTGGGTGGCGCCGGATACCAGCGCCAGACCCCTGCCGGGTACCGTGCCGCAGCCGCGCCCGGGGACCCGTATCATGCCGCGCCCCGGCCAGGGCCCGGTTGACGCCTTCGTCACCCGGCTTCACATGCGCTACGACGCGACCACGCACCCGGATGATCTGATGTTCCGCCTGACCGACAATGCGGAGAATTTCCAGACCCGCTATGTCATTCGCCATCCTTGGACAGGGGAGGCAACCTGCCCGGCAGCCGACCTCTATCGCCAAACCCTGCCGCACCGCATGGAGCAGGAGGCGCAGCGCCTCGCCAGCCTGACCGGGTGGCCGATTGCGGAAATCCGGGGTGAAATGTCGATCCCTGAGAAGCCGGACACCAAATGGTGGAACGATATCTGGAAGCAGGCCGAGTGATGCGCCGATATGCGGATTGACCGGTTTCGCCTGGCCCCTTTCCGCTGTAGACCGTGCCGATGTATGCAATTCCCTTCCCCACGATTGACCCGGTGCTCGTCGAGTTCGGGCCGGTGGCGATTCGCTGGTATGCACTGGCCTATGTCGTCGGACTGATCCTCGGCTGGCGGCTGGCGATGCAACTGGCCGCGCGACCGGATTCGCCGCTGACGCGTGATGACGCGGATGCCTTCCTGGCCTGGGCCACGCTGGGTGTGCTGCTTGGCGGGCGGCTGGGATATGTCCTGTTCTACCGCCCCGGCTATTTCCTTGAGAACCCGGCGGAAATTCCGCAGGTCTGGACCGGGGGCATGTCCTTTCATGGTGGGCTGCTGGGGGTGATCATCGCGGCCCTGCTGTTCTGTCGGGCTCGCGGCCTGTCACGGCTGGCCTTTGGCGACATGCTGGGGGCCGTGGCACCTGTAGGGCTGTTCTTTGGTCGCATTGCCAATTTCATCAACGGGGAGCTTTGGGGCCGTCCCGGTGATGTGCCCTGGGCCATGGTCTTTCCCCGTGCCGATGAACAGCTCCGCCACCCGAGCCAGCTCTACGAGGCCCTGCTGGAGGGGCTGGTGCTGTTCATCGTGGCGCAGGTCCTGATCCGCCGTTTCAACGCGCTGCAGCGGCCCGGCCTGATCATGGGCACCTTCATTGCCGGTTACGGCATGGCCCGTTTCATTGTCGAGTTCTTCCGCCAATGGGATGCGGGACTGGAGCCGCTGTTCGGTTTGCTGTCACGCGGGCAGCAACTTTCCGTTCCCATGATCCTGATCGGTCTCTACTTCATCTGGCAGGCGAAGCGACAGTCCGGGGGGGCACGGTCATGAGCACGGCACTGGAAGAGACGCTGGTCGCGGAGATCGCCGCCGACGGCCCGATGCCGCTGGACCGCTTCATGCGCCGTGCGCTGTTCGATCCGGAATATGGCTACTACACGACTTCGGAACCGTTCGGCGTGGCGGGAGACTTCATCACCGCGCCGGAGATCAGCCAGATGTTCGGTGAACTGCTGGGGCTGTGGGCCGCTGACATGTGGCAGCGCATGGGCGCGCCGGAAAACATCGTGCTGGCGGAAATCGGACCGGGGCGCGGCACCCTGATGGCGGATGCATTGCGGGCCATCCACCGTGCCGCGCCGCAGATGCTGGCCACCGGAACGGTTTGCTTGGTGGAGGCCAGTCCGCGCCTGCAGGCCGTGCAGGCGGAACGGCTGGCCGGGCACCGGATCAGCTTCGTCGATCGCGTTGGCAAGCTGCCTGAAGGCCCGTTGCTGCTGATTGCCAACGAACTGCTCGATGCCCTGCCGATCCGGCAGGTCACCCGTGCCGGTGGTGCATTGATGGAGCGCTGCATCGGTGTCAGCAACGGCAAGCTTTGCTTTGTCGATGAGCCTCTGGTGTTCGAAACACCGGAGGACATGCCGGAACTGAAGGATGGCGAGGTCTTCGAGGTTTCGGAGGAGGGAAGGCGCCTGGTGGAGGTCATTGGCACCCGGCTGGCGGTGCAGGGCGGGGCGGCCCTGTTCATTGACTACGGCCATGGCGAGACGGCTGCGGGTGATACGCTGCAGGCGGTCCGCCGTCATGCATTCCACCCGATCCTTTCAGATGTCGGCAGTGCCGATCTGACCGCACATGTGGACTTTGCCGCCATGGCCCGTGCGGCGATCCACGGAGGTGCCTGTGCCTTCGGGCCGATCAGCCAGCGTGACCTGTTGCGCAGGCTCGGCGTGGAACCGAGACTGGCGCAACTGGTGGCGCGGGCCGAACCGCCCACCAGGGATGCGCTGGTCGCGGCCTATCACCGGCTGACGGATCCGGATCGGATGGGTACGCTGTTCAAGGCGCTCTGCATCACTTCCCCTGACATGGATACCCCGACAGCCTATGAGCCTGACGACGCTTTCCAGCCCTGATCTGACCGGCCTGCCCGGTATCGCGCATGGTTTCTTCACCCGAAAGGGCGGGGTGTCCCGGAAGATCCATGCCGGACTGAATTGCGGGCCGGGATCAACCGACGATCCGATGGCGGTCACCATCAACCGTGATCTGGTACGCCGTCATTTCGGCGCCCGACACCTGCTGACCGTGCATCAGCATCACAGTGCGGATGTGGTGACGGTGACAGATCGCTTCGACGGCCCGCGACCGAAGGCGGATGCGATGGTGACGCAGGTGCCGAGACTGGCACTTGGCGTGTTGTCGGCCGATTGTGGCCCGCTGCTGTTCGCGGATGCCGGGGCGCAGGTCATCGGGGCGGCCCACTCCGGCTGGAAAGGTGCCCTGGATGGCGTCCTGCAGGCCACTGTGGCGGCGATGGAGGCGCTTGGCGCGCGCCGCGACCGTATCAGCGTGACGCTCGGCCCGACCCTGGCCCAGGCGTCCTATGAAGTCGGGCCGGAGTTTCGTGACCGCTTCGAGGGTGCGGGGGCGGAGAACGCACGGTTCTTTCGCCAGCCTGACGATGCACCGCGACCGTTCTTCGACCTTCCCGCATTCATCCGTCATCAGGCGGAGATGGTGGGCGTGGCACACTTCCATGATCTGGCGCGTGACACATATCCGGAACCGGACCTGTTCTACAGTTACCGGCGATCCGTGCATCGGGGTGAGGCCGACTATGGCCGCCTGATCAGCGCCATCATGCTGAAGGAGACCTGAGACATGCCCCTGCATTTCGAGCCTGAGGAGATGGCCGACCGTCGCGCCCGCGCCTGTGCCGTGCTGCAGACGCAGGGAATGGATGCGCTGCTGATGTTCCGGCAGGAGAGCATGTATTACCTGACCGGCTATGACACCTTCGGCTATGTCTTCTTCCAGTGTCTGGTTCTGACGGCGGACGGGCGCACCGCGCTGCTGACCCGCGCGCCGGACCTGCGCCAGGCGCGACATACATCCGATGTTGCCGACATACGCGTCTGGGAAGACCGCGAAGGCATGAATCCCGCCGACGACCTGCGCGAGATGATGACCGACCTGGGTCTGGACGGTGCCCGTGTCGGGGTCGAGCTGGATGCCTATGGACTGACGGGACACAATCTGCGTCGCCTCGACCGCGCCATGGAGGGGTTTTGCGCCATGTCGGACGCGTCGCTGCTCGTCAGCCGGTTGCGACTGGTCAAGAGCGCGGCAGAGATCGGCCATGTGCGACGGGCGGCGGAACTGGCCGATGATGCCTGGGACGCGGGGATCGCCGAGACCCGCGCAGGCGCATTCGAAGGCGATATCCTGGCCGCGATGCAGGGTGCCGTGTTCCGCGGTGGCGGGGACTATTCCGGCAACGAGTTCATCATCGGTTCCGGCGATGGCGCCCTGCTGTGCCGATATTTCACCGGTCGGCGCAATCTGGATACGGAGGATCAACTCACCCTGGAATGGGCGGGCGCCTACCGTCGCTATCACGCGGCGCTGATGCGGACGGTGCCCATTGGCCCGCCCCGCCCGGCGCACCGGGACATGCACGCCCGCGCCGTCGATGCATTGCTGGCCTGCGAGGCGGTGCTGAAGCCGGGATCGACCATGGGTGAGGTCTTCGCGGCCCACGCCCGTACCTTTGATGAGGCCGGCCTGGCCGCCCACAGGATGAATGCCTGCGGCTACTGCCTTGGCGCCACCTTCGCGCCGAACTGGATGGACTGGCCGATGTTCTACGCCGGCAATCCGGTGGAGATCGCGCCGGGGATGGTGTTCTTCCTGCACATGATCCTGATGGACAGTGACAGCGGCACCGCGATGACGCTGGGCCGGACCTCGCTTGTCAGCGGGAGCGGGGCGGAGGTACTCAGTCGCCTGCCACTCGATCTTGTCACCCGATAGGTCACCCGGACATGCCCTGGCTCATCATGATGATCTTCTTCTTCCTGCTGGTTTCGATGGCGAGCTGTGTCCTTTTCTGAGCTCTTCGGGCGCCGGTCCGCGGCCCTTCTCGTGTTCCTGTCGGTGCTGGTGACCGCCTGCGGACAGGTGCCGCAGCCGTTTCGCCCTGCAGGGGAGAAGACGGCGGCAGTCGCACGTGCGCCCGGACCCACGATCGCCCTTGTCGTGCTCCCGCTGCAGGGGATTGATACGGGTCCGCTCGATGCGCTGACCAACCGGGTGGTGATCGAGTTGCAGAAGGCGGAGATTGCCGCGACCGTCGCGGACATCCCGAACCGCTATCGCCTGGCGGGAAATGTCCGGCGGTTGCGGGGGGATGGCGCCGACACGACGCTGGCGTTTCGCTGGACCCTTCTTGACCCGACCGGTGCAGCGACTGACGGTCTTGATCATGTGGAACGGCTGGTTACAGAGGACTGGCTGACCGCCCGCCCCATCGCGATCCACACGCTGGCGGTCACCGCAGCAGCCCATCTGGTTCGCCTGGTGAATGGTGACCTGCCGGTGGCGGAGGCTGTGCAGCCGCCCGCGCGCATTTCCCTCGCAGGCATCGCTGGCGCACCGGGCGACGGCAACAGGGCACTCGACACGGCTATCAGGACCGCCCTGTCGAAGCAGGGGCTGACGCTGGGCCCGGTCTCCGGCGCGACCCGCGCCACGCTTGAACTGCATGTCGTGGTTGCTGCATCGGACAAGACCAGTGACCGGGTCACGCTGTTGTGGCTGGTGCGGGATGCCACGGGGCGGGAGCGGGGACGGCTGGAGCAGCAGAACACCGTGCCGGCCGGTCGCCTCAGTCGGCGCTGGGGGGAGATTGCCGATCTCGCCGCCGGTGCTGCGGCCCCGGATCTGGCGCGCATACTGGAGGCCCTGGCCGCCGAAGGCGGTTGAGAACGGTCGCGGCAAGTCAGAATTCTGTCATGCCTGATGGACAGTGCCGGGGCGGGCTGATAAACGTCCCGCTTCCGCCGCCGCCCGCTTTGCCACAGATTGACGAACAGCCCCATGAAGGTTCTCGCCGGGAACAGCAACCCTGCCCTGGCCGCCCAGATTGCCGATTATCTGGGCGTCCGTCTGACGAATGCGTCCGTGAAGCGTTTCGCGGATGAGGAAGTATATGTGGAGATCCACGAGAACGTGCGCGGGGAGGACGCCTTCGTCGTCCAGTCCACTTCGTTCCCGGCCAATGATCACCTGATGGAACTGCTGATCTGCATCGACGCGCTGCGTCGGGCCTCGGCACGCCGCATCACGGCTGTCCTGCCCTACTTCGGCTATGCCAGGCAGGACCGGAAACCGGGCCCGCGTACACCGATTTCCGCCAGGCTGGTGGCCAACCTGATCGAGAAGGCGGGGGCGGATCGTGTTCTGACCGTCGATCTTCACGCCGGGCAGATCCAGGGCTTCTTCGATATACCGACCGACAATCTCTATGGCGGTCCGGCGCTGGTCAGCGACATCAAGGACAATCTGGGCGACCGGGACCTGATGGTGGTTTCGCCTGATGTTGGCGGTGTGGTTCGCGCGCGCTACTTCGCCAAGCGCCTTGACGCGGACCTCGCCATCGTGGATAAGCGCCGCGAACAGGCGGGTGTGTCCGAAGTGATGAACGTCATCGGTGATGTTGACGGGCGTCACTGCATACTTGTTGACGATATCGTCGACAGTGCGGGCACGCTCTGCAACGCGTCGACAGCATTGCTCGAACGGGGTGCCCTGTCGGTGTCTGCCTATGTGTCTCACGGCGTCCTGTCGGGTGGCGCGGTCAAGCGCGTTTCCGAATCGTCGCTGGAGTCGCTGGTGGTTACCGACTCGATCCGTGCCACGGACGAGGTCGAGAACGAGCCGAAGATCCGGCAGGTTCCGATCGGGTCCCTGCTGGCGGAGGCGATCAAGCGCATCTCCACCGAGACTTCGGTGTCGAGCCTGTTCGACTGAATTTGCGCAGGCCACGGCCTGCAGGACCAGGGAATGAAGCGGTTGCGGGCAAGGGCCCCTGACCGGCACGGCGCAACAGCACCGGCGAGATGCCAAGGGCGAGGCGCTACAAGGAGTTGAGACGATGTCTGATACGGATGTGATCGAAGTCAGCGCACGCGAACGCACGACAACCGGAGGCGTCAGGTCGCTTCGGCAGTCGGGCATGGTTCCGGGCGTCGTCTATGGCAACGAGCGTGAGCCGGCCCTGGTGGCCGTTGACCGCCGCATCGTGGTCAAGGAGCTCAACCGCGGTGGCTTCATGGGCCGCGTCTACGAGCTGAACCTGGATGGCCGCAAGCAGCGGTGTCTGCCGCGCGACGTGCAGCTTGATCCCGTCAGCGACGTGCCGCTGCATGTGGACTTCCTGCGCCTGGCGGATGACGCCAAGATCGCGGTGATGGTGCCTGTGCACTTCGCGAACGAGGAAGCCAGTGAGGGCCTGAAGCGCGGTGGCGTGCTGAACATCGTCCGCCACGAGGTCGAACTGCTCTGCCCCAACGACCATATCCCCGAGCATATCGAGATCGACCTCACCGGCACCGACATTGGTGACTCGCTGAAGATCAGCGACGTGAAGCTGCCCGGCGATGTGGAGGCGACGATCACCGACCGTGACTTCACCATTGCCACGATCACCGGTTCGTCCGCCGTGGTGGACGAAGCTGCTGAAGCCGCTGCTGACGCCGCTGAAGATGATGTCGACGAGGACGGTGAGGACGAGGACAAGGCGGAGGATTGATCGCCGCCTCCGCAGGGAGGTTTCGACATGCGTCTCTTCGTTGGTCTCGGCAATCCCGGCGCGCGTTATGCCGGGAACCGTCACAATATCGGTTTCATGGCCATCACACGGCTGGCCGAGGTGCATCGCGCCTCGCCCTGGCGCAGCAAGTTCCAGGGGGATGTGGCGGAACTGCGCCTCGGCAGCGAGAAGCTGATCCTGTTGCGACCGACCACCTATATGAACGAGTCTGGCCGGTCCGTGCAGGAAGCCGCCCGCTTCTTCCAGCTCGGACTCGACGGCATCACCGTGTTTCATGACGAACTGGACTTGGCGTTCGGCAGGGTGCGGGTGAAGGTTGGCGGCGGTCATGCCGGCAACAATGGCATCCGTTCCATCGCCGGGCACATGGGGCCGGATTTCCAGCGGGTCCGGCTGGGCATCGGTCATCCCGGCCACAAGGATCTGGTGAGCCATTACGTGCTTTCGGATTTCAGCAAGGCGGAACGCGCCCATGTCGATGACCTGGTCGATGCGGTCGCCGGGGCTGCGCCGAAGCTCTGTGCCGGAGATGCGCCGGGATTCCTGAACGAAGTGGCGCTGAAATGCCCGGCGCCAAAGCCTGAAGAATCGCCTGAGTGAGGAGGAACCGCAGATGGGTTTCAAATGCGGGATCGTCGGTCTGCCCAATGTCGGCAAGTCCACCCTTTTCAACGCCCTGACGCAGACCGCGTCGGCCCAGGCGGCGAATTATCCGTTCTGCACCATCGAACCGAACCTGGGCCAGGTCGGCGTGCCCGATCCGCGCCTGTCGAAGCTGGCCGATCTGGCAGGGTCAAAGGAACTGATTCCGACCCAGCTCACCTTTGTCGACATTGCCGGTCTGGTACGTGGCGCGTCGAAGGGGGAGGGGCTGGGCAACCAGTTCCTCAGCCACATCCGTGAAGTCGATGCCATTGTCCATGTGCTGCGCTGCTTCGAGGATGATGACATCACCCATGTGGACGGGCGTATTGATCCGGTCGCCGACGCCGAAACCGTCGAAACCGAACTGATGATTGCCGACCTCGACAGCCTGGAGAAGCGCTACACCCCGCTGGAGAAGCGGTTCCGGTCCGGCGACAAGACGCTGAAGGCGGATGTTGATCTGATGGCCGGGGCGCTGGAACTGCTGCGGGACGGCAAGCCGGCGCGGATGCTGGATGTGCATGAAGACGACATGCCCCGCTTCCGGGCGCTGCAGTTGCTGACGTCGAAGCCGATCCTCTATGTCTGCAACGTGGCTGAGGGTGATGCCGGGTCCGGCAACGAACATACCGCCCGCGTGGAGGCGATGGCCACGGCGCAGGGTGCCGGATCGCTGGTGGTCTCCGCCCGGATCGAGGAGGAGATCGCGCAGCTGACCGACCGGGAGGAACGGGAGATGTTCCTGTCGGAGATCGGCTTGGAACACGCTGGGCTGGATCGGATCATCCGCGCTGGCTACGACCTGCTTGGCCTGCTGACCTTCTTCACCGTGGGACCGAAGGAAGCCCGTGCCTGGACCGTCAGGTCAGGCGCGCTCGCCCCCCAGGCCGCGGGCGTCATCCATACGGATTTCGAGAAGGGTTTCATCCGCGCCGAGACCACCGCCTATGACGACTACGTCAGCCTGGGTGGCGAGCAGGCGGCCAAGGACGCCGGCAAGATGCGCCTGGAAGGCCGCGACTACACCGTCCGCGACGGCGATGTGCTGCACTTCCGCTTCAATACCTGACGCCTGTCCGGGGTTTCTTGCTGTCCTTGCTCCCCCCCCGGACCCTCGTTAGTGTGCAGTGCAACGCGATGCAGATTCCGCGTCCCTTACATCATTGCTGGAGCAAGTGAATGCCGATACATGCGGCACTCAATCACAAGACGATCTACGACTATGATCGCAAGGTCACGCTTTCACCCCAGACGATCAGGCTGCGTCCGGCGGCACATACCCGGACCAATATCCTCAGCTATTCGCTCCGTATCTCGCCAGAGAACCATTTCATCAACTGGCAGCAGGATCCGCTGGGCAACTACATGGCCCGCGTCGTGTTTCCCGACCCCGTGGACCACTTCCACGTGGAGGTCGATCTGGTCGCCGAGATGGCGGTGCTCAATCCGTTCGATTTCTTCGTGGAGGAATATGCGGAGGACTTCCCGTTCAGCTACGAGCCGGACGAGGCGGATTCGCTGGAACCCTATCTGGACCCGGAACCGGCCGGACCGCTGCTGCAGGCACTGATCGACGGCATCGACCGCACGCCGCGCCGGACGGTGGACTTCCTGTTCTCCCTGAACCAGAGCCTGGAGAAGATGATCGGCTACGTCGTCCGCATGGAGCCGGGCGTGCAGACGCCCGAGGAAACGCTGGCGCTGGCGAAGGGATCGTGCCGCGACACAGCCTGGCTGATGGTTCAGGTGCTGCGCCACATGGGCCTCGCCGCGCGCTTCGCCTCCGGTTACCTGATCCAGCTGCAACCCGATCAGAAGCCGCTCGAAGGGCCGACGGGTCCGGAATCCGACTTCACCGATCTGCACGCCTGGGCGGAGGTCTATCTGCCGGGGGCAGGCTGGATCGGACTGGATGCCACGTCCGGCCTGCTGGCGGGGGAGGGGCACATTCCCCTGGCCTGCGCGCCACGCCCGACCAGCGCCGCGCCGATTTCGGGACTTGTCGGTCCCGCGAAGGTCGAGTTCTCGCACGAGATGCGGGTGGACCGGATCTATGAATCACGCCGCGTCACCAAGCCGTTCTCCGACGATGCCTGGGACAAGGTCGACGCGCTGGGCGAGAAGATCGAGAAGCAGCTGCAGGATGGCGACGTCCGCCTGACGATGGGTGGGGAGCCGACCTTCGTGTCCATCGACGACATGGATGGCGCGGAATGGAACACGGACGCCCTGGGACCAACCAAGCGGAAGCTGGCCTTCGATCTGATCAAGCGCATTCGCACGCGCTTTGCACCGGACGGGTTGCTCACCTTCGGCCAGGGCAAGCAGTATCCGGGGGAGCCGCTGCCGCGCTGGGCCTTCGGGCTGTTCTGGCGCAATGACGGTCTGCCGCTGTGGAAGCGCGCAGACCTGATCGCCAGCGAGGACAAGGACTACGGGCCGACAATCGCGGATGCCGAGACCTTCACCCAACTGCTGTGCGACCGTCTTCAGGTCGACCGGCAATATGTCATGCCGGCTTTCGAGGATCCGCTGGCGCACCTGAAGGCCGAACAGCAGTTGCCGGTCAATCTCAGCCCGGAAGATCCTGCGTTTGCCAAGGATCAGGACCGCAAGCGGCTCGCCGATGTCCTGCGCCGTGGCCTGGACCAGCCGAAGGGCTATGTCCTGCCCGTGATGCGCGGCCACGACGCGGCGGGCGAGCACTGGATCACGGGCCCGTGGGAGTTCAAGGCGGGGTACATGTTCCTGCTGCCCGGTGATTCACCGGTGGGCTTCCGGCTGCCGCTTTCGGCGCTGCCCTATCTGCCGCCTGACAAGTACCCGAGCACGACACCGGTCGACCCCTATTCGATCGAGGGGCCGCTGCCTGATCCTGCCGAACTGTCGGCACGCTTCGGCGGTGCGGCGGGACCCGTGGTTTCGGAATCCGGCACCGGGGCTCGCACCGGCACCGGGACGGGGACCAAGGGCAAGGCTGCGCCAGTCGGGGCCGTCAGCGACGTCGTGCGCACGGCGCTTGTGGTCGAGCCGCGTTCAGGCAGGTTGAATCTCTTCCTGCCGCCGACTGTCTGTGCGGAGGACTATCTGGAGCTGATTGCGGCGGCGGAAGATGCCGCGGCAGCGATGAACATGCCGATCCACATCGAAGGCTATGAACCTCCGCCGGACCCGCGCCTGAGTGTCATCCGGGTCACGCCCGATCCGGGGGTGATCGAGGTGAATGTGCAGCCGGCAACGGACTGGGCCATGCTGCGCGACATCACCAGAGGCATGTATGAAGATGCGCGCCAGACGCGCCTCGGCACCGAGAAGTTCATGGTCGACGGGCGTCATGTGGGCACCGGCGGCGGCAACCATATCGTCGTTGGTGGCGCAACACCTGCCGACAGCCCGTTCCTGCGGCGTCCGGACCTGCTGGGATCGCTGATCCGCTACTGGCAGAACCATCCGAGCCTGAGCTACCTGTTCTCCGGCATGTTCATCGGCCCGACCAGTCAGGCCCCGCGGGTGGATGAGGCCCGCGACGACACGCTCTACGAGCTGGAAATCGCCCTGTCGCAATTGCCGAAGCGGGGGGAGGACGTGCGGCCCTGGACCGTTGACCGGATGCTGCGCAACCTGCTGATCGACCTGACGGGCAACACGCACCGCTCCGAGATCTGCATCGACAAGCTCTATTCGCCCAGCGGCCCGACCGGCCGCCTCGGTCTTGTGGAGTTCCGCGCCTTCGAGATGCCGCCCCATGCGGAGATGTCCCTGGCGCAGCAGCTGTTGCTGCGCGGGCTGATCGCGCGGTTCTGGGAACAGCCCTATACGCGGCCTCTGGTCCGCCATGGGGATGCGCTGCGGGATCGCCACATGCTGCCCTACTACGCCTGGCAGGATTTCGAGCAGGTGATCGCGGAGATGCAGGAGGCCGGACTGGCCTTCGACGCCGACTGGTACCGGGCCCAGTTCGAATTCCGTTTCCCGCGCATGGGGGAGGCGAAGGTTCACGGCATGGAGATCGAGATCCGCAATGCGCTGGAACCCTGGCATGTCCTGGGAGAGGAGTCGGGCAGCAGCGGTACCGCGCGCTATGTCGACTCATCGCTGGAGCGGGTGCAGGTCCAGATTTCCGGACTTTCGGACCCGGAACGCTACATGGTTGCCTGCAACGGGCGACATGTTCCGCTGGCTGCCACGTCCCATGCGGGGACCTGGATCGGTGGTGTGCGCTACAAGGCTTGGGCACCCTACAGTGCCTTGCATCCGATGATCGACATTCACAGCCCGCTGATCTTCGATGTGATCGATACCTGGTCGGGCCGCTCCATTGGTGGGTGCCGCTATCACGTGGTGCATCCGGGCGGCCGGAACTACGAGATCTCGCCGGTGAATGGTGAGGAGGCGGAGGGCAGGCGCCTGTCGCGGTTCGAACCCCATGGCCATTCGCCCGGTCCGGTTGGTGTGCCGGTGAAGGAGCGGAACACCCGCTTCCCGCACACGCTGGATCTGCGTGCACCTGTCATGCCTGCGTGAAGGTCAGACGGCCATGAGTGACAGTTCCCGCGCCATGCATGACTGGCTGTCCGGGCCACTGGGGCTCGGCTACAGCCCGGCCGAAGGCGTGTTTGACGAACTTGTGTCGCCGGATGGTGACGTCCGGTCGGGCTGGGGCGACATATCCGATTTTCTGGCCGGATTGAGCACCGAAGAATGGACCCGTCGCTGGCAACAGGGCCAGCAGGCGCTGCGTGAACAGGGCGTGACCTACAACGTCTATTCGGACCCGGACCGGGATGCCCCTGCCTGGCGTCTGGATCCCGTGCCCATGGTGGTCACGGGTCAGGAATGGACGGCGCTTGCGACCGCGCTGACACAACGGGCCAATCTGCTGGACCTGGTGTTGCGGGATCTTCTGGGCAATCAGCATCTGCTGCGGGACAACCATCTGCCGGCGTCCCTGATTTCAGGGCATCCGGGGCACTTCCTGTCCTGTATCGATCCGGCGATGGCCAGTCGCCCCTGCCTGCACCTGTATGGAGCCGATCTGGCCCGGGCACCTGATGGCCAGTGGCGGGTGATGATGGACCGGACGGAGGCCCCGTCCGGATTCGGCTATGCCCTGGCGAACCGCCAGATCCTGGAGCGTGTGTTCCCGGAACTGCTGCGGTCGGTCGGCGTCCGTCATGTCAGTGCGTTCTACCGTGACATGCGCGCCGGACTGCATGGCATCGCGCCGGGCCGCAAGGAGGATCCGCGAATTGTCCTGCTGACGCCCGGCTTCCGCAATGAGGCCTATTTCGAACATGCCTTCATGGCGCGCCATCTGGGCTGCACCCTTGCCGAAGCCGACGACCTGACGGTGCGTGGTGGATATGTCTATCTGAAGACGCTGGACGGTTTGCAGCTGGTCGATGTCATCCTGCGTCGCACGGATACGGCCTGGTGTGATCCGCTGGAACTGCGCGGTGATTCCACGCTGGGTGTCCCGGGCCTTGTGTCGGCGGCGCGACAGGGAAACGTCACGGTCGTCAACGCATTGGGGTCCGGTGTGGTGGAATCACCGGGTCTGATGCCCTTCCTGCCGGGGCTCTGCCAGCGCCTGCGGGGGGAGGACCTGATGATGCCTTCCGTGGCTACCTGGTGGTGTGGCCAGACCGCGGAGCGGGAGCAGGTGCTGGGTCAGCTTGACCGCCTGGTGGTCAAACCTGCCTTTCCCTCGGACAGGGGGGAGCCGGTCTTCGGCCAGACAATCACGCCTGCCGGACGGCAGACCATCGCGGAGCGCATCCGGAGCCGGCCTGACCGCCATATCGGGCAGGAGTATGTGGGGCTGTCCACGGCACCAACCTGGTCCAGTCACGGTCTGGAGCCCCGGTCGGCCATGCTGCGTGTCCTGCTTTGCCGCAACAGTCGCGGTGGCTGGTCGGTGATGCCCGGCGGCATGGTCCGTGTCGCACCGGACCGGCGCGGGCGGGTCGTGTCCATGCAGCAGGGTGGCGGTGCCAAGGACGTCTGGGTGCTGGGCGGAAGCAATGAGCCGAAGGTGGCGGAGGACGCCGAGTCGCATCGCGAGGCGACGCAGATCCGTCGCTCCGATGGCAACCTGCCGTCGCGCACCGCTGACAGTGTCTTCTGGCTTGGCCGCTACCAGCAGCGGGCGGAGGCGCAGGCGCAGCGCCTGCGGGGCGCACTGACCTGTATCGATGAAAGACTGCTGCCGCAGGCAACGGAGGCCGAGAAGGCGGTGTTGCAGGGTTTGCTGGCCGGGCATCTGGCGCCCGGTGCCAGGACTGCGGACGCGCGCGAACTGCTGGCCATGGCAGGTGAACGGGCCTTCAGTCCAAAGGTTCCGACCGGCCTGCACAACAGCATCGAACAACTCTACCGGAATGCCGGGAACCTGCGGGACCGGCTGTCTCAGGACAGCTGGCTGGCGGTGGACCGGGTGCGTCAGGCCTTGCAGGCCGCAGAGCGCGCACCGGGCCGCCACAAGCTGCTGCTGCCCCGTCTGGACGACATCATCTATGCGCTGCGGGCGCTGGGTGGCGCGCTGAACGACACCATGAGCCGGGGCTATGGCTGGCGGTTTCATGATCTGGGCCGGTGGCTGGAACGCGCCCAGCAATCCGTGGACCTGTTCGCCGCCACATTGCTGCGTCAGGACGGCGACAATACGCTGGTGCTGAACGCCTTGCTGGATATCAATGACTGTGCCGTGACCTACCGCGCCCGGTACCTGTCGGAACCGGAACTGCTGCCGGTACTGGACCTGCTGGTCGCGGATCTGGAAAGCCCCCGGTCGCTGGCCCATCAGCTGGAGCAGATGCGGGACCATGTGGAGGCCCTGTCACAACTGCGCGGTCCCCTGTTGGGTGAGGATCAGCGGCTGGCCATAGCCGCCTTCTCGGCAGTCCGGACAGCAGACATCAACCAGTTGGCCACATGGCATCCCGACGGAAGCTGGCCTTTGCTGGAACAGCTTGTCGAGTATCTGCAATCGCAGCTCTATGCATTGGGCAATGCAGTCTCGCAGCGCTATTTCAGTCATGTTGCCGGGCGTGGCGCACAGATAGCCATAGGTGGGTTCGACGCCGATCCCGAAGAGGATACGGATGACGATTCACCTGAGACGGATGAAGATGAGTCATGACCGAGGAAGTGCTCTACCGCATCCGTCACCGGACGGCCTACAGATATGGCAGCCAGGTGCTTGTATCGCAGAACCTGCTGCACCTGACACCGCGCGAGACGCTGAACCAGCGGTGTCTGGAGAGCAATATCCTGATCCTGCCGTCACCGGCTGTCGCACCATCAACGCGCGTCGATATCTTCGGCAATATCGTGCAGAATTTCGACCTCGACGTGCCGCACAAGCGGTTCGAGGTGACCTCCACGAGCCGTATTGCAGTATTGCCGCCTTCAGTGCCCGACCCGGAGGGAACACCGGCATGGGATTCGAAGCCGGAGACCATTCCTGCCGCCCTCGATCCTGAGCATCATCTGCTGCACGCCTGTTCGGGAGGGGTCGAGCCGCAATGGCTGGCTACCGCGATCCGTGGCTATGCATCACCTTCGTTTGCCCCAGGACGTCCTTTGCTGGCCGCAGGTCTGGACCTGACCCAGCGCATGTTCCGGGATTTTGCCTATGCACCGGGCGCGACAACGGTGAAGACGCCGCTGTCGACCGTGCTCCGGACCCGTCGCGGGGTCTGTCAGGATTTCGCACGGCTGCTGATCGCGGCGTTCCGCTGCATGGGTCTGCCTGCGGGCTATGTCTCCGGTTATCTGGTGACTGAGCCGCCGAAAGGGCAGCCGCGCCTGGTAGGTGCGGACCAGTCCCATGCCTGGGTCCGCCTGCATGTGCCGGGCTGGGGCTGGGTTGATCTTGACCCGACAAATGGTGTGCTCGCCGGACAGGGGCACATCACGGTTGCCTGGGGACGTGGTTTCCGGGATGTGGTGCCGGTGAAGGGCGTGATAACCGGTGGCGGCGAACACGACCTGAAGGTCGAGGTCGATGTGATCCCGGAGGCGGAAATAGCCGGGGTAGCTGGCCCGGCGACCGCCGGGACGCAATCGGACCGTCCCGACAGGGTCGCCTGACCTGATCTCTGCGCCCCTGTTTCTCCGTTCAGCCCTTGCCGGTTCGGATCATGCCTTTGGCAGGCCCGCGAAGACCGCACCGATCGCTTCCATGGCGGACGGGAACGGCCGTGCGCCGCTCATGTCCGTGATCGTGCCCCAGTTCGCCTTCAGGTCTTCCGGCGTGACAGCGGCGGACGGCCCGAAGTGGTGGCCCTGACCCTCCACCATTTCCACCTTGCTGTAATAGCCTGCGCCGCATTCGATGATATGGCCGGTCTCCTCGTTCTCCTCCGCCACGAACCAGCCGATGACGGGGGTGATCAGTTCCGGTTTCAGGGCCTCGAAGACCTGATCCGGCACGATGCCCTTGGTCATCCGGGTGCCCGCGATCGGGGCAACGGTATGAACGGTGATGTTGCTCTTCCGCCCTTCCTGTTTCAGGGCGTTCATCAGGCCGACCATGCCCAGCTTGGCAGCGCCATAGTTGGCCTGCCCGAAGTTGCCGTAGAGACCGGCGGCAGAGGTCGTCATCACCACACGCCCGTAGCCGCGTTCCTGCATCACCGGCCAGGCGGCATGGGTGCACCAGACCGCCCCCATCAGATGCACGTCGATGACGGCCTGGAAATCGGCGGCATCGACCTTGGTGAAGGACTTGTCGCGCAGGATGCCTGCATTGTTGATCAGGATGTCGACCTGTCCCCAGGTATCCAGCGCCGTCTGCACGATGGACTTGCCCGTTTCCGGCGTGCCGACCGCGTCGTGGTTGGCAACGGCCTCGCCACCGGCAGCCGTGATCTCCGCCACCACGTCGTCCGCCGCCTTGCCGGACCCGCCGGTGCCGTCGACGCTGCCGCCCAGGTCATTGACCACGACCTTTGCGCCACGGCTTGCCAGGAACAGGGCGTGACTGCGGCCCAGTCCCGCACCTGCTCCGGTGACGATGGCGACGCGGCCGTCATAGCGGATGTCGGTCATTCTTGGCTTCCTCCCCAGGAAATGCGGTTCATTCAGCCGACCCTTGGATCATCGGCACTGCTGTGTTCTGTCGGCATGGGTGTCGCGGTCATCACCGTGACGCCCTCCGGCGTGTTGAAACGGTGCCAGAGGCCCTGCGGCACGACAATGAACGATCCGGCAGTCAATTCATGCGTTTCAGGGCCATCATCACCCAGGATGGTGATCTCTGTCATGCCATCAATGACCTGCACCAGCTCGTCGCCATTCCCGTGTCGTTCCCAGGCCGTGAAACCCTGATAGCTGCCAGCGAAGATCTGGCCGTTGTTGATGGCGCCCAGTTCCGCAAATGCGGCCTCCGCCTCGTCGTCATTCTCCGGCGTGCGCCCCTTGAAGAACGTCTTGCCCGCCAGGGCCTGGCTGATGTTCACCGGTGTTGCCATCACTTGGTTTCCTCATCCCTGCGCAACTGGAATCGCTGCACCTTGCCGGTCTGAGTCTTGGGCAGTTCACTGACGAATTCAACCGCGCGCGGGTACTTGTAGGGGGCGATTTCCGCTTTCACGTGGTCCTGCAACTGCCTGATCAGGCCTGCGTCGGGGGATGCATCCCCCCTGATCACGACAAAGGCCTTCACGATCTGGCCGCGCTCCGGGTCCGGGGCACCGATGACGGCACATTCCGCGACAGCCGGATGGGTGAGCAAGATCGCCTCCACTTCGGGACCGGAGATGTTGTAGCCTGCAGAAATGATCATGTCGTCGGTCCGGGCGGCATAGCGGAACCAGCCGTCCGGATCGACCATGTAGCTGTCGCCGGTCCGGTTCCAGCCGTCGCGGGCATAGGCCGACTGCCGTTCCGGATTGTCCAGGTAGCGCACACCGGTGGGTCCCCTGACAGCCAGATGGCCGACAACACCCGGCGGGCATTCCAGTCCATCATCATCGACGACCTTTGCCTCATAGCCCGGTATCGGTCGCCCGGTCGCCCCGGCCCGCATGTTCTCCGGCTTCTCGGCGATGAATATGTGCAGCATCTCTGTCGAGCCCAGCCCGTCAATGGTGCGAATTCCGGTGGCGTCGTGCCAGCCCTGCCAGACCGGGGCAGGCAGGGTCTCCCCGGCGCTGACGCAGGTATGCAGGCTGGACAGGTCGAAGCCTGCCGACAGTCCGGTCATGGCGCGATAGGCGGTCGGTGCCGTGAACAGGGTGGTGACGCGATAGTCCTGAATGGCCTGCAGCGTACTCTCGGGGGTGAACTGTTCGTTGAACAGGGTCGCCGCACCCGCCGACATGGGAAAGGTCACCAGCGCCCCCAGCCCGAAGGTGAAGGCAATGGGGGGACTGCCGGTGAAGATGTCGTTCGGCCCGGGTTTCAGCACCTGATCGGCGAAAGTGGCGTTGATCGCCAGCACGTCGCGGTGGAAATGCATGCAGCCCTTCGGTTGGCCTGTGGTGCCGGATGTGAAGGCGATCAGGCAGACGTCGTCCGCTGCGGTGTCCACGGCCTGGAACGCATCCGGTCTGGTGGCTGCGGCCTGCTCCAGCTCATCCGGTCCTGTCATGTCGCCGGCATAGTGGCGGACATGCTTCAGGTGATGGCTTTCGGCCTTCGCCCGCGCCATCTCGCCGGCCAGACGCCGGTCGCACAGGGCCACCGTGATCTCCGCCCGATCGATCATGTAGGCCAGTTCGCGCCAGCGCAGCAGCGGCATCGTTGCCACCGCAACGGCCCCGGCCTTCATGATCGCGAACCAGCAGGCCACGAACATCGGGGTGTTGCCGCCCCGGATCAGGACCCGGTTGCCCGGCCTGACACCCAGGTCGTCCACCAGCACATGCGCCAGCCGGTCGGCATGGCGTTTCAGGTCGGCATAGGTCCAGACATGGTCGCGATACAGGCAGGCCGGATTGTCCGCGAACCGCGCGGCCCCGCCATCCAGCAGGACAGCACCACAGTTCACGCGATCCGGTATCGCGGCCAGGCCGGGCAGGCTGTCGAACGACATGGACGGCCACTGGTCCCGTGGCGGCAGCATCCGGGCGGCGAAATCATCCTCATGCGCGCTGGGTCCCCCCGGCGCCGAGGCTGCGGGGGAGCGTGCATCAGGCATCGGCGGCCTCCAGCATCGCGGCAAGGCCCTCCGGCATCGGCATGTCGACCGACACCTGTCTCGACGGTGGACCGGCGGTGCCGCTGGCATCGAAGGGTCGGACGAAATAGTCATATCGCAAGCCGCCCAGAACACTGCGGTCGGCATATTTCGACGACTTCACGGCCTCGACGACCTCCGCCACCGCTCCGTCGGTTGCGCGATAGACGTCATAGCCGATGACCCCCGGCACCTTCGGCCATTCCAGCTGGATCTGACCGTCCTTCACGGTTGCGCCGAGTTCACCCTGTCCGTCAGGCCAGACCGGCAGCGGCCGGGACGGGTCATCCGCCGGGGCCTGCCGCGCATTCTTGGGCCAGAGAAAGCAGTGAACTTCCTTGAAGTTCTCGTCCAGCTGCTTGCAGACATTGCAGTAGATGCAATGGACAATGGAGTCCCGCCGTTCCTGGCGCACCTTCAGCGCCCAGTCAGGATCGGCCAGAAGCTGTCGCGCCATGCCGATGATGTCTGCCTTGTCGTCCTGCAGCAGTTGTTCGGCATCTGCCGGATCGGAAATCTTGCCGACCGAGATCACCGGTACGGTGTGCCCCTTGGCATTGATGAATTGCTTGATCGTGCCCGCCAGATGCGCGTGCGGCAGCGGCGGATACCAGTTGCCGGGCATGCAGCGGTCGCCGGAATAGCCGGTATAGGGATAGAGGGGGTGGCCATCCCGCTGCTGTGCATCCTCGAACTTGCCGCCAACGGAAAGCGAGATGTAATCGACACCCGCCTGTGCCATGCGCAGCGCGATCAGCTTCGCCTCATCCACGGTGTAGCCGTCCTTGATCGCTTCCTCCGCCAGGAAGCGGATGCCGACCGGGAAGTCGTGGCCGACCTGACGGCGGACTTCCGCCATCACCCGCCCGAACATGTGCAGCCGCCCCTCCAGCGTCTTGCCGGAGAAGGCGTCCTTGCGGCTGTTGCGACGGCTGAGGAACGACGACAGCGTGTAGGCGTGGGCAGAGTGCAGTTCGACGCCGTCGTAACCGGCCTCCCGCGCGCGGGCCGCGGCAGCCCCGAAATCGGCAATGATGGCTTCGATCTGCTCAACCGACAGATCCTCGATCTTCTGGCGCCAGCCGGAGCGTGCAACCTTCATGAAGTGGATGATCTGGGGCACCACCCGGGAATCCGAGGCACCGTGCACCGCTTCCGCCAGACGCCGGTGGCCGGGGATGAAGCTGTCGTCGGAAATCCGCAGCAGTGGCCCGGACTTGGAGCCGTGAATGGCCATGGCTTCGACCACGATCAGCCCGACCTCACCCTCCGCATAGCGGCGGTAGCGGTCGATGATGTCGTCGTTGACGTAACCATCCTCCCCCGACAGGCGCGTGACCATGGCAGGGACGGCGATCCGGTTCGGCAGCACCATGCCATTGATGTCCAGCGGTTGGAGAAGCTTCATGTCCTTGATCTCCTGCGTCCGGTGCGTGGTGGTACTGCCGGTTGGTATCCGGTCAGGTAGGTCGTTCGAGATGGTCCTTCAGGTGGCCCAGTGCGGTATGCAGTGCCCGCACCTCGGCCTCGTCCAGCCCCCTGAACATTTCCGCCACCCAGGACGCATGTGCGGGGGTCATCAGTCCGAACACCCGCTGGCCCTCCGCCGTCATGCGAACCACCTGGGCGCGGCCATCCTCCGGGTGTGGCGCGCGCTCAACCAGTCCTTCGTTTGCCAGCCGCGTGACCAGGCCGGTGATGTTTCCGGCAGACACCATCAGCCGTGCCGAAAGGCCGCTCATGGTCAGTCCCTCCGGCGCCCGGTCGAGCTGTGCCAGCACATCGAAGCGGGGCAATGTGGTCGAGAATTCCTCCCGCAGCCGACCCCTGATGTCCTGTTCGATCCGCGTGGTACAGGCAAGCATCCGCAGCCAGAGGCGCGTCGCCTGTCTCTCGTCCATCACTTGCGGCTCGGTCCTGGAGGGCCAGTCTCGATCCTCCGCTGCCAGTCCAACCTGTACCATCAGGCGGTCTCCCCGCCGTCGATGGCAATGACCTGGCCGTTGATCCCGCTCGCCGCGGGCAGGGCAAGTTGCACGGCCATGGTGGCGATCTCTTCCGGCTGCACCAGACGTTTCTGCGGGTTCATTGCCGCCAGGTCGGCGCGGGCCTGATCCTCGGTCCGTCCGGTCTTCTCCATGATGTTGCGCACGCTCTCCACCGTCATCGGGGTCTCCACGAAGCCGGGGCAGATGGCGTTCACCGTCACTCCCTTGCGCGCCAGCTCGATGGCCAGCGCGCGGGTCAGCCCGACGACCGCATGCTTGGCGGCACAATAGGATGCGACATAGGCATAGCCCTTCAGGCCGGCGGTCGAGGCGATGTTGATGATGCGCCCGGCGCCCGCCGCCAGCATGTCGCCGACAACAGCCTTGCTGCAGAGGAAGGTGGAGCGGACGTTGGCGTCCATCATGGCGCTGAAATGTGCCTCATCCATCTTCGCGAATGGCACCGCCCCTGACGCGCCAGCATTGTTCACCAGCACGGTGATCGGCCCCTGGGCCGAGACCGCTGCGCCAAAGGCCGGGCCGATCTGGTCAGCATCGGTCAGATCCGCCACACCCTCGAACAGCCTGGCGTTCGTGCGGGCGGCGCGCAGCGTAGCCGCAGCCTCCGACAGTCGCTCCGCATTGCGCCCGACAATCGTGACCGCCGCACCCGCATCCAGGAATGCCGCCGCGATGGCCAGTCCGATCCCCTGCGCCGCACCGGTAACCAGAACATGCTGGTCACTCAGGGTTGCCGTATCCGCCATCGGTCCTCGTCCTCTGCAATAATGCTTTAAGCTTAAAGTAAATCATGCGCGGGTGTCGCTCAAGGAAGTTCCGACGGCTGCGGAATCTGCCCTATAAGATGCCCCGGTCTGAATGGTTACGGAGCGAATGGCAATGCGGGGATATTTCGGGATCGGGGTCTGGCAGTTCTCCAAGTTCATGAATGCAGGCAACCTTTTCCGCACGGCACATGCGTTCGGCGCGAGCTTCGTCTACACCATCGATGCGGAGTTCAGTTCGAAGAGTGCGCCGTCGGATACATCGCGATCATCCAGCAATGTTCCCTGGTACGAATATGACAGCTTTGACGCCTTCGACTTGCCGCGCGGCTGTGCGCTTGTCGGGGTTGAACTGACCGATGACGCCATTGACCTGCCGCGCTTTCATCACCCGCTTGCCGCTGCCTACCTGATGGGACCGGAAAAGGGTTCCCTTACCCCGGAGGTCATTGACCGCTGCGACCATGTCGTGCGGATTCCCACCGGGTTCTGCCTCAATGTGGCAACCGCGGGGGCGATCCTGATGTACGACCGCTGTCTGGTGCATGGTGGCTTTGGTGAGCGTGCGACGACTTCCGTCAGCATGCCGCCGCCGCCGAAGGCCCATGCCCATGGCGGGCGGTTTTCGCGCAAGGGGCTGAAGGGCAAACCGCGCAGGAATGAACAGAAAGGGGAGAGTGGGACATGAGCGACGAATTGCTGAAGATGGTGCAGGGGCGCATGACGCCCCTGTCGGAGACCATGGGCATGGTCTTCACGAAGGTGGAGCCGGACCTGATCGAGGCGGAGATGCCGGTGCGGCCCGATCTCTGCACCACGCCCGCGATCCTGCATGGCGGGGCGATGATGGCGCTGGCCGACAATGTCGGCGCTGTCGGCACGGTGGTGAACCTGCCGCCCGGCACCACGACCACGACGATCGAGAGCAAGACGAATTTCCTGGCGGCGGTGCCGGAGGGTCAGAAGGCAATAGCCACCGCGATCCCGCTGCATCGGGGCAAGACCACCATGGTCTGGCAGACGACGATTCGCCGGGAAGACGGCCGCACAGCCGCCATCGTCACGCAGACACAACTGGTGCTTCAGGCGAAGTAGCCGGGGGGGGAGAGGGGCAAAACGGCCCGCACACGAACCATCGGCGGTCGGGACCGGCGGCGATCAGCTTTCCGTTGACGCCTGTTCCCGTGCCACGGCGCGCCAGCCGATGTCGCGGCGGCAGAAGCCTTCGGGCCATTCGATCCGGTCCACGGCGTCATACGCGCGTTCCTGGGCCTGCTGCACGGTCTTGCCCAGCGCGGTGACGCCAAGCACGCGACCGCCATTGGCGCGAAAGTTCATGCCGTCATCACGGGTTCCGGCATGGAAGATGGTGACACCATCGACCAGTCCGGCATCGAACAGGCCGCCGATGGTGCTGCCCTTCTGCACGTCGCCGGGATAGCCTTCCGTCGCCATGACCACCGTCAGCGCCGCGTCGTCATGCCAGCGCAGGTCGAAGCGGTCGAGCACGCCGTCCATGGTGGCGATCAGCGCGGCCATGAGGTCGGAGCGCAGGCGCACCATCAGTGCCTGGCATTCCGGGTCGCCGAAGCGGATGTTGTATTCGATCAGCTTCGGACCCTCTGTCGTGATCATCAGTCCGGCGAACAGGACACCGCGGAACGGGCAGCCATCTGCTGCCATGCCGGCGATGGTCGGGCGGATGATCTCCGCCATTGTCCGCTCCACCATTTCCGGCGTCATCACCGGCGCCGGTGAATAGGCGCCCATGCCGCCGGTGTTGGGGCCGGTATCGCCTTCTCCGACGGCCTTGTGATCCTGCGCTGTTGCCAGCGGCAGGGCGTTCACCCCGTCGGTCAGGACAAAGAAGCTGGCTTCCTCGCCTTCCAGGAACTCCTCGACCACGACTTCCGCGCCTGCCGCGCCGAAGCGACCGCCGAAGGCATCGTCGATGGCGGCGTTGGCGTCATCGGTGGACATGGCCACCGTGACGCCCTTGCCGGCAGCCAGTCCATCGGCCTTCACGACGATGGGCGCGCCATGCTCGGCGACATAGGCCTTGGCCGATGCGGCGTCGCGGAAACGGCCATAGGCCCCTGTCGGGATGTTGTGGCGCGCGCAGAGGTCCTTGGTGAAGCCCTTCGACCCCTCCAGTTGAGCGGCATTGGCGCGCGGCCCGAAGGCCCGGATTCCGGCGGCCTCCAGCGCGTCGACCAGACCGTCGACCAACGGGGCTTCCGGTCCAACCACCACCAGTTCGATCGTCCGTTCCTGACAGAACGCGATGACCGCATCGTGATCGGCGATATCCAGGTCGATGCATTCGGCGTCCTGCGCGATGCCGCCATTGCCGGGCGCACAATAGAGATTGCGCAACAACGGCGAGGCCGCGAGCTTCCAGCAGAGCGCATGTTCCCGTCCGCCGGACCCGATTACCAGAACGTCCATTTCCAGAGACTCCGCCTGTGGCACCTGTCAGGTTACGACCCTGCTCATACGTGCCTGTCAGGCATGTGGCAACCTGTGGCGGCATCGCGTTGACGGCGGGCGGTGCAGTTGCGAATGTAGCCGGATCAACTGCCGGGCCGGAAACCATGATTCTCCTGCGCATCATCGGGTATCTTCTGCTGTTCCTCGCGATTGCCGCGCTGGGGGCAGAGATCCTGATGTCCGTCCAGGCGGGGGAATGGGTGGCTCTGGCCGTCGGCGATATCTGGGCGGAGATTGACCGGGAAAGCATCGGCCTCGTCCAGGTGGGGCTGGAGCGTTATGTCCATCCCTACCTGTTCGATCCCATCCTGCTGACCATCCTGCTCTGGCCCGCATGGCTGGTTGCCGGTGTTCCGGCGCTGGTCATCCTGTTGCTCGCCCGCCGCCGCCGCCAGCGCCGGATGTTCACCTGACCGATACGGCGGAGATCGACCGGCAGCACCGGATTGCCGAACTCTTGCGTGGCAGTCCCTGGCACATGGACGTGATCGCGGCGGCGCGGATGCTGGATCTCCCCGACTGGGCCATCGGCGCCGGATTTGTCCGGAATTTCGTCTGGGATCACCTGCATGATCGGGCGGAACAGACACCGCTGAACGATATCGACGTGCTCTACTTCGATCCGGCCGATGTCTCGCGGGCGACGGAGGATGCGGCGGAGCAGGCTCTCTTGCGGATCATGCCGGGGCAGCCATGGTCTGTCCGCAATCAGGCGCGAATGCATGTCGGCAATGGCGATCCACCCTACCGGTGCACTTCCGATGCCATGAGCAACTGGCTGGAGACGGCGACGGCGATAGGTGTCAGACAGTCAGCGGAGGGGCAGCTTCACCTGCTTGCACCCCATGGCACCGCCGACCTGTTCGCATTGCGCCTCGCACCCACGGCGGCGGGCCTGGTGAAGCGGCAGATTTTCCTGTCGCGCATCCGCTCAAAGGGCTGGCTTGATACCTGGCCCTGTCAGAAGCTGGCGGTCATGGATGACGCGGCTGCCAGCCCTCGAAGATGATGTTCGTGGCATGACGGTCTGCCAGTCGGCGGTCACGCGGGCTGCGCACTGTCCATGTCAGGACTGGCAGGCCGCCGGTCAGTCGTGGCGCGACAGGAAGACTGCGCACATCCCAGGCGAGAAAGTCGGGTTGCGCCCTGTCCAGAAAGTCCGGCCGGAAGCGCGGCTCCACGGTCTTGTGGCCAAAGCTGCGGCGCTGATAGGCAATCAGGCCCCGGCGGATCGTGGGGCTGTGACTGGCGAACCAGCCGACCAGTGCCGGATCGAAACTCTGCACCGCCACGGGACCGGAGTGCCCGGCCAGCAGATCGGACACTGCCGGGGCTAGATCGGTGCGGCCATCCTCTGCCATCTTCAGTTCGATCAGCAGGGGCATGTCGGCAAATCCCCGCAGTACCCGTCGCAGGGTCGGAATGGTCTGTCGGCCACCCTTCAGCCGCAGCCGGGCCAGGTCTTTCGCCCGCCGGTCGCCAAGCCGCCCCCGCACACCGGTCAGGTGCAGCAGTTGCCGGTCATGAAACACCATGACCGCGCCATCCGCTGACAGCTGTACATCGATCTCCGCACCGAACCCGGCCCGCCGCGCTGCCGCCAGGGCGGCCATGCTGTTCTCAGGAAACAGGTTGCCGGGATGGTGCAGCCCACGGTGCGCCAGGGGGCGGGTCGTCAGCCAGTCAGCAGGGTTCATTCAATTTCCACGACCGCATCGATCTCGACCGCGACGCCCATGGGCAGGACATTGCTGCCGACGGCGAAACGGGCATGTCGTCCGGCATCGCCGAAGATCTCCACCAGCAGATCGGATGCGCCGTTGGCCACCACGGGCTGCTTGTCGAAGTCCGGTGTCGAGTTGATGAAGACGCCGATCTTCACGATCCGCTTCACGCGATCCAGATCGCCGCCACAGGCTGCACGCACCTGGGCAATGATGTTCAGGGCGCAGGTACGCGCCGCCGCCTGTCCGGTCTCGATGTCGGTATCATGACCCAGACGGCCGATGTACTTCAGTTCACCATTCCAGAACGGGACCTGACCGGCCACAAAGACCAGATTGCCGCTGACGGCATAGGGCACGTAATTCGCCGCGGGCGAAGCCGCCTGCGGCAGTTCGATTGCCAGTTCCTTCAGTCGTGCCTCGATCTTGCCTGCCATGGTCGTCCCTCCTGTTGAAGTTTCTGCTGACCTTATCGCTGATCGCCCGATGTCGGGCAATGCGGGTCGTGACGTGAAGCCCATCTGGTGCTACCTGAATGACAGGCAAGTTACAGAGGTACCAAGGCATGAAACTGTTCAGGACGATGACGGTCGGAATCGCGGCAGCGGTTGCGGCTCTGGCGATCGGCGGCGTGGCCACGGCGGACGAGAAACTGAAGATCGGCTTCGTCTATTGTTGTCCGGTCGGCGATCTGGGCTGGAGCTATGAACATGATCAGGGCCGCAAGGCGATCAAGGAAGCCTTCGGCGACCGGGTTCAGACCAGCTTCGTCGAGAGTGTGTCGGACGGTCCGGATGCGGAACGCGTGATCCGTCAACTGGCCCAGGCCGGCAACGACATGGTGTTCACCACGTCATTCGGGTTCATGAATCCGACGGTCAAGGTGGCAAAGACCTTCCGCAATGTGAAGTTCGAGCATGCAACCGGCTTCAAGCGCGCAGGCAATGTCTCGACCTATTCGTCCCGCTTCTACGAGGGCCGGCACGTGCTGGGCCTGATCGCGGGCCGGATGACCACGACCAATACGATTGGCTATGTTGCGTCCTTCCCGATCCCGGAGGTCGTCCGTGGCATCAACGCCGCCTTTCTGGCCGCGCGCAGTGTCAACCCGGCGGTCCAGTTCAAGGTCATCTGGGTGAACACCTGGTTCGATCCGGGCAAGGAAGCCGATGCGGCCCGGGCGTTGATCGACCAGGGCGCTGACATCCTGATGCAGCACACCGACTCCCCTGCAGCGATGAAGATCGCGGAGGACGCGGGTATCCGCGCGTTTGGCCAGGCCTCCGACATGTCCCGCTTCGGACCGAACGCGCAGCTGACCGCGATCATCGACAACTGGGCGCCCTATTACGTGCTTCGGGCCAAGGCTGCGCTGGATGGCGAGTGGAAGTCGGAAGACACCTGGGGTGGCTTCAGCACCGGCATGGTGGAACTGGCACCCTATAACGCCAATCTGCCCGCCGATGTGGTGGCGCAGGCGGAGGCGGCCCGCAAGGCCATCGCCGCAGGCACCCTGCATCCCTTCACCGGACCACTGAACCGCCAGGACGGCTCCGTCTGGCTGAAGGCCGGCGAGACTGCTCCCGACGGCGATCTGCTGGGCATGAACTTCTATGTCGAGGGTATCGAAGGCAGCGTTCCGCAGTAGGACGAGCGCTAGATCGTTCCATCGAATGATGGAATCGCACCGGCCCGCTCCCCCACCCGGCCACCCACGGGATCATGCTGAATGGGTGGCCGGGTGGGGGAGCGGGCGGGTGCCGCAATCAAACAGTGGAACGCGCAATCCTGCAATCCGACCTGTGACGGGTCGGATTGCAAATGAAAAAGGCAGCCTGAACGTTACGGCCAGGCTGCCTTCTTGCTGTTCGGTTGTTCCGGGTGCCGGGCCTTACCGTGTCGGGACGGGGACGTCGCCGCGGTAATCGTAGAAGCCACGGTTGGTCTTCTTGCCGAGCCAGCCGGCCTCGACATATTTCACCAGCAACGGGCAGGGGCGGTACTTGGAATCCGCCAGACCGTCGTAGAGCACCTGCATGACGGCGAGGCAGGTATCCAGGCCGATGAAGTCGGCCAGTTCCAGCGGACCCATCGGATGGTTCGCGCCCAGCTTCATGGCGGTATCGATGGCATCGACGGAGCCGACACCTTCGTACAGCGTGTAGACGGCTTCATTCACCATCGGCAGCAGGATGCGGTTGACGATGAAGGCCGGGAAATCCTCGGCCGCCGTCGCGGTCTTGTCGAGGCGGACGACGACTTCGCGCACGGCATTGAAGGTCGCGTCCTCGGTCGCGATGCCGCGGATCAGCTCCACCAGTTTCATCGCCGGAACCGGGTTCATGAAATGCATGCCCATGAACCGCTCCGGCCGGTCTGTCGTTGCCGCCAGACGGGTGATGGAGATCGATGAGGTATTGGAGGCGATCAGCGTCTGCTCACCCAGATGCTCGGTCAGCCCCTGGAAGATGACCTTCTTCAGGGCCTCATCCTCGGTCGCGGCCTCGATCACCAGATCGGACTTGCCGACCAGTGCGAGATCGGTGGAGGGGGTGATGCGGCGCAGGGTGGACTGGCGATCGTCTTCGGAGATGCGACCCCGACCGGCCTGGCGGGCCAGGTTGCCGTCGATGGTCTCCATCGCCTCATCCAGCCGTTCCTGACTGATGTCGTTCATGATCACGTCATAGCCTGCAAGGGCACAGACATGCGCGATGCCGTTGCCCATCTGGCCTGCGCCGATCACACCGACCGAGCGGATTTCAAAGGAGTCACTCATCCGGCTGTCATCCATCTGTCAGGAACTGGAAAGGGAATGCGGGTCGGCACACGGCGTGCACCGCATGCCGACCCGGTCGTCGTTTTATCAGAGGGCCTGCTCAAGCTCCGGCACCGCCTGGAAGAGGTCCGCCACCAGGCCGTAGTCGGCAACCTGGAAGATCGGTGCTTCCTCATCCTTGTTGATGGCGACGATGACCTTGGAGTCCTTCATGCCGGCCAGATGCTGGATGGCGCCGGAAATGCCGACCGCGACATAAAGCTCGGGCGCCACGACCTTGCCGGTCTGGCCGACCTGCATGTCGTTGGGCACGAACCCGGCATCCACAGCCGCACGGCTGGCACCGACAGCGGCACCCAGCTTGTCGGCCACCTTGTAGAGCATCTCGAAGTTGTCGCCGTTCTGCATCCCGCGACCGCCGGAAATGACGATCTTTGCGGCGGCCAGTTCCGGGCGATCCGACTTGGAGAGCTCGGCACCGACATAGCTCGAAAGGCCTGCGTCCTCGCCTGCGCCGACTTCCGCCACGTCGGCGGAGCCGCCTTCCGCATCCGCCTTGGCGAAATTGGTCGGGCGCACGGTGATGACCTTGGTCCCGTCACTGGACTGCACGGTCGCCAGGGCGTTGCCGGCATAGATCGGGCGCACGAAGGTATCGGCGCTCTCCACAGCGATGATCTCGGAGATCTGCTGGGTATCCAGCAGCGCCGCGACACGCGGGAAGATGTTCTTGGTGGAGGTCGTCGCGGCAGCCACGATGTGGCTGTAGTCACCGGCGAGACCTGCGATCAGGGCAGCAACCGGCTCCGCCAGCTGATGCTCCAGATGCGCGCCGTCGGCATGCAGCACCTTGGCGACACCAGCCACCTTCGCTGCTTCCGCCGCCACGGCACCGGCCCCGGCACCGGCGACCAGCACATGCACGTCACCGCCCATTTCGGTTGCCGCAGTCACCGCCGACAGGGTCGCCGGGTTCAGTGCTGCATTGTCATGATCTGCAACTACCAGAATGCTCATCAGATCACCCCCGCTTCGTTCTTCAGCTTGTCGACCAGCTGCGCGATGCTCTCGACCTTGATGCCACCCTGACGCTTCGGCGGCTCGGTAACCTTCACGGTCTTCAGGCGCGGCGCGATATCGACGCCCATGTCAGCCGCGTCCTTCATGTTGATCGGCTTCTTCTTCGCCTTCATGATGTTCGGCAGGCTGGCGTAACGCGGTTCGTTCAGGCGCAGGTCGGTGGTGACGATCATCGGCATCTTGACCTTGACCGTCATCAGGCCGCCGTCGACTTCGCGGGTCACGTTGGCATGGTCGCCATCGATCTTCACTTCGGAGGCGAAGGTGCCCTGGCTCCAGCCCAGCAGTGCCGAAAGCATCTGGCCGGTCTGATTGGAGTCGTCGTCGATCGCCTGCTTGCCCAGGATCACCAGATCCGGCTTTTCCTCATCGCAAACCGCCTTCAGCAGCTTGGCCACGGCCAGCGGCTGAACCTCGTCGTCGGACTTGATCAGGATTCCGCGATCAGCGCCCATCGCGAGCGCGGTGCGGATGGTTTCCTGCGCCTGCTGGACACCGATGGAGACCGCAATGACCTCGGTCGCGGTGCCGGCTTCCTTCAGCCGTACCGCTTCCTCGACCGCGATCTCGTCGAACGGGTTCATGGACATCTTGACATTGGCGAGATCGACACCGCTCTGGTCGGCTTTCACCCGTACCTTCACGTTGTAGTCGACCACGCGCTTGACAGCGACGAGTACCTTCATCTGGTCGTTTTCCCCAATCTTGTCGGAACCGGAAATGCAGCGCAGGGCATTGCGCAGCCCCACACCGTACCTGAAAATTCTGCCACCTGACACGCCCGAAAAGGGGCCCGGCGATGGTGCGGCGCACAATAGTAAGGCGGGCTGAGGGTGTCAACGAACGGTAACATGTGCTCCCGGCAGGGCTTCCATGCCCGGAAAACCGTGGGTTCCGGGCCCGATTCGCAGGATGCTTGATTGTCGTCGGCGTTCGTGGTGCGATGCTGGTTCAAGCCGCGTACCGGTGACGGTACACATGCGGGAGCTTGCAAAGGGTCAGTGTCTCTGACATAAAGCCGCGCTCGCTCCTGACCATGGGCGAAATCCGGGGGGCCGGTCCAGTATGGGGTGTTGTGCGGGTTCCGTGCACAGGACCCTGACGGTCGATTCCCCAAAGCAAACTGGCATTCGAATGCCGCGACCGCCGTCGGGCCGACGACGGCCGTGCTCCGCACAGCACGTCTGGCCCCTTGAGCACGGCTTTTGTTGAGACGATGGAGATCGCATGACGCGACAGACTGGGACGCCTCGCGCCTACGGCCTGCCGCCCGAGCAGGGCCTCTACGATCCACGCAACGAACATGATGCGTGCGGTATCGGATTTGTTGTCGACATCAAGGGTCGAAAATCGCACGACATCGTCTCCCAGGGTCTGCAGGTCCTCGTGAACCTGACCCATCGGGGTGCCGTTGGCGCCGACCCTCTGGAAGGCGACGGTGCGGGTATCCTGGTCCAGATTCCGGACGCGTTCTTTCGTGATGTCTGTGACTTCGAATTGCCGGAGGTCGGTCACTACGGTGTCCTGAACATCTTCCTGCCGAAGGATCCCGACATTCGCGTGCTCTGCGAGAACATGCTGGAGCGTTATGCGGTAGCCGAGGGGCAGCGTGTGCTGGGCTGGCGGAACGTGCCCGTTGATCGCACGGGCATCGGCGCAAGCGTCCTGGCTGTGGAGCCGGTGATCCGTCAGATGTTCATCGCCCGCGATCCGTCCCTGCCGGATCAGGACGCCTTCGAACGCAAGCTGTTCGTCATCCGCAAGCAGGCCGCTATCGAGTCGCGCAAGATCAATCACCGCGAAGCCGGCATGCTCTACATCACCACCAGTTCCTCGCGGGTGATCTGCTACAAGGGCATGTTGCTGGCGGAACAGATTGGCAGCTATTTCAAGGATCTGACGGACCCGCGGTTCTCGTCGGCGCTGGCACTGGTGCATCAGCGGTTTTCCACCAATACCTTCCCGGCGTGGTCTCTGGCGCACCCGTTCCGCCTGATCTGTCACAATGGCGAGATCAACACCGCACGCGGCAACGTCAACTGGATGGCAGCACGTGGCAAGGCGCTGAAGTCGGAAGTGCTGGGTGACGACCTGACGAAGCTCTGGCCGCTGATCGCCGACGGCGTCTCGGATTCCGCCAGCTTCGACAATGCGCTGGAACTGCTGGTGGCCGGTGGTTACCCGCTCAGCCACGCCATGATGATGCTGATTCCGGAAGCCTGGGACAACAACCCGCTGATGGATCCGGCGCAGAAGGCCTTCTACGAATATCACGCCGCACTGATGGAGCCGTGGGACGGCCCAGCCGCCGTTGCCTTTACCGACGGTCGCCAGATTGGCGCAACGCTGGACCGCAATGGCCTGCGCCCGGCCCGCTACATCGTGACAGATGACGACCGGGTCATCCTGGCCTCCGAGGCCGGAACACTGCCGGTTCCGGAAGAGCGCATCCGCCAGAAGTGGCGGCTGCAGCCCGGCAAGATGCTGCTGATCGATACGGAGAAGGGCGAGATCGTCTCCGATGAGGCGCTGAAGGCCGAGATCGCGGCCAGCAAGCCCTATGGCAAGTGGGTCGCCGACAGCCAGCTGAAGATCAGCGACCTGCCGCAGGCCATGCCGCCGATGAAGCCGAACCGGACCACCATGCTGGATATGCAGCAGGTCTTCGGCTACACGCAGGAAGACCTGAAGTTCCTGATGGAACCGATGGCGGAGACCGGGGCCGAGGCCATCGGTTCCATGGGCAATGACACGCCTATTCCGGCGCTGTCGTCGAAGGGCAAGCCGCTCTACAACTACTTCAAGCAGCTCTTCGCACAGGTGACCAACCCGCCGATCGACCCGATCCGCGAAGAACTGGTGATGTCGCTCACCAGCTTCATCGGACCGCGCCCGAACCTGCTGGGACTTGGCGGCGGCGCGCATCTGAAGCTGGAGGTCTCGCAGCCGATCCTGACCAATGAGGATCTGGAGCGTATCCGCCATATCGAGGATGTGCCGACGAACGATTTCCACGCCCAGACGCTGGACATCACCTTCCCCAGGCAGGAAGGCCCCGAAGGCATGGCGCGCCGGCTCAGCGCCTTGCAGCGGGAGGCGCAGGATTGCGTCGAACGGGGTGAGAACATCATCATCCTGTCCGACCGCGCCGTGGACATGGACCGTGTGCCGGTCCCGGCGGCGCTGGCGACTTCGGCGGTGCATCATCATCTCGTGCGGAACGGTCTTCGTACCTCGGTCGGACTGGTCATCGAGACGGGTGAAGCACGTGAAGTGCATCATTTCTGCGTGCTGGCCGGGTATGGGGCGGAGGCCATCAATCCCTGGCTCGCCTTCGAGACCCTGACGGACATGCATCCGGGCATCGCCCCGGATGAGGAGAAGCGCCTGCACAAGAACTACATCAAGGCAGTGGGCAAGGGCATCCTGAAGGTCATGTCCAAGATGGGCATTTCCACCTACCAGTCCTATTGCGGCGCGCAGATCTTCGATGCGGTCGGTCTGTCGAGCAGCTTCGTGGCGACATATTTCCCCGGCACCCATACCCGCATCGAAGGTGTCGGCCTGGATGTGCTGTCGGCGGAGACGGTGGAACGTCACCGGCTGGCCTACGAGGACGTGCCGATCTATCGCAATTCACTGGACGTGGGCGGTGATTACGCGTTCCGCATCCGTGGTGACGCGCATGTCTGGACGCCGGAGACGGTTGGCCTGTTGCAGCACGCCGTGCGCGGCGATGCCCAGGACAAGTACCGGGAATATGCGCGCATCGTGAACGACCAGAGCAAGCAGTTGCTGACGCCGCGCGGCCTGTTCGATATCCGTCTCTCAGACAGCCCCGTGCCGCTGGAGGAGGTTGAATCAGCCGCCGACATCGTGAAGCGGTTCTCCACGGGTGCGATGTCGTTCGGCTCCATCAGCCGTGAAGCCCATACGACGCTGGCCATTGCCATGAACCGCATCGGCGGCAAGTCGAACACGGGCGAAGGCGGCGAGGAGCCGGAACGGTTCATCAGGCTGGAGAATGGCGACTCCGAACGTTCGGCAATCAAGCAGATCGCTTCCGGCCGGTTCGGTGTGACCGCAGAGTATCTCGTCAATTCAGACATGATGCAGATCAAGATGGCCCAGGGCGCGAAGCCCGGTGAGGGTGGTCAGTTGCCGGGGCACAAGGTCGACAAGGTCATCGCGCGGGTGCGTCATTCGACGCCGGGCGTGGGACTGATCTCCCCGCCGCCGCATCATGATATCTATTCCATCGAGGACCTGGCGCAGCTGATCTATGACCTGAAGAACGTCAATCCGACGGGCGACGTATCGGTCAAGCTGGTGTCGGAGGTCGGTGTCGGCGTGGTGGCGGCCGGCGTCTCCAAGGCGAAGGCCGACCATGTGACGATCTCCGGCTATGAAGGGGGTACGGGGGCAAGTCCGCTGACCTCCATCAAGCATGCCGGCAGCCCGTGGGAGATCGGCCTGGCCGAGACCCAGCAGGCGCTGGTGCTGAACCGGTTGCGCGGCCGGATCGCCGTGCAGGTCGATGGTGGCCTGCGCACCGGTCGCGACGTGATTGTCGGGGCCCTGCTCGGCGCTGACGAGTTCGGCTTCGCGACCGCGCCGCTCATCGCGGCAGGCTGCATCATGATGCGCAAGTGTCATCTGAACACCTGCCCCGTCGGTGTGGCGACCCAGGACCCGGAACTGCGCAAGAAGTTCCAGGGAACGCCGGAGCATGTGATCAACTACTTCTTCTTCGTCGCGGAGGAAGTGCGGGAACTGATGGCCGCGATGGGCGCACGCACCATTGACGAGCTGATCGGGCGCACCGACCTGCTGGACAAGAAGCAGGCGATCGAACACTGGAAGGCGCGCGGTCTCGACTTTTCCCGTCTGTTCCACCGTCCGCAGGTCGGCCCGGAGGTTGCCGTGCGCAATACCGAGCGGCAGGAGCACGACATTTACAAGATCCTGGATCGTGAGCTGATCACCCAGGCCGCGCCGGCAATCGAGTCCGGCACGCCGGTCCAGATCGAGATGCCGATCCGCAACATGAACCGGACGACAGGCGCAATGCTTTCCGGTGAGGTCGCGAAGCGCTACGGCCACGCCGGGCTGCCGGAGGATTCGATCTCCGTGAAGTTCAAGGGCACGGCCGGACAGAGCTTCGGGGCGTTCCTGGCACGCGGTGTCAGTTTCGAACTGTGCGGCGACGGCAATGACTATGTCGGCAAGGGTCTGTCGGGCGGGCGCATCGCGATCTATCCGGACCCGGCCAGCCAGATCGTGCCGGAGCAGAGCATCATCATCGGCAATACCGTGATGTATGGCGCGATTGCCGGTGAATGCTATTTCCGCGGCGTGGGCGGGGAGCGCTTCTGCGTGCGCAACTCGGGCGCGACCGCGGTTGTCGAAGGCGTTGGCGATCATGGCTGCGAATACATGACCGGCGGCATCGTGCTGGTGATCGGCCCGACGGGCCGCAACTTCGCGGCCGGGATGTCGGGAGGCATTGCCTACGTCCTGGATGAGCGCGGCGACTTCAGCCGACGCTGCAATGCGGAGATGGTGGATCTCGGCCCGGTCGACCCTGCTGATGTGGCACCTGACGGTCACGATCTGTCGGATCACCTGCGCCATGACGCCAGCCGCATCCGCATGCTGCTGGAACGCCACGTGCACTACACAAACAGCGCCCGTGCGAAATCCCTGCTGGACGATCTCGACGGCACATTGTCGAAGATCGTCAAGGTCACGCCGCGCGACTATGCGCGTGCCCTGAACGAGATGCGGGCGGAGGAAGCCGCAGGCGCCGAGGCGCAGGCGCTGCCGGGAGGAGACGACTGATGGGCAAGGTCACGGGTTTCCTGGAGATCGCACGCAAGGACCGCCATTACCGCCCGGCGGAGGAGCGGGTGAAGCACTTCCGCGAGTTCGTGGTGCCGCTTCCCGAGGACGAACTGAAGTCGCAGGGCGCGCGCTGCATGGACTGCGGCATTCCCTATTGTCATCAGGGCTGCCCGGTGAACAACATCATCCCGGACTGGAACGATCTGGTCTACAGCGGGAAATGGCGGGAGGCGTCGGAGGTCCTGCACTCCACGAACAATTTCCCGGAGTTCACCGGTCGTGTCTGCCCCGCCCCCTGCGAGGCGGCTTGTACCCTGAACATCGATGACAGCTCGGTCACCATCAAGACCATCGAATGCGCGATTGTTGACCGTGCCTTCAGTGAAGGCTGGATCGAGCCGCAGATCCCGAAGCACCGTACAGGCAAGACGGTTGCCGTCGTCGGCTCCGGCCCTGCGGGTCTTGCCGCGGCGCAGCAACTGGCCCGCGCCGGGCACCGTGTGCATGTGTTCGAGAAGAACGCGAAGATGGGCGGTCTGCTGCGCTATGGCATTCCCGACTTCAAGATGGAGAAGCACCTGATCGACCGTCGCCTGTCCCAGATGCAGACCGAGGGTGTGATGTTCGTCGGCGGTATCCATGTCGGCATCGACAAGTCCGTGGATGACCTGCTGGCCGAATATGACGCGGTGGTCCTGGCCGGTGGCGCCGAGGCGCCGCGTGACCTGCCGGTGCCGGGACGTGATCTGGACGGCGTCATGTATGCGATGGATTTCCTGCCGCAACAGAACCGCCGGGTCAGCAATGAACCGCTGGGCGATATCGAGGAAGTCACGGCAGAGGGCAAGCATGTCGTCGTCATCGGTGGCGGCGATACCGGCTCCGACTGCATCGGCACCAGCTTCCGCCAGGGCGCGCTCTCCGTCACGCAGCTCGAGATCATGCCTGCGCCGCCGGAACGCGAGAACAAGGCCCTGACCTGGCCGGACTGGCCGCTGAAGATGCGCACGTCGTCCAGCCAGGCCGAAGGTGCGGAACGGGACTTTTCCGTTGTCACCACGGCCGTCCGGGGCGAGAACGGCAAGGTCGTTGCCATCGAGTGTGCGCGCTGCGAGGGGCCGGAGAAGGGCTTCGCCAGGATCGAGGGATCGGAGTTCGAGCTGAAGGCCGACCTGGTCCTGCTGGCCATGGGCTTCGTCAGCCCGGTGCATGAAGGAATGATCGACGATCTGGCGGTGGAGAAGGACCAGCGCGGCAACGTGCTGGCGAACATGGAGGACTATCAGACTTCCTGCGCCAACGTCTTTGCCTGCGGCGACATGCGCCGCGGTCAGAGCCTGGTCGTCTGGGCCATCCGCGAAGGTCGCCAGTGCGCCCGGTCCGTCGACGAGTTCCTTATGGGCTCGACCCTGCTGCCGCGCTGACTGTCGGTCCGCTCGGCCAGGGACCCCTCTGATTGGGCAGCGGACCGGTGCCGCCATCGAACTGTGTAGCGGTCCAGGTTCTGGAGCCCACTGCTTGATGGCCTGTCGTTCTGCAATCAGATACGGGCGAGACCATGAGTCAATTGCTTCACGGAAGTGCCAAGACCGCGCACGCCGTCCGGGCAGTGAACGCGCGAATGGCTTTCAGGATGACACAGTACGGGCAACTACTGCGCGGTCCAGCCACCAGCGATCATGATGGTCGTCCCGGTGATCAGTGCTGCGGCGGGAGACGCCAGAAAGACCACCGCTCCCACGACATCCTCGATCTTGCCGAACCGTCCCATCGGAATGCGTGACAGGAGGTCGGGTCCATAGACCGGGTCTTTCAGCCGTTCCTGCGTCATTGGCGTCTCGATTGCGGTCGGTCCGATGGCACAGGCACGCACACCTTTCGGTGCCAGCTCAAGCGCGATGGACTTGGTGAAGCCCTCGACGAAATGCTTGGTGGCGGCATAGACCGAATTGGTCGCCCGACCGACCTTGCCATAGGTGGATGACAGGTTGATCATCACACCACTGCCCTGCGCCTCCATGATCCGCGCGGCCCCCTTCGCGACCAGAACCATGCCCCGGCAGTTGACTGACAGCATGCGGTCCAGGTTTTCCACCGGTATCTCGCTGACCCGATGAACAGTGCTTATGCCCGCGTTGTTGACCAGCACATCCAGGCGGTCCAGCCCGGCGAAGAGGGCTTCGATCGCTTCCGGATCGGAGACGTCGCATGTCCGAGCCTGTGCCTTTGCGCCGAGGTCCGTGATCTCACGAACCAGCTCATCCAGCTCCGACCGGGTACGCGATACGCAGATCACTTCCGCGCCCGCCTCGGCCAGCGCCATGGCGCAACCGCGCCCGATGCCGCGACCGGCGCCCGTGACGAGCGCAGTCATGCCGTCGAGTCTCATGCTGGGCAGAATGCCCTTGTTCCCTGTCATGACGGTCCCCTTTCCCGGCTGCTCGCCTTCTCCTCAGACAGCATACCCGCCATCGAAGAGGAGACTGTGGCCCGTTATGAAACTGCCGACGGAGGAGGAGAGATAGACAGCCGCATTGCCGACTTCCTCGGCCGATGCAAAGCGGCGCAGGGCCGTGTTGTTCTTCATCGCCTCGACGAATGAAGTGGAGAGCTGATCACGGATGCGGTCAAACAGACCTGCGTCGATGACGCCAAGCTGGATCGAATTGGCGCGAACGCCATAGCGGCCTTCCTCCCTGGCGATGCCCCGCACCAGCGCCTCGATACCCGCCTTGGGCGCGGTGGAGAGAATGTCACGCTGCGGATGACGGGGAACGCCGGCGGACGTGAGCGCCACATAGGAACCGCCCTGCTTGCGCAGGTACGGCAGGCTGGCACGGACCACGCGATAGAAGCCGTTCAGGTCGCCATCGATCGTGCGTTCCCATTCATCCGGGTCGATATCGCCGACATAGGTCATGGTGATATCGGCACCGACGGCAAAGACAACGGTATGGATCGCGCCGAAACGCCTGGCCACATCGTCGAAATACTGCTGGACGGCTTCGCGATCGGACAGGTCCAGCGGTGCGGCATGACCTGTCTGCCCGGCAGCCTCGATCGCGGCCACGGCGTCGTCTGCCTTGGCCTTGTTGCTGCGGTAGGTCAGTGCGACGTCAGTCCCATGCGCGGCAAGTCGTTCACAGCAGCCCCGGCCGATACCGCCGGAACCGCCGACGACCACGGCAACTCCTTCCGGATAATGCGACGTGCCGCCAGTTTTGATGACTTCCTCGGTCATTTTCTGCTTCTCCCCTTTGATTTCATCGCGCGCGACCCTCCCCGGCCTGTGCGACCTGCATGTGCAATGAACTACATATGGCTTGGCAGCCAGGTCGCCAGGCCCGGCAGGACCAGTACCAGTCCCAGCGCGAGAATCATGATCGCGACATATGGCAGGCAAGCCATCCAGATGTCGCGAACACCCGCACGCTCCAGCACCTCGCACCCTGGCGATCCCTTGATCTGTTCTAGGATGCCCTTCAGATAGAATAGGTTCATGCCGAAGGGCGGGGTGACGTAGCCGATGGCCACGGAGATCATCAGCATGACCCCGAACCAGACCGGGTCTATACCCATCGACTTGATCACCGGCATCATGATCGGAGTCACGATGAAGATGATCGCGGCACCATCAATGAACATGCCGAGCAGGATCGCCAGGCCCAGGAAGATCAGCAGCGTGCCGTAGATGCCGAGATCGATCCCGACCATCAGGTCGGCGATCATCCGGGCCGAGCCGGAGAACTGCAGCAGGCGGGAGAACAGCGCACCACCAACCACCAGGGTCAGCACCATGACCGAGACCTGACCCGCATCGGCGAGCATCTCGCGCAGGGTACGGAAACTCAGCCGCCGCATGCCGATCGCGATCACCAGCGTGCCGAGCGCACCGATACCTGCGGCCTCCGATGGCGTGGCGACACCCCTCCAGATGCTGCCCAGTACGACAGCGATCAGCAATGCAGGCAGGGCAATGCGGCTGGTGGCGACCAGCTTCTCGCGCATTGAGGGCCGGTCCTCCTTGGCGATGACAGGTGCGAGTGACCTGTCCATGGTGCATCTGACAAGGATGTAGAGGCAGAACAGCACGGCGATCAGCACACCGGGAACAGCCGCCCCGAAGAACAGGTGGCCGACCGGGATTCCGGCGAAGCCACCCAGCAGCACACCGATGACAGTGGGCGGAATCAGCACTCCCAGCGCCCCACCCGGCGGCAGCCCGCCGATTGCGAGACGGATGTTGTAGCCTCGTCGGATCATCTCCGGGATGGCCAGCACGCCCAGCACCAGCACGGCAGTGCCACCTATGCCTGTCATGGCGGCAATCAGGGCTGCGGCGGCAACGGTGCCGATGGCGAGCCCGCCCGGCACACCGGCGGTCCAGTGGTGGATCGCCTCATAGATCAGATTGCCGATACCGACACGATACAGTGCAATCGCCATGAAGATGAACAGGGGCGCAGCAATGAAGATGTCTGTCGTCGCTGTGTCGAAGATCGTCGACGGAACCATCCCAAGCGCACGCTCGCCATGCAGGAACAGGATCCAGATCAGCGATACACCCATAAGCGAAAGCGCCACCGGAAAGCCTGTCGCCAGAAAGAGAATCAGGTTGGCAAAGATCAGGATAGTGATGAGTTCTGCGCTCATTGCCCGGCCTCGGATCGGTTCTCGGCACCACCGAACGCGATTTTCAGATCGCGGATCAGTTTGGTAATGCCGGTCAGCAGCAGGACGGCACCGCCCAGCGGGATGGCGAACTTGATGGGCCAGAGCGGCGGCGCAAAGATTGTCGGTGCAGTCTGGTTCCGGTCGAACGCCTGTTGGAAGTACTCCCACCCTGTCCAGACCACGATGATCGTGATGAGGAAGAATACAGGCGCGTAAAGCACGTCAAGGATGGCGCGGCCGCGTGGTGACAGCACACCGGTCAGGATATCCACGCGCACATGAGCATCGCGACGATAACACTCTGCCACGCCGAACATGAGCAGCAGCAGCATGAGCTGGACAATCACAACCCAGGCCCAGATCGTCGGCCGGGTGAGCGCGAAGCGCGCAATCACCACGACTCCGACGATCAGTGTCATCGCAAGCAAGGTCCAGCTAGAGACCACCGACATCCAGCCGCTGATCCGGTCGATCGACTTCAGTCGATCCATCAGACGATTCTCCCAGAATTCGGAAAACAGAGACACCGGCCCTGTACGGGACCGGTGATCGCGACATTCCGGCGGCGGTCACGCGGACCGCCGCCGATATCGTCGGCGCTATTCGATCTGGCCGAATTCGCGCTGCTGCTCCTTGACGATTCCCACCGCCTTGGCGGCAAGTTCGGAACGCTCGCCGATCTTGTCCCAGAGCCCGACGGCAATCGCATTCAGCCGGGCATTGTCCGCCGGGGACAGTTCCAGCAGCTTGACGCCATCTTTCACCAGAACGCCGATGTTCCTCGCCTCGACGATCCGGTACTGCATCGCGCCGGCAAGATTTCCATAGTCAACCGCGAGGTTGATGACATCCTGCAGATGCGGCGGCAGGCTCTCCCATGTGTCGCGGTTGATCAGCCAGTGACCGGCACCCGCGTTCAGGTTCGGCTCGGCAATGGTTGTCTTCAGGAATTCCTGAAGTCCCTGCGCGACGACAGCTTCCGCACCGTAGATCAGGCCGTCGATGGTGCCGAGTTGCAGGGCGGTATAGAGTTCGCCGCCAGGAATGACGACAGCCGAGGCTCCGAGTTCCCTTGCGACTTCACCATAGACACCGAGTGCGCGCAGCTTCTTGCCCTTCAGGTCGTCGAGGCTGCTGATTTCGTCGCGCGTTGCGATGACGTACTCCAGCCCGATGATCGACGGGAAGTGCTTGACGTTGAAGCGACTCTCATACGCTTCCGCGATGACTTCCTTCAGGCCGCGGTTGTAGTAGGCGTCATAGGCTTCGTAGGTCTCGCCCCAGGCCAATGGCAGGCCGATCTCGACGTCCGCCTCCGGTATGTCGCCTACATAGAAGGCACCCCAGCTGTGACTGATATCGATGATGCCCTGGTCAGCCGCGTCGACCATGCCGCTCACTGAGGTGAGTGCGCCGGAATCGTAGTTCTCGAACTTGATGCAGCCGTCCGACCACGCCTCGACACGCTCCCTGAAACCTGCGCCGGTCTTGTTGTAGAGTGCCAGCGTCGGCGGATAGGCATTGTGATATCTCAGCGTGAAGACCTTGTCGCATTCCGCCTGAGCGTAAGACGCGCTGGCCGCCATGATCGCAGCCGCGACGCCGAAAGGCACAAGCCTCTTGAACATCGAGTTCATTTCAATCCTCCCCTTAATGGGCATCATCGCCCGTCGTGCATCCCGCCAGACCTGTTCCGCGAACGGAACGCGCCTGGCAGCATGCTGATCGATCTGGATCCTTCAGGTATTCCGTCTCCTCCACAAAACGGACACCGATCCAACTCATTACCTTACCATGCGTAAACCACGATCATAATCGCGCGTTTGACATACGTGCATCCCATCGGGTGATGATCGGCAGTCCCTTGCCGATCGCGAAGACCAATGCGACCACCGCGGCAGATTGCGAGGCTCTGCCCGCTTCATGCTTCGCGATTGGCTGCCTCCGGTCCTCGGATCACCTCCGTCTCCGTCAGCGTCCGGATCCTTGCCGGATCATAGCTCAGCCACTCCTGCAGGATCTCTGCGGAATGCTCGCCCAGCATCGGGATGCGCGGTGTCTCAGCCTCCGGGCTGTCCGAATAGCGGATGGCAGGCCCCGCGACCGTGACGCGACCCTGCACAGGGTGTTCAACCTCAATGAACTGGCCGCGGTGCTGCAGTTGCGGATTCTCCGCGACTTCGTCGAGCGTGGCGACCCGGGCGGCAGGCAGGTTGGCCGCCATGAGACGGCGCTCGGCCTCGACAGCATCGAAACGTTTCATCCAGCCGGCGATGATGGTTTCGATCGCCGTGTCGTTGGCTCCCCGGCTCTCAATGTCGGCGAAACGCGGATCCTCGGCCAGTTCCGGCATATCCATCGCATGTGCCAGCTTTGCGAACTCGGAGTCTGTCCAGGCCGTGATGTGAACGTGGCGTCCGTCGCCGCATTCGAAACAGTGGGAAGGTACCGAGATGGGATTCTTGTTGCCACGACGCGTGCGTGTCTCTCCCAGGTTGAGATATTCCGGAATGGCAGAGAGAAGCATGCTGGTTGCGGCATCCAGCATTGAGACATCGACCCACTGGCCGCGTCCGGTCCGTTGCCGGCCCTGCAGCGCCGATACGGCGCCGATGACGGCATGCAACCCGGCCAGATAGTCGGTCACGACCGTGCCGCACACTGTCGGTGCATCGTCAACCTTGCCTGTCAGCGACTGGATACCACTGAGCGCCTGGATCACCGGGTCGTAGGAGGCCCGCTCGGCCCAGGGGCCGTCTTGCCCGAAGCCGGAGATCCGGACCAGGATCAGCCGTGGATTGATCTCCTGCAGCACGTCCCAGCCGAAGCCCATCTTCTCCAGGACACCGGGCCGGAAATTCTCGACCAGAATATCGGCCTGCCGCACCAGATCGCGCAGCACGGCCTTGCCCTCCTCCTTGCGAAGGTCAATGGCCAGACTGCGCTTGGCACGGCTGATGGTCATGAAGAGCAGGCTGTCAGGACTGCCCAATCGGCTGTCGGCGATCCGCATACCGTCGCCGGCAAAGCCCTCGATCTTCACCACATCGGCACCCGAATCGCCCATCATCTGTGTCGCATGCGGCCCCGAGACATAGCGCGTCAGGTCCAGCACACGGACGCCATCAAGCGGCCCGCAGGCAGTCTCCAGATTATCAAGCATGTCTTGTCCTCCCCAGAACACCGACATCTTGTGCAAGTGAGCCGCTGCGCGCAAGTACGCTCAGGTCCGGGTACGCCGCCGGGAATGTTCGGGAGCAGCCGCAGGGGTATTGTCAGAACAGATCGGATGCGGGCGTGGCAGCCTTCGGCCTTACCCCGCATCGACCGCGGCACGGTCACTTCTCCAGCAAGGGGCGCAAGAGAATTGCGCCAGGTTTCCGCGACACTCAGCCCCGGAACAGCCGTGTCAGTTCCGGGACATAGGCATCACGATGACCCGCCTCCGCCGCCGACCCGATGGCCGAGGAGACCCCGTCGGCGATGGCACGGCTGCCGCTGCCGTCGCCAACCATCTCGCGGTAATAGTCGATATCCTTGATCGCATTGCCGATGGAGAACGGCACGTCACCGGCGTCGCCGCTCAGGATGCATTTCCGCAGCCGCTCCAGCGCCATTCCGGCGCCGCCACCCTTGCCCAGCACATCGACGAAGACCTGCGGTTCCACGCCAGCCTCTGCCGCTTGCGCCGCCGCTTCGGCCAGCAGCGCCATGTGGCCGATGGAGACGTAATTGTGCAGCAGCTTCATCCGGTGCCCGAAGCCCACACCGCCCACATGGTCGATGTTCTCGGTGAAGGTATCCAGCACCGGCCGTGCGGCCTCCAGCACCTCCGCCTCACCGCCGACAAGGATGTTCAGCGTGCCTTCGTGTGCCTGCTTCGACAGCCGTGTCATCGGGGCATCCAGGAACCGCCCCCCGGCTTCTGCCACCAGCGCGGCCATCCGCTCCGTCGATTCCGGCAGGGCTGTCGAACAGTCCACCACGATGGTGCCGGGTTGCAGCGCCGGGATCACACCGCTCTCCCCGGTCATCACCGCCTCGACCTGGGGCGAGCCTGTAACGCAGATGATGACCAGATCGGAGACCGCAGCGACCGCGCCCGGCGAGTCCTGCTGGCCCGCGCCCATCCCGATCAGATCCTCGACCGGCTGATTGCCGGGATGATCCATCATCACCAGCGGAAATCCGCCCTTCAGTACATTCAGCGCAATCCCGTGGCCCATCAGGCCCACACCGATAATCCCGACCCGCATGTCCATTCTCCTCCCGCGACCAGTATCCGTGGAAGGGATTGTACCGGGCCATGGCTCACGCGCCAGTACGGCAGTTCCGTTACCGCCGATAGTCCGCTGTCATGCCATAGCCTGACCATTGCAGTTTCAGCCACGAACCGTCCGGGCCATACCAGACGTCGAAGTCGCGGCTGGTGTCGGCGTGGTAGCGGCGGGCGAGGTGGCGCTTGTCCAGGGCGTCGATGAATTCCAGGTCCTGCTCCGTGATGGTGACCTTGCGGATATCGCCCCGGGCGGCATCCAGGAATTCATTGCGCTGCACGGCGTCCTGGCGCCAGAAGGCGGTGGAGGGCCATGTGTCGGCAGGCAGGGTGCGGTTGCCGAAACGCAGGCTGGTGACCTCCAGACCCCCGGCCCCCTGAACCGCCGTGACCTCGTCCCTGTTGTCGCCGTCGAGGGTGGTGGAGGTGAAGCTGACGAGCCGATCATCCTGCCAGACCTCTTCCGTTGTCTGCGTGTAGTCGAACACGGTGACGAAGAACAGCCGCACCCGGATGCGCACGTCGACCTTCACGGTCATCTGCCCGGCGTCGGGGCCGGGCATGAAGCTCAGGCTGTGATGCCCGACCTTCGAGCCGGCGACATGCACGTCGAAATGGATGTCTTCGGGTTGCGCCGCATGGACCGCGCCCGGCAGGGCCGCCGCCGCCAGCAGGCCCAGCCCGCCCAGCAGTAGCCCACGACGGTCAATGCCGGGCGATGCCTGCATAATCCGAGGCGGCAACCTCATCGCACTTCTCGCGGTAGGCGGGTGCGCCTGCAGCGTAGAGCAGGAAGGTGCGCTTGTTCTTGCCTTCGACATTGGAATTGATGCCCATGAACCATGAATCGACCTTGGTATAGAGCATCTTTTCTGCGCTTTCATGGACATGGTGTGTCCATTCCGTGGCAGCGGTCTCGTCCGCCTCTGCCGTCGCAAGGCCGTTCTGGCGCATGTTGCGGATGAAGTCCGTGGCCCATTCGACGTTCTGTTCGATGCAGCGCGGAATATTGCAGAAGGACGCGGCGTTGTGCGGCCCCACCAGGGTCAGCATGTTGGGGAATCCCGGAACCATCAGCCCGAGGTAGGTGATCGGGCCATCCGCCCACTTCTGCTGCAGCGTCTGGCCGTCCACGCCCTCGATCGCGATCTTCGAGAAACCGCCGGTGACAGCGTCGAACCCGGTGGCATAGATGATGATGTCGAACTCCAGGGACTCGGCGCTGGTCCGGATACCGGTCGGCGTCACCCGTTCGATGGGCGTGTCCTGCAGGTTCACCAGCCGGACATTGTCCTGATTGTAGACCTCGTAGTAGTTCGTCTCCAGCGGCACACGCCGCGTGCCGAAGCCATGATCCTTCGGGATCAGCATGTCGGCGGTCTTCGGGTCCTTCACCCGCTGGCGGATCTTGGCGGCGACAAAGTCGGAAATCGTCTTGTTCGCGGCTTCGCTGACGAAGATGTCACGAAAGTTGCCCATCCAGATGCCGAAGCCGGGGGAATCGTAGAGTTCTTCGTAGAAGGCTTCACGTTCCGTCTCGCTCACCCCCAGCGCGCGGCGCGGGTCGGCGTCATGCATGAAGCAGCCGTGGGAACGCTTGCAGATCTCGAAGATCTCCGGGTAGCGGGCGCGGATGTCGCTCTGCTGTTCCGGCGTGATCGGACTGTTCTTCAGCGGCGCGCACCAGTTCGGGCGGCGCTGGAACACGGTCAGGCGCGCGGCAGTCTTGGCGACTTCCTGTATCGTCTGCACGCCGGTTGCGCCGGTGCCGATCACCGCCACACGCTTGCCGGTGAAATCGACGGGTTCATGGGGCCATCTGGCAGTGTGCATGGACTGCCCCTGGAAATCATCGATGCCATCAATGGTCGGCATTGTGGGCACGGACAACGGCCCGATCGCGGTGATCAGGAACTGGGCGGTGCCGGTCCAGCCGTCTGCCGTCCAGACTGACCAGCGTTCCGCGTCACTGTCCCAGCGGGCGCGGGTGACGGTGCTGCCAAAGCGGATGTCGCGCCGCAGGTCCAGCTTGTCGGCGACGAAGTTGCAATAGCGCAGGGTTTCCGGCTGGGCCGAGAAATGCTCGCTCCACTGCCACTCGTCCAGGATCTCCTCCGAGAAGGAATAGCCGTAGGAATAGCTCTCCGAATCGAAGCGCGCGCCGGGATAGCGGTTCCAGTACCAGGTGCCGCCGACCCCGTCCCCGGCCTCCAGCACCTGCACCGACATGCCCAAGCCCCGCAACTGGTGCAACTGGTACATGCCGGAAATTCCGGCCCCGATGATGATGGCGTCGAAGGTCTGCTCGGTCATGCGTGTCTCTCCCCTGTCCGGCAGGGTAGCACGCCCGAATACCGGAGCCAGAACCCCCTCAGAATACCCCCTCTGCGCGCATTGCGGCGAGGTCGTCGTCCGAATAGCCCAGGTCGCGCAGCAGGGGTTCCGTATGTTCGCTCAGGGCGGGCAGGGCGGTGTTGGCGCGGCCTGGTTCCTGCGTGAACTTCATCGGGATGCCGACATGTTCGAAGCCGTGCTCGTCCTCGAAGATCATGCCGCGGTGACGCAACTGCGGGTCATCGCAGGCCTGGCGCAGATCGTTCACAGGCGCGAAGGCGGCGTCCACGTCGGCGAACCATTCCACCCACTCGGCCTGGGTCTTCGTGGCAAAGGTCTCCCGCAGGAAGTCGATGGCAGGCTGCTGCGTCGGGCCGGGCGGTGGTTCGCAGGCCCCGATCAGGTCGGGGCGGCCCAGCTTGGTCAGGATTGCCTTCGCGAAGTGCATCTCCGCCCCGCCCAGCACGATGTGCTTGCCGTCGGAGGTGGCGTATATGTTGTACATCGCATTGCCGCCCCAGGTCCGCTCATTTCGGACCACCGGCATCTTCTTCTCCGCGAAGACCGTGCCGAGCAGGTTCGGCATCGCCGCCATCAGCGAATCCATCATCGAAAGATCAATGGTGTCGCCCTGACCGGTCTCGGTCCGGCGCAGCAGGGCCATCAGGATCGCCGACAGCCCCATGGTGGCCGACAGCATGTCGGCGTTGGCGATACCGGGAATTGTCGGCGCGCCGTCTGCGCCGACATTGCAGCTCAGGACACCGGCCAGCGCCTCGGTCGCCAGATCATGCGCCGGGCGTTTCACGTAAGGCCCGTCCTGACCGAAGGCGGAAATGGAGCAATAGACCAGGCGCGGATTGCGCGCCCGCACGGTCTCCGCATCGACACCCAGCCGCTTCACCACGCCGGGGCGAAACGCCTCGATCATCACGTCGGCGGTCTCGGCCAGTTTCAGCAGCGCTTCCCGCCCTGCCTCCGTCTTCAGGTTCAGTTGCACCGATTTCTTGCCCCGGTGCGTGTTCTGGAAATAGACGGTAACACCGTCAGCGCGCCGGGCGCCGATCTCCCGGTTCGGCTCCCCGCCATTGATGGGTTCCAACTTGATCACTTCCGCCCCGTGATCGGCCATCATCTGGGTCAGCAGGGGACCTGGCAGGAACAGCGACAGGTCGAGTACGCGGATACCTTCCAGTTTCATCAGTAACCCTCCGATTGCGACCAGTCGAAATAGAGGCCATGGGCGCGTCGTGCGATGGGCCCCGGTTGCAGGTCCCGGCCCTCGTAGCGGGTAACCGGCACGACCTTGCCGAAGTTGCCTGTGGTGAATATCTCGTCCGCCTCGGCGAAGTCCTGCGGGGTCAGCGTGACCTCCTGCACCTCGATGCCATCGGCGCGGAACAGGGCGGTCATGCGCTGTTTGGTGATGCCGTTCAGGAAGGTGCCGTTCCAGACGGGTGTCATGGCCACCCCGTCCTTCACCATCCAGATGTTCGCGGTGGCCAGCTCAGCGACATTGCCGGACGGATCGCACAGCAGGGCATTGTCATAGCCACGCTGGGATGCCTCCCGCAGGGCGCGCTGGGAATTGGGGTAGAGGCAGGATGCCTTGGCATCGGTCGGGGCCATGTCGCGCGCCGGGCGGCGGTGGGTGGACAGGCAGACACTCATCCCGGTCGATGCGGGCAGGGGCGATTCATAGACCGCAAGCGTGAACTCCGTCGATTCCGGATCGGGGGAGACGAAGCCGGTGCGGGCGAAGAACATCGGCCGGATGTAATAGGCCAGGTTGCGCGGCAGGTCGGCCAGGGCCTCCCGGCACAGGTCCTCCACCCGCGCCGCGTCTTCCTTCGGCTCCAGCAGCATGGTGCGGGCGGAGCGGACGACGCGTTCGCAATGCGGTGTCAGGTCCGGGGCAAGGCCTTCGAATGCCCTTGCGCCGTCGAAGACGACACTCGCCATCCAGAAGGCATGATCCATGGGGCCGGTCAGGCGCGGGTTCTCCGTGTACCAGACCCCGTCATAGTAGAATCGTGCTTCCATCCTGCCTGCTCCTCCCCGGATTTCCTTTCACGGTGTCTTAGTCGGTTTTGCGGCGGGAGGGAATTGCCTGCGGACCACCTCCTGACCCGCGCCGCGCCATGGTGGCGTTGCATCGCACAAGCCTGTATCAGCATCCGCACAGATACTTTCAGGACCCGGATCAATGAGCCTGCTCTTCCCCGTGGCGCGACGCCTGCTGTTCAGCATGAACCCCGAACGGGCACACAATCTGACCATTCGCGCGCTTGCCAATCCGGTGCTGGCGCGGCTGGCGGCCGTGCGGGTGCCAGATATGCCGGTGGAGATTGCCGGGCTGCGCCTGCCCAACCCGGTCGGGCTTGCGGCGGGCCTGGACAAGAACGCAGTGGCCGTGGACGGCCTGCTGACGCTGGGCTTCGGCTTTGTGGAGATCGGCGGCGTGACGCCGAGGCCGCAGCCGGGCAATCCGCGCCCCCGCGTCTTTCGCCTGCTGGAAGACCGGGCCGTCATCAATCGCTATGGCCTGAATTCCGACGGGGCCGAAGCGGTGGCGCGCAATCTGGAACGACGGACAAAATCAGGCATCGTTGGCGTCAACCTGGGGGCAAACAAGGAAAGCAGGGACCGGATCGCCGATTATGCCGAATGCCTGCGGGTGATCGGGCCGCTGGTGGACTATGCGACGGTCAATGTCTCCTCGCCCAATACACCCGGACTGCGCGCCCTGCAGGACAGCGCCGCGCTGGTGGAGATCTTCGAGCGGCTGAACAGGGTAAGGGATGCCGGTCGCCTGAAGACGCCGCTGTTCCTGAAAGTGGCACCGGATCTGCTGGCGGAGGACATCACGGAGATCTCCCGTGTCGCGCGGGATGTGGGTATCGATGCGCTGGTCATCGCCAATACGACAATCGCCCGTCCCGACAGCCTGCGCAGCCCGAACCGTGCGGAAGTCGGGGGACTGAGCGGTGCGCCGCTCTCAGGACCATCGACCGGGATCCTGTCGCGTTTTCGCGAGGCGACGCAGGGCGATATTCCCCTGATCGGTGTCGGGGGAATCATGTCGGGCAGCGATGCGGCGGCGAAGATGCATGCCGGGGCGTCGGCGGTGCAGTTCTACACCGGGATGATCTGGCGCGGACCCGACCTGATCCGTGAGGCGGCGGAGGCCATTGCCGCAAGCCAGGCGAAATGAACGCCCCCCGAAAGCCGCGCCCGCCTGTCGAGGTCGGCATGGCCATGATGGCGGCGGGCATGTTGTGGATCCCCTGCATCGATGCCATTGCCAAGGTCCTGGGGGAGCATGTGCCGCCGGGCCAGATTGCGGCCAGCCGCTTCCTGTTCCAGTCCTTGCTGCTGTTGCCGCTGTTGCTTCTGGCAGGCGGATTGCCCCGCGTACCCTGGCGCCAGCTGCATCTGCATGCCGCACGCGGTGCGTTGATCGCGATGGCGACAGCGTTCTTCTTCACGGCGCTGAAGTACATGCCGATTGCAGACGCCATTGCGATCTTCTTCGTGGAGCCCCTGATCCTGACCCTGTTGTCGGGCCTGTTCCTGGGGGAGGCCGTGGGCTGGCGCAGGATGACTGCGGTGCTGGTGGGTTTCCTGGGCGCGCTGATCGTCATTCGTCCGGGCTTCGGCTGGGCTGGCTGGCCAGCACTGATGCCCTTGCTCGCCGCCGCTTGTTTCGCCGTCTATCTGGTGCTGACCCGGCGCATGGCCCAGACGGGTGACGCGGTACAGATGCAGTTCTGGGCCGGGGTATTCGGGTTCCTGACGATGGCTGCTGTCCTGGCTTTCGGGGGCATTGTGGAGATTCCGGCGCTGACCGCAGTCCGGCCTGATCTGCGCGAATGGGGCCTGTTGTTCGCGCTGGGTCTGGTGGCAACCGCGGGTCACATGCTGGTGGTCCATGCCTTCCGTCGCGCTCCAGCCGGAGTGCTGGCACCGTTCCAGTATCTCGAGATCATCAGTGCAACGGTGCTTGGCTACCTCATTTTCGATGACTTTCCGGATGCGGTGACCTGGACCGGTGTCGCGGTCATCATCGGGGCGGGGATGTATGTGTTCCATCGGGAGCGAAAGCTGGCACGCATTTCCAACTGATCCGATGTGAAACTGACACAAATGGTCGATATTCCCGCTGTTTAGGTGTTGTCAGAATGGTACAGCCGCGCCGCCCGTGATATGAAGGCTGCTCAGGGACAAGACCCGTCAAGGGCAGGCGACCGGGGGAGAGCGAGATGCGATCAGGGACACTTGTCCTGGCTGCAGCATTGGTGGCATTGCCAATGGCGATTGCACCTGCGGGGCTGCTGGCGGCGCCGGGGGAGATCATTCGGCTGGCCCAGGAAGATGCTGTCGCCAAGCCTGCGCCACAGAAGCCCGCGCCGCCGCCAACGCAGTTCATTCCCATTGCGGCCTACTGGACAGGTCCCTACGCCGCGGGTGGTTCCGCCTTTGGTGATGGCATGGCGGACTACTACCGGCTGCTCAACGAGCGTGACGGGGGCATCAATGGCGTCAAGCTGCGTTGGGAGAAGTGCGAGACAGCCTACAAGGCGGAGCGTGTCGTTGCCTGCTATGAAAAGCTGAAGAAGACCGGCACCAGCGGCATGCCGTTCTTTCACCCGCTCTCCACCGACGCGACCTATGCGCTGGTCGAGCAGGGCAGGGCCGACCAGATTCCGATCATCACCATGGGTTACGGGCGTGCGGATGGCTCGGATGGCCGGGTCTTCCCCTATCTGTTTCCCGCCATCACCAGCTACTGGAGCCAGTCAACGGCGGAGGTCCGTTTCATCGGCCAGCTCGAAGGCGGCATGGAGAAGCTGGAAGGCCTGAAGATCGCCAACGTTCACCATGATTCCGCCTACGGGAAGGAAACCATCCCCGTCCTGGAACGGCAGGCGCAGAAGTACGGCTTCGAGTTCAGGAATTTTCCGGTCGCCCACCCCGGCCTGGATCAGAAGTCGATCTGGCTGCAGGTCGCGCGGCAGTACAAGCCGGATTACGTGATCCTGCGTGGCTGGGGCGTGATGAACCCCATGGCACTGAAGGAGGCGCGCCGGGTCAAGTTTCCTGCGAACCGTGTCATTGGCGCCTGGTGGTCCGGGTCGGAGGAGGACGTGATCCCCGCAGGGCCCGCCGCGAAGGATTATTATGCGGCGGGGTATCAGTCCGCCGGTGCGGATTACCCGGTCATCCAGGACATGATACGCCACATCTACGATCAGGGTGAGGGCGACATGGATCCGCGACGTGTGGGTTCGATCTATTTCAACCGTGCCGTGGCAATGGCCATCGTCGGCACGGAGGCCATCCGCGACGCCATGCGGATCGCGGGCGAGAACCGCCCTGTCAAGGGGTCGGAGGTCCAGGCCGCGCTGGAGCAACTGACACTCGACGACGCGCGGCTGGCGAAACTTGGTGCTGTCGGGCTGCTGCCCGAAATCAGGCTGTCCTGCCGCAATCACGGTGGCGACTCACCGCTGAAATTCCTCCAGTGGAACGGCAGCGCCTGGCAGGAAGCAACGGACTGGATCGGGACAGATCAGTCCATCGTTCGTCCGATGGTCGAATCCTCGGCCGCAGCCTACGCGAATGAAAACGGCATCACGCCGCGCATCTGCCCGAACTGACGCGCCGCTTTCACGTTCACGACCATCACGTCCCGGTCATTTCAGTCTTTCGGAGTGGTCACGGTCAGGCGCGCAGATCCGGCCTGCAACTCGCCATCCGGTCGGTCAAGGCGCAGCATGGCGAGTACGTGGTCGCCTGCCCCGCTGCGTACCGTGCCGACACTTCGGCCATCCACCAGCACATCTGTCCCGGCGGCAGGCAGGGCACCCGTCACCTGACAGGGCAGCAGCATCTTGCGGACATTGCCCCGGTACTTGCTGCGCGCCGTGATCTCCTGTCCGACGTAGCAGCCCTTGCGGAAGTCGATGCCGTTCAGCCTGTCGAAGCCGACTTCCAGCATGAAGTTCTTCTCCACCTCGATATCACGGCTGCCATCGGGGATGCCGTGTGAGACGCGGAGTGCATGGTAGGCGGACAGGTCGTCGGTGTGGTCAGGCAGTGCCCTTGCCGCAGGCCAGAGCAGGCGCTGTCCCATGTCAGGATTGCGGGGATCCGTGTAGCTGATCGCACCCTCGCCCGCCAATCCGCCGTCCGGTGCGGCCAGTACCTGCCAGTCGGCGCTGACATCGTCGATGCTGACCCTGGATCGCAGCTTGTACATGGTCAGGCGTCGCTTCAGATCGTCGATCCGGGGGGCCTCGACCTCCAGCAGCAGGGCGTCGCCATCCGGGGCGGGCGTGACGAAGAAGTCATGCAGGAACTTGCCCTGAGGGGTCAGAAGCGCGGCATAGACGGCCGTCCCGGGGGCGATTCCGGCAACATTGTTGGTCACCAGCGCCTGGAGGAAACTCCCGGCCTCCGCCCCGCCGACCTGCAGCACGCCCCTGTCGGGAATTCTGAAGACATTCATTGCGCCTGTACTCCGCTGATCCGGGGACCTGATCCTACTCTGCCGCCAGGCTCGCCGGGCGGGTCCACGCGTGCTGTTTCGAGTGGGGGTCGAGCGGTGTCTCGACCAGATGATTGGTATAGTTCGAAATCACCTTGTGTGCGATCACGCCGACGATCTCGATGACGTTGCGTTTGGTGAAACCCGCCGCCATGAAGCTGTCGAGGTCCGCTTCATCCACCCAGCCGCGCTGAACCACCATCTTCTGCGTGAAGTCGCGCAGCACGTTCAGGCGGTCATCGGGAAAGGGGGTATTGGTGCGCGCCGCCTCGATCACGTCCTGTGGAATCTTCTCCGCATTGGCGATCCGCGTGTGACCTGCCATGCAGTAGGTACAGTCGTGATAGGCGTTGATCGTGAACCACACCACGTGACGTTCCGTTGGCGTGAAGGACATCTTCATCACGGCGCGGCTGAGGGCCATGTAGGCTTCTGTCGTCGCGGGGGCTTCCACCATGCCCGCGATCAGGTTGGGGACGAAGCCGTAGCTCTTTTCCGCCTTGTCCAGCAGTTCCCTGCCGTCCTCGGGTGCCGTTTCCTTCGTGTGAAGCTGAAATCGTGTCATCGTCACCTCCTGCGTGTCTGCCCCGCTATCTGATGCGGCGGCGGCAGCAATCAAGTTCCCGGCTGACATAGGTGAGGGTCGCTGGGGGAACAGCGACCGGTCGTGATCGACGCAAGCGCCATTGCGGACTGTGGGAAGAACGCAGGGAAACACAGGGGAAACGAAGATGACCGATGAACTGATCCATCTGGTGCGCTGGCACAATGGGGAGAAGGCATACTCCCCGTTCTCGGAGGCCGAGATGCAGCGTCGGCAGGATTCCATGCGGGCGCTGATGGCGGCTGCGGACATGGATGCCTGCCTGTTCAGCAGCTATCACAACATCTGCTATTTCTCGGGGTTCATGTACTGCCAGTTCGGTCGGCGCTATGCCCTGACCCTGACCCACGATACGGCGACAACCCTGACCGCGGCGATTGATGGCGGGCAGCCCTGGCGACGGACCTTCGGCGACAACCTGACCTATACGGACTGGCGGCGTGAGAGTTACTTCGATGGCCTGAAGCAACTGCTGTCCGGCGTCCGGCGACTGGGGATCGAATTCGATCATGTGACACTGCAGTTCCGCGATCTGCTGGCCGCGCATTTCCCCGATGTTGAACTGGTCGATTGCGGCGAGGCGGCGATGGGCCTGCGTACGGTGAAGTCGGTGGAGGAACACGCCCTGATCCGCGAAGGTGCGCGCATCTGCCGGATCGGCGGGGAGGCCGTGATGGAGACCGCGCGGCCCGGCGTGCCGGAGCATGAGGTGGCGCTGGCCTCCACCAATGCCATGGTGCGGGCCATTGCCGACAGTTTTCCCTTCGTCGAGCTGATGGATACCTGGACCTGGTTCCAGTCCGGCATCAACACCGATGGCGCCCACAATCCGGTGACCAACAAGCCGATCGCCCAGGGAGACATCCTTTCGCTGAATACGTTCCCGATGATCTTCGGTTACTACACGGCGCTGGAGCGGACCCTATTCGCAGGTGCTGTAGACGAGGTTTCCCTGGACCTGTGGCAGAAGAACTGCGCGGTGCATGTGCGGGGCATGGAACTGATCCGGCCCGGCGCGCGCTGTTGCGATATCGCACTTGAACTGAACGAGATGTATCGCGGCTGGGGTCTGCTGAAATATCGCTCCTTCGGCTATGGCCACAGCTTCGGTGTGTTGTCCCACTACTACGGGCGCGAAGCCGCAGTGGAACTGCGCGAGGATGTGGAGACCGTGCTGCAGCCGGGGATGGTGGTATCCATGGAACCCATGATCATGCTGCCGGACGGCGTGCCGGGTGCAGGCGGCTATCGCGAACACGATATCCTGATCGTCAACGGGGACGATGCAGAGAACATCACGGACTTCCCCTTCGGTCCGGAAAGCATGATTTTGCCTGCATAATCAGCAACAACGCAGGGTGGTTGCATGATGATCACAAAGCTGACATCGTTGCACCGCAACACGAGAACGCGTCCAGGCATTGCGGGAACAAGCAGGCCGGACAGACAGGGACTGCAGACGCTGACAGGGCGTTCGAACTCGAAGCATCCGCAATCAATGCGGGGCACAAAGGGAATTGAGGCAGCTGCGTGACAGGCGATCAGTCGACGGGCGATCCATTCGTCCGGTTCCAGGAAGTGCAGAAGAGCTATGACGGTGAAACGCTCGTCGTCAAGAATCTGAACCTTGATATCGCCAATGGCGAATTCCTGACGATGCTCGGCCCCTCGGGGTCCGGAAAGACAACCTGCCTGATGATGCTTGCCGGGTTCGAGACTCCGACCCATGGCAAGATCGTCCTGGACGGCGCGCCGCTGAACGATGTGCCGCCGCACAAGCGCGATATCGGCATGGTATTCCAGAACTACGCCCTGTTCCCGCACATGACGGTGGCCGAGAACCTGGCCTTCCCGCTGCATGTGCGGAAGATGGGCAAGGCGGAGGTCGAGCAACGGGTGCAGCGGGCGCTCGACATGGTCCAGCTCGGCCCGTTTGGCGGTCGGCGTCCGATGCAGCTTTCCGGCGGGCAACAGCAGCGCGTCGCCGTGGCCCGCGCCCTGGTGTTCGATCCGAAACTGGTGCTGATGGATGAACCGCTGGGCGCGCTGGACAAGCAGCTGCGCGAACAGATGCAGTTCGAGATCAAGCATATCCACGACAATCTCGGCATCACCGTCGTCTATGTGACCCATGACCAGTCGGAAGCGCTGACCATGTCGAACCGGATTGCCGTTTTCAATGACGGCATCATCCAGCAACTGGCGCCCCCGGCTGACCTTTACGAGCGGCCTGACAATGCTTTCGTGGCGCAGTTCATCGGCGAGAACAACAAGCTGACCGGCAAGGTCTCGGCGGTTGACGGCGACCAGTGTTCCGTCGAGCTTGAGAGTGGCGAGAAAGTCACCGCCATGTCGATCAGCCACAGTGGTGTGGGCCAGCCGACAATGCTGTCGATCCGCCCTGAGCGGGTGATGATCGGCGACGATGTGAAGGATTGCGACGTCCATGTGGATGCGCGGGTGCAGGAACTGATCTATCTGGGTGACCACATCCGCACGCGCCTGACCGTCTGTGGCCGCGACGATTTCGTGGTGAAGATTCCGAATTCAACAGATCGTGCCGGTCTCGTGCCCGGCAACGAAATTTCCCTTGGCTGGCGGACACGCGATTGCCGGGCGCTCGACATGCCCGACAATCTGTGATCACCGGGCCGGCAGGGAACAGGATCGCACGAGAGAAAAACTCAAGGAGGCTAGAAATGAAGAGCTTCAAGTCAGCCCTTATCGCGGCTGCAGTGGCCAGCGTGGCGGCAGGTGCCGTGACCAGTGCCCAGGCCGATACGGAACTGGTTGTCGTATCCTGGGGCGGGGCCTATTCGGCCAGCCAGCAGGGCGCGTATCACGACCCCTACATGGCCGCGAATTCCGGTGTCACGATCGTCAACGACGACTCGTCCAACGCTGCCGTGGCCAAGCTGCGCGCGATGAACGAAGCCGGCAATGTCACCTGGGATCTGGTCGACGTTGTTGCCGCCGACGCCATTCGCCTCTGTGACGAGGGCCTGGCCGAGATCATCGATCATGACAAGGTGCTCGCACCGGCGCCCGATGGCACGCCTGCCTCGGAAGACTTCGGTGATCTGATCGTGTCCGAATGCTTCATTCCGCAGATCGTGTATTCCACGACCTTCGGCTACCGCACCGACATGGTTTCCTCCACGCCGACCAGCGTCTGCGATGTGTTCGATCTGGCGAAGTTCCCTGGCAAGCGTGCGCTGGAGAAGAATCCGATCAACAACATGGAATGGGCCCTGCTCTGTGACGGCGTCGCGCCGGATCAGGTCTATGAGGTCCTGGGCACCCCCGCCGGTGTCGAGAAGGCCCTGGCCAAGCTGGGGACCATCAAGGACAACGTAGTCTGGTGGACCAAGGGCGCACAGACGCCTCAGCTGCTGGCTGACGGTGAAGTCGTGATGGGCTCCACCTACAATGGCCGTCTCTTCTCGGTGATTGAGGAAGAGAAGCAGCCGATCGCGATGCTGTGGGACTGGCAGGTGTTTGACCTGGACGGCTGGATCGTCCCGACGGGCACCAAGAACAAGGCAGCGGTGATGGAGTATCTGCGCTTCGCCACCGACACCCAGCGTCTCGCCGACCAGGCGAAGTTCATTTCCTACGGTCCGGCCCGCAAGTCGTCGGCACCGCTGGTGGGCAAGCATGCCACGCTGGGCATCGACATGGCGCCGCACATGCCGACCGATCCCGCGAATTCCAAGACCACCCTGCTCTACAACTACGAGTTCTGGGCGGACAATCGCGATGATATCGACGAGCGTTTCCAGTCCTGGCTGCTGCAGTAAGGCTCGTGACGTGACGGACTCCGGGGCGGGTGTCGCCCGCCCCGGAAACCGTTGCCTCTCCCGAATGCGTCCCGCCAACGGGCGCCTTCCGGTGTGGCATCGGCCCGGATGGCGACGTCCGGGACAGGTAATGGGCAGGGGGCTCAGCGAACCAGGATGACAGCGACCGACATGCAGAACAGCGCCTCCGCCGCGATCGTCACTGCGGATGGCCAGCCGCTGAAGGTCTCCCTGGCCAGGGCGCTGCGGCGACAGCGCATGTTCGCGCTGGCCCTCGTCGCGCCCCTGTTCATCTTCGTTGCCATCAGTTTCATCATTCCCATCGCCGACATGCTGTTCCGCTCCGTCGAGAACGGCATTGTCGAGGAGATCCTGCCGCAGACCGTCAAGGCGCTGGAAAGCTGGGACGAGACCTCCGGCGAATTGCCGGACGAAGCTGTCTTCGCGGCCATGGTCGCCGACCTGAAGGTGGCGCGGAAGGAACGGACCAACACCAAGGTCGGCCAGCGGCTGAACTACGAACGCTCCGGCATGTCCAGCCTGTTCCGTGGCGCGGGGCGCAAGGCCGGACGCATCAAGGAAGCGCCCTACAAGGAACAGCTCATCAAGTCGGACAAGGACTGGGGAAAGATTGTCACCTGGCAGGTGATCAAGCAGTTCTCGCCCAATCTGACGCCGGGGTATTACCTGGCCTCCGTCGATGCGATGCAGACGCCGGAGGGCGAAATCCGTTTCGAGGATTCAGAGAAGGCGATCCATACAAAACTGTTCATCCGCACCATGATCATGTCTGTCGTGATCACGCTGATGACCCTGTTGCTGGGTTTTCCCATCGCCTACCTGATCGCCACGCAGCCAGCCAAGATCGGCAATCTGCTGATCATCCTGGTGCTGCTGCCGTTCTGGACATCGCTGCTGGTGCGAACGACCTCGTGGATCGCCCTGTTGCAGCAACAGGGGGTGATCAACGACATTCTGGTCTTCATCGGCATCATCTCCGATGACGGGCGATTGACCATGATCCACAATGCTACCGGTTCGGTGATCGCCATGACGCATATCCTGCTGCCGTTCATGGTGCTGCCACTCTACAGCGTCATGAAGACCGTACCGCCGACATACATGCGTGCGGCGACATCGCTCGGCGCGCATCCGTGGCCGGCCTTCTGGAAGGTCTATTTTCCCAATACCGTGCCGGGAATCGGCGCGGGGGCGATCCTGGTCTTCATCCTGGCCATTGGCTACTACATCACGCCGGAACTGGTCGGTGGCACGTCCGGCACCTTCATCTCCAACCGCATCGCGTTCCATATCCAGAATTCCCTGAATTGGGGTCTGGCGGCGGCGCTGGGTGCGGTCCTGCTGGTGATCGTGCTGGTATTCTACCTGCTGTACGACAAGATCGTCGGCATCGACAACATGAAGCTGGGTTAGGGGAGAGACCGATGGCTGCCCTTCCACCCTATGCATCGACGCCGGAGCGGATCTGGTACTACGCCTTCCGCATCATCTGCGCGGCGGTGTTCTTCTTCCTGATCTTCCCGCTGATGGTGATCGTGCCGCTGTCGTTCAACGCGGTGCCCTTCTTCACCTTCACGACGGAGATGCTGGCGTTCGATCCGGCGGGGTATTCGACAAAATGGTACCTGGATTTCTTCACCAACCTGAACTGGCAGGGTGCGGTCTGGAACTCCTTCGTCATCGCGTTCTTCGCGACCATCCTGTCTGCCAGCCTCGGCACGCTGGCGGCCCTTGGCCTGTCACGACCATCCATGCCCTACCGCACGCTGATCATGAGCATCCTGATCTCGCCCATGATCGTGCCACTGATCATCTCGGCGGCGGGCATGTACTTCTTCTATTCCCGCGTCGGCCTGCAGGGCACGCACCTGGGCGTCATCCTGGCCCATGCGGCGCTGGGGACACCCTTCGTGGTGATCACCGTGACCGCGACGCTGGTCGGGTTCGACAACAACCTGATACGTGCGGCCAACAGTCTGGGGGCCTCGCCCACCCGCACCTTCTTCAAGGTCATCGTGCCGCTGATCACGCCCGGCGTGATATCCGGTGCGCTGTTCGCGTTCATCACCAGCTTTGACGAGGTCGTGGTGGTGCTCTTTGTCGGCTCCTTCGAACAGCGCACGATCCCCTGGCAGATGTTCTCCGGCATTCGTGAACAGATCAGTCCCACCATCCTGGCGGTGGCAACCCTGCTGACACTCGTGTCGATGCTGATGCTGTTCGCACTGGAACTGCTGCGACGACGCACCGAACGCCTGCGGGGAATCAAGAACACCTGACACGACGCGGATGACGCAGGAGCGTCGCAGCGTGGACAAGTCTTGGCGATGGAAGGACAGCCGCCGCTGGCCCTGATGCCAAGCTGGGTTCGTGTTGTCACTGCTGTGGTCTGGAGTCCACCGATGCCGGAAGATGTCGTTCTGCGTTTCAGCCGTCAGGAATATGCGGTCCGCCTGCAAAAGACACGCGCCGCGATGGAGGCAGCAGGCATAGACCTGCTGATCCTCAGCGACCCTTCCAACATGGCATGGCTCACCGGCTACGACGGCTGGTCGTTCTATGTGCATCAGGCCGTCATTGTCGGGCCGGATGGCGACCCGGTCTGGTTCGGGCGCGGGCAGGACGTGAATGGTGCCAAGCGTACTGTCCATATGGGCGTCGGTGACCTTGTCGGCTACGAGGACCATTACGTGCAGTCGATGGAGCGGCATCCGATGGAAGTGCTGTGCGCGGAGATCGTGACGCGCGGCTGGGCCAGCGGCACTGTCGGTGTCGAGATGGACAACTACTATTTCTCTGCCAAGGCGTTCGCCACGCTGCAGTCCGGCCTGCCCAACGTCCGGTTTCAGGACGCGACCGCTCTGGTCAACTGGCAGCGCGCCGTGAAGAGCGCGCAGGAACTCGATTACATGCGCAAGGCCGCGCGGATTGTGGAATCCCAGATGAAACGCATCTTCGAGATCGCCGAGCCAGGTGTCCGCAAGTGCGACCTGATCGCGGAGATCTATGATGCGGGCCTGCGTGGTACGGACGGCCATGGGGGCGATTACGCGGCCATCGTGCCGCTGGTCGGCGCTGGCGTCGATGGCTCCGCCCCGCACCTGACCTGGGACGACAGTCCGCTGCGGGACAACGAAGGTGTCTTCTTCGAGATTGCCGGTTGCTATCACCGCTATCACTGCCCGCTGACCCGTACGGTCCATTTCGGTGAGCCGCCGGAGCTGTTCCGCCGGGCGGAGGCGGCGGTACAGGAAGGCATGGCACTGGGGCTGGAGAAGGCGAAGGCGGGCAATACCTGCGAGGATGTGGCGCTGACCTTCTTTGCCGAACTGCGCCGCCATGGCTTCGAGAAGAACAACCGCACCGGTTATCCCATCGGGCTGTCCTATCCGCCGGACTGGGGCGAGCGGACGATGAGCTTTCGTGCCGGTGACCTGACGGTGCTGCAGCCGGGCATGACGTTCCATTTCATGACCGGCCTGTGGCAGGCGGACTGGGGCATCGCGATGACGGAGAGCATCGTCATCGGAGAGGATGGCCCCGAATGCCTCGCCAACGTACCGCGTGAACTGGTGGTGAAACATGCCGCAGGCGCGACCGTGCAGGTAGGTGACATGCCCCCACCGGACCCCTCGAAACAGCGCCCTCTGGCCTGATCCGTTATATACTCCCCCTTTCTGACAGTCAGATGGGGAGGATATGGACATGGCTGGCGATTACGCGAAGTTCTCGACTTTCGAGGTGGACTGGCCTGCGGACCGGGTGTTGCGGCTGACGCTGAACAATCCTGCGACGCTGAACTCGCTCGACACGACCGGGCACAATCACATGACCTATGTCTGGAACGAGATCGACGCTGATCCGGATGTGTCTGCGGTCATTCTGACCGGCAAGGGCAAGGCGTTCTCCGCCGGTGGCGACTTCGGCATGATCGAGGCGATGATCGACGACTACCAGGCCCGCGTGCGGTCGTGGAAGGAGGCGAAGGACCTCGTCTACAACATCATCAACTGCGGCAAGCCCATCGTTTCAGCCATCAATGGCGTGGCAGTCGGTGCCGGGCTGGTGGCGGGCCTGCTGTCGGACATCTCCATTGCGGCAAAGTCGGCGAAGATCGTCGATGGCCACACCCGGCTGGGCGTTGCGGCCGGGGATCATGCGGTCATCAACTGGCCGATCCTGTGTGGCATGGCCAAGGCGAAGTATCACCTGATGCTTTGCGAGCCGATGACAGGAGAGGATGCCGAGCGCATGGGCCTCGTGTCACTGGCGGTGGATGACGACGAACTGCAGGCCAAGGCGCTGGAGGTGGCTGTCCGGCTGGCCAATGGCGCCCCATCCGCCATGCGTTTCACCAAGTATGCGCTGAACAACTGGTACCGCATGGCAGGACCGGCCTTCGATGCCTCGGTCGCGTTGGAGATGCTCGGGTTCACCGGGCCGGAAGTGCGGGAGGGCCTGGCAGCCCATCGGGAGAAGCGCCCGCCGAAGTTCGATCCGCAGTCCGACGCCTGATCAGAGAAAACGGCGGTAGTCGTACCTGGTGTCCAGGGGTGACGCCTGGACTTCGGCTACCGCTGTTTCTGCCAGTTCCACCATGCGTGCATGGAACGGGGACAACTGGCAGGCCGGATCGGTCGCTGCGGCATCGCCGGTCATGGCCAGCGCCTGGCATCGGCAACCACCGAAATCGATAGCGCGCCGGTCGCAGCTGCGGCAGGGTTCCGCCATCCAGTCGGTGCCGCGGTAGGCATTGAAGGCATCGCTGTCGTGCCAGATGTCGGACAGGCTCTGGTCCCGCACATTGGGGAACGTCAGATGCGGAATGGTCTCTGCGGCATGGCAGGGCAGCACCTTGCCGGACGGCGTGACATTCAGCGACCGCTTGCCCCAGCCGCCGACGCAGGGCTTGGGCCTGCGTGCATAGTAATCAGGCACCACGGCGTCGATCACGATCTGTCCCTCGAAGTCGGCGCGCGCCTGTTCCACCGCTGCGGTGGACGACCGTACCTGGTCGGCTGTGGGCATCAGGGCGTCGCGGTTGCGCAGCGCCCAGCCGTAGTACTGCACATGCGCGATCTCGATCCGCCGTGCGCCCAGATCGACGGCGAACTGCACCATCTCCCGCACCCGGTCAGCATTGCCGCGATGGATGACGGCATTGACCGTCAGTGGCAGCCCCAGGCCGGTCACCTGCGCCGCAAGTTCCAGCTTGCGGGCGTGCGAGCCCTGCATTCCGGATACATGATCGGCGCGGTCTGAAATGTCGCCCTGAAACGAGATCTGGACATGGTCCAGTCCGGCATCGGCCAGTGCATCCAGCTTCGCACCGGCGACATTGATGCCTGATGTGATCAGGTTGGTATACAGGCCGACGTCGCGGCAGTGGGCCGTGATCTCGACAATGTCGTGGCGCGCGGTTGGCTCGCCGCCAGACAGATGCACCTGCATGACACCAAGGGCAGCGGCCTCCGCAAAGACCCGCATCCAGGTCCCGGTGTCGAGCTCGCTGGACCGGCGGTCAAGGTTCGCGGGGTTGGAGCAATAGGGGCAGGACAGTGGGCAGCGGTGCGTCAGTTCCGCCAGCAGGCCGAGAGGCGGATCAATGGCCGGACCGTCAGTCATTGGCGACCAGATCCAGCAGCCGCTTGTCTGCCAGCCCCTGCAACATGGATTTCACATCCTGGTCGATCTGTGCCCGGTCGGCGGCAAACGCCCGTGCCAGATCATCGACGATTGCCGCGACCGTGGCAGTGCCATCAACCCGTTTCAGGACTTCGTTGGCGATGGGGTCGAGTTTCAGAACGCGTTCCGGGGCCATCAGCGTGAAACCACCCCGCGCCTGGTCTTCCCGCAGCCGTACCCCGCGCGGCAGGACCGGAATGGTGTCATCAACGATCATGGCCGATAGGCACCCGGCGGAATCAGTCCGGGTTCAACATAGGCCGAGTGCAGCGCGTCGAGTTGTGCCCAGAGCACGTTGCACTTGAAGACCAGGGCATCAAGCACGGCCTGCTGCTGATCAGGCCGTCTCGCGTGCTGGCGCACGTATTCCAGCGCGAAACCGGAATCGCGCGGCGCCTGGGTCAGACGCTTGCCGAAGTAGGCCAGCGCATCCGCGTCGACGAAGTCATAGCTCGCCAGCATGCCGGACACGCGCTCCGAAATGATGGTCGGGGCGAACAGCTCGGTCAGCGAGGAGGCGATGGCTTCCAGCAGCGGCATCTCGGCCACGAAGTGGACATAGGCCTCCACGGCGAAACGGGTCGCGGGCAGGATGCCAACCATGTCACGGACATAGTCGCGATCCAGCCCCAGCCCGGTGGTCAGCCGTAGCCAGCGTTCGATGCCGCCATCGTCGCCACCGCGCCGACCCTCGCCTTCATCTTCCCCGTCGTGATCGACGATGCGGCGGCGCCATTCCCGTCGCAACTCGACGCTCGGCAGCCGGGCCATCAGAACGGCATCCTTCTTCGGGATGAAAGCCTGGTAGCAATAGCGGTTCAGGGCCCATGCCTGCACCTGGCCCTTGTTCAGGGCGCCGTCATGCAGCAGGCGATGAAACGGGTGCAGGTTGTGATACCTGCGCGCACCGATGTCGCGCAGGGCTTCTTCCAGTCCGTCGGGACCGAGCGGTCGGTCGTCATTCACATATCGTGGCAGTTCGAAGCTGTTCATGTGGTCACGGTCTGCTGTCTGGCAGTGTTGGACACCTGGGTAGAGGTCCGCGGAAATCAGCGCTCGAACGCTCCGGCGCTCCGCACTGCCGCAACAGGCGGTAGTCCGCTTCAGAAAAAGTCAACAACGGGCCTGAAACGAAAACGACCGACCGGTTTCCCGGCCGGTCGTCCCGTCCAACGCCTGTGGAGGCGCAATCAGAATTCGGCGGGGAAATAACCGTTGATTTCCATGCCGATGCAAATTTCTTCGATACGTGGTGTGGACCAGGCCATGATGTTTTCCTCCAGTTTTTTGTTATAGGGCAGTCGAACTGGGATGAATGCTACAACACCGTCTCGTCAGCCCCCAAGAACTTTTCTGTATGGATTCTTATCCAGCGGCCTTCACGGCACGCTGTGCCATCACGCCCACCAGATGCGCCCGGTAGTCGGCACCAGCGTGGATATCGCTGTTCAGGTCATCTGCGGAAACCGAAATCCCGTTCAGCGCATCGGCGGAGAAGTTGCCGGAAAGCGCCTCTTCCATTGCCGGGACACGGAACACCGCAGGACCGGCACCGGTCACGGCAACCTTGACACCACCACCAGCCTTGGCCACGAAGACACCGACGATCGCATAGCGTGAGGCCGGATTCGGGAACTTGGCATAGGCGGCCTTCTCGGCGGTCGGGAACACCACCTCCGTGATGATCTCATCCTCATCCAGCGCTGTCTCGAACATGCCGGTGAAGAAGTCTTCCGCGGCCAGCTCCCGCTTTGTCGTGCGCACGGTCGCGCCAAGGGCCACCAGTGCCGCCGGGTAATCCGCCGCCGGGTCATTGTTTGCGATGGACCCACCGATGGTGCCGCGATTGCGGACCTGCGGATCACCGATCCCGTCGGCCAGATCTGCCAGAGCCGGAATCGCCGCCTTGACGTCGGCAGAAGCGGCCACATCGGCGTGACAGGTCATGGCACCGATGACGATGCTGTTGCCATCCTTCCGGATTCCGGCCAGATCGCCCAAGCCCCCCAGATCGACCACGTCGCTGGGGCTGGCCAGACGCTGCTTCAGCGTCGGGATCAGGGTCATGCCGCCAGCCATCAGCTTGCCATCCTCGGCGCCGGCAATGGCCGACTTCGCGGCATCCAGGCTTCCCGGCTTCACATATTCAAAATCGTACATGGTGTCCCCCTTACTCGGCAGCCTGGGCAGTGGTGCCCTGATTGACGATGTTCCAGATCTTCGCCGGAGTTGCCGGCATGTCGATGTGCGTGACGCCATAGTCGCGCAGGGCGTCGACAATGGCATTGATGACCGCAGGCGGTGAGCCGATGGCCCCGGCCTCACCGCAGCCCTTCACACCCAGCACGTTGTGGGTGCAGGCCGTGACCTCGTGATCGACCGTGAAGGACGGCACGTCATCGGCGCGCGGCATGCAGTAGTCCATGTAGGAACCGCTGAGCAGCTGGCCATTGGAATCATAGGCGGCATTCTCGAACAATGCCTGACCGATCCCCTGCACCAGCCCGCCATGGACCTGTCCCTCGACGATCATCGGATTGATCACATTGCCGAAATCGTCGGTGGCATGCATCGCCACGATGTCGATTTCGCCCGTGCCGGGGTCGATCTCCACCTCGCAGATATGCGAGCCGGAAGGGAAGGTGAAGTTCTTCGGATCATAGAAGGAAGTTTCCTCCAGACCTGGCTCCAGTTCCTCCAGCGGATAGTTGTGCGGGACATAGGCCGTCAGGGCTACGTCGCCGAACGGCACTGCCTTGTCGGTCCCGGCCACCTTGAAGATGCCATCCTCGAAGACAACGTCCTCGGCGGAAGCTTCCATCAGATGCGCGGCAATCTTGGTCGCCTTGTTGATGATCTTGTCCGTTGCATTGGACAGGGCCACACCGCCCACCGCCATGGAGCGGGACCCGTAGGTGCCCATACCGAAGGGAATCTTGTTGGTGTCGCCATGCACGATCTCGATGGACCCGATATCGAGCCCCAGCTTGTCCGCCACGATCTGGGCAAAACTGGTTTCATGCCCCTGACCATGGCTGTGACTGCCGGTCAGGACCTGGATGGAGCCGGTTGGGTTCACCCGCACCGTGGCGCTCTCGTACAGGCCAGCGCGGGCACCAAGGGCACCGGCGATATTCGACGGGGCGATACCACAGGCCTCGATATAGCAACTGATGCCGATGCCACGCAGCTTGCCGCGTCCGGCGGCCTCCTTGCGGCGTTCCTCGAAGCTGTCCCACTTGCTGGCAGCCAGCGCGGGGGTCAGCGTCGCCTCGAAATCGCCCGTGTCGTAGGTCAGGGCGACCGGCGTGTCGTAAGGGAACTGGTCAGGCTGGATGAAGTTCTTCCGTCGCAGTTCGATGCGGTCGATCCCCATCTCGGCCGCCGCCTTGTCGACGATGCGCTCCAGCAGATAGGTCGCTTCCGGCCGTCCGGCGCCGCGATAGGCATCGACCGGCACGGTATTGGTGAAGGCCGCCTTGACCTCCGCATAGATCACCGGGGTCGTGTACTGCCCGGCCAGCAGGGTGGCGTGCAGATAGGTCGGGATCGACGGCGCAAAGGTGGACAGATAGGCACCCATGTTGGCCAGCGTGAACTCACGCAGCGCCAGGAACTTTCCATCCGCGTCCAGGGCCAGTTCGACCTTTGTCACGTGGTCACGGGCATGGGCGTCCGACAGGAAGGCTTCCGTCCGGTCGGAAGTCCATTTGACCGGACGTTCCAGCACCTTGGCTGCCACGGTCATGATGGCTTCTTCGGCATAGTGGTAGATCTTGGAACCGAAGCCGCCGCCGACGTCCGGGGCATAGATGCGAAGCTTGTGCTCCGGGATCTGCAGCACGAATGCGCCCATCAGCAACCTGATCACATGCGGGTTCTGGCTGGTGGTGTAGAGCGTGTGCTCGCCACTGGCATTGTCGTAGTCGCCAATCGCGCAGCGCGGCTCCATCGCATTCGGGACCAGGCGGTTGTTGATCAGTTCCAGGGACGTGACGTGGTGTGCCTTCGCGAACTCGGCATCCACCGCCGCACGGTCACCGATCTCCCAGTCGAAGCACTGGTTGTCCGCCGCTTCGTCATGTACGGCGGCAGGTGCATTCTTCAGCGCCTCGCGCATGTCGATGACGGCGGGCAGCTCCGTGTAGTCGATATCCACCAGCTCCGCCGCATCGCGGGCCTGGGTCTTGGTTTCGGCGATCACCACGGCGACCGGATCGCCGACATGGCGCACCTTGCCCTCGGCCAGGATCGGGTGCTTGGGCTCGATCATCGGCTCCTCGCCCTTGCCGATCACCTGCCAGCCACAGGGCAGGCCGCCAAAGGCCGCGAAATCCTCCGCCGTCAACACGGCGACAACGCCCGGGGCGGCCAGCGCCGCTGACTTGTCGATGCCGTTGATGGTCGCGTGGGCGTGCGGCGACCGCACGATGATCGCGTGGGCCTGGTTGAGAAGATTGATGTCGTCGGTGTACTTGCCGCGCCCGCGCACGAACCTGAAGTCTTCCTTGCGCAGGACGCTGGCGCCAATTCCCTGTTCAGTCATGTTGCCTCCTCAGGGCCCGTGTCCGTCGATTGATCCGACGTTTGTGCCATGGGGCCCGATTCCTGGGGTGTGGGTGCAGCGGTCTTCCGCCGCCGTCACCCGGTCATGCCATCGCTGCCCGGTGGCTCAGCCGCGCATTGCCTCCGCACCTGCCTTGATGCTCTTGACGATGTTGTGATAGCCGGTGCAGCGGCAGATATTGCCCTCCAGCCATTCCCGGATCTCGGTCTCGGACGGATCCGCATTGTGCTGCACCAGATCGATCGCGCTCATGATCATGCCCGGGGTGCAGAACCCGCACTGCAGGCCATGGTTCTCACGGAACGCCGCCTGCATCGGATGCAGGTCGTCACCCTTGGCCAGCCCTTCGATCGTGGTGACACTGGCGCCATCGGCCTGAACCGCCAGCATGGTGCAGCTCTTGGCGGAATCGCCATTCACATGCACGACACAGGCACCGCACTGGCTGGTGTCACAGCCGACATGGGTGCCGGTCAGGCGCTGCTGATCGCGCAGGAACTCAACAAGCAGTGTGCGCGATTCAACTTCGCCGCTGACCTGCTTGCCATTGATCGTCATCGTCACGTTTGCCATGTGACCCCGTCCTCCCTTGGTCGAAGATATCTTGAACGTATCCTGTATCGCCTTGGCCTCAGGCTCAAGAGACGAGAGCGACCAGAACGAGAATCAATCCCGCTGCCCCCAGGAACCAGATCCACGCGGGCAGTCCGCGGGACCCTGCCGGTTCCGGTCTTGGCGGTTGTGAGGGTGCGGCCTTCGGTGTCGGTCGCATTTCCGTCTCCGGCTGCGGAACATCGCTGACCGCCAGTTCCGGTGCCGGGGTTTCCGCATCCGCCGGATCGGTCGGCGCGACCGGCTGCACGGGTTCCGCAGCAGGCGCATCGGCGTCCGGCGCAGGGGTATCACCTGGCGTTTCGACATGTTCGCGGAAGTTCGTGAAGAACTGGTCGGCCAGCTTCTTGGCGGTGCCGTCGATCAGGCGGGAGCCGATCTGGGCCAGCTTGCCACCAACCTGGGCATCGACCTCATAGCTCAAGACCGTGCCACCACCGTCGCGCGCGTCCAGCCGCACATCCGCACCACCCTTGGCAAAACCGGCGGCGCCGCCCTTGCCCGAACCTTCGATGCGATAGGATTCCGGCGGATTGAGATCCTTCAACTCGACGGAGCCGTTGAACTTGGCCTTCACCGGTCCGACCTTGGCGGTCACCGTGGCGGTCAGTTCATTTTCCCCAGTCTTGTCCAGCGACTCGCAGCCGGGAATGCAGGCGCGCAGCACATCCGGGTCGTTCAGGGCTTCCCAGACCTTCTGCCTGTCTGCCTCGAGTTCATAGGTTCCGGTGATCTTCACTGGCTCACCTCCCTGTCAGGTTGGGCTGTTCGGGCACACGGTCACCCGAGGTGTTTGTGATTGGCCGGAAACGTAGTGCGTCCGGCAGCCATTGCCCAACCACAGGCCGGTCGTTGCAGGGTTTTGCGTCCCTATGACGCATCCGTTTTGGCCGTCGCTGCCGCACCCTGAGTGGCATGACCTACAAGATCGAGATCGCCATCATTGGCGCAGGCGCCTGGGGCAATGCCCTGCAAGCCGCCATCAGCCGGGCAGGCCCCGACGTGACGCTTGTCGGACGGGACGTGGATCAGCAGCGCGGGGCGGTCGCAGGTGCCGACGCATTGCTTGTGGTCGTGCCCGCCCAGACCGTCCGAAGCGTCCTGCGGAACCTGGCTGACAGCATCGACCCTGCCTTGCCGGTCCTGATCTGCGCCAAGGGCGTGGAACGGGAAACCGGAGCGCTGTTGCCTGAAGTGGTGGAGGAGATTCTTCCGCAGAATCCGGTAGGTATGCTTTCAGGCCCGAATTTCGCGGATGAAGTCGCGCGCGGCCTGCCAGCGGCGGCGGTGCTCGCACTCACGGATCCCGAGACTGCCGAATACTGGGCTGCAGCGCTGGGGTCCCCCGCGTTTCGGCTCTACGCCAGTGATGATGTCACCGGAGTGGCGCTGGGCGGGGCGATGAAGAACGTGCTGGCCATCGCGGCAGGCGCGGTTACCGGTGCCGGGCTTGGCCTGAATGCCCGCGCGGCAGTGATATCGCGCGGACTGGCTGAACTGCGCCGTCTGGGCAGGGCCATCGGTGCGCGCGATGAAACCCTTGCCGGACTTTCCGGACTGGGCGATCTGGTGTTGTCCTGCACCGACGAGACGTCGCGCAACTTTGCCTTCGGCGCGGCGCTGGGGCGGAATGGTGATCTGCCGGAAGCGCTGGTCGAGGGGGTGCACACCGTGGAGCCGCTGGTGCAGCGCGCTATGGCGCTGGGCGTGGAACTGCCTATCGCCATGGCAGTGCATGAAGTGCTGCATCTCGGAACGCCGCTGCAGCAGGCGGTCGCCGATCTGCTCGCCCGCCCGGTCGGCACGGCGGAGGGCTGAGCAGCAGCGCGCGACAGCCGATCAGATTTCGGCCTTCAGGAAGTCATGCACGGTGTCGTAGAGCGCATGTCGGCGACTCTCCAGCAGCATGGAATGGGTTGCGCCGCCGATCAGGGTGAAACGCTTTTCCTGTGCCGAACCCAGCCGGTCAAACACATCACGGCCCTGTTCGGGGGTTGTTTCATGATCCCATTCGCCGACCACGATCTGGGTCGGACAGGTAATCATTGACGGGTCCCACGTCGGGTCATCCTTCAGCCAGTGCTGCTGCACGTCCTGCACCACGCCCGCCGGCGCGCGCAGGAACGGTGGCTGGTGGTCCTGAGCCTCCGGATCCGTCGCAACCGCTGCATCTGCCCATGCACGCATTGCCTCCGGCGTGCTGATCGCCGCCTTCTGTGCATCATCCAGACCGATGCACCAGCGGGTGACAACCGCGTCAGCCTCCACCTTGCGCCAGGCGCCTGGGGTGCCCATCGCACCGATCCCCTGCGTCGAGACCCGGCACCAGAGGGCACCGGAAAGCACCAGCCGGCGCACCTTGTCGGGATTGCGCGCCGTGACGCCGCCGCCGATCGCCGTGCCCCAGGAATAGCCGACCAGGTCAAGCTGTCGAATGCCACGCCGTGCCAGAATGAAGTCGATGGCGCGCTCCACATCCCGTTCGGCCACGGCGGTGCGGATGACCGGCGGATTGTCCTCCGCCGGGGCGGCCATTTCCGGTGGGCGATCCGACAGGCCATAGCCCGGCAGATCGATGCACCAGACATCAAAGCCGCGGGCCGCCATCCAGTCCATCCAGGAAACACCATCGACCGGATAGTCGAACATGATCGTGGAGGGGTAGGTCGCGCCATGGATGAACAGGACCGCCGGACCGTTCGCGTCCACATGCTTGTTGCGCAGCGCCGTCTTCAGGCCTGGCAGGCTGCTGTCGATGAAATGATCGGTGCTGTTCACGTCCGCATCTCCCGCCATCACATCACCGCCCCGATCTGCCAGGGCAGGAACTCGTCGTCGCCGAAGCCCAGCCGTTCCGAACAGGTGAGATCACCGGAGGCAATCTCGATGATCCGGTCGAAGATCATCTGCCCCATTTCCTGCACTGACTTCTCGCCATCGACCACCAGGCCGCAGTTGATGTCCATGTCGTCGGACAGCCGCGAATACATCGCCGTGTTGGTGGCCAGCTTCATCGACGGGGTGGGCTTGCAGCCGAAGACGGAGCCGCGTCCCGTCGTGAAGCAGACGACATTGGCCCCGCCCGCGACGAAGCCGGTGACAGAGACGGGATCATAGCCAGGCGTGTCCATGAAGACGAAGCCCTTTGCCGTGATCTTCTCGCCGTAACTGTAGACGTCGACCAGGTTGGTGGTGCCGCCCTTCGCCGCGGCGCCGAGGCTTTTCTCCAGGATCGTCGTCAGGCCACCCGCCTTGTTGCCCGGACTCGGATTGTTGTCCATGGAGCCGCTGTTGCGGGCGACATAGTCTTCCCACCAGCGGATCTTGGTGATCAGCTTCTGCGCCACCTCTTCCGACACCGCCCGGCGCGTCAGCAGATGCTCGGCGCCATAGATCTCCGGCGTTTCACCCAGACAGGCGGTGCCGCCATGCCTGACCAGCAGGTCGGCCGCCGCCCCCAGCGCCGGATTGGCTGAGATGCCGGAATAGGCGTCGGAGCCGCCGCATTCCAGCCCCAGGATCAGTTCGGATGCCGGGATCGGTTCCCGCGCCTTGGCGTTGGCATGGGGCAGCATTTCCTTCACCAGATCGATGCCCTTGCGCACCGTGGCGGTGGTGCCGCCGGAGTCCTGGATGGTGAACATGTGCAGCAGCGGACCGGGCTTCAGCCCCTCCACATCCATCATCATGCCCAGTTGCGCCGCCTCGCAGCCAAGCCCGATGAACAGCAGCCCGGCGAAGTTGGCGTGGCGCGCATACCCGGCGAAGGTGCGCGACAGCATCCGCATGCCTTCACCGTCGGAGGCCATGCCGCAGCCGGTGCCATGGGTCAGGGCCACGACCCCATCGACATTGGGAAAGGCCGCCAGCATCTCGGGATTGCGGAAGTGGTCTGCGACATAGCGGGCGACCGTGGCGGAACAGTTCACCGAAGTCAGCACGCCGATGTAGTTGCGGGTTGCCGCCCGGCCATTGTCGCGCCGGAACCCCTGAAACACGGCGCGCTCATGCTCCGCGAAATGGTCCGTGGGCCGCACGTCCTGACCGATGGCGTAGTCGCGCTCGAAATTGCCGAACAGGCAGTTGTGGGTGTGAACATGATCACCCGGTGCGATCCCGCCCTCCGAAAAGCCGATGATCTGATTGTACTTGCGCACCGGATCGCCGGGACTGATCCCGCCCAGCGCGATCTTGTGACCCGCCGGAATATGGTGGTTGGCGGTGACCCCATACGGCGCGATCTGCGTGCCGGGCAGGATATCCACCCGCGCCACGGCGACATTGTCGGCCCCATCCAGCCGGATCGTCAAAGCCTCGGTCATACCCCGTCCTCCCCTGTTTCGCAGGGAAGGATAGGCCCTATCCGTGCCGTTGCGAAGGGGCGGCTGTCCTCATGCCTCGACGGGGACGAAACTGTCGAGGAACTGGGCAATCTCGGCGGGGTCACTTCGCAGCGCACCCGGTTGGGCAAATGCCGCGACCTGGTCCGGCGGTGCCCCGAACAGGTGTCCGAGGATCATCAGCCCGTCGGTCAGCGCGTCCGCGTTGCCGTCGCCGTCCACATCGAAGATCTCTGCCCTGGCCTGGTCCAGCAGATCGCCAAGCACCAGGGTGTCCGTCCCCGGTGACCCGGGCTCCGCCAGCCCGGCCAGTTGCGACAGGGGCGCGCCAAACAGGTCTCCCAGCGCGATCAGCCCGTCGGTCAGGGCATTGACCTGCCCGTCGCCGTCCAGGTCCAGGGTCGCCTCCGCCACGTCATTGACCGTGATGTCGAGCACCTGATCGAGGCTCAGGCCGCCCGTGTCGGTGGCACGCACCGTGATGCTGTGGCCCGGTGCGGTTTCGAAATCCAGCCCGCCGCCGGCTACCACCAGCCGGTCCCCGTCCAGCGCAAATCGCCCGCCCGCGTCGTCGGTCAGGCTGAAACTGATGATGTCCCCCTCCGGGTCCAGCGCCGACAGGGTGCCGACCTGATCACCGGCTTCCGCATCCTCGTCGATGTTGTCACCGTCGATTGCGACAGCCGTCGGGGCCTCGTTGACGTCGGTCAGGTTCACGGTGATGGCCCGGTCCATGCTGCCACCCGCGTTGTTGGTGATGCGGATGCTGAGGTCGTGGCTGGCATCGCCCTCGAAATCCAGCGCGTCGCCGTCGGCCACCCGCAACACGAAACCATCCAGCACGAATCGCCCTGCGGCGTCATCCAGCAGGGTGAAGCTGCCCGGGTCGGCAGCATCGATCGGTATCGGGGCCAGATCCGCCACCAGCGTTCCGTCGGCACTGTTCTCGGCCACCGTGACCGTATCGGGCAGGGGCCAGCGGTCGGCGGCAATATCCACGGAGGTGCTCGCGAAGGTCCGGTCGAGCGCGACACTGGAGGCCGAGAAGTTCACGCTGCTGTCCGTCGCACTGCCCCGCCCGGTGAACAGGATATCGAACAGGTCCAGCGGCGTCGTCCCGACGCCCGGGAACTGACCGCCGAAGTCGGCCCAGTTCAGAGCCACGAAACTGTCGGTCGTCGCGTCATCATCGAAATCACCGGAATCCGCCTCGACGATCTGACCGAAGGGCTGCAGGGCCGGTTGAAACACGTTCTCCAGCCCGTCGAACTGCAGGACCGAACTGTCGAAGTGCACCCGGATGCCGATCCCGGTAAGCGTTTCATCCACCGGGTCCGCCGTCGCATATACCCCCGTGACGGCAATCTGATCTCCATCCCCGACAATGAAGGCATCGACGGCGGGGTCGATGCGTTGCGCGGGGCCTGAATTGCCGGATGCCAGGATGAAGTCGTCTGCATCCAGGTCCGCGGCCAGAACATCCTCCAGCAGCACCGAAGTTCCGCTGCCAAGGGCCAGCACCACGCCTTCCGCCCCATCGGTTGCGGCATCCAGCACATCCTGGAACCGTGTGAAACCCAGCGCTGAGATGTCGAGACGGTCCTCGGAAAGTGTGCCAGCCGCGAAGTCGGCGATCCGGTCTGCTCCATCACCGGCTTCAAGCACGAACAGGTCATCGCCCGAACCCCCTGCAAGCGAATCCGCCCCTGCACCGCCGTCCAGCGTGTCGTCACCGGCTTCACCGCTCAGGCTGTCGTCGCCAGCATCGCCGGAAATCAGATCATTGCCGCTGCTGCCCAGCAATGCGTCGTGGCCGTCGCCGCCGAACAGGCTGTCATCGCCTATGTGCCCCTCCAGCGTATCATCGCCGCCCAGCCCGAGAAGCTGGTCGTCGCGGTCTGGTCCCCGCATGAAATCGGCACCGTCGCCACCAACCAGTTCCAGGCCCTGCCGCAACTCGACAATCGTGCCATCGGCGAACTCGAGCAGTTCAAACCCCGCACGCAGCTGACCAAAACTGCCGCCCGGGTTCGGATTGTAGAAGTCCGCAATCAGGATGTTCGATCCGTCGGCGTCATTCCGGATGAACAGATCCGCTGACAGGTCGAACGGGTCGGCGACGCTGAACAGCCGGATATCCGCCCTGTCGATGCTGGCATCGAACAACAGGCGGTCCTGCTCAAGTCCGGAGGCATCCAGCGTCAGTACCTCGTCAGCACCGAAACCGGCACTGAAGACATAGGTGTCATTGCCGCCCGCCCCGATCAGCGTGTCGTCGCCGAGGCCACCCTCCAACGTATCAGCATCGCCTTCACCGAACAGGAAATCGTCATCCGCGCCGCCGAAAAGTTCGTCATTGCCGCTGCCGCCCTGCAGGTCATCCGCATCGTCACCACCGAACAGACTGTCGTTGCCATTGCGCCCTTCCAGCGTGTCCGCGCCAGCCAGTCCGAAAAGCCGGTCGTTCAGGTTCGGGCCACGCATGTGGTCGGCACCGTCATCTCCGACAAGATCGAATCCCTGCCGCAGGTCAATGGTCGTGCCGTCGGCAAATTCCAGGATCTCGAAGCCGGACCGCAGCTGGCCAAAGCTGCCGCCACGGTTCGGATTGTAGAAGTCGCTTACCAGTACGGTCGATCCATCGGCGTCATCTTGAATGAACAGGTCCGCCGACAGGTCGAACGGGTCGGCGACGCTGAACAGCCGGATATCCGCTCTATCGATACTGGCATCGAAGAACAACCTGTCGGCCTCCAGCCCGGAGGCACCCAGGATCAGGACCTCGTCTGCCCCGAACCCGGCACCGAACACATAGGTGTCCTCACCACCCGCGCCGCTCAGTTCGTCATTACCCGCACCGCCCTCCAGCGTGTCGTCACCGCCAAGGCCCAGCAGGGTGTCGGCACCGGATGTGCCGACCAGGAGGTCGTTGTCGCCGGAGCCCTCGATCGTCAGTCCCTGGGCGAGGTCGATCTCAGTGCCGTCGTCGAAGGCGATCAGGCGCAGCCCGTTCTGCAGGTTTCCGTCGGCCTGGATGAAGTTGAGCTCCCGGGCCAGGAGTGCCGAACCAGAGTGAATCTCCAGATGAGCCGTCCCATCGGATTGCTGCACGGTGGTCAGGCGGATGTCGGCGGGGTTGATGCCGGCCTCAAACAATATCCGGTCCTGATCGCCCGTTCCGGCCCCGATCTCGGAGATCACATCGGAGCCTGTGTCGAGGCCGATCACATAGGTGTCGTTTCCGCCTTCGCCGATCAGCAGGTCATCGCCTGCCTGTCCGATGATCAGGTCGTCTCCGTCACCGCCCTCCAACTGGTCGTCACCGCCACCGCCGCGGATCGTGTCGGCGATGGCAGACCCCCGCATCCGTTCCACGCCCTCCCCGCCCTGAAGGTCCAGGCCGAGCGACAGGTCGATCAGTGTTCCGTCCGCGAACTCGATGAACCGCACGCCGTCCAGGAACTGGCCATCCAGTTGAACGAAGTCACGGTGGCGCACGACTGAACCGTCGGCGTCCGACACGATTGTCAGATTGGCGAACAGGCGGGCGAACCCTTCCGTCGTGATGCGGATGTCGGCGCGATCAACGGATGCATCGAAGAAGATGCGATCCGCATCGCCTGCCAGGGCTCCCTCCGCCGTTATCTCGTCGGTGCCGAAGCCGGCACCGAAACGATAGGTGTCACTGTCTGCGCCGCCCTGCAGCAGGTCATCATCTGCTCCACCGACCAGTGTGTCATTGCCGCCAAGCCCGGAAAGGGTGTCGTCGCCGTCACCACCTTCCAGCAGGTTGGCATTTTCGTCGCCCGTCAGGCTCTCGTCGTCCCCGTTGCCTCCACCGCCGCCGCCCGTGTTGTCTGGATCGAAGATGAAAGCGTTCTCATCCAGTGCGCTGATCGCGAGATTGGTCAGGGTCAGACTGTTGCCCTCCCCCAGGTCCAGAACCGCGTCATTGCCCTGTTGGGTAAGCAGGGAAAGCGCATCGTCGAGGTCAGCGATGATGGCAACTTGCGTGACATCAATCCTGTCACCGTCAGTGAACCCGACAGCAGTATCGGCACCGCCCTGGGAGGTGACGATCAGAACATCATCGCCACCGTTCCCCTGCAGCACGTCATCGCCACTGCCGCCATCCAGCGTATCGCCACCGCCTGCCCCGATCAGGCTGTCGTTGCCCGCATCGCCTTGCAGCAGGTTCGCGCCGCCCCGTCCCTCCAGCGTGTCGTTGCCTGCGCCACCGCTGATCGTGTCATCGGCTGCGGAGCCTCCGATCCGCTCGTCGACCCCGACACCCTGCAGGTCGAGTCCGCCATCCAGATCGATCGTGGTGCCGTCGTCGAATGCGATGAACCGCAGGCCATCCTGAAAGCTGCCGTCCAGGTCGATGAAGTTGATGGCCCGGATGATCGAACCGTCGCGATCATCCACCAGAGCCAGGTTTGCAAATCCCCCGGCCGAAGCTTCGCTGGTGAGCCGGATATCTGACGAGCTCAGGCTGTTGTCGAACAGGATCCGGTCATTGTCTGCGGCGGTTGCGCGGACCTCCGACACCGTATCGGTGCCAAACCCGATGGAGAACAGATAGGTATCATCCCCGGCCTCCCCGATCAGCAGATCATCGCCCGCACCGCCGAGCAGTGTGTCCGCCCCGTCGCCGCCCAGAACCGTATCGTCGCCAGTGTCGCCATTGGCCAGATCCTGTCCGTCCCCGCCTTCCAGACGGTCATCTTCGCTGCCGCCGAACAACTGGTCATCATCGTCGCCACCGCGCAGGGTGTCGCCTCCCAAGCCGCCGAACAGGCTGTCGCTCCCGCCGAAGCCTTCCAGTTCGTCACCTCCGCTCGCACCACTGATCTGGTCACCCTGATCCGTGCCGCGCATGTGCTCGCCCTGGGCCTCGCCACGCAGGACGAGGCCGTCACGCAGATCGATGACCGTGCCGTCGGCAAACTCCAGGATTTCGAAACCGGAACGCAGCGCACCAAAGCCTGCGCCGGGTGTGGCGTTGTAGAAGTCGTTGACGGTGATCTCGCCATTTCCCTGATCATGCCGGATGACCAGGCTCGCCCCAAGGTCGTCCGGGTTCGCGAAGGACTTCAAGCGGATATCCAGCTTGTTGAAGCTGGCATCGAAGAACAGGCGGTTCTCCTCTCCTGCGCCAGCATCCGATGCAATGATCCTGTCATTGCCGAACCCCGCGCTGAACAGATAAGTGTCATTGCCGGTGCCGCCGTCCAGCAGGTCATCACCGAGCGCCCCGTCTATCGTGTCGTTGCCACCCAGGCCGTCGATCGTGTTGTTGAGGGAATCGCCGATCAGCAGATCGTCACCGTCCGTGCCGACGATGAGGTTTGCGTTGTCGGCATTGATGATGAAGTTTCCGGCAACCAGGTCCGAGGCGGAGAAATTCTCCAGTGTGATGCTGTCTCCGGCACCGATCTCGATCAGGGTATCGACGCCAATGTCCCGGACAAGAGCGAATACATCATCAATTTCGGCAATGGCGGTAACACCGGTCAGATCAATCAGATCACTGACCGTGAAGTCCGTGACCGTGTCGTTGCCGTCTCCATCGCTGAAGACAAAGGTGTCATTACCGCCACGACCGGTGAGCCGGTCATCGCCCGCGCCGCCGGTAAGGATGTCGTCGGACGAGTCGGTTGCGCCGACGACCGCGCCGCCATCCAGGGTGTCCTGCCCCGCGCCACCGAACAGCTGATCGGCCCCGAAGACGCCATTCAGCAGGTCGTCGCCTCCCAGACCACGCAGTACATCGGCACCGCCAAGGCCGATTAGCGTGTCGTCGCCCGCTGTGCCGTCCTGAGTGTATCCCTGCTCCAGATCAATGGTCGTGCCATCAGCGAAGGCGACGAGGCGGATTCCATTCCCCAGACGCCCACCGTCGACCAGGCCGGTGACCGTGATGGTCGATCCATCGATCAGGTGCTCAAGGACAAGGTCACCGGAGACGTTGCCAACAGTATTCACCGTGCGGATCTGGACATCCGCGCGGTCGATGGTGGCGTCGAAGACAATGCGATCCCGGTCGGTCTCGGCCGCACTGTTGTCCTGTATTTCGTCCTGCCCGAATCCGGCACTGAACACGAAATCATCGTCGCCGCCGCGCCCGATCAGCCGGTCATTGCCCGTGCCGCCGATCAGCGTGTCGTTGCTGGAATCGGCAAAGTTCAGCCTGTTGCCGCCGCTCAACGTGTCGTCGCCTGCACCACCGATCAGCAGGTCCGCCCCGCCCATGCCATTCAACCGGTCGTCTCCGCCGCCGCCGTCCAGCGTGTCGGCCTGGTCGGCAGATCCCATGTCATCGGCACCGTCGCCACCGTTCAACTGGAGTCCGGCGTCCAGCGCCAGGACAGTGCCATCGGCGAACACGACCTCGCGAACACCGTTCCCCAGATCATCGCTGAAAATGAAGTCATCCAGAAAGATCGACGAACCGTCCGTCACCGATGTGAGCAGCAGGTCGGAAGTGGATATCTGATCGAAGACAGTCGTGATCAGGATATCCGCCCGGTCGATGGTGGCGTCGAAGACAATGCGATCCCGGTCGGTCTCGGTCGTACTGTTGTCCTGGATTTCGTCCTGCCCGAATCCGGCACTGAACAGGAAGTCATCGTCGCCACCGCGCCCGATCAGCTGGTCATTGCCCGTGCCGCCGACCAGTGTGTCGTTACTGGAATCGGCAAAGTTCAGCCTGTTGCCGCCGCTCAACGTATCGTCGCCTGCACCACCGATCAGCAGGTCCGCCCCGCCCATGCCATTCAGCCGGTCATCACCCCCACCGCCATCCAGCGTGTCGGCCTGGTCGGCAGCGCCCATGTCATCGGCACCGTCGCCACCGTTCAACTGGAGTCCGGCGTCCAGAGCCAGGACAGTGCCGTCAGCGAACACGATCTCGCGAACACCGTTCTCCAGATCGCCGCCGGAAATGAATTCATCCAGAAAGATCGACGAACCGTCCGCCACTGATGTGAGCAGCAGGTCGGAGATGGAATTCTGATCGAAGACAGTCGTGATCAGGATATCCGCCCGGTCGATAGTTGCATCGAATATGATCCGGTCACGGTCGTCGGCGAGTGCGTTGTTGTCCTGAACGACATCATTGCCGAAACCTGCACTGAAGATCAGATCGTCGTCACCCTGGCGACCGGTCAGCAGATCATTGCCTGCGCCGCCGATCAGCGTATCGTCACTGAGGTCGTTGAGGCCGGATCGGTTGCCGCCGGTCAGGGTGTCATCGCCTGCACCGCCGACCAGCAGGTCGGCGCCGCCCATGCCATTCAGATGGTCATCGCCGCCGTTGCCTGCCAGCGTGTCAGCCGTGTCGGCACCCGCCATGGTGTCGGCGGCGTCACCACCGGTCAGCACAAGACCCTGGTCGAGGTTGAGCGTGGTGCCGTCGTCGAAGACCACTTCCCGGAGCCCATTTTCGAGGTTTGAGCCGACGATGAAATCGTCGAGCAGAATCGTGGACCCGTCGGCATCGGACACGATCAGCAGGTCGGAGGTTGCGTCCAGATCGAAGACGGTCGTCAGGCGGATATCCGCCCGGTCGATGGTGGCATCGAAGATGATCCGGTCGCGTTCGTTCGATGCCGCGCTGTTGTCGAGAATTTCGTCCTGTCCGAATCCGGCACTGAAGATGTAGTCGTCATTGCCGCGCCGTCCGAACAGGACGTCGTTCCCGGGGCCGCCGTCCAGCGTATCATCGCTGACACCGATACTGCCGGTCAGGTCGCCGCCGTTCAGCCGGTCATCGCCTGCACCGCCGAACAACTGGTCCCGGCCGTCCAGCCCGTTCAGCGAATCCGCTCCGTCCAGGCCCTGGATCGTGTCGTCGTCGCTGGTGCCGCCAAGCGTGTCGTCCAGTTCGGTTCCGGTGATGAGGCTCATCGAATGCTTCTCCTGCCCGCCTGTCGTGCAGCCCGGAATGAGGGTGCCGATACCAGTCTATGCTCATGTGAGGTTGCCATGGGGCCAAATGAAATTCTAGCTACAGATGTAGAAGTATAATTTTATGCGATCCTGATCACAGATAAGTGCGCCTGCCTATCCTCTTGGATTGCAGGAAATTTGGGAAAGCGACTTAATCAGGACAGAAAATCGCGCAACCCCTACCAGAGAATGTGTTCGCCTTTCTGATCCAGAAAGGCGCCGTTCTGGGCAGGGGTCAGCCGGTCAATCACGGACAGCAGTTCCATCGCCGCTGTCTCCGGACTCCGTACTGCCAGCCCTTGTGAGGCAAAGGGGGCGGAAAGGCGGGTGGCGACAGTGCCCGGATGCAAGGCGACGCAGATGCCCTCGGGGTTGCGGCGGTGCAACTCGACGGATTGTGTGCGGATGATCTGGTTCAGTGCGGCCTTTGCCGCGCGGTAACTGGTCCAGCCACCCAGCCTGTTGTCGCCGATGCTCCCCACGCGCGCCGACAGTGCCGCAAAGACGGCGCGACCGCGGGAGGGCAGCAGGGGCATAAGGTGTTTCATCACCAGTGCCGGTCCGATGGCATTGATGGCGAAGGCCTTCGCCATGTGCTCCGGGTCGAGATGCCGCCAGGTCTTTTCGGGCATGTGGTCGTCGTCATGCAGGAAGCCGGTACTGACGATGACCAGTCTGAGGGGGGTATGGCTTGCCCCGATGCGCCGCGCGAGGGCGGCAATGGATTCCTCGTCCCGCAGGTCAACCGGATTGTCGCCGTTACGGGTGGTGCGCCATACGCTCTGCCACACACCCGAGCCATCCAGCCCGTCGGCCAGCGCAGTGCCGATGCCGCCGTCGCCTATCACGACTGCCAGGGCGGGATCCGTTGTTACCTTGGGCATCTGCAGTTCTCTCCGACGCGCGCCCGGACCTCTGGCGCCTGTGGCTGCTTGTACGCGTCCCGGGCGGCAGGGATCACCAGCGGAGGGCCGGTTCTGGTACCTTCCCACGAACATGGCTCGACAGCAGCGGACGGAGAGGATAGGTTCCGCGCCGCTCACACATCACCAGAACACTCTCAGCAACCGGATTTTCCAGCATGAAGATCAACGGCAATGCGATCCGTCCCGGCAACGTGATCGAACACAAGGGCGGCCTCTGGCGCGCCGTCCGCATTCAGCACACGCAGCCCGGCAAGGGTGGCGCCTACCTGCAGGTGGAACTGAAGAACCTGCGCGACGGGTCGAAGCTGAACGAAAGGTTCCGTTCCGCCGAGACTGTCGAACGGGCGCGGCTGGAGCAGAAGGACTACCAGTACCTGTTCACCGATGGCGAACTGGTGACCTTCATGGACACCGACAGCTACGAGCAGATCAGCATCGCAGCGTCCCTGGTGGGCGATCAGGCGGTCTATCTGCAGGACGGCATGATGGTGCAGGTCGAAATGTTCGAGGAAGAGGCCCTGGGCGTGATCCTGCCGGAGCATGTGACGCAGGAAGTCACCGATACCGAGCCGGTGGTCAAGGGGCAGACAGCGGCCAACAGCTACAAGCCCGCTACCCTGGACAATGGGATGCGCTGCATGGTGCCGCCGTTCGTTGGCGTGGGTGAGAAGATCGTGGTTGCGACCGCTGAAGGCACTTACGTCAGCCGCGCCTGATTAATCCTGCGAGCGATCCTGCCGCCTGTCGGCATCCAGTAGGCATCCGCCTGAGAGGCTATTTGAAGTGCGTAAATCCCCCCTGATCAATGTCATGGAGCGCGCGGTCCGCAAGGCGGGCCGGTCACTGCTGCATGACTTCGGCGAGATCGAGCAGTTGCAGGTTTCCCGCAAGGGGCCCGGCGACTTTGTCACCAATGCGGACTTGCAGGCGGAGCGTATCCTGCGGGAGGAACTGCAGCGGGCACGCCCCGATTTCGGCTTCCTGCTGGAGGAAGGCGGGGAGGTCAAGGGCGCGGATCCCGAGAGCTTCTGGATCATCGATCCGCTGGATGGCACCACCAATTTCCTGCACGGTATCCCGCATTTCGCCATCTCGCTGGGGCTGCAGCAGCATGGCGAGCTGGTTGCCGGCATGGTGCTGGCACCGGTCGGCGACGAGATGTACTACGCCGAGAAGGGCCGAGGTGCGTTCGTCAATGACAAGCGCCTTCGGGTGTCAGGACGCACACGCATGGATGAGTCGGTCTTCGGTACCGGCATTCCGCATATCGGCAAGGACGGCCACGCGACATTCCATCGGGAGATGCAGGAACTGACCGGGCGGGTCGCCGGTATCCGTCGGCTCGGCGTTGCCTCGCTGGATCTGGCCTATGTCGCGGCAGGCCGGTTCGAGGGCTTCTGGGAACGGGACCTCAAGGCCTGGGACATGGCCGCCGGAATCGTTCTGGTGCGAGAGGCCGGTGGTCTGGTGACGGATCTTAACGGCGGTCGCAAGATGCTGCAGAACGGCAGCATCGTAGCCGGGAACGGCCAGATGCAGCAGCCCCTGCTGCAGGCGCTGAAGGATGCGGCGAAGCGCAAGGCTGCCTGATTTTCGCCACAGGCGTCCCCGATCATGGACAGGTTGCACGGCGCGACCGGTCAAGGCGGGTTTTGATCTGGACGACTGATGCAGTAATGTCCGCCCAAACAGGGCTGGAGGGCAGTGAACTTGGCAACCTGCGGCAAGGGCGGGCAGAGGCCTGATTCGAAGCATGTACGTGGCACTTCGGTGATGGCGATGGTGATTGGCATCAGTGCGTTGTCGTTCGGTGCGCCGGTCATGGCGCAGCAGGGCGCCGTATGGATCAATCCCGATATCGTCGGCACGGCCCCCGCCCCGCAGGTGCAGCCGAGCCTTGTGTCGCCTGGCCCACAACGCTACCGGCTGCCGTTCAACAGACCGTCCGGACCGGTGCGGCTGACGCCGCCTGGCAGTCGAAACAGCACTGCCGGAGTGACGGGCAGTGGCACTGCGCCGGTCCTTTCACGACCGGCGGCCCCGCGTGCGCCTGTGACTGTTGCCTTGCAGCCTCCCCCTGTCGCCGCCCCCGCAACCTCAGTTGCGCGACCGGTCGCGCCGCCGACTGCGCAACCGCCAGCTACTGCGGCGGCCTCTTCAAACCCGGCACCCCCGGCTCCGCCACCTTCAACTCCGGCACCGGCGCGTACGGTTGCCGCAAGCCCGGCACCGGAATCGCCGAGAACGGAACCGCGTGTCATTCGCCCGACCGCACCAGCCACCGTCGAGGCCCCGGCCGCGGCACCGACGCCGCCCCGTACCACGCCTGCGGCACCACCCCGACAGGTTGCCACC
>JARGNO010000070.1:0-453 GCA_029213165.1 Minwuia sp.
GCTGGCTCTGGCCTATAACGCCGCCATCACGTCATTCCACTAGTATCACGGGAGGCCACCATGCCCGATTCCGCACCTGTCCTGAGTGCCACCGACGAATCCCCCGTCCTGTCCGATCTGCTGCGTCTCTGCCGTGGCGCACTGGACGCCGCCGACCGCTACAAGCAGGTCGCCATCAATTCCGTCGCCGGTCTGGTCCGCAACGAGGAAGGCCGCATCGACGCGAAACTGCTGGAGGTGAACCAGTTCGCCAGCCACGGCCTGGCCTGGGTCGCGACCTATGTCGAGAGCCTGCGCGAACTGCTGCACTGGGCGGAGCGCCTGGACGCGGAAGGCAAGCTGGGCGAGCTGGAACAGCTGATGCTGCAGGCCGGGTTCGGCGAGTATCTGGCCCAGCTTGGCAACGGTATCCCGATGAACCAGGGCGAGGTCGTGCGGCCGCAGGACCTGAAT
>JARGNO010000070.1:463-17380 GCA_029213165.1 Minwuia sp.
CCAGGTGCAGCGTCTTGGCGCACCGGAGGTCCGGCGCCTGATCTTCAACGGCAATACCGCCGCCGTCCGCGCCCGTATCGCGACGCTGCTGGACAATGCGCTGGAGACCGGCAACTTCGGTGATCCGGGACTGGACGAGACCTACGGCATGGTCCGTGACCAGTTCCGCAAGTTCGCCGATGACAAGGTCGCCCCGCACGCCCACAAGTGGCATCTGGACAACGAGCTTATCCCCATCGAGGTCGTGAAGGAGATGGGTGAGCTGGGCGTCTTCGGCCTGACGGTGCCGGAGGAATACGGCGGACATGCCATGGGCAAGATGGCCATGTGCGTGGTCTCCGAGGAACTCTCGCGCGGTTACATCGGTGTCGGCTCTCTCGGCACCCGCTCCGAGATCGCGGCGGAACTGCTGCTGACCGGCGGCACGGAAGAGCAGAAGCAGCGCTGGCTGCCCGGCATCTGCTCCGGCGAGATCCTGCCGACCGCAGTGTTCACCGAACCCAACACCGGCTCCGACCTCGCGTCACTGCGCACCCGCGCGGTGAAGGACGGCGATACCTATCGCATCACCGGCAACAAGACCTGGATCACCCATGCGGCCCGCGCCGACGTGATGACCGTGCTGGCCCGCACCAACCCCGACGAGCCGGGCTATCGCGGCCTGTCGATGTTCTTCGCACCGAAACCGCGCGGGGAGGACGGCAACCTGTTCCCCGCCGAGGGCATGAGCGGCGGCGAGATCGAGGTGTTGGGATACCGTGGCATGCGCGAATACGAACTGGGCTTCGATGGTTTCGAGGTCGGTGCCGACAACCTGCTCGGTGGGGAAGAGGGCAATGGCTTCAAGCAGTTGATGGCCACATTTGAATCCGCCCGCATCCAGACCGCCGCCCGCGCCATCGGCGTGGCCCAGAACGCGCTGGAGACCGGCATGCGCTACGCCAAGGACCGGGTGCAGTTCGGCCGCCCGATCTACGAATTCCCGCGTGTCCACGGCAAGGTCGCCTGGGCCGCAGTGGAGACCATGATCGCACGGCAGCTCACCTATTTCTCCGCCCGCACCAAGGACGAGGGGCGGCGCTGTGATCTGGAGGCCGGAATGGCCAAGCTGCTGGGCGCGCGCGTGGCATGGGCCAACGCCGACAATGCGCTGCAGAGCCATGGCGGCAACGGCTTCGCGCTGGAATACGAGATCAGCCGAATCCTCTGCGATGCCCGCATCCTGAACATCTTCGAAGGTGCCGGCGAGATCCAGGCCCAGGTCATCGCCCGGCGTCTGCTCGAAGGCGCGAACTGACACCACACCCGGCGTGACGCTTTTCCGACCGTCGCGCCGGGTGTCCGCTTGACCTTCCAGTGACAGGAACCCCGAGACTTCACGCCTTTGCAGGTCGAGGAGGATTGCGGTGTCACCGATACGTCTGATCACAGTTCTGGTGCTGGCTGGAGCGACCAGCGCCGCCATCGTCTGGTTGCTGGTTCGTGGCAGCACGTCCGAGCAGTCGCTGGCACATCAGGTGGCGGTCACCGTGCCCCAGCTTTCCGGCGCCGCCGCGACCGGCAAGATCGTCTTCGACAGGAACTGCGTCGCCTGCCATGGCGCCAACGCCGGGGGTGGATCGGGCGGCCCGCCGCTGGTCCACAAGATCTACGAACCCGGCCACCATGCCGACATCAGCTTCGTTCTGGCCGTGAAGAATGGCGTGCGCCAGCATCACTGGTCGTTCGGCAGCATGCCACCGATTCCCGGCGTTTCCGAAGCAGAGGTGGCGCAGATCATCGCCTATGTGCGGACCCTGCAGCGCGCCAACGGCATCCGCTGACAGACAAGGTTTCGCTTGAACCGATCCGGAGACGGCATCAGGCTTGTCCCAACAGCGCGGCCCGTGCCCCATCCGCCGGGAACCCGCGCCCATAACGGGAGGGACCCATGTCAGCCATTGTCACACTGGAACTGAGGATCAAGGACGAAGCCTGGGAGACATTTCGTACCGAGTTTCCGAAGATCCTGCCCGACACCGTCGCGTTCGAAGGCTGTGAGGTGCTGAAAGGCGCCATCGACGAGGAAAACAAGACCATCCTGCTGTACGAACAGTGGCGCGATGCCGCCGATCACAAGAAGTACATGGCCTGGCGTCAGGAACGCGGCGACCTCGACCAGATGGGCAAGGCCCTGCGCGAACCGCCGATCCTGCGGTCCATGGACATGCTGAACTTCTGATCCACGTCGCGTGTACCGGAATTCCGTGGTCCGGTTCGCAAGCCGCTGTCGCTCCTGCCATGTCGCGCGCACGTCAGTCCGGGTCGGTGGCGGCGTAGCGCGTCTGGCAGCGGCGTAGCATGAACGTGCCATGACTTCTTCTGGCGGAGGACGGGTGCGATGAAGACCCATGCACGGGCGGTGGTGATCGGTGGCGGTGTCGTCGGTGTTTCAACGCTGTATCACCTGGCGAAGAAGGGCTGGACCGATGTGGTGCTGCTGGAGCGGAACGAACTGACCTCCGGCTCCACCTGGCATGCTGCCGGACTGCTGCCGCTGTTCAACCTGTCCTATTCCGTCGGCCAGATTCACAAGTACTCGGTCCGCCAGTACGGAGAGTTGCAGGAGGAGACGGGCCAGGACGTCGGCCTGCGGCGGGTTTCCAACATCCGCCTCGCGTCCTCGAAGGAACGCATGGACGAATACCTGCAATATGCAGGCGTGGCGGAGACCATTGGTGTCGATGTCCGGCAGTTGACACCGAAGCAGGTGAAGGAGATCTGGCCGCTGTGCAACACCGACGATCTGGTGGGCGCGATCCAGCACCCGGATGACGGTTACGTGCAGCCCGCCGATCTGACCCAGGCCTTCGCCACCGGTGCCCGGCAGCGCGGGGCCACCATCTATCGCCAGACCCGCGTCACCGCCATCGGTCGCACCGCGTCCGGGGAGTGGAAGGTGACCACTGACAAGGGGGAGATCACCTGCGAGCACCTGATCTCTGCCACCGGCAACTTCGTGCAGCAGACCGGGCAGATGCTGGGCCTGAAGATCCCCGTGATCCCCGTCGAACACCAGTACATCGTCACGGAGGCACATCCGGATATCCTCGCCCGCAAGGAACAGGGACTGCCGGAGATGGGCGTGCTGCGCGATTCCAATGCGTCCTGGTACATGCGGGAGGAGCGCGGTGGCCTGTTGCTCGGCCCCTACGAGAAGGGCGCGCCCGCCTGCTACATCAACGGCCCGAAGCCGGACGCCGAGTTCGAACTGTTCCAGGAGGATCTGGAGCGGTTGGAACCCCATATCGAAAGCGCCATCTACCGCGTGCCCGCCTTCGGCGAGGTCGGCGTGAAACAGGTCTACAACGGGGCCATCTGCTACACCCCGGACGGCAGCCCGATCATCGGCCCGGCCTGGGACATGCCGAACCTCTGGCTGAATGAAGGCCACAGCTTCGGCATCACCGCCGCCGGCGGCGCGGGCTGGCAGCTTGCCGAATGGATCGTCGACGGAGAGCCGACCATCGACATGCTGGGCGTCGATCCGCGCCGCTACGGCGACTACGCCACCAAGTCGTACCTGAAGGTGAAGAACGAGGAAGCCTACGCCAACGTCTTCGTCACCCATTACCCGGATGAGGAGCGTGAGGCCGGTCGCCCGCTGCGCACCGCCCCCTGCTATGACCGGCTGAAGGATCTGGGCGCGGTCTTCGGGCAGAAGTTCGGCTGGGAACGCGCCAACTGGTTTGCCCCGGAAGGCGTGGCGCAGGAAGATGACTGGTCGTTCCGCCGCTCCAGATGGTTCCCGCATGTCAAGGCAGAGGCGCTGAACGTCGCGGAGAATGTCGGCATCCTCGACATGACCGCCTTTGCCAAGTGCCGGATCTCCGGCCCCGGTGCCCTCGATTTCCTGCGCAACCTGCTGGCCAACCGCCTGCCCCGCGTCGGACGCATCGGCCTCTGCCATGCCCTGAACACGCGCGGCGGCGTCCATTCCGAGTTCACTGTGGTGCGGGAAGCGTCCGACAGCTTCTATCTCGTCTCCGCCGGGGCCTACCAGCGTCTCGACCACGACTGGCTGAAACGGCACATGCCGACGGATGGCTCGGTCCGCTACGACCAGATGACCAACCAGAACGGGGTGCTGGTCATCGCCGGGCCAAAGGCGCGCGAGCTGATGCAGCGGGTTTCCGGTGCCGATTTCTCCAATGAGGCCTTCCCCTGGCTGACAGCGCAGCAGATCGACGTCGGCCTGGCCCCGGCACTGGCCTGCCGTGTCAATTTCGTCGGCGAGCTGGGCTGGGAACTGCATCACCCGATCGAATATCAGAACCACATCTTCGACGCGCTTTGGAACGCCGGGCAGGACCTGGGGCTGAAGCCCTTCGGCATCCGCGCCATGGACATGCTGCGCATCGAGAAATCCTACCGCATGGTCGGCACCGAACTGTCCATCGAGTATGCGGCCTATGAATCCGGTCTCGACCGTTTCGTGCATCCCAACAAGGGGGAATTCATCGGACGCGACGCGCTGGTCGAATGGCAACAGCGCGGTTTCGACAACGCCTTTGCAACAGTCGAGGTGCATGATGTGACCGACGCGGACGCACTCGGCAACAATCCGGTCTATCTGGACGGTGAACTGGTTGGACGTGCAACATCGGGTAACTATGGACCACGCACCGGAAAATCACTGGCCATGGTCATGGTTCGCCCTGATCTGGCTGAAACTGGTACGGAACTTGAAATGAGAATTCTGGATCGGATGCATCGCATTACAGTTCTCGGTGAAAGCCCGTTCGATCCGGAGAATACGCACCTTCGCGCCTGACCGCTCTCTCCTCCCCAGAATGACGTCGGCGCGAACAGCCCCGTCGCCCCACCTCCCCGGGGCGGCGGGGTTTTTCGTTCTCGCTGACCTCACATTGGCGAGCGGCATCCGCGCCCGGAATGGACAATTTGCAGGCAGTTGACCGGTTTCGCATCAGGCCGACCGCGATTTCGCCGCCCTCACCTCGATCCGGCGGTAGTACGCCCCCAGGGTCACGGTCCGCGCGACGTTGAAGATGCTCAGACTGGCCCAGAGGCCATGGTTCCCGAACATGTCCGGCAAGGTCAGGATCGCCACGACAAAGACCCCGAGTGAGAGAATCATCGCATTGCGCATTTCCGCTGTCTGGGTCGCGCCAATGAAGATGCCGTCCAACTGGTAACACCAGATGGCGATCAGGGGATAGAGCACGAGCCAGAACAGGTATGCTTCTGCCGTGGCCTGCACCTCCGGCTGATCCGTCATGACGGCGATCAGCAGCGGCCCGGCGACCAGGTAGGCAATCGCGACCCCGACAGCGACGATCAGGGCCCAGATGGTGCTGGCCACCACCGCCTCCCGCAGTGCGCCCAGGCTGCGTGCGCCCAGCGCCCCGCCGACCAACGCCTCCGCCGCGAAGGCAAAGCCATCCAGGCCGTAGGCCAGCAGGTGAACCATCTGCATCAGGATTGCGTTGGCGGCCAGCGCCAGATCACCCAGCCGGGCACCGACACGCGTGGCCCATGAAAAGGCGATGATCAGGCAGGCCGTGCGCACGAAGATATCGAAGTTGGCGCTGAGCAACCGCCTGCCCTGCACGGGATCCAGAATGGCAGGCCAGTTGAACCGCCCCCCGTGCGGACGCAGGACCCGCAGTGCCACGACGATGCCCAGGATCGCTGCGGAATACTCGCCGATCAGGGTTGCCCAGGCGACGCCGGGAACCCCCATGTCCAGCCCCACGACGAACAGCAGATCCAGCGCGATGTTCACCCCGTTCAGCCAGATCTGGATCGCCAGCGCCAGCCTTGGCCGCTGCATCCCGATGAAGAACCCCAGCAGCGCGTAGTTCACCAGCGCCGCCGGGCCGGTCCAGACGCGGATGGAATAGTATTGCTCCGCCAATCCCCGGACGGTCGTGCTTGGGTCAAGCAGGTGGATCGCCCCGGCCCAGAGCGGTTGCTGCAACGCCACCAGAAGGGCGCCGAAGAGGATCGCGATCAGGATCGCGCGTCCCAGGATCGCCCGGACCTCTGTGAAATCGTTCGCCCCCATCGCCTGCGCGACAAACCCCGTGGTGCCCATGCGCAGGAAACCGAACATCCAGAAGATGCCGGTGAATGCGGCGGCACCGATGGCCACCGCCCCGATGTATTCCGGCCCGGGCAGGCGTCCGACCACGGCTGTGTCCACCAGGCCAAGCAGGGGTGTGGTGACGTTCGACAGGATCACGGGCCAGGCCAGGTGCCAGACGCGGACCAGTGTCGCCCGATCCGTTCCGCTCACGCCGCCCGCCGGTAACGGCCCGCCATGCGGTCCTGCGCGCCGTACCAGGCCATCGCCGGCCCCAGGAACCAGGGCCATGACCGATAGTAGAAGCGTCCCGGAAAGGGCATGTCGTCAAAGGCTGTCCGCCCGGCCAGGTCGCCCAGCGCCTTCTGTCCCAGCTTGTGGCCCAGCCAGACCGACATGGCGACGCCTGATCCGCCATAGCAGAGCGCGTGCCCGATGCGTTCACTCATCCCGATCTTCGGAAAATGATCGAAGCTGAAGGCAACCTTGCCCCACCAGCAATGGGTGATCTGCGTGCCGTCCAGTTCCGGGAAGATCTGACCGATGCGGTTGCCGATGTACTGCGCCAGCCGCGGCCCCTGCTTCGCGGCGAACAGGCCGGGGCGCGTGCCGAGCAGGATGCGCCGTCCGTCGGGGCTGGGCCGGAAGTAGTTCAGCAGGTTGAAACTGTCGGTGATCATCCGCCCGCCGGGGATCAGCCGCTCCACAAGTGCCGGATCGAGTTCCTCCGTCGCCGCGATGGCGCTGGTGACGGGAATGACCCGGCGTTGCAGGTCAGGCTGCAGCGCGCCGGTATAGCCGTTGGTGCAGATCAGCACCCGGTCGGCATTGATATAACCCAGACTGGTGTCGAGACGGATGAAGTCGTCTTCCTCCTCCAGCCCCAGAACGGCAGTGCGGGCCAGGACCGTCACCCCGGCATTGCGGGCCGCATCCATCAGCCCGTCATGAAACTTCGCAGGGTGCAGGCCGCCGGTGCGGGACTGCACCCGCCCCCCGGCATAGAGCGGACTGGCGAGGAACTGCGCCTGCTCCTCCGCGCTGACCATCGTCGCGCCGATGTCCCCGCGCGCTGCCTGCTCCGCTGCCAGCGAGGTTTCCATCGCCCGGAAATGCGCTGGATTGACGGCAGGGTAGTAGCGGCCCATCCGCCCGAAATCGCAATCGATGCCCAGGTCGATGACCAGCCGCTCGACATAATCGACCGCATTCGCGGGTTCCGCCATCAGGGCCATGGCCCGTTCGGTGCCGAAGGACTTCTCCAGCTTCGGGAAGGATGGTTTCAGCCGGTCGCCCACCATGCCGCCATTGCGGGTACTGGCGCCATCGCCCGGATCCTCCGCATCGAAGACAACCACCTTTGCCCCGCCCCGCGCGGCGGTCAGCGCCGCAGACAGACCAGTGTAGCCACCGCCGACAATGGCGACGTCGGCCCGTTCGGGCATAACGGGTTCAGGCAGGACCTGACGCTTTCTGGCGTCCCACCACCAGGGTCGGAAAACCAGGTCGTCGGCCAGCTTCAGGCGGGCGGATGTCGTCATCTCGTTTCAGGGTTCCCCGGCAGATCGGCAGAATCAGTCGCGCCAGGAAGTATCCTTCCGATCGATCTCCCGCACCAGCGCATCGAATATCCGGTCAGCCGCCGTTGTGCCTTCGCCTTCAAAATTGTCCATCACGCCCTGGGAGCGGTCGACGATATCCTGCGTCACGGGAATGATCGGTTGCCCGCCCTGCTGGGCCATCATCTGGACATCGCAGGCCCGCTGCAGCGTCCAGATACGCTGGAACGCGGCCGCTGCGGAATGGCCACAGGCCAGCAGCCCGTGACTGCGCAGGATCATGTAATTCTTCTGACCCAGATTGGCGACAAGCCTGACCTTTTCATCCGCGTCACACGTCACGCCTTCGAAGTCATGATAGGCAACGCGGTCGCCGATGATCGCGCCATAGAAATTGTCGCGTGACAGGCCTGCGGCCTGGCAGGCAACCGCGACACCGGTGGTGGAATGCGTATGCATCACACAATGCGCATCTTCCCGCGCCGCGTGGATCGCGGAGTGGATCACGTAGCCTGCCGGATTGATGCCCCATTCACTGTCACCGATGATGTTCCCGTCCAGATCGACCTTGACCAGGTTGGAGGCCGTGACCTCCCGGTACCAGAGGCCGTAGGGATTGATCAGGAAGTGGTGTTCCGGACCGGGCACCCGCAACGTGATGTGATTGAAGATCAGCTCGTACCAGCCGAAATGATCAAAGATGCGATAGGTGGCCGCCAGCGACTGTCGTGCCTGCCATTCCGCGTCACTGCAATTGGCGCGAACTGAAGAAACCGGTCTCGAACCGTCAGCCATGATACTTGCCTCCGTCTGAAATGCCGCAACGGCAACTTACCATGCCGGACAGGACGGGTGGCAATTAATCTGCCTCCATTTGGCGGCATCATCGTGTCACCTATTTCCCCCGAAGTGCGACATTCTGACAATGTAATCAAACCTGATGACATTAACCATCTCGGGCTGTGTACTGATATACTTGTTCAACAAATTGATTTTTCCACCAAGAAATACTTCCATTTCTCTCAGGAATGACTAGATTGCGCCTCGAATCTCCGGCCATGAGTGGTCAGGGAGACATTTCAAATTCTGAGAATTGCAAACAGGAGTTGCCATCATGGCATCGAATACGGCTGAGAATGGTGCTACCACGCAGCATGATCTGCTCGAAATGACCGCTGAGGTCACCGCCGCATATGTTTCCAACAATGTTGTCGCTTCCGATGAACTGCCGGAACTGATCAATCGCATTCACACCGCCCTTGCCGGCGCGGGCACGGCCGAGCCGGAACCGGAAGCCGAGAAGCAGAAGCCTGCTGTCTCCGTGCGCCGCTCCGTTACCCCGGACTACCTGATCTGTCTGGAAGACGGCAAGAAGCTGAAGATGCTGAAGCGCTACCTGCGCACCAACTTCAACATGTCGCCGGAAGACTACCGCGCCAAATGGAACCTGCCCTCGGATTATCCGATGGTTGCACCCAGCTACGCCGAGAAGCGGGCCGAGATGGCGAAGGCCATCGGTCTGGGTCGCGGGGGCCGTCGCCGCCGCACCTGATCCGCATCAGGACCACTGACCGGCCGGACGGGCCGTCCCACACTGTGATTGCAGTTGTGGTGCGGCCCGTTCTGCGTCCGGGCACAACCGGATCTCATGGAACGGTTTGGTCGTGACTTGATCGCGGCGGCCACAGTCGGCAGAGTTCACAGACACCGCCCACCACCGTTTCCTGCAGATTGGACAATTGTCATGCGCGCCTGGGAGATCATTTCGGGTGACGGCGTTGATGCGCTGAACCTTGCCGAACGGCCCGTGCCGACACCTGGTCCGGGGGAAGTCCGGCTGAAGATCAACGCCAATTCGATCAACTATCGCGACCTCAGTACCATCGAGGATCCGATCACCCGCAAGTTGCCATTCCCCACCGTCCCGAATTCGGATGGTGCCGGGGTGGTGACAGCCGTCGGAGCGGGCGTCAGCCTGAAGGAAGGTGACCGTGTCACGTCCTGTTTCTTCGCGGACTGGACGGCGGGGGAGGTCAGTCCCGCCGCGATGGCATCGGCGCTGGGCGGCGCGCGCCAGGGCGTGCTGGCACAGGAAGTCATCCTGCCCGAACGGGGCGTCATCGCGACACCCGAACACCTGACCGACGCGGAAGCCGCAACCCTGCCCTGTGCCGCGCTGACCGCCTGGCACGCCCTGACGCAGCCACGACCGGTGCAGGCCGGTGAGACGGTTCTGCTGCTGGGCACCGGCGGCGTCTCCGTCTTCGCGCAGCAGTTCTGCGCGATGATGGGGGTGCGGACCATCGTCACCTCATCATCCGACGAGAAACTGGCGCGGATGAAGGCCCTGGGTGCCGATGAAACCATCAACTACCGCACCACTCCAGACTGGGATGCCGCTGTGCTGGACCTGACCGGTGGTGCAGGTGTTGACCGGGTGGTTGAAGTCGGTGGCCCCGGCACCTTCGACCGGTCGGTGAATGCCGTGCGGGTTGGCGGCATCATCGGCCTGATCGGCATCCTGACCGGCGCTGCGGGGCAGGCAAGTCCGACCGCGATCATGCGCAAGTCGGTGACGATCCGGGGGATCTACGTCGGCCCGCGGTCGATGTTTGCCGACATGAACCGCGCAATCACGACGCATGGCCTGAAGCCCGTGATCGACCGGACATTCGCATTCGAGGATGCCCGTGCCGCCTATCACACCATGCGCGCGGCAAGCCATTTCGGAAAGCTGGTGATCGAAGTCTGAGCGGACCTCCTGGATACCCGGGTCAAGCCCGTGCACAGCGTGATTGCGGGTGGCCTCGATCTGTCCGAGATTTCCGTTCGCCCTCTCGCGCAGGATCTGCTGCCGCTCAGGCCTTTGGTGGGGCCAGCAGGCCGCGCTGCCCCAGCACATCGATGAAATCCCGGATACGGTCGCGCTGATAGGCGTCGCGATCCACGTCAGCATAGTCGTGGAACCCGCGACCTGCATGCAGGCCGGTTGCGCCCTGCGCCATCTTCTGCCCCACGATGTCAGGCGCGCGAAAACGGTCCTGACCGGTGGTCTCGGTCAGATAGCGACTGGCGTGATGCAGGATATCGACCCCGCCCCAGTCGATGAACTCCACCAGTCCCAGCACGGCGAATCGCGGCCCGAACCCTGCACGGATGGCGGTATCCATGTCCTCGGCACTGGCCACGCCTTCCTCGACCATCCGCGCTGCCTCATTCATCGCCAGCGCCTGGATGCGCGGCACGATGAAGCCGGGACTGGCCTTGCAGACCACCGGCACCTTGCCGATCGCGCGCAGCCAGCCAAGCAGCCGCTCGCGCACCTCCGGCGTCGTGCCGTCGTGCGGACTGACCTCCACCAAGGGGATCAGGTAGGCGGGGTTGAGCCAGTGCGCATTCAGGAATCGCTCGGGCGCACGCACATGCGCCGCCAGTTCGGTGGACAGCATCGTGGATGTGGTGGAGGCGATGATTGTCTCCGCCCGCACATGGGCAGAGATCAGGGACAGGGCCTCCGCCTTCGCCTCCCGCGTCTCCGGCACACCTTCCATCACCAGATCCGCTCTGGAAAGCGCATCGGGAAGCGCATCTGCTGCGAGGTACCCGATGCGCCCTTGCAGGCCGGGAACCGCATCCGCATCGCATTGCCCGAACTCCGCCATCAGGTTCAGGGTGCGCGTCACCTCCGCTTCGGCCTGCCGCAGCAGTGCACTGGCAGCGGGATGGTCCCGTGCCCTTGCATCCACCAGATCGACCTGCCAGCCACCCCAGGCGAAGACATGCGCCAACCCGCGCCCCATGCGCCCGGCTCCGACAAGTGCGACGCGCGGCATCAGAATCCGTCTCTCAACCGGGCCTGCAGGGCCGCAGGCGTCATTTCGCCGAGGCCGAGGCTCTCCAGCGTGCGCCCCGTGATCAGGAAGTCCTCCCCATTGATCGCTCCGGCAAGGGCCAGCAGGCCGCTCGCCACCGGCACGGGCACACCGACCCGGCGCGCGACCGAGACCAGGAAGGCCAGGCCAATCGCCACGTCCTCCCGCATGTAGCGGTGCGTGGTCAGGTCCAGCGTCTCCCGCCAACGGCTGCTGACCACCAGCCGGTCATGTGCCGCCTGCCCGTACATCCACTCCGGCCTGCTGTCGTCATAGTGATCGGCAAGCGGGAAATGCGGCGCGCCATAGCCCAGCGCCTCCCGCACCGCCACGCGCTCTGCATCCAGCGCATCGGTGACGCGGCGGATCGCGGGCTGCGTCCCCTCGTTGTGGATGTCCCAGTGGTCAAAGTGTTCGATGGGTCCGGCATTCATCAGGATCAGTGGCGGATGAATGATCGGCCCCGCATTCATCAGTGCCCCGTCAAGGGCATCGGTCAGCCGCTCGATGCTCGGGAAGGCGCGGCAGAACAGGCCAAATGCCGCATCGGCACGGGCCAGCGGAAACACGCCGGTCGGAAGCCGGGTCGCACGGGTGACGATGGCGACCTCCTCCGGTCCCTGCATCCGCGCCAGCCAAGGCAGGGTGCCGGACTCACCCAGCAGCAGGTCCGCATCACAGCCCTCGGCACGCAAGGCATCCATGACCACCCAGGTGCCGAAACTGCCAGGCGGCATCAGGATGCCCTGACCATCGGACAGATGCGGTGCCATGGCCCGGGCAATGTCCACCTGCGCCATGGCCGGACCGGGCATCAGGATCAGGTCCGCGTCCCGCACCGCCTGACCGACTTCCGGCGTAACCAGTCGGATCGACACGTCACGACTGCCTGCCGCATCCGTCAGGCGCAGCCCGCCCTTTTCCATCAGTCCCTGCAGCGCTGCCGTGTCGCGCCGCCAGAAGCGGACCTCATGCCCCTGTTCCGAAAGGTCGGCGGCGGCGGCATGGGCGCCATGCCCACCGCCGAGGACGGCAATCCTCATGCGAAGCCGGGTGGCGGCACGACACCGCCCAGTGCCTTCTCCAGATGCCGCGCCACATGCAGTGCCGAGCGGTCCTCCATGAAGTTGGCAACGACCTGAACCCCGACCGGCAGCCCGGCGTCCGTGCGTCCCACGGGCACCACGGTGGCCGGCAGATAGACGCCGCAGGTCAGGCCGCACCAGACTATCATGTCGACATAGTTGCGGCTCTGGCCCGCGATCTCCACGGTGCGGCTGCCAAAGCCGGAGGACTGATCGTGGGGGATCGCGGCGCGTGGCATGACCGGACAGAGCAGGACATCGACGTCACCGAAGAAGCGGTTCCACATCTCCCGCAGCATGGCACGGCGCTCGTTCCACTGGAGCCATTCCGCGTGCTCCATGACCGCACCACGGGCATAGATGGCCTGATGGCTCTTGTCGTCCGCGTCAGGCGGGTTGTCGCGCAGCTTTCGCCGCATGCTTTCCGGCAATGCCGCACCAAGTTCCGCCGCCAGCAGCGTGTAGTAGACCTCATGCGATTCCTGCATGTCGATGGAAGGGCGGGCGGTACGGTCCACCTGCGCGCCCATTTCCTCCAGCGCCGTGCCTGCAGCTTCGATCAGGTCCCGGACTTCCGGGTCGACCGCGCAGAACGGATCGTCCGACCAGACGGCAACCCTGTAGTCCCGGATCGCCTCATGCCGGGCCGCCGCAAGGCTCAGTTTCCAGCCCGCCTGGTCCAGCATGTCGGATCCGGCCATGACATCCAGCGCCAGTTCCAGATCATCGACGCTGCGTGCCAGCGGACCGGCGACCCCGATATCCGCACCCGTCAGATGGCCTGGGGGACCCGGGATATGGCCCCGGATCGGCACGGCGCCAAAGCTCGGCTTGTGACCGGCCACACCGCAGAAATGCGCCGGATTGCGGATGGAACCGCCGATGTCGGAACCCAGCTCCAGTGCCGTGAAACCCGACGCCAGCGCCGCCGCCGACCCGCCCGATGATCCACCGGGCGCGCGGGTCACGTCCCAGGGATTGTTGGTCGTGCCAAACACCGCGTTGTAGGTCTGCAGGTCCCCGGCCCAGAGCGGCGTGTTGGTCTTGCCGTAGACGATCGCCCCGGCCTCGATCAGCCGCTCCACCGCCGTGGCATGGCGGTTGGGCTGATGATCCTTCAGTTCCGGCGCCCCCGCGGTGCAGGCCATGCCGACAACCTCGAACGTGTCCTTCACCGTCATCGGCAGGCCATGCAGCGGCCCCCAGCTCTCGCCCCGGGCAGCGGCGGCGTCGGCGGCACGGGCGCGGGCGCGGGCCGCATCGACATCCGTCGTCACCACCGCGTTGATCTGCCCGTTGAACCGGTCCAGCCGATCAAGGTAATGATCCAGCACCTCTTCCGACCGCAACGTCTGCTGGCCAATGGCGGCCACCAGTGCCCGCGCCGACATGTATGACGGATCGCCCATGTTCCCTGCCTCCCCGGTTGTTTCCTGTTTGACGCATTCTGACGCGCGCGGGGGCAGCGGTTCAACCATGTCGTTGGTGGCGCGTGGTCTGTCAGTGGTCTTTGCCATCCCTGAGTCGTTTGGCGGCCTGTGCCATCCCTCTCCCCCACCCGGCCACCCATTGAGGATAATCCCGTGGGTGGCCGGGTGGGGGAGAGGGATGGCACAGGCCACAGAAGACTCCACATGACCGCTCGCCTGAAGGCGGAGATATGGGTCGCGGCTTACCTGCGCAGCGTCCGCGCGCAGGGCGCTTTCGCCTATCTTGTAAGGCGCGGCGCGGAGGAAGCGGGCAGTATCCTGCTGAAGGTGGAGGCACCGGGCGGCACCGCCACCGTCTATTCGCCCGGCTATATCGACGGGGTTCGCACATGGCTGCGATCTTCCGGCACGGAGCCGGTTCCGGCAGCAGATGCCGACAGCTATATTCAGCGCCGACTGGCGACCGACCCGGACCTCTGGGTGGTCGAGGTGGAGGACCGGGCAGGCCGGCATTTCCTCACCGAGCCGGTCGAGTGGGAGGAGAACCATCCATGAGCAGCAGCGTACCGGCAGGCAATGTGAAGGCCGTCATCTGGGACTTCGGCGGGGTTTTCACCTCCAGCCCGTTCGAGCGTTTCGCCGAATACGAGACGGAAAAGGGCATGCCGGTCGGCACCATCCGGGGCATCAACGCCACCAACCCGGACACGAATGCCTGGGCGCAGTTCGAGCGCAATGACGTCGACCTGGATGCCTTCGACGGCCTGTTCCTGGCTGAAAGCACCGCCATCGGCCATCCGATTCCCGGCAAGGATGTGATCGCGCTGCTGTCGGGCACACTCAGGCCGGAGATGGTGCGCGCGCTGGACCTGATCCGCCGCGACCGCATCTGCGCCTGCATCACCAACAATGTCCGCGCGGGCCATGGTCCCGGCATCTCCAGCGACAGCGAGAAGGCCGCCGCCGTGGCCGAGGTGATGGCCCGTTTCCAGATCGTCGTGGAATCGTCGAAGGTCAACCTGCGCAAGCCCGACCCCGAGATCTACCGCCTCGCCTGCCGCGAGATCGGCATCGACCCGTCGGAGGCCGTCTATCTCGACGATCTCGGCATCAACCTGAAACCGGCCAAGGCACTCGGGATGCAGACCATCAAGGTCACGGGCGCAAAGCAGGCCCTGACAGAGCTGGGTGCGATCCTCGACATGGACCTGTTGTGAGGTAGGATTCCCGATACACGGATTCAGGGGGGGGAACGACATGGCAACCAAGACCGTCATCAGGAACATCGGGCTGCTGCTGTCCGGTGATCTGGCGAATCCGATCCTGGATGCGGACTGCATCGTGGCGCTGGATGGGCGCATTGCGGCCATCGGCAAGGCGAAGGATCTGGATACCGACCAGGCCGATGTGGAGGTGGATGCGAAGGGGACCGCCGTTTCGCCGGGGCTGATCGACAGCCATGTGCATCCGGTGATCGGCGACTACACCCCGCGCCAGTCACAATTGAGCTGGATCGATTCCTGCCTGCATGGCGGGGTCACCACCATGATCTCGGCGGGTGAGGTGCATCTGCCCGGCCGCCCGAAGGACATTGTCGGGCTGAAGGCGCTCGCGATCGCCTCCCAGCGCTGGTACGAGAATTTCCGCCCCTCCGGCGTGAAGGTGCATGGCGGCGCGCCGGTGATCGAACAGGGCATGGACGAGAACGATTTCAAGGACCTGGCCGACGCGGGCGTGAAGCTGCTGGGGGAGGTCGGGCTGGGCTCCGTCAAGGCGGGCGAGACCGCCAAGGAGATGGTCGGCTGGGCGCGGAAGTACGGCATCCAGTCCACCATCCATACCGGCGGCCCGTCGATTCCGGGGTCGGGCCTGATCGACAAGGACGTGGTGCTGGAGGCGGATGCCGACATCATCGGCCACATCAATGGTGGCCACACCGCCCTGCCCGACGACCAGATCGTCTGCCTGTGCGAGCAGTGCGGGCGCGGGATCGAGCTGGTTCACAATGGCAATGAGCGCGCGGCCCTGCTGGCCATGAACACGGCGCGGGAGATCGGGCAGATGGAGCGGGTGATCCTGGGCACCGATGCGCCTGCCGGGTCCGGCGTGCAGCCGCTCGGCATCCTGCGCATGATCGCGCTGCTGGCCTCCTTCGGTGACGTGAAGGCGGAGACCGCCTTCTGCTTCGCCACCGGCAACACGGCGCGGATGCGGGATCTGGATACCGGCCTGATCGAGGTCGGCATGGCCGCCGACTTCGTGCTGCTGGACCAGGCGCAGCACGCGCCGGGGAAGAACATGCTGGAGTCCATCGAGCAGGGGAACCTGCCCGGCGTCGGCATGACCATCATCGACGGGGCCATCACCAGCGAACGCAGCCGCAACACCCCGCCCGCAACGACACTGCCGGAGCGGCTGCGGGGCTGAACGGAAAATTCCTGCGAAGCCTGCGCGGCACGGCTGGGTACCCGGGTCAAGCCCGGGCACAGCGTCGGTGGGGCGGTCACGATTGATGCAACAAATCCACCCCCACTCACGGCGCTCTCGGGCTCGACCCGAGAGCCCAGCTTGAGGCCTCCGAGCGTTGGCGTTGGATGCAGGTCGATCTCATCGGATCCCACCTCACACCTTCCGGCGGAGCAGCCCCCGGAAGATCTGGTCGTCGCCGATGGCGCCCAGCATCCGCCCGCCTTCCGTAATCAGTACCGGGCCGCCGGAGCGTTCGCGCCAGTCGATGACCTGCTGCATCACCGCGTCGGGCGCGGCGGTCAGCATCTGCCCGGTCTCCGGCGCGGTGGCAGGGTCGGCGGCGATGATGGGCCAGGTTTCGCCGTTGCATGACGCCTCGACCGGCGTGCCGGACGGGTCCAGTGCCAGCTTGAACCA
>JARGNO010000071.1:0-711 GCA_029213165.1 Minwuia sp.
CGAAGTACCGCGCGCGATCCTCAGGCCCCTCCGACACCGGCGCCCGGCTCATTGCAGGTCCCGGAAGAAGGACCGGATATCGCGGGTCAGTTCCTCGGGCTTCTCCCAGGCCGCGAAGTGTCCACCGTCGGCTTCCACCGTCAGGTTCCGCACATTGTAGGCGCGCTGCAACCAGCTTTCGGGCGGTGCGGGCACCAGGTCATGGGGAAACAGGCAGAACCCGGTCGGCACTTCGATCCTGTCGGCGGAACCATCCGCGCGCGCTTCCAGTTCCATTCCGCCCTCATGCGTCACGGCGGTGTAGATCCAGCTTGCGGAATTATGGGCGTTGTTCACCCAGTAGATCATGATGTTGGTCAGCAATTCGTCCATCGGAAACAGGCTGAGCTTTCCAGGCCCCTCCTTTACCCGATACTGGAATTTCTCCGTGATCCAGCCAGCCAGACCGGCAGGAGAGTCGGCCAGACCATAGTTCAGGGTCTGCGGCTTCGTGCCCTGGATCTGGAAATAGCCCATCGCGCGGGCTGTCCGGGCGCGAAACCTGCCGATCCATTCCTTCTCGTCGGCACTGACCGGTGGCGTCCCTGCCCCCAGATACGGCTTCAGCGGCACCATGTTCAGATGAATGCCGATCAGCCTGCCGGGATGGCGATGCGCCAGCCAGGAGGTGATGATGGAGCCCCAGTCCCCCCCCTGCGCAGCAAACTTCTC
>JARGNO010000071.1:721-16529 GCA_029213165.1 Minwuia sp.
CAATCCGAAGACTTCGGTCATGAAACGCGCCCACAGGTCGGCAATCTTCTTGGGATGCATTGGCGCCGCGGGAGCACTGGACCAGCCGTAGCCGGGCAGCGACGGACAGATCACCGTGAAGGCGTCCTTGACGTCGCCGCCAAACCGTTCCGGGTGCGCCAGGGGTTCGATGATCTTGTGGAACTCGAACACCGATCCCGGCCATCCATGCGTGATCAGCAATGGTGTCGGATTCGGACCCGAGCCTTCCTCACACAGGAAATGTATATTGAAACCATCGACTTCCGCGACATAATTGGGAAAGTCATTCAACAATGCTTCCCACTTGCGCCAGTCGTAGTCCATCTGCCAGTGCCGCACCATTTCCCGCATGTAGGTCAGGTCGGCGCCGTAATGCCAACCGCCACCCGCCACCTCGTTCGGGAATCGGGTGCGCGCGAGCCGGGCGTTCAGATCGTCCAGAACATCGTCACCGACGGAAATGGTGAACGGCTGCGCATTGATCTGCATCGTCATGCCCTGCCCGCCTGCACCGAAAGCATCGCCGGGTCGATGCCGATCCGACGCACCGCCGCCTCCCACTTCGCATCCAGCGCGACCTCGAAGATGAGGTCACTGTCGGCACTGCAGTGGAGCCAGTCATTGCGCTGGATTTCCTGTTCCAGCTGCCCCGGCGCCCAACCGGCATAGCCCAGTGCCAGGATCGCGTCGCCCGGCCCTGCTCCGGATGCCATGGCGCGCAGGATATCGACCGTTGCCGTCATCGAGACGCCCTCAGCCATCGGCACCGTGGCTTCGCGCTGATAGTCATCGGAGTGCAGCACGAAACCACGCCCGGTCTCCACCGGACCACCGAAATGCATTGTGATCGGCGGAGAGTTCTCAGCCTCGATATCCAGCTGCTTGGCCAGATCGGCGAACTGCAGATTGGGCAGTTGCTTGTTGATCATCAGGCCCATCGCCCCGGCATCTGCCGTATGGCTGCACATGAAGATGACGCTGCGCTGAAAACGCTCGTCCTGCATTGACGGCATGGCGATCAGCAACTGCGCCTGCAGGCTGTCACCGTCCCCGGTCTCGCTCTTGTCCTGTTCCATGCAGCAAGTTTGGGCGGACGCGGCGCACGTTTCAAGCGCGCTTCTGTCTGAGGCAGGTCAGCGGCACATTCCCCATCCCGCGTCAGATCAGTGACAATCCCGTGGCAAGCATGTCCAGAACCCTTCCGGAATCCTGCTCAACACCCAAGTAGTTGGAAGATTTGGGAAAGGAGCCTGAGAATGCTGAAGAATCTCGCGATGCTGGTCGCCCTCGGCCTGATGTTGACTGCCTGCCAGACAACAATCGAAGGCGATACGCCGAAGACGACCGTCGAAACGGATGGCGTGAAGGTCACGATCGGAGATGATGACAGGAAATCCGGTGACGGGACATTCTGCCCACCGGGTCAGGCCAAGAAAGGGCGTTGCTAGTTCCGGGGAACTGCCTGCATCCACCGCCGGGCGTTGCCGAGTACCGCCGAGTGTCGCCGGGCGACCGGACAGGCAGCGCGGTCGGCAGACCGATCCGGTTGACGCCCTGAAGGGCTGGGCGTAATACCCAATCGCAGGCGCGCCAGTCATTCCGGTGGGGTGCCGCTATCCGCGGTGGCAGTTACTTCAGATTGATCTTCAGAATGGCCGAACTCGCATGAGCGGAAATTCCATCGCCGCGCCTGTCCTGCGCCATTCTGCATTGCTGCTGGGCATTCTGCTCGGGTTGGTGGGTGTCCATCACTTCGCCACGCATGGTTTCACACAGGTCAACCTGGATGAGGCTGCGTTGGGGCCGCAGACCACGGCGACCTTTGGCAAGGCTGACGGGAAACGAGTCCACTGCCTGTATCTGAAACATCTTGAAGGCTGTCTTCAGGACCACGCGGAACATGGTGCGGGACGGCCTGTCACGCTGTGGCTTGGCAATTCCCAGCTTCACGCCATCAACCAATTTCATCCCGGAGAGGAAACAGCGGCGCCGGAGCTGCATCGGCGACTGTTCGACGATGGCAGATACCTGCTGACCGCATCACAGCCCAACGCCAACCTGCAGGAACATTATCTGCTGTTCGCGTACCTGATGACGAAAGTTCCGGTGAGGCAACTGGTTCTGCCACTGGTGTTCGATGATCTGCGCGAAACCGGAATCCGGCCGGATATCGGCGGCGCACTTGATGATCCTGACACGCAAGCGCTTCTTTCCCGGTCGGCCACGGGAAACCGCCTGCTGCGAGAACATGCCTCAAGGGACAATCTGGGGAATGAAGTGGCGGCCCTGGAAGAGACCGTCCAGGAAAGTGTCGAGACGTACCTGAGCACGGCGCTGGCCGACATCTGGCCCGCCTGGGACCGGCGCAACCGGGTCCGTGGGGAGTTGTTCAACGAAGCCTACAAGACGCGCAACCGGGTCTTCGGCATCAAGGCATCGTCGATCCGGCGGATGATTCCCGGTCGCTATGCCGCCAACATGGAAGCGCTGGATGACATACTGGCGCTCGCCCGGTCGCAGGGGGTCAGCGTGGCGCTCTATATCGCGCCGCTGCGTGACGATGTTGCCCCGCCCTACGACATCGCCGCCTACAGCGAATTCAAGCGCAATGCCGCCCTGATCGGGGGCGTGTCCTTCCACGATCTGGAAGGGATCGTTCCTGCATCTCTCTGGGGCGCGAAGGACTCAACCACGGGTGCTGCCGAAGCAGAGATCGACTTCATGCATTTTCAGGCTGGCGGTCACCGCATCTTTGCCGATGCGGTCGAAGCGATCATTCTGGAACTACCGGGCGGGACCGCCGACAGATGATCTTCAATTCCCTTTCATACCTGCTGCTGCTGGCAATTGTCGTTGCCCTCTACTGGAACCTGCCCTATCGGGCACGGCTGTGCCTCATCTTCGGTTCCAGCCTGCTGTTCTATGGCTTCTGGCGGGTCGAGTTCCTGCCGCTGCTGCTGCTGTCCACCACCATCGATTATGTCGTGGCCCGGATGATGGAGGGGCGACCGGACAGGCAACGCAAGCGGCTTCTGCTGATCAGCCTGGTTTCCAACCTGGGTCTGCTGATCTACTTCAAGTATCTGATCTTCATCGCTGAAAACGTTACAGGGTTTGCGCATCTGCTGGGCTTCGAACCCGATCCGATCGTGCTCAAGATCATCCTGCCCCTCGGGATCAGTTTCTACACGTTCCAGACGATCAGCTACACGATCGACGTCTATCGCGGCTTCATCAGGCCAGAGAAGGACTTCATCGCCTATGGCTGTTACGTCACCTTCTTCCCGCAACTGATTGCAGGACCGGTCCTGCGTGCGGCGGAAGTGCTGTACCAGTTCAAGGATCGCGCGCCGTTTTCATGGGGCGATGTATTCGTCGGGCTGCGCCGCGTTCTCTATGGCCTGTTGCTGAAGGTGGTGGTGGCAGACAATATCGCGCCGCTGGTGGATTCAGGATACGCAACATCGGCGGCGAGCCTCTCCGCGCTGGATGTCTACACGCTGGCATTCCTGTTTGGCTTCCAGATCTATTTCGATTTCAGCGCCTATTCCCACATCGCGATAGGCAGTGCGCGGATGATCGGCATCCGCTTCCCCGAGAACTTCAACTTCCCCTATCTGGCCAGTTCGCCACGCGATTTCTGGCGCCGCTGGCACATCTCCCTTTCCAGCTGGATTCGCGATTACCTCTACCTGCCACTGGCGGGCGTGAAGGTGCAGGACCGGTCAGTCGGGGGACTGGCAACCGCGACAACGGATCGCCAGAACAACCGGGCGCTCTTCGCAAGCTGGTGCATCATGGGCCTCTGGCATGGCGCAAACTGGACCTTCCTCGTCTGGGGCATCTACCACGCTGTCGCGATACTCTGTTATCGCATCGTGGCTCCCCTGATCCGGTTCGTTCCGCGTACCCTGCAATGGATCGTCGGGGTCGCAATAACCTTGCCGGTCATGATGCTCGGCTGGATCCCCTTCCGTGCGGAATCGGTTCACGATGCGCTTCTGATGTGGGGTCGACTGTTCGATCCGTCCGCCTATCTCTGGCTTGGCCTGCGCGAGAATGTCTATCTGGTGACCGCCCTGCTGACGCTGCTGGTGTTCGTGATGTTCGCCGCCCATCGCTGGGTGATACCGCGATTGAGCGCCCATCCCGCCATCCTGGCCGCAGGCGACATGGCAACGATCGCAGTGACGACATTCCTGGCCCTGGTCTTCCTTCAGGCCACCAACCAGTTCATCTATTTCCAGTTCTGATCCGGTCAGCCCTGATCGGCAGCGGCTTCCAGAATGCTGTCGACATCTGCTTCGTCGGTCATGAATGAAGTCACGAACCTGACCCCCCCGGGGCCAGCCGCAGACCAGTCGTGAAACAGGAATCCCCGTGCCCTGAGCGTGTCGGCCACACCGGCGGGCAGGTCGACAAAGACCTCGTTGATCTGAACGGGCGCCGCCAGCCGGAAGCCCTGCATCGCGGCCAGCCCGTTGCCCAGCTTGCGTGCCAGCCGGTTCGCGTGATGCGCATTGTCCAGCCAGAGGTCGTTCGTCACATAGGCCGTCAACTGGGCGGAAAGGAACCGCTGCTTCGACCACAGATGGCCACCGCGCATCCGGCGATAATGCAGCTCGCCTGCGGTTTCAGGGTCGAAGACAATCACCGCCTCCGCCGCCATGCAGCCGTTCTTCGTGGCGCCAAAGGACAGGATGTCGACGCCCGCCTTCCAGGTCATTTCGGCAGGTGAAACATCCAGCGTGGCCAGGGCATTGGCAAACCGGGCACCGTCCATGTGCACCTTGCAGCCGTTCGCATGGGCCAGCTCCGCCAGTGCGGTGATCTGGTCGACGCTGTAGATGGTGCCCGCCTCGGTCGCCTGGGTCAGGCTCAGCGATGCAGGTTGCTGGTGATGCTCGAACCCGGGAACGAAACGGTTCAGACCTGTCTGCAGTGCCTCCACACTGATCCGTCCCTCCTCACCCGGAAGGGGAAACAGCTTGGCACCCCCGGTGTAGAACTCGGGCGCGCCGCATTCATCCTCATAGACATGAGCGTGCGAGTGGCAGAAGACGACACCGGTCGGCGGCGTCAACAGGCTGAGGGACAGGCTGTTCGCGGCAGTCCCCGTGGCCACGGGGAAGACAGCCACATCGCGCTCGAACAGCGCGCTGAAGCTGCGGGTCAGTTCCTCCGTCCATGGATCATTGCCATAGGCGGGCGCGAAACCCTGGTTCGCTGCGGCTATCGCGGCCAGCACGGCCGGATGAACAGCCGCCCAGTTGTCGGATCCGAAATTCATGACTGTCCTGCCCCCTCGACAACATCCAACGTGACTCGTTTCATCGTTCCGGATCCGGCATCCATTCGCCAGGCGGCCAGCCCCTGAGTGCCGCCCCAGCGCATCCCGACAACCACCCAGATCAGTTCGGGTTCATCCGCCGCCCGCCGGGTGTCCGTCTCCGACGGGACCGGGTCACCGAAGGGATGGGAGTGGAAATGCCCCAGAACCATTTCCCCGCGTTCCCGTGCCCCACGTTGTGTCCGCAGGCGAAGGCCCGGATCGATCTCGAACGTCCGGTCGCGGGCTTCTGCCATGTTGGGGCTCGGGACAATGCGTGTGACCAGCCAACCGTCGCCCGTCTCCCGCCCGACGATCAGTCCACAACCTTCCTCGGGGAAGCAGTCCTGCAAATGCGCAATGATCCTGCCCCCGGACTCGATCGGCAGGCTGAGGGACCGGTCCGTCACCGCGCCGATACCTCGCCGATCTTGCGCCCGCTGCGAATATCGATCAGGTGGATCAGTACCGTCCCGTCACCACTGCGGGTGACGATACGCAGGACACCACTCTCGACGGCGCTCTCGGTGATCTCCGCCTCGGCACCCGGCAGCAGCACGCTTGTCCAGGTCGCGCCTTCCGGTGCGACAGGCATGGCCACAGGCTGACTTGCGACCGGGATCGCGTTCGGTGTCACCGGTTCCTCTGCAACCACGCTGTCGCCCATGCGGTTGATCGCGGTTACGATGATGATTCCCGTCATCGCCAGAATCGCGATGCCCAGAACAATGACGACGATCTTGAGCACCCTGAAATTCGGCTGATCCGGCTCTGACATGCTGCAACCCGATAAAGAAACAATCACCGTGACCGACGGCGCGGCGGGTGACCGGATCGACCGCCTGCTGGCGGCGACCCTGCCCGACATGTCGCGGAGCCGCCTGAAAGCCCTGATCGAACAGGGACGTGTCACGGCGGATGGCCGGACGATAATGGACGCTTCCTATCGGGTCAAACCGGGCGAGGTCCTGACGGTCGCACCGGATGCGCCGATTGATCCCGTGCCACGCGGGCAGGCCATTCCCCTGCATATCCTTCACGAGGACGCGCATCTGATCGTGCTCGACAAGCCGGCTGGCATGGTGGTCCATCCGGCTGCCGGAAATGCGGACGGAACGCTGGTCAACGCCCTGATCGCCCACTGCGGTGACAGCCTCTCCGGCATCGGCGGGGTCCGCCGTCCCGGCATCGTGCATCGTCTGGACAAGGACACCTCCGGGGTAATGGTCGCGGCCAAGACCGACACCGCACATCGCGGGCTTGCCGCCCTGTTCGAGGCCCATGACATCGACAGGGCCTATCTGGCGGTTGTGCGGGGCAGGCCAGCGACCAGCCGCGGCACGATCGAGGCCCGCATGGGCCGCGACGCCCGGGACCGAAAACGGATGAAGGTGCTGGAACACGGCGGACGCCATGCCATCACCCACTACAGGCTGGTGGAAGCCTTCGGGGAAGCGACATCGCTGCTGCGCTGCACCCTGGAGACCGGTCGCACGCATCAGATACGGGTACACCTGAGCCACCTGGGCCATCCGGTGATCGGCGATCCGACCTACGGACGCATGCGACGGAAGCGACTGGCCCAGATGACCGAGGCAGCGGCAGAAGCGGTGGCAGAGTTTCCGCGGCAGGCCCTGCATGCGACCCGACTTGGCTTTGCGCATCCTGTCACGGGTGAGGATCTGACCTTCGAGGCCCCCCCGCCAGCCGACATGGAAGAACTGATCCGAACTCTCCGTTCCAACGTAGAACAATTGTAAACTACTTGAACAAGGCCGACCCGCCTCCCATATCAACACGGTGATCGGAAAAGGATTTCCCCGCCACACGGGGGTCAAAATCCGGCCACAATCGGTTGACTGAATGGTGTGGTCCCAACCCGGCTTCACATCGGTGAATGAGGCGGGTTCGGTCGACCTGACTGCGAGAGGGAGAGAGTACAATGGCTGCACGTTCAATGCCGGCGATCAGTCCGGAGGGAAGCCTCAGCCAGTATCTGGACCAGATCCGCAAGTTCCCGATGCTGGAGCCTGAAGAAGAATACATGCTCGCCAAGCGCTGGACCGAGCACGAGGACATGAATGCTGCCCACAAGATGGTGACCTCGCATCTGCGCCTGGTGGCGAAGATCGCAATGGGTTATCGGGGCTATGGCCTGCCGGTGCAGGAACTGATTTCTGAAGGCAATGTCGGGATGATGCAGGCGGTGAAGCGCTTCGACCCCGAACGCGGCTTCCGCCTTGCCACCTATGCAATGTGGTGGATTCGCGCCTCGATCCAGGAATACATCCTGCGTTCCTGGTCGCTGGTGAAGATGGGCACGACTGCGGCGCAGAAGAAGCTGTTCTTCAACCTGCGCAAGCTGAAAGGCCAGTTGCAGGCCATCGAGGATGGTGACCTGCACCCCGACATGGTGACCAAGATCGCGACCCGACTGCAGGTGTCGGAAAAGGAAGTGGTGGACATGAACCGCCGCCTCGCCGCGCCGGATCACTCATTGAACGCGCCCCTGCGCATTGATGGTGATGAGGAATGGGTCGATTGGCTGACTGACGAATCCGAGGATCAGGAAACAACTCTCGGCAATTCGGAGGAACTGGATCAGCGCCGCGCCATGCTGGAAGGGGCCATGAAGACCCTGAACGAGCGGGAACGGCACATCCTGACGGAGCGCCGTCTGAAGGACAATCCTCTGACGCTGGAGGATCTGAGCCAGGAATATGGCGTCAGTCGGGAACGAGTCCGTCAGATCGAGGTGCGCGCGTTCGAGAAGCTGCAGAAAGCCATGAAGAACGCGGCCCTGCAGCAACGCATGAACGCGGATCGGGAGCTGGAGCACTTCGGCACCTGACCTGTCGGCGTCGACGTTCAACACCGGAGACTGACAGGGCCTCAATCCAAAAGGGTTGAGGCCCTCTTCAGTGCGGCATCGGTTTCACGATCCAGTTCAGCCATCAGTTCCGCAGTGCCGAGGCGTCGCGACATGCGTGTTCCCTGCCCGGCCCAGAGCGACAGACAGGACGCATCGCCAGCCTTTCCGGCAGCGGTCCGCATGGGTCGCGTCAACTGGTTCTGCAGCGGAAAGGGCAGGATCGCCCCCTCCCCTCCCGCATCCACGGTCTGCATGAAACGGTTCGCAATGCCCCGCGCAGGACGGCCGGAGAAGGCACGGGTGATCCTGGTATCATTGTCGCCAGCGGCCAGAATTGCCTGCTTCTGCACTTCGGGAACACCGCCCTCTGCCGTCGTCAGGAAGGCCGTACCCATCTGCACGGCTTGCGCGCCGAGCATCAGTGCGGCCGCGATTCCACGCCCGTCCATGATGCCGCCCGATGCGATGACGGGCACCTTCACCGCATCAACGATCTGAGGCACCAGCGCCATCGTGCCAACCACCGCGCCCGGCCCGTCCGTATCGAAGCTGCCGCGATGGCCACCCGCCTCACCGCCCTGCGCAGTAATGGCATCGACCCCGGAAGCCGCCAGCGCCAGCGCCTCCGCCACTGTGGTCGCGGTGCCGATGATGAACATCCCCCGCGACTTCAGCGCCCGCATCGCTTCTTCGGGCAAGGTTCCGAACGTGAAACTGAACAGCCGGGCACCGCTTTCGAGTGCCGCTGGCAACAGGCGATCAAACGGGTCATCGCTGACAGCAGGCAGCGTCGGTGCCTCAAGGCCAAGATCCGTGAAGAAAGGTGCGGCAACAGACAGGGCTGACTGACCATCGACCTCCGGAGCGGGGCGCTGCGGCGCGAACAGATTGATACCGAAGGCACCATTGGTGCGTTCGCGCACGGCTTCCGACGCGCTCCCGACAGCCTCCGGCGTCATATAGGCGGCACCGATGAAACCCATGCCGCCAGCGTTGGATACCGCTGCGGTCATCGCAGGCGTGTCGCCGCCTCCACCCAGGGGGGCCTGCATCACCGGGCTGGTCATTCCCAGCCGCTGCATCAGGTCAGTCCGAACCATCTTTCCGCCTCCCTCAATGTATCCGTCGGCCAATCTAGCGCGGTGCCTGACATGGAGGAACGTTGACACCCCGACGAACCACCCACAAACATGACCACATCATGCGCTTGCTCCGTCTCATCCTCGTTTTCGCCCTGCTGGCGATGGTCGCCCCTGCGCAGGCCGGACAACGGATCACCGTGTTCGCCGCAGCCAGCCTGAGCGATGTGATGCAGTCTATCGGAACCGCCTTCGAGAAGGTTCATGGCACCCCGGTCAGGTTCTCATTCGCGGCATCATCCACGCTGGCCCGGCAGATCGAGACCGGGGCACCTGCCGATATCTATGCCTCCGCCAATACCGCCTGGATGAGCTATCTGCAGGGTCGCGGCCTGATCTTCGCGGACAGTGTGACTGTGCCTGTCCGGAACAGCCTGGCGCTGGTCGGCAACCGGATGCGGTTCCAGCATACGGGAACACTCGCGCAGGCACTGGACGAACTGCGCGCGGGGGAAAGGCTGGTGATCGGGGATCCTGCCCACGTGCCTGCCGGGATCTACGCGCAACAAGCCCTGATCGCGCTCGGCCTGTGGCAGGGACTGCGGCCTCGGCTTGCCTATGCCTCAGACGTGCGCGCGGCGCTGGCGCTGGTTGCGCGGGGTGAGGCACCGCTCGGCCTGACCTATCTGACGGATGTTCCGATCGGGGGACCGGATGTGATCCTGCTGCAGGTCGTGACACCCGGAACGCACGACCGCATCGACTATCCGTTCGGCATCGCAAGTGGGCATGCAACGACGGATACCCGCGCCTTCATGGCATTCCTGTGGAGCGACGCGGCGCGGCAGATCTTTCGGCAGGCCGGGTTCCAGCTGGCTCCGCGCAATGACTGACGCCGAGATCGAGGCCCTGATGCTCAGCCTGCGCATCGCTCTGGTCGCCGTCGCAGGTGCATTGCCCTTCGCCGTGATCATCGCCTGGCTGCTGGCCCGCACCCGGTTTCCCGGCCGGGTACTGCTCGACGGACTGGTGCACCTGCCGCTGGTCCTGCCGCCCGTGGTCATGGGATATCTGCTGCTGGTCAGCCTCGGCACAAATGCGCCGGTCGGAAGCTGGCTGCTGGAGACTTTCGGCATACGTTTCGTCTTCTCCTGGACCGGCGCGGCACTGGCGTCGGCGATCGTCAGTTTTCCGTTTCAGGTCAGGGCCATCCGGCTGGCGATGGAGGCGATAGATCCCGGTCTCGATGCCGCCGCACGCACCCTGGGTGCCGGGCCTCTGGACCGCTTTCTCTCCATCACCCTGCCGCTGGCCATGCCGGGGATCATCGCGGGTGCAATCACCGCCTTCGCCGCCAGCCTGGGGGAGTTCGGGGCCATCATCACCTTCGTCTCCAATATCCCCGGTGAAACACGCACGCTGCCCCTCGCCATCTATACCGCCATCCAGTCTCCCGGTGGCGAAGCCGCAGCCGCCCGGCTCGCCGGTCTGGCCATCGCGCTGGCGCTCGCGGGTCTGATCCTGTCCGAAGCCGCAGCGCGCCGGGTAAGGAGCCTTTCAGGTTCATGAGCCTGGATATCGCCATACGCCACGGTCTCGGCGACTTCGAGGTTGATGCCGCCTTCAACGTGGATGAACCCGGTATCACGGCCCTGTTCGGCCCCTCCGGCGCAGGCAAGTCAACCATCATCGCCGCGATGGCGGGTCTGGTAAGGCCTGACAGCGGTCATGTCCGGATTGACGGTGAAACACTGTTCGATTCGGCATCCGGAACGCACGTCGCGGCGGAGCGACGGCAGATCGGCTACGTGTTTCAGGAAAGCCGACTGTTTCCGCACATGGATGTCCGCCGCAATCTGACCTTCGGGGCCCGCCGTGCCGGGGACCGGATCGCAGCCATCGCATTCGATCCGCTGGTCGATCTGCTGGGGATCAGCCACCTGCTGAAACGCAAGCCGGTGAACCTGTCAGGCGGTGAACGCCAGCGCGTGGCGCTGGGGCGCGCGGTGCTCGCCGCACCGCGCCTGTTGTTGCTGGACGAACCGCTGGCCGCGCTGGATCAGGCCCGTCGGCAGGAGATCATGAGCATGCTGGAGCAACTGCGTGACGTGGCAGGCATCCCCATGGTCTACGTCAGCCATGCCCTGGACGAGGTCACGCGGCTGGCGGATCACATGGTGGTACTGGATCACGGAACCGTTGCGGCCAGCGATACGGTCTATGCCATAACCTCCCGTATCGACCTGTTTCCGCTGACCGGGCGTTTCGAGGCCGGTTCGGTGCTGCCAGGACAGATCGTCGAGCATGATGTGAAACATCATCTCAGTGCGGTGGCAATTTCCGGGGGCAGGCTCTGGGTTCCACGCATCGACCGGCCACAGGGGGCGCAGGTGCGCATCCGGGTGCGCGCGCGCGACGTCATGCTGGCGACGGTGCCCCCGGCAGATATCAGCGCCAACAACATCGTTGCGGGCACCATCAGCGCGATCCGGCGCGATGACGGTGCCTATCTTGACGTTCGCATCGCCTGTGGCACGGACCATCTGGTCGCCCGCATCACCCATCGCTCCCTGGCGCGGCTGGGACTTGCCGAAGGTCAGCCCGTACACGCCGTGATCAAGAGTGTCACCGTGGAGCGCGACGGCGGGCGCGGATCGGGGCATACTTCGGCACCCGACCAGAAGAGAGTCTCCAGATGACCGCCCGAAGCAACCTGCCCCCGCTTGCCGTCCGAAATGCGCGGCCCGAAGACGCCCAGGCCATCGCCGATCTGGTTGCCCTGGTCTATCCGCCACAGCTTCGCTATCCGCCGGAGACGGTCATGGGGCCAATGACAGCCTTCCCGCAAGGCCAGTTCGTCGTGGAGGATGCGGGGCAGATCACCGGCTATGCCGCGACCTTCATCACGGATGAAGCGACAGCCATGTCGAAGCACACCTGGCCGGAAATCACGAACGAGGGCCTGGCCAGCAACCACAACCCTGACGGCGACTGGCTCTATGGCATGGAGGTTTGTGTCGACCCCAGCCAACGTGGACAGCGTATCGGGCAACGCCTCTATGTGGCGCGGAAGCGGCTCGCCACCCGCCTGAAGCTGAAGGGCATCATCTTCGGTGGCCGAATGCCTGCCTACGCCCGGCACCGGAAACGGTTCCCGACACCGGAGGCCTATCTGGAGGCCGCGGCAGCGCGGAAGGTGCGTGATCCCGTCATCGGGTTCCAGCGCCGCAACGGCTTCGTGCCGCTTGGCGTTCTGCGCAACTACCTGCCCGGCGATACGGAGTCCGGTGATCTGGCCGCGCACATGATGTGGCGCAATCCCAACCATCCCGACACCCCACCGACATTTGTCGAGCCGACGGGCAGCACCATCTGATCCACCGAGATACCCCCTGGAGACTGAACATGGCAGAGATCGAATATTTCTACGCCGCCTATTCCGCCTATGCCTATCTCGGTTCACGCCGGTTCCAGCAGATCGCGAAGGCGGCGGGCCGAACGATCGCGCATCGCCCCATCGACCTGCGCCGGGTCGTGGCGGAAGTCAGCAAGTCGCCTTTCGGCAACCGTTCCGACGGTCACAAGGCATATTTCTTCGGGCGCGAGATCCAGCGCTGGAGCGAGCAGCGGAATGCTCCGGTGATCGGCCATACGCCGACCCACCACGGCAATGACATCACCCTGTCCAACTGCTTCCTGATCGCGGGGCTGGAAGCGGGACTGAACATCGACGAACTGGGGCACCGGTTGATGGAATCGCATTGGGCGGAGGACAGTGATCTGGACGATGCACCGACACTGGCCCGTCTGGCACGGGAAGTCGGGGTCGATCCCGATCCCCTGCTCGCCAACGCACTGACGCCGGAGATTCAGGGCATCTACCAGCGCTGGACCCAGGAAGCGATCGACCGCTCCGTCTTCGGTTCCCCCACCTACTTCGTCGATGGCGACATGTTCTATGGGCAGGACCGGCTGGAGATGGTCGAACGCGCCCTGAAGCAGCCTTACAAGGTCTAGAAAACTGGGCTAGGATCGGCCATTCGCGTCCGGGAAGGACAGGAACATGAACAATCGACTGAGAGAGGCCCTGGCCGTCGTTGAGCAATTGCCTCTGGATCGGCAGGAAGCCCTGGTCGAATCGTTTCTTGAAACGGCCACCCGGGCGTTGATCGAACAGAAGATTGCCGAAGGTGAAGCATCCGTCGAATCGGATGGCGCGGCCCCTGCCGAGGAAGTCTTTCAACGCCTGACGGCACGGTATGGCGGCTGAGGTCGTCATTCCGCCTCACGTCGAGGCGGAGATTGCCCGGATTGGCGACCATGTGGCACTGGCTGATCGCCAAGCCGCCCTGCGGCTGGTCCTCCGGCTTCAGGAAAGGTGTCTCTCGCTCGCGGATTTTCCATTCGTGGGTCGCAGGTTCGGCGAACGCTATCGCGTCGTCTTTTCAGGTCGCTACCTTGTCTTTTACCGCGTCGATGATGCTGGTGAGCGGGTCGTCATTGTGGCAATCCTGCATGGTGCACGACACTATGACCTGGACCTCCTGACGCATCAGGACCGTCCCGAACAGGATTGAGTTTCCAAAGGGGAGGATTCCATGGCCCGCATTGCCATCGCCGGATTCATGCATGAGACCAACACCTTCGCGCCGGTGCTGACCACCTATGAGCATTTCGAGCAGGCGGAAGGTTTCCCCGGTCTGACGCATGGCGCGGACATGCTGAGTGTCTTTCCGCCCGCCAATATCGCGACCGGCGGTTTCATCAAGCATGCGCAGGCACTGGGTCACGACATTGCACCCGTGCTCTGGTGCGCGGCGGTCCCGGCCGGATATGTCACCGAAGACGCCTATGAGCGCATCGTTGCCATGATCGTCGATGGTCTGGTGGCGGAAGTGGAGAAGGGCGCGGATGCGGTCTATCTGGACCTGCACGGTGCCATGGTCGCGCAGCATCAGCAGGACGGCGAGGGCGAGTTGCTGCGCCGGTTGCGTGAACGTATTGGTGACGAGATGCCCGTCGTCGTCAGTCTGGACCTGCATGTGAACATCACCGAACTGATGGTTGACCACGCAGACGCGCTGATCGGTTACCGGACCTATCCGCATGTCGACATGGCGGAGACGGGCAAGCGGTCCGCCGACCACATGCACATGATCCTGACCGAGGCCCGCCCGCAGCAGGCGAAGGCCTTCCGCAAGCTGGATTTCCTGGGGCCGCTGACCGGCCAGTGCACGATGGTCGAGCCGTCGAAGTCACTCTACGACCTGGTTGCCGCAATGCAGGAAGGCCTGGTTTCAACCATCAGCTACACCCCCGGCTTCCATCCGGCAGACATTCTGGAATGTGGTCCGGCGGTCGTCGCCTACGCGGATGATCAGGACGCCGCTGACGCCGCCGCCGACCGCCTGCGCGACTGGGTTCTGGAACACGAAGGCGAATTCGCGGTGCCGATGCTGAGCCCGGCCGAGGCGGTGTCGAAAGCGCGCGGAATGCACAACAGTGCCTCGCGGACCATCGTGCTTGCTGACATTCAGGACAATTCCGGCGCAGGCGGCACCTCCGACACGACCGGTCTGCTGCGCGCCCTGGTGGAAGGCAATGCGGAGGGGGCGGTTCTGGGTCACCTGACCGACCCTGCGGCGGCGAAGGCAGCCCATGCCGCAGGCCTCGGCGCGGAGATCGAACTGTCGCTCGGCGGCAAGCTGTTCGAACACGGCGACCCGCCTTTCACCGCCACATTCCGTGTTGCAGCCCTCTCGGATGGCCAGTTCCTCTGCACCGGCCCCTTCTATGGCGGCAACAATGCAAAGCTCGGCAAGACCGCTGTTCTTGAAATCGGCGGAGTCCGGGTGGTGGTCTGCGAGGGCCGGATGCAGGCGGCGGACAAGGAGATGTTCCGCCACATCGGCATCGAGCCTGATCAGGTGCCGATCCTTTGCCTGAAGTCTTCCGTGCATTTCCGGGGCGACTTCACAGACATTGCCGAGGATATCCTGGTGGTGGAGGCCCCCGGTGCCTTCATCGACCGGCCGGCAAAGAACGCCTATCGCAACCTGCGCCCCGGCGTCCGCCTGGGCCCCCTGGGTCCGGTGCATCAGCCTGATCAGGCCTCCTAGACCGTATCACTGTCTGATTGCGGCACCGGCCCGCTCCCCCACCCGGCCACCCACGGGATCATGCATGGTGGGTTGGCGGGGGGGGGGGCGGGCCCGTGCGCTTGCATCACTTGATGGGACAGTCTAACGCTCGCGGAATGCCTCGTGCTGCAGTTTCAGGACCGGCTGCAGCAGGAAGCTGGCAACGGAGCGGGAGCCGGTGTGGACATCTCTGGGGGCGAGCATCCCCGGGCCAATGGGGAACTGACCCGGTGCATCGCCCAGATAGGCCCGGTCAGTCTCCACGACGACCTTGAAATAGGGACGCCCCTGATCGTCCAGGCTGCTGTCCGGCGCGATACGCACGACCGTGCCGCCGAGACTGCCGTATCGGATGAAGTCAGAGGCT
>JARGNO010000005.1 GCA_029213165.1 Minwuia sp.
ACCCAGGGTGCCGCGCAGACGCCTCAGGCTGGGCCCTCGGGTCAAGCCCGAGGGCGTCGGAGGGTGGGTGGTGGACATCGGCGCGAACGCCGCTGTCATGAGCGATAGTCAGCGTTGATGTCGATATAGCCGTGGGTCAGGTCGCAGGTCCAGATGCGGGCATTGCCGTCGCCGATGCCCAGTTCGACCTCGATATGGATTTCCTGCCCCTTCATGTGCGGGATGATGTCGGCCTCCCGGTAATCCGGTGACAGGCCGCCATTCTCCGCGATCGTGACGCCGCCGAAGCGGACACCGAGGCGGGACCGTTCCACCGGTTCGCCGGACTTGCCGATGGCCATGACGACACGGCCCCAGTTGGCGTCCTCCCCCGCTATTGCCGTCTTCACCAGCGGCGAATTGGCAATGCAGAGCGCGATGGTCCGGGCTGAGGTCGCGCTGGTCGCCCCCGTGACGTCGACCGTGACCAGCTTCGTCGCCCCCTCCCCGTCGCGGGCGATCAGGATCGAGAGGTCGCGCAGCACGTCCTCAAGCGCGGTCCTGAAGTCATTCAATGCGGGATCGTCGGCGGAACTGACTGCTGGCTGACCCTCCGCCTTGCCGGTGGCAAACAGCAGGCACATGTCGGAGGTCGACATGTCGCCATCGACCGTCACGCAGTTGAAGGTCCGATCCGTGATCCCGGGCAGCAGGGCCTGAAGCACGGAGGCGGGCAGCGCCGCATCCGTCACCACATAGGCCAGCATCGTGGCCATGTTCGGCGCAATCATGCCGGAGCCCTTGGCGATGCCATTGATGGTAACGGAGGCATCACCGATCTTCACGGTGGCCGTCGCGCGCTTCTCGAAGGTATCCGTGGTCAGGATCCCCGCCGCGGCACCGGCCCAGCCATCCGCACTGATGCTTGCCATGGCCTGCGGCAGCGCCGCCGTCAGCTTCGCGACCGGCAGCAGTTCGCCGATCACGCCGGTAGATGCGGCAAGGACTTCATCCGCCGCACATCCGACCAGCGCGGCCGCCGCATCCGCCGTTGCCGCCACATCAGCTTCGCCCCGCGCGCCGGTGAAGACATTGGCGTTGCCCGCGTTCACCACCAGCGCCCGCGCGCGGCCCTTGCCCAGGTGCCGCGCGTTCCAGACCACGGGTGCCCCAGCAGTCGTGGAGGTCGTCTGCACCCCGGCTACGGTCGTGCCCGGCGCGAAGCGAAAGAACGTCAGGTCCGGGCGGCCCTTGTAGCGCAGCCCGGCGGAGATGCTGCCCAATTCGCAACCGGCGATGGGTGGCAGATCGGGCTGTGACTTCGGCGCAAGGGGCGAGACAGGCAAGGCAGCGGCCATGGGGGGCGTCCTGAAAAGAATTGTGAAATGGCTGGCGAAGGTACGTCAGAGACTCGGGCGTGCCCCTGCAACGGTTGTGCGGTGCAGCCTGCGGCGGAAACCGTCGTAATCATTCATCGCATTGTGCTGGACGCAGCGGTTGTCCCACATGGTCAGCGTCCCGGGCTGCCACCGCACACGACAGGTGAACTCGGCACGCGTCGAATGTTCGTTGAGGAAATCGAGAATCGGGCGGCTCTCGGCCTCCGTCATGTCCTCGAACCGGATCGAATAGACCGGATTGATGAACAGCGCCTTGCGGCCCGTCTGCGGAACAGTGCGCACCGCCGGATGGCTGAGTTCGGCGTGCGCTTCCTCCGAATTGATGATCGTCATGGCGCGCTTGGCCGAACCGAACAGCTTGTTGTCGACACCATAGGGGCGCCGCGCTGAATGAACGACCCGCATCCCCTCCAGCATGCGCTGCATACCCCGGGAGAGCGTCTCGAATGCCATGTACATATTGGCGAAAACCGTGTCACCACCGAAGGGAGGCACTTCCTTTGCGTGCAGGATCGTGGCGCGCGGCGGGGCCTCCTGAAAGCTCCAGTCGGAATGCCAGTTGCCACCGAAATTCTTCACACCGATCTCTGTGGCTTCCTTGATCACCTCAATGACTTCAGGGTGATCCGGCATTGTCTTCACATATGGCTCGATGCCGAAATCACCGAAGAGGCGCGTGAACCGTTTCTGGTCTTCCGGTTCCAGATGCTGATCACGAAAGACAATGACGCAGTGCTCCGCGAACGCCTGCTCGATTTCCGCCACCACGGCATCGCTGAGGCCGGACGTGAGATCGATCCCGTCGATCTCCGCCCCCATGATGCCGGTCAGCGGCGTGACATTGATATGGCTGTAGTCGTGGTCCGCCAGTGCGCTCATGTCCGTTTCCTCCCGCCCTTCTCTCCTGTACGAAGGCTTCCGGTGGATTGTCCCGCCGCGAATGATGCAAGGCAAGGCCTCTGAAGCGCAATTGTCACGCGCCTTTCTCCCAGCCCCGCTCCCCCTGCTTCCAGTAGGTCACGGCATGTCCTGCCGAACGTGCCATACGCCAACGGTCCCGCGCACCGGCCACCGCATCCTCGTCACGTCCGTCGAACAGGTCGAGGCAGCGGTCGTAGCCTTCCAGATCGGCCGCCGCCACCCCATCAACCAGCAGCAACACGGTCGCCCCCGCAGGATTGTCCGCCCCCGTGGTCAGCCAGATCGGCTGTGATGGACCATGACCATCCTCCGACGAACCATGCGGCAGGAAAGCGTCCTTGCGGTAGGTCCAGAGCAGGTCGTTCAGTGCCTTGACCCGACCTTCGTCAGCCGCCCGCACCACCGCCCTCATGCCGCGTTCCACCACCTTTTCCAGCAGTTCCGGAAGCGCTGTTTCCAGCGGCTTCCGGGTCAGATGATAAAAGGCGACATCGGCCATGACTGCCTGGATCAGCTCTCGTAGTAGCGCCTGACGAGTTCGTCCAGCAGGCGCACGCCATACCCCGTGCCGCCCTTCGGCGCGGTGGCGGAACCCTTCTGTGACCAGGCGACGCCCGCGATGTCCAGATGCGCCCAGGGCACATCATTGACATAGCGCTGCAGGAACTGCGCCGCCGTGATGGAGCCCGCACCGCGCCCGGTGCCGATATTGCGCATGTCGGCAATCTGGGACTTCAGGTCGGCGTCGTAGTTCTTGTGCAGCGGGAAGCGCCAGAGTTTCTCCTCCACCGTCTTGCCGGCTTCCAGCAGACGTTCGGACAGTTCGTCATTGTTGGAGAACAGGCCGGCATGTTCCGACCCCAGGGCGACAATGATCGCGCCGGTCAGGGTGGCCAGATTGACCATGAACTGCGGCTTGAAGCGGTCCTGCGTGTACCAGAGCGCATCAGCCAGAACCAGACGGCCCTCCGCGTCCGTGTTCAGCACCTCGATGGTCTGGCCGGACATGGAAGTGACCACGTCGCCGGGGCGCTGCGCATTGCCATCGGGCATGTTCTCGACCAGGCCGACAACACCAACGGCGTTCACCTTTGCGCCACGACCGGCAATGGCCGCCATCGCACCGATGACTGCCGCCGAACCGCCCATGTCCCACTTCATGTCTTCCATGCCTGCAGCGGGCTTCAGGGAGATGCCGCCGGTATCGAAGGTCACGCCCTTGCCGACGAAAGCGACAGGCGCGCTGTTCTTGCGGCCGCCGTTCCAGTGCATGACAACCAGCCGGCTCTCACGGATCGACCCCTGCCCGACACCCAGCAGCGACCCCATGCCGAGGCTCTTCATCTGAGCCTCGCCCAGGACCTCGACCTTGACGCCCAGCTTCGACAGTTCCTGACAACGCTCTGCCAGGGTCTGCGGGTAGAGGATGTTGGGCGGCTCCGACACCAGGTCGCGGGTCAGGAAGACGCCATCTGCCACCCGGTCCAGCGCCGCGAAGGCGTCCCGCGTGGCAGCAGCCGACCGGGTGCCGATGGTCAGCAGCTCCAGCGTGGGCTTGTCTTCATCCTTCAGTTTCGTGTGATACTTGTCGAAGCGGTAGCTGGCGAGGCGCGCGCCGACCGCGACATGCGCCTGAATGGCACCGCGCGTCATCTTCGACTTCGACGCCAGGCCATCCGAATCGATAACGATCTTGCCCTGTTTCACACCTGATGTGGCCCAGGCCGAATAGGTCTTCCCCCCCAGGGCTTCCAGATCGTTCTGTGTCAGTTCGGCGGGATCGCCGACGCCCAGCAACAGGATACGGTCAAGCCGGGTGCCGCGCGGCGCCAGGATCTCGGCCTGCTGACCCTTGTTGCCAGCGAAGCGGGAACCGCGCAGCACCTGCTTGATCGCGCCTTCCGTGGTCTTGTCCAGTTCGGTCGCTGCGGGCGACAGCTTGCCCCCCTTGTCGACGGCGACGGCAATCGCACCGCGTCCCGGAATGGCTCCACCCTTGATCTCGATTTCCATCTGATTCCGCCCGCTCCCGAATTGATCCTGCCGGACACCGGACCGGTGTCCCTTTCATGTCGCATATATTGCAGCGTTTGACGGGGTGCGCAAACGCCGCGAATTGTGAGCACTGCCCCATCTTTAACATGACGCCATCACGGCTATACTCCGCGGCCATGCGCTCCCTCAGCCGATACATGATCCGCACGGCCATCGGTCCGTTCCTGTTTGTCACCTCGGTGCTGACCGGCGTGATCTGGATCGTGCAGGCGTTGCGCTTTGTCGATGAGATCATCAACTACGACATGACAGCCAGCGCGTTCGCCTACATTTCACTGCTGTTGCTGCCCCAATTGCTGCCCGTGACGATGCCCATCGGCCTGTTCTGCGGGATGCTCTATGCCTATTGGCGCCTGTCCACGGACAGTGAGCTGGTCGTGATGCGCGCGGCGGGCCTCAGCCGCATGCGACTGGCACGTCCCGGAATCATCCTGGGCTGTGCCTGCGCGGTCGTCGTGGCTTCCATGACCTTCTATTTCATGCCCCTGGCCAACACGACCATGCGCGACACCCGTTTCGCCTGGCACTACATCTATTCGACACTGGTGCTGCGCGAACAGCAGTTCACGCCGCTGCAAACCAAGCTGACTGTCTATGTTCGTGAACGCCACCAGGGTGGTGAACTGCGCGGGCTGCTGATCCAGGATGACCGGGACAGCCAGAAGACCGTCACGATGATGGCGGAAAAGGGCACCATCATCCGCAGCGACGATGGTCCGAAGATCCTGCTGCTCAGCGGCAACAGGCAGGAACGCGACACCAGCAGTGGCGACGTCAGCCTGCTGTTCTTCGACAGCTATACCCTGGAAGTGAACATGTTCGGCAGTTCCGTGCCGGTTCGACCGAAGAAGCTCGAGGAACTCAACCTCATCACCCTGCTGGAGACAGGGCGCGGACTGACAGGCGATGCCTACTGGCGGCAACAGGCCGAGGCACACAAGCGCATTGCCCTGCCCCTGCTCGCCGTTACCTTCAGCCTGATCGCCATCGCTGCAATCCTGTCCGGCGAATTCGACCGGCGCGGCCAGGGGCGTCGAATCTTCGTCGCCTCCGTTGCCGCCGGATTGGTCCAGGGCGCCGCACTGGCGCTCGTACAGGCGGGCGGCAGTTCGCCCTTCGCGCTTGTCCTGCTCTACCTCCTGATCGCCACCGGCATCGGTATCAGTCTCTACATGATCCGTCCCGGCGCGGGTGGTGGTGTGGCGACGACTGCGCCGCCGCCGCCGGACTTCCCCTCCGCCCAGACCGCGGGAGGGGACTGAAAATGCTTCAGACCCTTGGTGTCTACATTGGTCGGCAGTTCCTGATCGGCGCCGGAATCGTGCTCGGGTTGCTCGTCGTGGTCATGTTCACTGTCGAGGTCATCGAGCATCTGCGCAAGGCTGGCGACAGACCAGAGGTCACGATCCTCGCCGTCATGCAGCTTTCCCTGATGAAACTGCCCGCCACGATCCAGAAGCTCTGGCCCTTCGTGTTCCTGTTCGGGGCGATGCTGGCACTCACCCGGCTGGCGAATTCCAGTGAACTTGTCGTTGCCCGGGCCGCAGGGGTCTCGATCTGGCAGATCCTGGCGCCGTTGCTGCTGGTCTCTGCAACAGCAGGGGCGATCCTGGTAACTGTCGTCAACCCGGTCGGTGCGGCGCTGAGCGGGCGATACGACCAGTTGAGCAACCGCTACTTCAAGGGCGAAAGCAGCCTGATCAGCGTCTCCGTGCGTACCGGTCTCTGGCTGCGGGAAGTCAGCAAGACCGGGCATCAGGTGATCCATGCCAACAGCGTTTCGGGAGACGGGGAAATCCTGAACAATGTCACCATCTTCACCTACGGCCTGAACGACACCTTCGACAGTCGCACCGATGCGGAGCGGGCGAAGCTGGTCAGGGGCGCTTGGCTGCTGGAGAACGCGCGTGTCACGTCGCCGAACGGACCGCGTCAGCTGCTGGCCCGGACCAGTATCCCCACGACGCTGACCTTCGCCCAGATCGTGGACAGTCTCGCGTCCCCTGAAACCCTTTCCTTCTGGGAACTGCCGAGCTTCATCGGACTGCTGGAGCATTCCGGTTTCAACGCGCTGTCACACCGGCTGTACTGGAATTCCCTGCTGGCCCTGCCGCTGCTGCTTTCAGCGATGGTCCTGCTGGCTGCCACCTTCTGCATTCGCCTCAGCCGCCGCAAGGGCGGCACCGGCTGGGTCTTCTTCTCCGGCGCCATGGCCGGGTTCAGCGTCTTCTTCATCACCGATCTGGTGGAAGCCTTTGGCTCAGCGGGGAAGCTGCCCATCATCCTGGCCGCTTGGACGCCCGCTGCCGTCACGACCATGTCGGCTGTCGCGGCCATGTTTCACCTGGAAGACGGATGAGGGCGCGGCCCGCCCAGATTGCAGGGCTGCTGGCCCTGTTGCTGCTGACTTTCGTCATGGCATCACCCGGTGCGGTCCATGCCCAGTCGGCTGAGCCGCTGCCGACCGAGCTTGAAGCCGACGAGATGATCTACGAGCGCGACCTGGGCATCGTCACCGCGCGCGGCAGTGTCGAGATCACCCAGGGTGAACGCATCCTGTTCGCCGATGTCGTGACCTACAACGAACGCGACGATATCGTCACCGCAACCGGCAATGTCATGCTGCGGGAGCCGAGCGGCGATGTCGCCTTTGCCGAATACGTCGAACTGTCGGACGGCTTCAAGCAGGGCATCATCCGCGAGATCCGGATCCAGCGTGCTGACCGCAGCCGCCTCTCCGCCCGCGTGGCGAGGCGTGAGGGCGACGACCGTACCGTGCTGGAACGGGCCGTGTTCACCCGTTGCGAGTCCTGCCCGGAACATCCCGAAAGGCCACCGATCTGGCAGATCAAGTCGGGCAAGGTCACCCGCGACGTATCCACCGAGATCGTCGAGTATGAAGACGCGATGTTCGAGATGTTCGGCGTGCCGGTATTCTACACGCCATACTTCTACCACCCTGACCCGACCATCAACCGCAAGAGCGGCATCCTGACACCGGTCATCGGAACATCGACCGAACTCGGCGCCCAGTTCACGTTGCCGCTCTATGTGGTTCTGGACGACACCAGTGATTTCACCTTCAGCCCGCGCATCACCTCCAAGGAGGGTGCCGTTCTTGGCGGTGAGTACCGCAAGCGCTACGACAACGGAACCTTCGATACCACCGGCTCAGTCACCTATGTGGACGAGGTCGATATCAACAACCGCAAGACCGGCGCGGAGGAATTTCGCGGCCACATCCAGTCGGCAGGCCGGTTCAATGTCGGGCGGGGGTTTGAATCCGGCTTCGACCTCAACCGCGCCAGTGACGATACCTACCTGCAACGCTACGACATCAGTTCCTCAGATGTCCTGACCTCCGACCTCTATCTCCGCGGTATCCGTGGCCGCCATGCCGCATCGGTCGAGTTCTTCGCCTTCCAGAGCCTGCGGGAGAACGACAAGGACGGGGACACGCCCTTTGTGCTGCCGCTGGCGAGCTATGCCACAAGTACGGAACCATCTGTCGGTGGGCGGCTGGACGGGACGCTCAGCGCCGTTGCCCTGCAACGTACCGGCGGGCGTGATACCCGCAGGCTGTCGCTGGAGGGCGACTGGGCGGCGGACCACATCGGCCAGTTCGGCGACCTGATGACCTTCGGCCTGCACCTGCGGGGTGACGGCTACATGATATCGGAAGCGCAAAGCACCGATGTCACGGCGGTCAATGACGATGAGGTGACGGGCCGGATCTGGCCCATGGCCAGCATGATGTGGCGTCTGCCGATGGTGAAACAGGAAGGCCGCCTGATGCAGACCGTCGAGCCGGTGGTGCAGGTCATTGCCTCCCCGGGTGGCGGAAATCCCGACGCCATTCCGAACGAGGACTCGCAGAGCTTCGAGTTTTCCGAGGCCAACCTGTTCGAACGCAATCGCTTTGTCGGCTTCGACCGGATCGAAAGCGGCAGCCGGGTGAACTACGGCTTGCGCCTCGGCCTGCATGGGGAGAGCGGCGGGCGGACCGATCTGGTCATCGGTCAGTCGATCCGTCTCAACCAGACGAGTTCAGCCAATATCGGCACAGGGCTGGAGGATCGCTTCTCCGACTTCGTGGGCCGTCTCAGCATCGCCCCGTCCGAACTGGTCAATTACTCGCTGCGGTTCCGCTTCGAAGCGGACGGGCCGACCGTTGAACGCCACGAACACCTGATCGAGGCGGGCGATGACCGCTACCGCCTGAAGCTCGGCTACGTTTCACAGGCCGCCATCGGCGGCGGCGTGGCAATTGGCGATGTGGAGGAGCTGAACATGGAAGCCTCTGCCGCCGTGGCCGATTCCTGGAAGACGTTCGGTGCCTACCGTCATGACCTGACGCGCTCCGGCGGCTCGCTGCGCGCGGAGATCGGCCTGCAGTACCTCGACGAATGTTTCGACTTCCAGATCGGGGCCGTGCGCGACTTCACCAGCGACCGCGATATCGAAGCCTCAACCTCGGTCTTTGTCAGGGTCCAGTTGCTGGGTCTGAACTGACGCAGCACCAAAGGCGCTCAAACCACCGGCAGTCGTCGGCACCGATGAGGGCGCAGCGACCGTCTGCGGCACGCTGGAGCGGCCATGCCGTCCGACATGAATCCTGTTCTTGCGCGTCGGCACCGGCGCAGGTTGCTGGAAGCTGCGACCCCGCCCGACTGGTCGCAACGGGCTTGCGGGCGCGGGTGTCTTCGTCATCTCGGAGATCTTGTGTATGCGGTCCTGCATGGATGGATGCGTCCTGAACATGCCCAGGAAGGACCGTCGGGTGTTCACAACACACATCATCGCGACCTCGTCGGTGGTGTCGGGGATACGGTCATGGCCGGAGATCCTGAGCAGGGCGCGCATCATCGCCTCCGGCTTCTTGGTGAGTTCGATGCCCCCGGCGTCCGCCGAATATTCGCGCACCCGCGAGATCGCGAACCGCGCGATCAGTGACATGAAATAGGCGACCCAGAGCGCTGCCAGCATGACGTAGAGAAGCAGCATGATCTGCCCGCCACCCTTGTTGCGGCGGGAGGTGCTGACATGAACCCGGCGACGACCGAAGCCGCGCAGCATCCGGTTCAGCGTCTGCGCCGCGAACCCGAACATCCCGGTGAAGATGATGCAGACCGTCAGCAACCGGACATCGCGGTTGAGGATATGCGCAAGTTCATGCGCCAGCACCGCCTCCACCTCATCCTCGGGCAGGGACTGCAGCAACCCCCGGGTCACGGTGATCCGGAAGCTGCGTTCATCGACGCCGCTGGCAAAGGCGTTGCGGGCATGTGTCTCGACGATGTTCAGCCGTGGCACGGGAACCCCGCAGGAGATGCACAGGGTTTCCAGCAGGTGATACAGCTCCGGTTCATCCGCCCGCTTCACCTCCCGGGCGCCGCACAGCGCACGGGTCATCCCGGCGTTCAGGAAATAGGCGATCACCAGCCAGCAGGCGATGGCCAGCAGGATCGCCCAGCCATAACCCAGCAGGAAATCCAGAGTCCGGGGCCAGTACTGGGCGGCAGGCCATTCGTAACCCTGAACCGCAACGAAGAACCCGACCCATACCACCGCCAGCACGATCAGCGGATAGAAGGCCAGCAGCACGAAACTGCGGATGTTGTTGTTCCAGATCTGCGTTCCGGTTCCGACGCTGGCCAGGGCCATGTGGGGCCTCCCCGTTGCCGGTCAGTTGCTGAAGCTGATCTTCGGGGGTTCCTGCACAGCGCGCTTGACCGCTTCATCCAGCTCGAAGAAGTGTTCGGCCTCGAAGCCGAACCTGTTGGCGATGAAGTTCGCCGGAAACTGTTCCCGGCCTGTATTGTATTCGGCGGTCGCACTGTTGAAATAGCGGCGTGCCGCGGAAATCCGATCCTCTATCTCGGCAACTTCACCCATCAGACGCTGAAAACTGGCATCGGCCTTCAGGTCAGGATAGGCCTCCGCCACGGACAGCAGGTTGACCAGCGCGGTCCCAAGCGCCCCCTCGGCGCGGGCACGCTCCGTCTTCGAGGCGCTGACGGCCTCCCCTGCCCCGGCACGGGCCGCGGTGACATTCTCCAGCACCGTCTTCTCGTGCGCGGCATAGCCCTTCACGACCTCGACCAGCTGCGGGATCAGATCATGCCGGTGCCGCAGATAGATATCGATGTCATGGAACGCCTTGCCGCAGCGCTGGCGCAGCGCGACCAGCCTGTTGAACAGGATGACGAGCAGGCCGAGCACCAGGACGACGATAACCGCGAAACCAATCAGAACGTACATTCGCCGCCTTCCTTGCAACCGACTGGCCGAGCATAGTCGCTTTGTTGGTCCGGCGGCAATGCGGTGCCGGTTGGAATGCGGGCGGCAATCCGTTAGAGCATGTCATACACACGGAACGCTTTGTGGAGCAGACATGCGCGCTTTCCTGATCGCCCTCACCGGGCTGCTGATCCTGACTGGCAATCCTGACCAAGGACGTGCCCAGCAGGTGTTCGGTATCGCTGCGGTGGTGAATGACGAGGTGATCTCGGCCTTTGACCTGGAGGAAAGGATCGACCTTGTGGTCGTCAGCGCCAACCTGCCGAGAACGCAGGACACCCGGCGGCGGATCCGGTCGCAGGTGCTGCGCAACCTGACCGATGAAAGCCTGCAGATGCAGGCAGCGCGCAAGATCGGTGTCGAGGTGACGAACGAGCAGATCGACGAGGAGATTGCCAATCTGGCCGAGCGGAACAATCTGAGTGTGCTCGGCCTGACCGGTCGTCTGGAAGGTGCCGGCGTCGACCTCTCCACCCTGCGCCGCCAGTACCTGGCGAGCATCGCCTGGGAGCAGTATGTCAGCGCGCGATTGCTGCGCACGGTCGATGTCTCGGATGAGGAGATCGACGAGGCGATCCGCCAGCAGGAAGCCAGTCGCGGGCAGGTCGTCTTCAATGTCCGGGAGATCATTCTGGGCGTTGACCGTCCGCAGGACGAACCGGAAGTACGCGCGGCAGCCGAGCGTCTGGTGAAGCAGATCCAGTCCGGTGCCGACTTCGCGGCACTGGCACGCCAGTTTTCCGTCGGTGCGGACGCGGAGGATGGCGGCAAGGTCGGCTGGGTTCGGCCGGCGCAGTTGAGCGACGAAGTCGCCGCCGTCCTGGCCACGCTGTCCGTCGGCCAGGTCTCAGACCCGATCCAGACCCCGCTGGGTTTCACGATTGTCGCGGTGGAGGGACGACGCATCCTTGGTGAGGAAGCCGTGGATTCGATCGAAGTCGAACTGGCACAGTTGCTGATCCCGCTGGGGCGCGCGGCCAGCGACGTGGCAGTGGCAGCAGCCCGGTCCGATGCGGAAGCCGCCCGTGGCCGGATTCGCAGTTGCGCCGGTATCGATCAGGTTGCCGAGACAATCGAGAATGCGCAGCCCGCGCAGTTGGGCACCCTGAAGATCGGGGACCTGCCTGACGAGTTCAGCAAGGCCATCGCGAAGCTGAATATCGGGGACAGCAGCGTGCCCCTGCGGACCGCAGCCGGAATTCATGTGCTGGTGATCTGCAACCGTTCCCAGCCCGTGGATGCCACACCGGATCGTGCCCAGGTCCGCAACAACCTGATCCTCAGCAAGCTGAACCAGCGGGCACGCAGCGCCCTGCGCGATCTGCGGCGCGACGCCATCATCGATCTGCGCTGATCATGTCGCCTCATCCCCTGCTGCTGTCGATGGGTGAGCCTGCAGGTATCTGCGGCGAGATCACCCTGGCCGCCTGGCAGGCCCGTAATCTGCAGAACCTGCCGAGCTTCGCCCTGGTGGGTGATGCAGGTTTCCTGCGTGCGATCAGTGACGTGCCCATTGTCGAGATCAGCCACCCGGCGGAGGCTGCAGGCGTGTTCGATACCGCCCTGCCCGTGATTCCTGTCTCGGACAGCGTTCGCGCCCGCGCCGGCGCACCCGCCCGCGAAGATGCCGCGCTGGTGATCGAGAGCATCGAACGCGCAGTTGCCGCCTGCATGGCAGGCGAGGCATCCGGCATCGTCACCAACCCGATCAACAAGGCCCTGCTCTATGACGCCGGGTTCCGCCATCCCGGACACACGGAGTTCATTGCCGAACTGTCGGGCGCTGAACTGCCGGTGATGATGATCGCGGGTCCGAGCCTGCGCGTCGTTCCGGCGACCATACATCTGCCGCTGTCTGCTGTGCCCGCCGCGCTCTCCACGGACTGGCTTGTCGCTGTCGGGCGTATCGTGCTGAACGCCTTGCTGCACGATTTCGGCTGCCAACCGCCCCGTGTCGCCTTCGCGGGACTGAACCCGCACGCTGGCGAGGGCGGTGCCCTGGGGATGGAAGACGACGCCATCATCCGGCCCGCCGCGGAGCAGTTGCGACGGGAAGGCCATGACGTCGTCGGCCCCCTGCCCGCCGATACCATGTTTCACGCCAGTGCGCGGGCCCGCTACGACGCGGCGATCTGCATGTATCACGATCAGGCGCTGGTACCGGTCAAGACGCTGGATTTCGACCTGGGGGTGAATGTGACACTGGGTCTGCCCATCGTGCGCACTTCGCCTGACCACGGTACGGCCTTCGATATTGCAGGCAAGGGCATGGCGCGCGCCGACAGCCTGATCCAGGCCATCCGGCTGGCGGGCGAAATTGCGGAACGGCGCGCCGCGCGATGATGACCCTGCACGACCTGCCCCCCTTGCGCGACGTGATCCGTGCACACGGGCTGGAGGCAAGAAAGGGCCTTGGCCAGCACTTCCTGCTCGACCTCAACCTCACAGGGCGGATCGCACGGGAAGCAGGTGATCTGACCGGTTGCGACGTTCTGGAGGTCGGTCCTGGTCCTGGTGGCCTGACCCGTGGTCTGCTGGCTGCTGGCGCGCGCCGGGTCGTTGCCGTGGAGAAGGACCAGCGGTGCCTGGCGGCACTGGAGGAGATCCGCGCGGTCAGCGATGGCCGACTGGAGATCATCGAGGGGGATGCCCTCGGCTTCGACGCGACCAGCGAACTGGCGCCCGGGGCGCGCGTTGTCTCGAACCTGCCATACAACGTGGGCACGCCGCTGCTGTTCGGCTGGCTGGAGCGACTGGAGCATTTCGCCGGACTGACCCTGATGTTCCAGAGGGAAGTGGCAGAGCGCATCGTGGCGCGCCCCGGCGACAAGGCCTATGGCAGGCTTGCCGTCATGTGCGGCTGGGCCGCCGACTGCCATATCGTCATGGACCTGCCCGCCCGCGCCTTCACGCCACCGCCGAAGGTCGCTTCCGCCGTCGTCAATCTGGTGCCACTGGCGCAACCACGCGCCGAAGCCGACATGGCCACCCTGTCACGGGTGGTGGCCGCTGCCTTCAACCAGCGCCGCAAGATGCTGCGCCAGAGTCTGAAGGCATTGGGTGGTGACACGTCTGCCCTGCTGGAAGCCGCGGACATCGATCCGACCAGACGGGCAGAGACACTCACGATCGAGGAATTCGCTGCCCTGGCCCGGAACCTTCAGGTCGCGGGCTGATAGCTGCCACTCAGGCCCTCGACGAAATCGGCAAGGTCCGGCAGGCGATCACTGCGCACCCGCTCGGCATGCAGGATGGCGCGAACATCACCGAGACAGCGGCTCACATCATCATTGACCACCACATAGTCATATTCGGCGTAGTGGCTCATCTCGGTTGCCGCCTTGGCCATGCGCTGCCTGACGACATCGTCCGGATCGCGTCCCCGCGTGGTCAGCCGTCGCTCCAGCTCCCCGGCACTGGGTGGCAGGATGAAGACAGAGACAATGTCTGACTTCCGCCGCTGGCGCATCTGCTGCGCACCTTGCCAGTCAACGTCGAACAGCACGTCCCTGCCTGCGGCCAGAGCCGCGTCCACAGGTGCCACCGGCGTGCCGTAACTGTTGCCGAAGACCGTTGCGTGTTCCAGCAGGCCACCTGCGCTGACGGTGGCATCAAAGCGGGCCTGGTCGACAAAGAAATAGTCCCGCCCTTCCACTTCCCCCGCCCGCTGGGGACGCGTGGTCATGGAGACGGACATCGACAGTTCGGGTTCCTGCTCCAGCAACTGCCGCGCGATGGTTGTCTTGCCTGCACCGGACGGTGAGGAAATCACGAACATCAATCCCTTGCGTGACATGCCTGCAGGCATCCGTCTCTCCTCACTCACTCGACGTTCTGCACCTGCTCCCGCAGGCGATCAATGGTGGCTTTCATGGCCATGCCAACCCGGGTCAGCGTCACATCGCCAGACTTGGAACACAGGGTGTTCGCTTCCCGATTGAACTCCTGCGACAGGAAATCGAGCCGCCGTCCGACCGGCTCCCCGGCGACCAGCAGGTCTCGCGCCTGCGCAATATGGGCCGTCAGACGATCCAGTTCTTCCCGGATATCCCCTCTGGTCGCCTGCAACGCCAGCTCCTGGGCCAGCCGTTCCTCGGTCACCGGAGGGTCCATCGCCAGCAATTCCTGCAGGGCGGCCTGCAAACGGACCCTGCGCTGCCCCGGCCTGGCCGCCTCCGCCGTTGCGGCCTCGGCGACCTGGGTCTCGATCTCGTCAATCAGACTGGCAATGATCGCCTGCAATCTGGCACCTTCCTCATCCCGCGCCTTGACGAGGTCGGTCAGCAGACCCGCGTGATCAGCCAGGATCGCCTTGTCGCGATGCGCAAATTCGTCCTCCTCGGGCTGCTGCTCCACAACCTCCACGACCCCGCGCACGGCAAACAGCCCTGCGATGTCGACAGGCGCACCGTCTGCGTGCCTGACAGCTTCTTCACGCAGAGCCTGCAGCCAGTTGCGATTGATCGTCAGACTGCCCTCTGCCGCCTTGTCCCGATCCACATGCAGGGAAATGCTGACATTGCCGCGGGACAGCAGTGCCTGTGCCTTGCGCTTGAGGTCGGAGTCGGGCGTGTCAAAGGCGGAAGGCAGCCGGTAGCGCACATCCAGCCCCTTGCCATTGACCGAGCGCGCTTCCCATACCCATTTCCAGGCGTCGGCCACGCCTTCGCGGCGGGCAAAGCCGGTCATGCTGGTGATGGCCATTCTGGTTCCCTTCGAATCACAGCCCGGAATTCAGGCAGTCTTTCCTGCACCATGCAGCTCCGCAAGCGGCAGGGAACCCTGTTCGACGATCCGGTCTGCCGGGAACCACAGGCTGACCGAGGTTCCCTCGCCCTCGCGGCTGACGATTTCCAGCGTGCCGCCATGCAGTTCCACAAGGGAGTTGACGATGGGCAGGCCCAGGCCTGTTCCCTTTTCCTCCGCGACCATCTGGTTCGCGATCTGGCCGAAGGGTTTCAGCACGGTTTCCAGGTCGCCGGTCGCGATACCGATTCCGTCGTCCTGCACGATGATCCCGACACGGCCCGGCTCGTGGGTCCCACGAATAGTCACGCTGCCACCAGCCCGGTTGAACTTCAGCCCATTGGAAATCAGGTTGACCAGCATCTGCTTGATCAGGCGGGGATCGACCTGCATCACCGGCAGCCTGTCCATGTCGCGAACGATGATCGCGACTTCCGCCTTCTTCGAGATTGGCTGCATCAGTTCAACAATGTCGGCCACGATGTCGATCAGGGCGACGGGAACATCCTGCAGGACAACCGCGCCGGCTTCGACCTTTGCCAGATCCAGCAGATCGTTGATCAGGTCCAGCAGGTGACGACCACTCATCAGGATGTCATCGGCATAACCCAGATAGCGCTCGTTCCCGAGCGGTCCGAATATCTGTGTCTTGAATATCTCCGAAAAGCCGATGATCGCATTCAGCGGGGTTCGCAGTTCATGGCTCATCTTGGCGAGGAACTGGGATTTTGCCTGATTGGCCCGCTCGGCCTCCTCCTTGGCGGCGATCAGTTCACGCTGGACCCGCAACCGGCTGGTGATGTCGCGGACAGTGCCCTGATAATAGAGCGTCTCACCACTCGTATCACGCACGACAAAGGCATTCTCGGAAATCCAGATGCGCTCCCGATTGCGATGTCGGTAGACCTCCGAAACAAAATCGGTAACGCGACCATCGCGCTCCATCAGTTCGATGAACTCGTCCCGACGCCCCGGTTCCACATACCACTCGGCGGAAATGTCGCGCACCGCGGCCAGCATCTCGACTTCATTGTCATAGCCGTTCAGCGCGACCAGCGCCGGATTGGCGCGCAACTGCCTGCCATCGCGGGTTGAACGATAAATCCCTTCCGTAGCGTGCTCGAAGATGTTGCGGTATTCGTCCTCCGCCCGCATCCGCTCATCGATATCGATGATCGCGACCTGCAGCGCGGGCTCTCCCTCCCACTCGGTTACCGATACGAACTGCTCACCCCAGAACACGGACCCGTCGGCACGCATGAAGCGAATTTCAAACCTGTTCGGATGTTCACCACCTTTGACGCGGGAATCGGCTATCGACATGATCCGCTCCCTGTCGTCCGGCGCGATCAGGCGGCTGATGTCATCCAGGGCCAGCGCCGCCTCCATGGAGGGCAGCCGGAACAGTTCCACGAACGCAGGGTTGGCAAACTGAATGCGGTGATCGCGATGAATGATGATGCCCTGGATCGACCCCTCGACAAGCTGGCGAAGCTGTCGCTCGCTCTGTTTCAGGCGGTGCTCGGCGACCACCCGCTTCTCGATGACCTCTTCCAGCTCCGCCTTGGCCTTTGCCAGGGATGCAGTTCGCGCCCGGACGCGTTCTTCCAGGTGATCACGGGAAAGCCGCAATTCCTCTTCGCGCGCACGCTGTCCGGTAATGTCCGTCCAGATGGTCAGCATCGCACCTTCGGGCGTGCTCTGCTCCCGCACCTGGAACCAGCGTTCCCCAATCTTCTGCTGAAAGATGCTGGCAGATGAATCTGTTTCCGGGTCAATGCGTGCGCGCATCGCTTCCCGGATATTGCTGACCGGGTTCCTGTTCAGCGGGGAGCGATAGATCGCGACAAGTTTCTCCAGTGGCAATCCATGTTCCAGGCGAACACTGCTGCCCTTCAGGATTTCCTCCAGCGAGGCGTTCCACATCGACAGTTCGTTCTGTTCATCGAACATGGCATAGCCCTGCTCGGTATTCTCGATGGCCAGCTTCAGATAGCGTTCTGCGGCCCGTGCGCGCTCATCCGCGCGTACCATCGCCGTCTCGTCGAGACCGGTGCCGCGATAGCCGACAAATTCGCCTTCCCTGTCAAAGATCGGGACGCCGCTGATCCGCACATGCTGCTCCGCCCCGTTCCGGTCGAGGAAGCTGTAGCGGAAGTCACGGAATGGCTGATGCCGCCACATGGCCTCCCGATGCATGTGCCATTTCGGGTCCTCATCCGGATCAATCCCCAGCGCTCCCCATCGGGTCTCGCCGAGAAAGGTGCCGATATCGCTACCGACACCGATTCCCGCGCTGGCGTCCGGTGTCACGAAGCGAAGATCCGCATCCTGCTGCCAGACCCAGTCTGCCGTCGCGGCGGCAAAGTCCCGAAGCGCCTTCTCCTGCTGTTCGGCATGCAGCGCGGCGTTCTTCACTGCCGTAACGTCCGAGACAATCGCCAGCATGCCGTCGCCATGGGCCTGGTTCAGGAACCGCAGCCAGCGACCATCCATGGTCAGGCGATCAAAGGGCGTGTCGAGTGTCTGATGCTGCCCCAGAGCGAACGCAATCCAATCGGCCCGGTTCTGGCGCACTTCTAGTGGCACCACGCCGCCATCCCAGGCCATGCCCAGCAGTTCCGTATAGGTGCAGCCGACATGTATCCGTGCAGACAACTCATCCCACATGTTCCTGTAGGTCTGGTTACAGGCAGTCAGTCTGTCATCCGCATCGAACAGGGCCGCGCCCTCACTGACCATGTCCAGCGCCCTGAGCAGGGATTCCTCTCCGGCCTGAGCGGCAGTTCCGGGAACGGCATCGCCGGGACCGCCTTCAGTCGTTCTGTCGCCTGAGCTCTCGCCAGCGCCGGACATTGCGGTTGTGCTCCTTGAGGGTGCGGGAAAAGGCGTGGCCACCGGTACCATCTGCGACAAAGTATAGGTCATTCGTATCAGCAGGGTTAAGCACAGCTTCGAGCGACGCCCGACCGGGGTTCGCTATGGGCCCGGGCGGCAGTCCGCCATTGCGGTATGTATTGTATGGCGAATCGAAATTCAGATCGGCGCGGGAAATCGCACGCCCCAGCGCCGCCTCACCGTTCGTCACCGCATAGATCACAGTCGGATCGGACTGCAGGCGCATCCCCTTGCGCAGCCTGTTGATGAAGACAGCCGCCACCCGTGGCCGTTCCGACGCCACACCGGTTTCCTTCTCGACAATGGAGGCCAGGATCACGGCCTCATCCGGCGTTTCCAGCGGCAGGTCCTTCTGCCGCTGCGGCCAGAGTTCACGCAAGGTTTCCCGCATTGCGATCCGGGACCGGCGAATGATCTGCTGTCGCGGGTCACCTAGCTGGAAATGATAGGTCTCGGGCAGCATCGACCCTTCCGGGGCCACATGTGCCTTGCCGTCCATTCCATCGATGCCGTTGAGCAGTTCCGCGATCTCGAAGGAGGTCAAGCCTTCCGGAAGTGTCAGTTTGCGGACCACCGTTCGTCCGGCAACGATCTGCTGGATCACCGCGTTGATGCTCTGACCGGCATCAAAACCATACTCGCCTGCCTTGAGGCGTGTTCCCAGTTCCCGGACCTTGAGGACAGCGAGGAAAAGCAGACGGTCATCAACGACACCGTTCAGCACCAGCGTATCGGCAATCACACGCGGGCCTGTACCGCGCTCTATCACGATGGTCTGTGGTTGCGTCAGTGGGCCGGGCGAATCAGCGCCCTGCCACCAGTTCCATGCAAACAGCGCCGCAGTCCCGCCCACCAGAACGACGACGAGCAGCAACAGCCGCAACGCCGACCGCATGGCGGATCAATCCAGCCGACGGAAGATCAGACTTGCGTTGGTGCCGCCAAAACCGAACGAGTTCGACAGGGCAATATCGATCTTGCGCTCTGTCGGCTGCAACGGCGAGAGGTCCATGCCGACGGACGATTCGTCCGGGTTCTCCAGGTTCAGCGTCGGCGGCGCCACACTGTCGCGCATCGCCATCAGGCAGAAAATCGCCTCAACACTGCCTGCGGCCCCCAACAGATGACCGATGGACGACTTTGTCGAGGACATTGTCACGCCGGATGCGTCATCACCCAGCAGCCGCCGGATCGCCTTCAGCTCGATCTCGTCACCACGCGGCGTCGATGTGCCATGGGCGTTGATGTAGTCGATCTCGGAGCTGTTGATACCGGCGCGCTTCAGCGCCGCCGCCATGCAGCGATAAGCACCGGAGCCATCTTCCGACGGCGCCGTGATGTGATAGGCGTCGCCGGACATGCCGTAGCCGATGACCTCGCCATAGATCTTCGCGCCGCGTGCCCGTGCGTGTTCCAGTTCTTCCAGCACCACGATGCCGGCGCCTTCACCCATGACGAATCCATCCCGTCCCTGATCCCAGGGACGACTGGCCGCTTCCGGATTGTCCTTGAAGTTGCTCGACAGGGCCTTCGCCGCCGCAAATCCGGCTATGCCGAGGCGACTCAGGGCTGCTTCCGCGCCACCGGCAACCATGACATCGGCATCATCAAGGGCGATGATACGTGCGGCATCACCAATGGCATGCGCCCCGGTCGAACAGGCCGTGACCACAGCGTGGTTCGGTCCCTTGAACTGGTTCTCGATCGAGATATGGCCGGAAAGCAGATTGATCAGGCGTCCGGGAATGAAAAAGGGCGACAGGCGTCGCGGCCCTTTCTCTGCCAGGATCCTGGCTCCCTCCTCGATGCCCTGCAGGCCGCCGATCCCGGAGCCGACGAGAACGCCGGAGCGAAACTGCTGCTCCTCCGTTTCCGCGACATACCCCGAGTCCTTCAGCGCCTGCTTGGCAGCGGCGAGACCATAGATGATGAAACCGTCAACGCGACGCTGATCCTTCGGCTCCACCCACTCATCGGGATTGAATCCGTCAGGGAACTCGTCCGACTTTGGCTTGATCTCGCACGCATAATTCGTGGCGAGATCCGCTGTCTCGAACTTTCGGATGGTGGCGGCGCTCGATTCGCTCTTCAGCAATCGGGCCCACGTCTCCTCGGCTCCGGTCGCCAGGGGCGTGACTGCCCCCAGTCCGGTCACGACTACACGACGCATCATCTGCTTTCCTGGCCGATCTGTGCGATCAGGCGTTGGCTGAGATGTAATCGATGGCGTCCTTCACCGTCTGGATCTTCTCGGCGGCGTCATCGGGAATCTCGATTCCGAACTCTTCCTCGAAGGCCATGACCAGCTCGACCGTGTCCAGGCTGTCCGCGCCCAGGTCGTCGATGAAATGCGCGTTGTCCTTCACCTTGTCTTCCTCGACGCCAAGATGCTCCACGACGATCTTCTTCACGCGGTCTGCTGTATCGCTCATGTCCAGTTTCCTTTGTCCCTGAATCTTACTCAGTGATGTTGGTCATGTGCCCGGACAACGGGTCCGACGCACGGCTTCGATGATCTCCAATTGGCGTCCCGATCCATCGGATCAAGGCGAAACGGGCGGCTCTTAACACACTTCTTCTGGCAGGGAAAGCGAACGGAACCACCCGAATTCCGCCACTTTCAGCGTTCAGATCATGGCCATCCCACCGTTGATATGCAGGGTCTGACCGGTCACATACGCAGCCTCGTCAGAGGCCAGATAAACCACCCCGGCGGCAATGTCATCCCCAACGCCCATGCGTCCGGCAGGAATGGACTGCAACAACGCCGTCTTCTGGTCATCACCAAGCGCGTCCGTCATGGCCGTCTCGATGAAGCCCGGCGCCAGACAATTCACGGTGATGCCGCGGCTCGCCACCTCCTGCGCCAGCGACTTCGTCCAGCCAGCCGTCCCGGCCTTTGCCGCCGCATAATTCGTCTGGCCGCCGTTGCCGGTCGTCCCGACAATGGAGGTGATGGAAATGATCCGGCCCTGGCGACGTTTCATCATCCCGCGCAACAGCGCCTTGGCGAGCTGGAAACCGGCGCTGAGATTGACGTTGATCACCGCGTCCCAGTCATCTTCCTTCAGGCGCATGGCGAGGTTGTCGCGGGTGATACCCGCATTGTTGACCAGGATATCGACACTGCCCATCGCCGCTTCCGCCGCCTTGGCGAGTTCCGCTGGCTGGCCAGCCTCCCCCAGGTTCGCCACCAGCACATGCGCACGGTCACCCAGCGCAGCCTGCACTTCCTCCAGCACCGCCTGGCGGGTGCCATGCAGTCCCACGGTCGCGCCGGCCGAATGCAGACACTCCGCGATGGCCCGCCCGATTCCCCCTGATGCGCCGGTCACCAGTGCTGTCTTGCCAGTCAGATCGAACATCGTCTCACTCCCTCTGGTTCGTTCGCCGCGGTGCCCGAACCGTCATCACGGTTCAAAGCGTGCCCAGAAACGCCTCGATATCATCCGGCGTGTTCACCGCCCTGGCCGATACGGACCGGTCAATCCGGCGCGTCATGGTCGCCAGAACCTTGCCGGAACCGATCTCGGCCAGTTCCTCGATACCATTGTCACGCATGTAGAGCACTGATTCGCGCCAGCGCACCATGGAAGTCACCTGCTGCACCAGCAGGGCCCGGATACGCTCAGGGTCGTCGACAGCCGAGGCGGTAACGTTGGCCACCAGCGGAACCTTCGGTGCCGAGATCGTCACAGCACCCAAGGCATCGGCCATCTCATCGGCGGCAGGCTGCATCAGCGGACAATGAAATGGGGCGGAGACCTGAAGCCGCATCGCCTTCTTCGCACCCTTTTCCTTCGCGATCTCCACTGCCCGGTCGATGGCGGCGGAGGAACCGGAAACCACCACCTGGCCCTCGGCATTGTCATTCGCCGCCCTGCAGACTTCGCCCTGGGCCGCCGCCTCGGCCACCGCCGCCGCATCCTCCAGGCTGAGACCCAGCAGTGCCGCCATGGCACCCTGCCCCACAGGCACCGCGCGCTGCATGGCCTGCCCGCGCAGTTTCAGCAGCCGCGCCGTATCGGAAAGGCCGATCGACCCGGCTGCGGCCAGCGCCGAATACTCGCCAAGGGAGTGGCCCGCCACAAACCTGGCGCTGCCAGCCAGGTCGAACCCGCCTTCACGCTCCATCACCCGCATGACGGCCATGGAAACCGCCATCAGCGCAGGCTGTGCATTCTCCGTCAGGACCAGATCACCTTCCGGTCCTTCCTTCATCAGGCGGAAGAGCGGTTGGGAAATGGCGTCATCCACTTCCTCGAACACCTCGCGCGCAGCCGCCGAGGCCTCGGCCAGCGCAACGCCCATTCCGACCGCCTGGGACCCCTGTCCCGGAAAAACCAGAGCCCGTGCCATCTGTTCCTCCCTGTCACACACTCGGATGCGACTGATACCCTTGATCGGCGCCGTTCTATCGTGCGCGCTTGCCCTGTCAAGCTGACTGCCATCCGCGCCATGGGTCAACGGCCAAGATCGCTTGACAGCAGCCAGCAGCGGCCCTAGGACAAGCGCGCTCCGCGGCACCAAAGGTCCCAGACCTCTTCAGTGCCGCAATGGTGGGGGCGATTAGCTCAGTTGGTAGAGCACAGTGTTCACATCGCTGGGGTCACTGGTTCGAATCCAGTATCGCCCACCATTTCCTGCCTCACGCCTGTTTCGCTGCCCTCATTCGCCCTGATGGGCGGCGAACAGGGGCGGGCCGTGACGCGTTCTGACGGCATCCGGCATGGATACACCAATCCATTGCCACATGACGCCTGATCGCGGGCACAACACGATCAGGTACTCACTCCGCGATGAAGTTCCGCACCTTCTCGCAGAAACCGTCGAGCCGGTCGTGCTGTACCCAGTGGCCGGCGCCTTCGAAGGTTACCACCTCTGCCGAGCCGAAATGCTTCAGCCGCCCATCCTCTTTCGGGTTCGAGGCCCAGCTTTCGGAACCATAGACCAGAAGTGTCGGACAACTGATGCGTGCCCAGAGTTCCTGGATGGCGCGGCCCGGCATGTCATAGGGCGGCCAGGTCCGGACATAATTGTCGAATTTCCAGCAATAGGTGCCGTCCTCGTTCTGGATGACCCCCTGCTCGGTCAGGTGACGCGCCTGCTCCGGCGACAGATGCTTGTTCTCTTCCTGCATCCGGCGGAACGCGTCTTCGATGGAGGGATACCGGCGCGGCATCCGACCCGACAGCTTGCGCTGTTCGTCGACCCAGCCCCGCATGCGCTCGGCGAACGGAGTCTCCCCCCTCTCCTGCAGGATCTTCGGCGACGGCCCCAGCCCCTCGATCGCGACGAGCCGACGCACGGTCTCCGGATAGATGCCCGCGTACCGCAGCGCGATGTTGCCGCCCAGGGAATGCGCGACGATTGTCACAGGCGCCAGTTCCTGCTGATGAATCAGTTGCGCCAGATCGTAGACATAGCTGCTCATCGGATAATTGCCGTCCGTCGACCACTGGCTGTCGCCATGACCGCGAAGGTCAGGTGCGATGACGTGCCAGTCATCGCGAAAACGCTCGGCCACCCAGTCCCAGTTACGGCAGTGATCGCGACCGCCATGGACAAGCAGCAACGGCGGCGCATCCGGATTGCCCCAGTCGACATAATGCAGTCGGAGACGCTGGGAAAAATAGGTCCGCGAAGTCGGGCCGGTGCTGGATAAGGTCATCAATCGGAACCCCCTAGGATAAGACTCGTGCGGCGATCATACGCATTCCCGGTTCGGGCTGCGAATACCCCATGCCTGTGCAGGTCTGCTTGCCACCCTGACACGTTCGATGGTTCCAATGTGAATTCCGGTTGGCTACCGTCATCCGTGAATGCGGGAGTCATCCGGGGAGGGACGAGCCATGAAAGCACAGCAGATCATCGAATGGGGCGAGCCGCTGCAGGAACGCGAAGGTGACACGCCCGAACCGGTTGGTGGAGAGATCCTGATCCGCATTACCTCATGCGGTGTCTGTCACAGCGACCTGCACCTCCATGAGGGCGGCTTCAACATGGGCCAGGGCAACTTCGCCCGCCTGGCCGACATGGGTGTCGAATTGCCGATGACCATGGGGCATGAGATCGGTGGCGTTGTCGAGGCGGTCGGACCGGATGTCGAGGGCGTCGAGCCCGGCACGTCCTATGTCGTCTACCCCTGGATCGGCTGCGGTGAATGCGAGCACTGCGACATCGGGCGCGACATCGATTGCCTGGCGACACGTCCCCTCGGCACGCGGCGCGATGGCGGCTACGCCACCCACGTGATCTGCCCCGACAAGCGCTATCTGTTCGATCATGGCGACACGCCGGTGGATCTGGCCTGCACCTATGCCTGTTCGGGTCTGACAGCCTACAGCGCGCTGAAGAAGCATGCGCACCTGACTGAGAAGGATCACATCGTCATCGTCGGTGCTGGCGGTGTCGGCCTGTCGGCGGTCATGCTGGCGAAGCATGTGACGGGTGCCAAGGTCATCGTGGCCGACGTCGACCCGGAGAAGCGCTCCGTCGCGCGGCAGGCCGGAGCGGACGAGACCTTCGACAACAGCCAGCCACAGGCGGCGGAGAAGCTGAAGGAGATGCTGGGTGGCGGCGTCCGGGGCGTGATCGATTTCGTCGGACGCCCCGAGACCGCATCCTTCGGTCTCGACTGCCTCGCCAAGACCGGCAAGCTGGTGATCGTCGGTCTTTACGGGGAAGCCTTGCCGCTGGCCCTGCCCCGCATGCCGATCTTCCAGCTCACCGTCCAGGGGTCATACGTCGGCGATCTGCAGGACATGACGGAACTGATGGAGCTTGTCCGCGCCGGAAAGGTGCCGCCAATTCCCGTCAGTACGCGCCCGCTCGCGGAAGCCAACGCCGCGCTGCAGGACCTTGTCGACGGCAAGGTCAGCGGACGTCAGGTTCTCAAGCCCTGATAAGGCGGACCGTCATTTCCGGTTGAGCATATTGCCTGCGGACGGACCCTGAAATGCGCGCTGCTGGCTCTACAGACGGTCGGAGCCAGTCGGTGCGTTGCTGATGACGAAGGCGCGTACTGTCGCCTGAAGCGGGCTGATCATTGACGTGATCTCGATTGTCCGGGGTTCCGCGAGCGCCTGCATCGTCACCCCCCGCAACAGGCCGACAATGATGATCGCCGCCTCGGCCGGATCCAGATCGGCGCGGAATGCTCCAGTCTCTATCCCGTGGACAATGTATCCCTCGACATGCCTGCGGAAGGCCCGGTTCACCTTGACGATCTGGTCATGCACCTGCGGCATCCCGCCCAGCGCTTCGCCAATGATGACATGCAGGGCACGAATCCGGCTTTGCCTGTCGTTGACGTCCATCAGGTACTGTTCAATGAAACCAAGCAATTGCATGTCGGCGGCGGGGACCATTCCTGCATCCCCAGTCCGACCGGCATCGGCGTTTCCCGTGTACGGATAGAAGCGGTCCAGGATATGCGCCAGCACGGCTCGCAGCAGTTTTTCCTTCGAACCGAAGCGGTTGCTGATCAGGGTGCCCGTGTAGCCGGCCGCCTGGCCGATCTGGATCAGAGTGGTCTGTCGGTACCCCTGGCTGGCAAACAGCTCGATTGCCGCCGCGATGATCCGTGCATCGGACTCGTTTCGTCGCTCTTCCTGTGTGCGGCGTGCTGATTCACTGACTGCCATGACGGAGACACCAGGCTTTCCGATTGGTTGCGCGATCAGTTGACCCCGCTATCCGAATGACCTACGAAATGCTTGGTTGTTGTTCAACAACTAACAAATGGATGGGAGGGGTTCTGATGTTCTCGGTTGAATCGACCGGTCAGGCGTGTGGCGCATTCGTGACAGGCATTGACCTGCGCCAGCAACAGGCGCCTGCCATCCTCGCCGATCTGCGTGCGGCGTGGCTGAAACACCACGTCCTGGTCTTTCCGGACCAGAAGCTTGATGACGCGCAGCTTGAAGGCTTTGCCGAGAGCATCGGCCCCATAGGCGATGACCCGTTCATCAAGGCCATGGCGGGCAAGAAGCGCATTGCCGCCATCCAGCGCCGGGCAGATGAAACAGGCCGCATATTTGCCGATGTCTGGCATTCGGACTGGAGTTTCCAGGAAACGCCGCCCGCTGGAACATGCCTCCTCAGCGTCGTTGTTCCGCCGGTCGGCGGTGACACCCTCTTCTCCAACCAGCACAAGGCGCTGGAGGAGATGCCGACCGATATGCGACAGCGGTTCGAAGGGCGGACAGCCCTGCATTCCGCCCGTTCAGCCTACGGCGACGACGGCTTCTATTCGGAAGAAGGCAACAAGGGCAGCATGGCCATCACCACGTCAGAGTCCGCGCGGGATATCCGACGTCACCCGCTGATCCGCAGGCATCCGGAATCAGGGCGCGCCGGTCTCTATGGCGGCGCCTACGTGATCGGTTTCGATGGGGTGGAGGAAGCTGAGTCGCAGGAACTGGTGAAGGAACTCTATCGCTGGCAAGGTCGGCCCGAATTCACCTACACCCACGAATGGCAGCCGGACATGCTCGTGCTCTGGGACAATCGCTCCGTCCTGCACAAGGCCACTGGCGGCTTCGAGGGCCATGATCGCCTGCTGCATCGCCTGACAATCGCCGACGACAGTTCATTCTATTGCTGACCGTTCACAAGGCCATGCCGGGCGGCCTGCAAGCGGGACCCCGGCCCTGCCAATGCAACACCTGAAGGAGCCGACATGCTGACACGGGTTGATCGGGTTCAATTGCTGGTGCCGGATCGCGCGCCGGTCGTGGATCGCTGGGTGGCCCTGCTGGGTGCCGAGCCTGCGCATACGGATGCCGTCGACAACCTCGGGGCACGCCGGACATCGCTGCGCCTGGGCAAGGGTTGGGTCGAGGTGCTGCAGCCTGACGGATCAGGCATTGCCGCCGACGCCCTTTCCGCGCGTGGCGCGCATCTTTTCTCCGCCGGAATGGCGACAGACGATCTGGATGGGCTGGTCGCAAGGCTCTCGGCAAGGGGTCAGACGACAGTGATGGAGAACGGCCAGGCCTTTCTCGCCCCGGACAGGTCCGGCAGCGCGGGACTTCGCGTCGTTTTCAGTCCGGACGAGGACCTGCCCGCAGTCGGCGATGTGGATTTTCTCTACGAGGTCACCCTGCTGACCGGAGATGCGGCGGGTGCCACGTCACGTATTGCCGACCTGTTCGGACTGGACCCCGAACATTTCGTCGACATCAACTCTCCTTCCTATGGCTATGACGGTGTGCTGACACGGTTCCGGCCCGACACGCTGGACCGGTTCGAAGTCATCACCCCGACCGACCCTGCGAAGACCATGGGGCGGTTTCATGCCAAGGTGGGCGACTGCTATTACATGGCGTTCGCTGAATCCGACTGCCTGCCACTGATCGAACAGCGCGCCCTGGCTCGCGGCGACGGGCATACGACGAAACCACCAGCAGCCACCCGGGGCGACAATGCCATCGACAGCATGTTCCTGCACCCCGACGCGCTGGGCGGCATGATGCTTGGCATTTCACGGCGGACACAGGCCTGGAGCTGGTCAGGACGCCCCGATTGGGTGAAGGAGGCAGCGCGATGAGTGACCTGCTCAGGACGGAAGACAAGGAGGGCGTGCGACTGATGGTGATCAACCGTCCCGATGCGCTGAATGCCCTGAACATGAACCTCTACGACGCCCTGCGTGACGGGCTGAGCGAGGCTGCGGCGCGCGACGATATCGCGGTGGTGGTGATCACGGGCGAAGGAAGGGCGTTCTGTGCAGGCACGGATCTCGGAGAACTGGCTGATCCACCCAGGCCGGATGACCACAGGCCCCATGGGTTCGAGCCCTTCATGGACACTTTGCAGACCTTCCCGAAGCCGCTGATCGCGGCGGTCAACGGCATCGGCATAGGTATCGGCCTGACGATGCTGCCCCATTGTGACCTGGTCCTGATGGCCGACAACGCGCGGCTGCGGGCACCATTCGTCGAGTTGGGGGTCACTGCGGAGGCCGGCAGCACCTTCCTGCTGCCGGCAGCCATCGGCTGGGCTGAAACGGCGCATCTGCTCTACACCGCCGGATGGATCGACGCCGACAAGGCCGTGGAGACCGGTCTCGCCTGGCGCAGGTTTCCGGACGCCCAGTTGATGCCTGAGGCAATGTCCCTCGCCCAGGAGATTGCCAGGATGCCCGTCAGTTCCCTGGTCGCGACAAAGAAGCTGCTGCTGGACGCACGCCTGTCACAGGTCAATGAAGCACGGGCACGTGAGGTGCCGACCTTCCGCGGGCTGGTGGGCGGCCCTGCCAACCGCGAAGCCATCACCGCATTTCAGGAAAAGCGCAGCCCGGACTTCACCAAACTGCGCTGAAACCATGCGACGACCGAGGACGAACGGAGAGGAGTGGCCCAAAAGTCACCAATGCCCGCTCATGTTCCTGACTTAACCGAAAATTATTGGATACAGAGGAGAATCGGATTCAGTTTGGGTGGGGGTTCAGTAACTGGTGACGAGTGAAGGAGTTCACCATGTCCAGCCTTGAAGTGCAGACGAACCGGGATGAGAAATCCGATGCGTATCGTCTGGCGACCGCCGAAATCGTCTATCACATGCCCGACCAGCCGCATCACCTGCAGACATTTGTCTGGCAAACGCTGGACCTCGCGCCGGATTTTCCACGTGTGATGCAGTTCATTTCGACCTGGCGCGACGAGATCAAGGCAAATCTGCACTCTGTCCGGATTTCCAGCGGCGATACGGTGACCCCGGTCGTGATCAATCGCGCGAAGTTCGGTGTCTCCCTGCACTGACGGCCTCCTCCGGAACCAGCCATCCGCGATAGCGCACCATCAGTTGCCCGGTGAGCGGCAGGTGCAGGGCAACATCGAAGTGAAACCGGTCGTTCAGGACTGACTCGCGCGACTCGCTGTGCGGCAGCGTGAACCTGGGGATCGGCAGCCCCAAGAACCGTCCGGCGATGACAGGGAAGTGCAACTCTTCGCCCGAGACGCCAAGCGCGATCAGGAAGCTGAATGGCCCGAACCGTTCCCAGACGCACCCCGCCCCACCGGGCCGCAGGTGAGACCGGAAACGCCGGTCACCGAACTGCCTGACCCACCTCTCACCGCCGTCCCGCCGCTGCATCGAAACCCGTACCGGAATCTCCCTGGCTGCCGGGGGAAACCCGAAGAAGGCAGCAGCCATACGCGCCAGCCACCCGGACCCGCGCGTCACCTGTGCTGTGCCGGTGAACACCTCGCCATCCCGGAATGCATGCAGTCGCCTGATCCGCGGCGGAAGACGCGGCCAGTCCTGGCGCAAGGCGTCCTCGAACAGACACGGGGTCAATGCTTCGTCGCGGCGAAACCGGATGCTCAGATCAGCCATCGCTGCCTCCGCTTCCGCCAGCGGGAACTCTGCCAGACAAGGCCTCGCGCCGGGGGCGCAGCCGTCGAACTGTCGCAACAGGGTCCGGGCAGGAATGGTCGGAACACAGGGCCCCTCCCCCGCCTCGGCGATCAACGTCCAGGTGCGGCGCAGGACCTGTCCGTTCACATGCCCCGTCACACTGACCACCATGCCGCCGCGATCCGAACCGAAGGGCGCCAGCAAACGCGCGAACAGCAAGGCCCCACTGACCTGCCAACGCCTGATATTCCGGACTAGCCGGAGACGTCGCAACAGACCAAGACCCACCAGACCCAGGTTCAACAGCGAAAGCTCCATGCCTGCGCGGAACCGGACAGAGCGCGCGCCGGACCAGGCAGGCAGCAGCACCGTGTCCGGCACGCGCAACATCCACCCCCGCCGGGTGAAATCGTCCGTCAGACGGATGCTCTTGCTTTCCGACCAGTTCCGGGTCCCGACCCATTCGCCGCCGTGCCAGACCTTCAGGGGCGTTCCGGCCTGACGCATTATTGCCTCGACCACCGACCGGCCACGTGGCGCGCGGTTGCCGGGCAGGATTGCGATATCGACCAGCTCCAGATCCGTCATCCCATCCCGCAGCGCCGCCACGGCTGACGATGAGAGGGCAGGCACGCTGGAAACACCCGAAAGGATCACGCTTCCCGCCTGGCGCGCTGCGGCATCCAGCGCGCTGATTCCCGCCGTGAAGTCCGCGTCGTCCGAAAGGTCGAGATAATGCAGCCCGTTCCCGACGCAGAATCGCGGCACCCGCCATGGATCATCCAGCGACGCCTGCATGGCCTGGAACGGGCCGGAGGCGTCAACCACGACCTCCACCCCGGCATCCAGGATCGGGCCAAGGTTTCCGTCCCGGTCCAGCCGCAACCTCGGCATCGTATCCAGCGGTGCCGCCAACTTCGCCGGTCCGGCAGAACGACCGGCCAGCGTGACCGCGTGGCCATCCCGATGCAGCAGTTCCGCAAGCCTGCTGCCGAAGACACCGGTCCCGCCGATGATCAGAACCTTCATGGCAGCAGCCTGCGGCGCAGCTTCTCGTCCGGCACGGCGCACATGTCGGTTCGTCCGAACATGGCGTAGCGGTTGCGGGCAATCCGGCGATACAGCCAGTCCTGCAAACCGCGCGGCAGCAAGGCCAACGGTGCAAGCAAGTGGCCTGGCCCGCCGATATCCCGACCCAGCAGGATGATTGCGGCCAGCGAGGTATGCGCAATGCCCTCACGCAGGTAGACCCAGGTTTCGGTGTCATCGGGGTCAAGCCCGAGATGGCGCAGCATGGCATGACCCAACGGGCTGTTCACGGGGCAGACGCGGATACCGAGACGGTGATCCAGTCGCGCGATCATGCGTGCGCCGCGCGTGCAGAGAACGCATTCACCATCCATGAAGGCCACGGGCGTCGCGTCGTCGAAGTCCGGCACCTGCGGATCATGACGATAGCTGTAGGGACGGGATCGGACAGTCCTGTGCATGGGACCCGCGCGTTGCCAAGGCAGAGGCGTAGCCTGGACCCGACACTGCCCGCCGTGAACCGACCGATTGTCGCGGCATTGACCGGTCTGCGTGGGTCGCATCTCACTCAGGCCCTTTCCCGGGCTGGCAAGCGAGGCGGAACTGCGCTACGTCCGCCCGATACCGAATGCTGATCGAGAGTGACCATGACCGATACCGACCTGCTGCCGACCCTGACCAGAATTGCGGAAGCACTGGAGCGGCTGTCGCCACCCGCAGCGGTACAGCCTGACACCGACGCGGCCAGCGCCTTCGTCTGGCATGCCAATCCGGACCAGCTGGATCCGGTGCCGAACGTCAATCACGTCGGAATGTCGCTGTTGCAGGGCATTGACCGGGTCCGGGATATCCTGACCGACAACACACGGCGTTTCGCCACCAACCTGCCGGCCAACAATGCGCTGCTGTGGGGCGCGCGCGGCATGGGCAAGAGTTCGCTGGTCAAGGCGGCCCACGCCGAGGTCAATCGCGAGACTGGCGGCAAGCTGATCCTGATCGAGATCCACCGGGAGGATATCGACTCCCTGCCCCGGCTGCTGCACGTGCTGCGCCCGCGCGAGGACCAGCGCTTCATCCTGTTCTGCGATGACCTGTCCTTCGACACCGACGACACCAGCTACAAGTCGCTGAAGGCGGTGCTGGAAGGCGGCCTGGAGGGGCGCCCGGCCAATGTCATCTTCTACGCCACATCCAACCGTCGCCACCTGATGCCGCGCGACATGATCGACAACGAACGCTCCACGGCCATCAACCCGGCGGAGGCGGTGGAGGAGAAGATCTCCCTGTCCGACCGCTTCGGCCTCTGGCTTGGGTTCCATACCTGCAGCCAGCAGGAATATCTCGCCATGGTGAACGGCTATTGCGCCGCCTATGGGCTGGAGATGGACCCGGAGACCCTGCGGCTCGAGTCGGTCGAATGGGCCACCACCCGTGGTGCCCGGTCAGGCCGCGTGGCCTGGCAGTACATCCAGGACCTGGCGGGCCGCCTCGGCAAGCCGCTGGGTTAGAACATCCAACTGCTGAACGCCCTGCCCTGACCCGTCCCGCCTGCCGGGTACTCATTTCACGTTGCTTGCCATCCTGAGGGTTCCACAACCTTCAGGAGCATGAACAGTGAATGTCGTTCCCTTCTGGCTGCATGACCGCATTGTCCCCGCCGACGCCAACGACCCGGTGGAAGTGCGCCGCCTCGGACAGGCGTTGCGCGATGTGGGGGAAGCCCCTGTAGACTCATCCCGCCCCGCCGTCACCGATGCCGTGCGCAGGTTTCAGGACTCCCGGCGGCTGAAGGTCGATGGCGTGGCCAAGGTCAATGGGCCCACCGCCCAGCGCATCGCCGCCGAGCGCCACGCGCGCCAGACCGCTACCCGCCCCGCCCGCGCGCAGCGGGTGCTGGGTCAGCAGCACGCCGTGCCGGTGCGCGACAGTGTCGGCGCAGGGGCCGCCAATCACCCCGATGACCGCACCAGCGCCATGCGCGCGCTGGCGCTTGGGGGCTACCTCTCCCGCTACGGCGCCCTCAATCCACGGCAGCTTGAAGCAGGTGCCACCGACCCCGAACTGGAGCGCGCGCTGCAACAGTTCCGCCGCAAGCAGGGGATCCGGGAGACAGGTCCCCTCACCCCCGGCAGCGAGAGCCTCGCCCTGCTGAACCGCATCACCGCGCCCCGGCTGCACGCATTTCTCGACGGGGACCCGACCAGTACCCCGCAGCCGCCGGAGAAGGCCGCAGCGGTCGTGCGCGACAGCCCGGACAGCCCCACCGCCCGCGTCGTCCCCTTCCGCGACGAGGCTCGGGAAGCCCATGAAGCCGAACAGGACCGGGAGATCGCCGCCCGTCAGGCGCAGCATGTGAAGCAGGCGATGGATGCGGTGGAACGCGGCGAGACCGAACCGCCCCCCTCACAACGCCCGGACCCGGTTGCCCACGCCCTCAATGAAGACCACACCCTGAAGGACATGACCGAGAGACAGCTCGACCGTATCCGGCAGATAGCCGGGGAGTCGGATCTCGACCTGCTGGACGCCGCGACCCGTGACCGGGTGGGCCGCTACATGCGCGAGCATGAGCCGGACTTCCTGACCCCGCTGGAGCACAAGTTCCACGACGGGGAGATCAGCCTGCAGCAGCTGGAACGGCAGGCGGAGATGCAGGCCCGCCAGGTCTCCACCCACGGCTCCAACCCCATCGCCGTGGCCCGGATGAAGGCAACGACGGAGGTCCTGAAGCAGGCCTATCTCAAAGAGGGCGCGACGGCGCAGGACACCGTCGCCAAGATCGAGAAGCTGATGGCGGGCGCCGGTCAGGGCGAGCCAGAGGTGCCGCTGCTTTTCGAGTTCTTCCCCGGCATTGGAGAAGCCCTCTCCGCCGCCGATGCCGCGAAGCATCTGGCACGGGCGCAGGCCGCGGACGCCGCCGGCAACACCGCCGAAGCCGACGCCGCCTGGAACGCCTTCGCCCTCGCCACCGCAGGCGCCGTCCCCTTCGTCGGCAAGGCCGTGAAACTGCTCCGCCACGTCAAACTGGTACGGAAGGCAGAGGAAGCCATCACCAGCGCCACCACCCCCATCCTGAACGCTATCGCCAAACAGCTGCGCAAGACCAAGGTCGTCCAGCAGGCCGAAAAGCTTGTTGACACCCAACGCGCACGCAAGGAAATCCTGGAGAGAGAAAAGGACTTCGGGAAGAAATTCGAGGCAAAGTCGGCGCGGGAAGTACTGGGTGACGACGCCTGGTCCAAACTCGACAAGGAGACGCAGACTGCGGTCGAAAAGACCTTCACGGACGTGAAGGGAAAACAGGGAGAAGTATTTCTCAAGCAGTTGATCAACCGTGCGGGCCTCGGAATGCCGATGAAGGGTACGAAATTTCAAAGGAAGGTGCACCTCGAAGTACCAGGAGCGACGAAGCCTCTCGAAAGACGATACGATGAGATCACGATTGGAGACATCAAACCCCTTCTCGGAGGGATGATCGTCAGGAGAACGAAAGGACCGAACGGTACCGGTTTCGAAATCAAGGTTGCATCCTCAAAGCTCAACTGCAACCAGAAGATCATCGACGACGCGATCATGGGCAACGAGGTGGGCATGTCATCTCCCTCAAGGAAAGCCGTCGCAGACGGTTACTCACTCCCCGATAACATTGATCATGTGAGGCAGTTGCGCATACCGCTCTGGTCAATCCCGAAAGATGATCTGGCGAGCGCCTTGCGCGTTGCGCTCCAGAAGAAACGAGTACCGGGTTCCGTGATTGACCAATTCGAGGAACGGCTCGACATTGCCTACAGGCTCCAAGCCAACCTGGAGGTAAACGGCAGAATCAATCTTGGTGATTCCGTGACTATCGCCGCTGTGCTTGGCGTGCCCTTGCTGCTGATCGAAGACGAGGCCACGGTCGACTGAGCAGCAGAGCTCGACCTCTATTGCCTGAGGCTGCAATCGCAGCCTCAGGCAATTTGTCATCGAAGGGATTCGACAGGCACTGGAAGCAGGCTGAAATCCACATCGCATTCAGGAATGTCGATAGACAATGCTTCGGCAATCGCCATGGCCTTCATGGCACTCGAGAATTTTCTGATCAACAGACTTCTGACAACCGACTCGGGCTTGACCTCACCGGAACGTACACGCGGTCGATCAAAGAGATATCTCTTGCGGCATTCCTTCCAGACCTCGTCAATGCTCTTCGGCGCCTGTGCGAAGGCCCGGCGCGCCATTTCGTTGATCCATGCCTGATCACCGGCAATCTTTGCAGCCGCGTAGAATTCCGGATTCTCGAAACAAAAGTAACGCGTGCCCGGACTGTTGAGTCCCCATGTTTTGGGATAGGCCTGACCGAAATCAAGCCGATCCTCGATCCAGGGCATGGCAGCCTGATGCCATATCCGGATCAGGTGTTGTGCAACCTCACTGACCTGCGCTTCCGTCCTGACCACGAACGCCCAATCGAGGCTCGAAGGCCCAGCATTCTCCAGAAACGGGACCTCGGAGAAATCCACATCCGGTGACGGCGGTATCGGATTGATGAAATCCTTCAGGATTCCTATCAAGCCGGTCCTGTTGTGCTTCTCCGCCTCCCAACTGCGCCGCCAGGGCTCGAATTCCTTCTCGCGCAGTTCCCCGATCAGGTTGTCCGACAGGGCGCTTCCAAGATGGAAGGGAACACTCGTACCCTCCATGCGCTCCAGGGAGCGTTCTGGATTGTAGAGCTTTACCAGCTCGTCGACTTCCTTCACAAACCCGCCGTAAGAGGCCCGGAACGAGCCCGGCGTGCTCGCGTATCCCTTTGTCAGCGCCACGCGCCAGGCAATGCGGTCGCCGTCGCGGCGCCACATGCTGCGGCCCACCTTGCGGAAGCCGCATTCCTCCATCGCCGCACCGAAACCGGCGTCGGCGACCAGATGCCAGGGCTTGATGCCTGAGTCCCAGTCGATCATTCCACAACCATAACATGCAGCACGCTGACCGGAAACACGGCTTGCTCAGCCGAGGCTGCGTGGCGGGCTGCTGCCGAGCTTGTTCACTGGATCAATGGCCTTGCGGCCCTTTCTGATCTCGAAGTGCAACTGGGCCGGATCGACGCCACCGGTGCTTCCGACGGTTGCTATGGCCTGACCGCGCCTGATCCGGTCCCCGCGCTGCACCGCGATCCGGTCGAGGTGGGCGTAGGCCGTCGTCAGGCCGCCCGAATGGCGGATCAGGACCAGGTTGCCGAAGCCGCGCAATTCGTTGCCGGCATAGACAACCTCCCCGCCTGTCATTGCATGCACGGGTGTACCGCGCGGGGCGCGGATGTTGATCCCGTCATTGTGCAGACCACCAGCCTTCGGACCGAAGCGGGAGATAACCTGCCCGGCAACAGGCCAGACAAGGCCGCTCGTGGTCGTCGCGACGGCGGTGGACGCAGGCGCGGATGCGGCCGGGGCATTCTGCGCCGTGACCGGTGCTGCGGGCCTGGTGGTTCCACCCGCGCGCGCAGCGCGTCCCGGTGGTCTGGGCGGCGGCAGGGGCACGACCTCCCCGCCCGCTGCGACACGGGTAATGCGGGTCGGTTTCGCCCGTGACCCGCCACCGGGAATCTTGAGGATCTGATCGGGGTGCAGGCGGAACGGCGACACCAGCCCGTTCAACTGCACGATTTCCCGCCGTCCAACGCCATAGCGTTCGGAGACTGTCGTCAGGCTCTCCCCGGCACGCACCCGATGCAGCCGCAACTGCGGCACGCGAAGTTGCTGCCCGATGGCCAGCGTATAGGGTGCCTGCAGCCGATTGGCCTGGATCAGGTCCCGGACAGGTACGCCGCTGCGCCGGGCAATGGCATAGGCGGTGTCTCCGGGCCGGACGATGACCGTACCACCGCTGAAGGCACTGTGATCCTCCACCGGCGCAGGCGTGCCACGCGGCCCGCAGGCGGCGAGCAGCAGTGTCAGGACAACGAGGAGAGCGAGCGGACGAGGCATGTGCCCAGAGTATGAATCCGGGCGTCGAGCGGCAAGCGATTGCGGCGGGGCCGCGGTGGCCGTCAACCCTCCCCGCGCTGTTCGTTCGGCACGCCGTCAAGCAGCGGCACGAATCGCACCGGCAGCAGGTTCTCCCGTGTCGTGCTGCCATCCGCCTGACGCGTCACCCGGACCAGCATCTGGTCGGCACCGCTGCGCCCGACAGGGACAATCAGGATACCGTCTGTCGAGAGTTGCTCCACCAGCGCCGCAGGAACTTCCCCGAAGGCCGCGGCTGTCACGATGATCCGGTCAAAGGGTGCCTGCGCAGGCCAGCCGCGCGTGCCATCACCCAGATGCGCGATGATGTTGTTGATGCCCAGCCTGCCGAACAGCGCGGTGGCGTCCCGGTACAGCGTCCGATGACGTTCCACGGTGTAGATGCGGCGGCACAGCATCGCCAGCACCGCCGCCTGATAGCCGGAGCCGGTGCCGATCTCCAGCACCTTGGCGCGGGGGAACAGGCGCAGTGCTTCCGTCATGAAGGCCACCACATAGGGCTGGCTGATGGTCTGCCCCTGCTTGATCGGCAGCGGCATGTTCTCATAGGCCTGATGGCGGAAATTGGCATCGACGAACTGCTCGCGCGGCACCCGTTCGATGGCGCCCAGCACCCGGGAATCGGTGATGCCCTCCCGACGCAACTGCATCAGCAGCCGGATCTTTCGTACATCATCCGTCATGCGGGGCCTCAGTCCTGGAAGACGCGCCCGAGCGGATCTAGCGCATCCCGGTCGGTCAGATTGAGGCTGATCGGCGTCACGGAAATGCCACCGCGCCAGATTGTGCCGATATCCGTGCCCGGCGGCGGCATCGCTTTCTGTCGGCGCATCCCGATCCAGTAGTAGGGGATATTGCGTCCGTCATGCCGCTCGTCCAGCGTCACATCGGCCTGGTCACGTCGGCCATGGGGCACCACGTGTACCCCGTTCACCTCATCCGGTTCGACATCCGGATAGTTCACGTTGATCAGCACATCCTTCGGCCAACCGTTCTCCAGCAGGCGACGCACGATGCCCGGCGCATGATGTTCCGCCGTCTGCCAACGGATGACCTGATCGGCGAAACCGATCTGGCTCATGGCAATCGACGGGATGCCCAGCAAGGTGCCTTCCATCGCCGCCGCGACCGTGCCGGAATAGGTGATGTCCTCAGCGATATTGGCCCCGCGGTTGACGCCGGAGAGGATCAGGTCGGGGCGCCCGTCCAGCACCTGCCGCACCGCCATCATCACGCAGTCGGTGGGCGTGCCGCCAACGGCGAAGCGCCGCTCCCCCAGCTTGTGCAGGCGCAGCGGGTTGGTCAGGCTCAGCGACCGCCCCGCCCCGCTCTGCTCCTGCTGCGGCGCGACGATCCAGACATCATCACTCAACTCACGCGCGATCCGCTCCATCGCCTTCAGGCCAGGAGCATCGATGCCGTCGTCATTCGTCAGCAGGATTCGCATGTCGTTCAGCCCTTCGCGGCTTCGATGATCTCAAGTCCGCCCATGTAGGGGCGCAATACCTCCGGCACGACGATGGACCCGTCAGCCTGCTGATAGTTCTCGATCACGGCGATCAGCGCACGCCCGACGGCCAGCCCGGATCCGTTCAGGGTATGGACGAAGCGGGTCTTCTTCTCCCCTTCGGGCCGATAGCGTGCATTCATTCTCCGCGCCTGGAAATCCAGCGTATTCGAACATGACGAGATCTCGCGATACCTTTGCTGTCCCGGCAGCCAGACCTCCAGATCATAGGTCTTGGTGGCGGTGAAACCCATGTCGCCACTGCTCAGTTTCATCACCTGATAGGCTAGCCCCAGACGTTGAAGCAGGGTTTCAGCGCAATGGGTCATGCGCTCCAGTTCCGCCTCCGACTGGTCATCGGCGGTGACGACGACCATCTCCACCTTCATGAACTGGTGCTGGCGGATCATGCCGCGCGTGTCCCGTCCCGCGGACCCCGCTTCCGACCGGAAGCATGGTGTCAGCGCAGTCATCCGCATCGGCAGGCTGGCCGCATCGACAATCTGTTCGCGCACCATGTTGGTCAGCGGCACTTCCGACGTCGGCACCAGCCAGAAGCCATTGTCGGTGTGGAACAGGTCTTCCGAAAACTTCGGCAACTGACCGGTCCCGAACACGGCCTCGTCCCGCACCAGCAGGGGCGGATTGACTTCCTCGAACCCGAACTCACCGGTCTGGACATCCAGGAACCAGTTGGCCAGCGCGCGCTCCAGTCGGGCGAGCCCGCCGCGCAGGACAACGAAGCGGGCCCCCGACATCGCCGCCGCCCTGTCGAAATCCATCAGGCCGAGCGCCTCGCCCAGCTCGAAGTGCTCCTTCGGCGCAAAGTCGAACGAAGGCACGTCGCCCACCTGACGGACCAGTTCGTTGGCATCCTCATCCGCGCCGACCGGCACATCGGCGGCAGGCACATTGGGGATACCAGCCAGTTCCAGCGTCAGCGCCGCCTCGCGCTCGCGGTCCTCCTCCTCCAGGCGCTGCACCTCGGCCTTCAGGTCAGCGGTGGCCTGCATCAGACGCTGTGCCTCTGCCTCGTCACCACTGCCCTTGGCCTTGCCGATGGCCTTGGCGGTCGCATTGCGTTCCGACTGCTTGCGCTGCATTTCGTTCTGGATGGACAGCCGTGCCTCGTACATCTCCACAAGTGTGGCGGCGCGGGCGGCATGGCCGCGCGCTGTCATGGCATGGTCGAAGGCATCCCGGTTCTCCCGGATCCAGCGAATGTCGTGCATGGGGTCAATTCCAGACTGAGACTCAAGTGAAGTGCCCGCGCCTTATAGTGCACTTTGCGGGGCGATTGAATCCTTCTCATGCCCCCGACCTGTGGCACCATGGGGGAACAGACATGCAAGACACCTGGGGAGTCGATCCATGAGCAGCATTCTCGACCGCATCCGGTTCCGGACCGTCGCCACAAACGGTGTCGAACTGCGCGTTGCGATAACCGGCGAAGGTCCGCTGGTGGTCATGGTCCATGGCTGGCCCGAGAGCTGGTATTCCTGGCGGCACCAGATGGGACCCATTGCGGATGCGGGCTATCAGGTGGCGGCAATCGACGTGCGCGGCTATGGCGGCAGCAGCAAGCCACACGCTGTAGAGGCCTACGACATGGAGAGCCTGACCGGCGATGTGGCTGGCCTGATCCCCGCGCTCGGGCACGAGAGTGCCATCCTGATCGGCCATGACTGGGGTGCCCCGATTGTCTGGAACACGGCCCTGCTGCATCCGGCAAGGGTCAGCGCCGTCGCGGGACTCTCGGTTCCCTATCTCGGCCCCGGCCCCGCGCCGTTCATCGATATCGTGAAACAGGTCTTCACGGCCAACGGACGTTTCTTCTACCAGGTCTATTTCCAGGATGAGGGCGTGGGTGAGGCCGAACTGGAGACGGATATTCGTGGTGGCCTGCGCCGGGTCTATTACGCCATCTCGGGCGATGCCCCGGACGGCACCTGGCCGACCGACAAGCCACATGGCGCGACCCTGCTCGAACGGCTGCCCGACCCTGACCCGTTTCCGGCCTGGCTGACGGAGACCGACATTGACTATTTCGTCGGTGAATTCCAGCGTTCAGGCTTTCGCGGGCCGCTGAACCGCTACCGCAACCACCATAGAGACTTCGATCTGCTGAACGCCTTGCCTGACAAGCGGATTCACCAGCCTGCGCTGTACATCGGCGGCACGCGTGACCTTGTCCTGAAGATGTTGCCGGGCAAGGACATGGTGGCATCCATGAAACCGCTGATACCCAACCTGTCCGACGCGGTGCTGCTGGAAGGTATCGGCCACTGGACCCAGCAGGAGGCCCCGGAACAGGTCACGGACATGCTGCTCGAATGGCTGGATTCATTGAAGAAACCGGCTTAAGTCACTGCAGGGATTCGGAAAAATGTTCTCCGAATCCCTGCGGTGACGTTCTGTCAGCTGCTCTTCGCAAGACCGCGATCAAAGATCGGACGCCATTCTTCCGCCAGGGCCTTGCCCTGCTTCAATTGCTTCTCCGTGATGTCCTGGGACAGTTCCTTCAGTTCCGGCTTTGCTGCACCAACGCCACGGTCGATGGCGAGTTGCAGCCATTTCACGGCTTCGACCGGATCGGATTCAACGCCCAGCCCCTGCGCGAACGCCGCCCCGACATAGGCCTGGGAACGCGGATGATCGGCCTCAGCCGCCTTGAAGAGCCAGTAGAACCCCCGTTCGTGATCCACCGGGTGCTTCGCCTTGCCCGTGAAGAACATGACACCGGCAAGATAGAGACCGGCACGGTCCCCGGCGGTCGCCGCCACTTCATAAAGTTTTCCGGCCCGGATCACATCCCGATCCACGCCGACACCGATGATCAGGATATTGGCCAGTTTCTTGTGCGCATCGATGTCGCCTGCCCTGACCAGCGGCTCCAGCAAGGTCGCCGCATTGCGGTACCAGAGTGCTGCGAGCTCCAGGTCCTCAGGTGTCCCGAGCGCCTTGTGGTGCATCTTGGCCAACTGGATCTGCATCTGGATGTCGCCCCCGCGTGCGAGCGCGGAAACCTGCGGCAGTGCCCGGGCAAAGAAACTGTCGGAAAGCGCAATATTTTCCTCCACCCCCCTGCCCCGACGATGGAACTCCGCCATGCGCATGAGGCCGCAGAGCGCGTCCTGTTCGGCAGCCTTGCCGAACCACTTGGCCGCGACCTTCAGGCCGCGCTGGGCCTCCTTCCCTCGGACGATCAGTTCACCCAGGTCACACATTGCGACGGTACTGCCCTCCTCCGCCGCGACAAGTGTCTCCTCCCAGAGCAGCTTCTCGTCGTCGCTCCGGGCGTCCTCTTCATCCTGCGCCTGCGCCGTTCCCAGCATCATCGCGCCGAACACTGCGCCACAGACCAGCGTCCCTCGCACTCCTCTCGCAAATTGTCTCATCATTCCCCTCCATCTGTGAGCGGCAGACTTCTGACCGCTTCCAGGGAACGAACAGGCAAGCCATGTGCCAGAATTCGATATTTGCCAGAGCAACCAATTGAAATTCATGCACGATTCGGCAAGTTCACTGCTTCGGGGGCATGGGAACAGCATCGCCACCGGCAGGGAAACAGGGGACACCGTCGTCGGGGGTGTAATAGTCGCCACTGTCCTTTGTGAAGATATGCGCCGCCAGTTTCAGCCCGTGCCCACTGTCCAGTGCCCCGGCTGAAATCGACGTCTTGCCCGCACCATCGGTCGCGAAGAACAGCATGGACCCGCATCTGCGGCAGAACCCGCGCTGACTGTCGGCGCTGGACCGGAACCAGGCCAGGGAATCCTCTCCGGTTACGCTCAGGTCCTCGTCCCAGGCTGCCGAAAACGCGAGAAAGTGGCTGGTCTGCCGTCTGCACATGGTGCAGTGACAACCGACGATCTGCTTCATCGGACCATCGACCACGAACCTCACGGCCCCGCACAGGCATCCACCGCGTATCGCATCCGAGGCGCTCATGATAATGTTCCCATTATGTTCTGTTGCTCTCGGATAGAAGCAGAAGGTGCCGTGTGAAACAAGCATTCCAATGGATGGACAGGGCATGACCGACGACCGTGACCTGTTGGGCGATCTGGAAACACGGCTGCACGAACATGGACTCCTCCTGCTCGGCGGTGTGGTCGAAGGCGGCAAGACCCGTGTCGTGATTGGCAACGCGGGGTCGCAGATCGTCTCGCACGTACCAGGCCTGCCCGGGGGCGACCCGCGCACGGATCCGGTCAACACGTGGACACGACAGGTCATGGCGCCGATCGCGCAGCAGTTCGGCGCAACCGTCTGCTTTCCCTTTGACGGCCCGCCCTGGCACCCGTTCGTGTCCTGGATGCTTGGCACGGGTCAGGCCTTTGTCTCCCCCCTCGGCCTCGCAATCCATCCCCGATACGGCCTCTGGTTCGCCCTGCGCGCGGCCCTGCTGTTCGACGGAGTACTGCCGCTGGCCCAGCCTGCGGCAGTCTCCCCCTGTGAGACCTGCCGCGACCGCCCCTGCCTGTCGACATGTCCGGTCGGTGCCTTCACGGGCACCTCGTATGATGCGGAGAGCTGTCGGGATCATCTGGCAGGCTCAGCCGGGCAGGACTGCATGTCCCAGGGGTGCCGCGCGCGCCGGGCTTGCCCGGTCGGCCCGGAATGGCGCTATGCGCCGGCACATGCCGGGTTTCACATGCGCGCCTTCGCCCGCTGATCCTCTTGGATCGTTCCACTGTTTGATTGTGGCACCGGCCTGTCCCCCACCCGACCACCCATTCAGCATGATCCCGTGGGTGGCCGGCTGGGGGACAGGCCGGTGCGATTCCATCATTTGATGGAACGGCCCGGTGCCGAGACGACTGGTGGCCTGCCCCGGGATTCGGTAGAAATGATGCGTTCGGATCGGGAGGATGACATGCCGGAATATCGTTCGCATCGCACCACACAGGGCAAGCGCCAGGCAGCGGCCCGCGCACTCTGGCGCGCCACGGGCACCGCGGAGCAGGACATGGCCAAGCCCATCGTGGCCATTGCCAATTCCTTCACCCAGTTCGTGCCCGGGCATGTACATCTCAAGGACCTGGGTCAGCTCGTGGCCGGTGAGATCCACCAGGCCGGTGCGGTTGCAAAGGAATTCAACACCATCGCGGTCGATGACGGCATCGCGATGGGGCATGAGGGAATGCTCTACAGCCTGCCGAGCCGGGAGATCATCGCCGACTCCATCGAATACATGGTCAATGCCCATTGCGCCGACGCGCTGGTCTGCATCTCGAATTGCGACAAGATCACGCCGGGCATGCTGATGGCCGCGATGCGGCTCAACATCCCGACCATCTTCGTTTCCGGCGGACCGATGGAGGCCGGTAAGGCGGTCATTGCGGGACGGGAGCAGATCGTCGATGCGGTGGACGCGCTGGTCGCGGGCAACAACCCGAACCTGCCCGACGAACATGTCCAGGCCATCGAGGATATCGCCTGCCCCACCTGCGGATCATGTGCCGGGATGTTCACCGCCAACTCGATGAATTGCCTGGTCGAGGCACTGGGTCTCGGACTGCCGGGCAACGGCAGCATTCTCGCCACCCACGCGCTGCGGCGGGGCTTGTTCGAGAAGGCCGGACGCCAGATCGTTGAACTGACCCGTCGGCACTATGAACTCGGCGACATGGATGTGTTGCCACGATCGATCGCCAACCGGACATCCTTCGAGAACGCCATGTCCCTGGACATCGCCATGGGCGGTTCCACCAATACGGTGCTGCATCTGCTGGCGGCGGCGTTCGAAGGCGAGATTCCCTTCACCATGGAGGATATCGACCGCCTGTCGCGCAATGTGCCGAACCTGTGCAAGGTCTCACCCTCCGTGCCCGACTATCACATGGAGGACGTGCACCGGGCGGGCGGCATCATGGCGATCCTGGGGGAGATGGCGCGCGGCGGCCTGCTCGACACCTCCACAACCGATGTGCTGGGCCTGACGCTGGCGGAGAAGCTGGCGTTGTACGACGTGCGCGTCACGAAGGATGAAGTGGTCCGCCATTTCTACCGCGCCGCGCCGGGCCGCCGCAGGATGCTGGAGGCTTTCGGGCAGGACAGCTATTACGAGAGCCTCGACACCGACCGGGCGGCGGGCTGTATCCGCGATGTTGAACACGCCTATTCGCAGGATGGCGGCTTGGCCGTGCTGAGCGGCAATCTGGCCGTGGATGGCTGCATCGTGAAGACTGCCGGCGTCGATCCTTCGATCCTGAAGTTCGAAGGCCCCGCGAAGGTCTACCATTCGGAGAATGCCGCATCAGCGGGGATCATGGGTGGTGAGGTTGTCGAAGGCGATGTGGTCGTCATCATCTATGAAGGCCCGCGCGGTGGACCGGGCATGCAGGAAATGCTGATGCCCACGTCGATGCTGAAGGCCATGGGTCTGGCCAGCACCTGCGCGCTGCTGACCGATGGCCGTTTCTCCGGCGCCACCTCGGGCCTGTCCATCGGCCATGCCTCGCCCGAGGCGGCGGAGAGAGGCACCATAGGCCTGGTGGAGAACGGCGACCGCATCCGCATCGACATACCGGCACGCAGCATCGAACTTCTGCTGGACGAGGCCGCACTTGCCGCCCGCCGCGACGCCATGAACAGCCGCGATGATGGTGGCTGGCAGGCCGTGGGCCGCGACCGCAAGGTCTCCCGCGCCCTGCAGGCCTACGCCGCCCTCACCCGCTCCGCCGCCCAGGGGGCCGTGCGCGACCCGTCGGTGCTGTCGGAGTTGAGGTAAGCAGACGGTCGCGATCTACGGGTCCCGCAGCGCGTCGTCCTTCAGGGCAGCGAGGGGTTGCAGCAGGTACTGCAGGATCGTGCGCTTGCCGGTCAGGATATCCACCTCCGCCACCATGCCCGGCAGGATCGGCAAGGTGTCGCCGTCATCGTCGGTCAGGATGTTCTCCGTCACGCGGACATGAGCGAGGTAGCGGGCATTGCCGCGCTCGTCTTCGATGGCGTCGGGGCTGATGTGCGTCACCTGCCCCTTCAGGGATCCGTATGTGGTGAAATCATAGGCCGTCAGCTTCACCCGCGCCGGTTGCCCGACATAGACGAAACCGATCTGCGAGGGTTCGATCGCCACCTCCGCCAGCAGGCGGTCATCATCGGGAACGATCTCGATCAGGGGCTGGCCGGGCTGTGCCACACCGCCGATGGTGGAGACAAGGACCTGGTTCACGACACCATCGGTCGGTGCCAGGATTGATGTCCGGGCCAGCTTGTCACGATGGGCTGGCAGGGCCTCGACCACTTCCGTGTATTCCTGCCGGGCTTTCGCAAGCTCCTCCGACGACCGGGCCTGGAACCGGCTGCGTGTCGCCGCGATCTCCAGCCTGACCTCCTCCAGCGCGCTCTGATGGCGCTGCAATGACAGGCGCGCGATGTCGCGTTCGGATTCAGCGGCGATCAGCCCCTTCTCCGACTCGATCAGGTGCATCTCCGGCTCCAGGCCGCGTTTCACGATACCCTCGACCATGCTGAATTCCCGCTGTGCGATGGCTACGGCGCGATCCGCATTGGCCGCGGCCAGCCTGGCTTCGGCCAGCGCCTGCTGGCGCTGCAGGAGTCGCGATTGCAGCACGGAGAGCTCTGCCTGCAACTGGGACCATCGCGCGTCGAACAGTGTCAGTTCCCGCGCCACGGTCTCCGCCGCGCCGTCGCGGGTCTCCGCAGTGAAGGCCGGTCTGACCAGTCCGCTCTCACCCATCAGGCGGGAGATACGCGCCTGGGCCGCAAAATAGCGCTGCCGAAGGCGGTTGAAGTCGCCGGTAAAGACCGTCTGGTCGAGGCGCAGGATCACCTGACCGGCTTCGACACGGTCTCCATCCTGTACCAGGATCTCGCTGATGATCCCGCCTTCCAGATTCTGGACGACCTGCAGTTCGCCGGACGGGATGACCTTGCCCTGGCCGCGCGTCACCTGATCGAGGGCGGTGAGATGCGCCCAGACGACAATGGCGATGAAGCAACCGAGGATGACCAGCAGCAACATGCGCGCCGCGCCAGCCGGTCTTACCCGCGCGGCGACTTCCCTCATGTAGTCCTGTGTCGCCAGATCAGTCATCGCCCGCCTCCGAATCGCGGGAATCGACACCTGTCCCGGCTGGCGCACCCGGCTGTGGCGCGGGCGTTTCCGGTGCCGGTTCGGCGCTGGCCAGGTGGCGCAGCACTTCCTCCCGCGGGCCATAGGCGAAGATGCGCCCGCCTTCCACGATCATGATCTTGTTGACCAGACGCAGCATGCTCGACTTGTGCGTCACCACCAGCACGGTCTTGCCTTCGGAGGCCTGACGCATGCGCTCGATCAATGCGGTCTCGCTGCGGGTATCCAGCGCACTGGTCGGTTCATCCAGTACCAGCACCTGCGGGTCGGCGACCAGCGCCCGGGCCAGGGCGATTGCCTGACGCTGGCCGCCGGACAGCCCCTCCCCCTTTTCGGAGATGCGCAGGTCATAGCCGGAGGGCAGATGGCCGACAAAATCATGGACACCGGCTGTCTGCGCAGCCCGCAAAATCTCGTCGTCGCTCGCATCCGGGTGTCCGATGGCAATGTTCTCCCGGATCGTGCCGGAGAAAAGCTGCGTGTCCTGCAGCATCGCGCCGACGTTCCGCCGCAGGTCAGCCGGATCAAACTGCCTGATATCCGTGTCGTCGATCAGGATGGAGCCGTCTTCCGGTTCGTAGAGGCCCAGTACCAGGCGCGCCAGCGTGCTCTTGCCCGATCCGATCCGCCCCAGGATGGCAACCCGGTCACCGGGATTGATGGTGAAGGTGATGTCATTGATCGCCGGAGTATGGGCATCCGGATAACGGAAGCGCACGCCCTTGAACGCCACCTGCCCCTCCACCGTTTCGCGGCGCAGATAGGCACGGTTGCGGTTGCGGTCGCTGCCCGCCTTCATCAGGGCGTCAAGGGCGCGATAGGACATCAGCGCGTGCTGTGCCCGGGTCAGGATATTCGCGGTCTGCGCCAGCGGCCCCATGCAGCGGCCACTCAGGATCACGCAGGCGACCAGCGCACCCATGGTGACCAAACCGTCCTGGATCAGGAAAACGCCGTAGAACACGATGCCGACCTGCACCGCCTGCTGCGCACTGTTGGTCAGATTGGTCGCCGATTGCGCCGTCAGCCGGGTTCGCAGGCCCAGCGCCGACTGGCGGTCAACGCTTTCCTCCCACCGGCGTCCCATGAAATCGCCGCCGCCAACACTCTTCAACGTCTCGAGACCGGATACAGCCTCCACGATCACGGACTGCTTGGAGGCACCTTCCTGAAAGCTGCGGCTGATCAGACGCGACAGGATCGGCTGCACCAGTCCGGCATAGATCAGCACCACCGGCACGACGATGGCCGGGACCAGCGCCACCGGCCCGCCAATGACCCATATCACGCCGAGGAACAGGAAGATGAACGGCAGATCGACCACCGCCGCCAGCGTCGCGGAGGCAAAGAAATCCCGCAGCGTATCGAATTCCTTCATCGTGTTGGCATAGCCGCCGGTGCTGCCACGGCGCGCGGCCAGATCCATGCTCATCATCTGCTGAAACAGTGCCCGACCGATTACGAGGTCCGCCCGACGGCTGGCGACATCGATGAAGTAGCCGCGAAGGGTGCGCAGCACATAGTCGAAGCCGATGATCACCACCATGCCGAGCGCCAGCGCCACCAGGGAATCGATGGCATTGTTGGGAATGACCCTGTCGTAGACGACCATGATGAAGATGGATGACCCCAAGGCCAGCAGGTTGGAAACCATGGCCGCCAGAATGACCTGGCCATAGATGCCGCGGTTGAACCAGAACGGCCCCCAGAACCAATGCGACTTCAGCCCATTGTCTGTCGAGTTGCTCATTCGCCCGCCCCACCGGAGATGTTGAAAGCCGCGCCGATCCGCCCCAGCGCCCGCGCCAGTTCAAAACGCGCGGCCTGCGCCGCGACCCGCGCATCGATGTAACGCATGGCGACGCTGAAATAGTCCTCCTGCGCCTGAAGCACTTCCAGCAGGCTGACCCCGCGCAGCCGGAACTGCTCCAGCACCGCCATGCGGGATTGATGGTTCAGCAGCAGTGCGGTCTCGAAGGACTCGACCTCCCTGCGGCGTTCCTTGAGAGTCTGGAAGGCTGTCGAGACCTCGCGTTCCGCTGAGCGCCGGGTCGTCGCCAGCACCCGTGTTGCCTGGACATGGCGCGCGTGGGCCTGATCCGCCCGCGCGCCGATGGCGCCGCTGGTATCGATTGTCACCTGGCCCACGAGCCGCCCGGACAACTCATAGTCCGCCTGGCCACTCAACACATCGAAGCGCGTGGCACGGACCTGCACGCTCAGGCTCGGCAGGAACGCCGCATCCGCCGCACGGCGCTCATGCAAGCGCTGCGCAGAGACCAGGCGTGCAGAGGCCAGGCGCGGACTGTTGGCAAGGGCCTGCGCACGGGCGTCGTCAATATGCAGGGGCAGTTCCAGGACCGGTGCCGGAAGACCCTCCGTCCCGTCCGGCAACTCACTGAACAGTTCAAGGAAACGATTCCGCGCCTCGATGCGCCCGGCGGAAAATCCGATGGCACTGGCCCGGGCACCTGCATGACGCGCGTTGGCCTTGTCCACATCAGTTCGCGCGCCGACACCGGCCTCCCTTCGCTGCTCCGCATAGGCCACCACCAGTTCGTGTACGGAGAGGTTTTCCGCGATCAGCGCCTCACGCGCATTCACCCGGGCCACATCAAGCCAGGCGGAAATGGTGTCGAATGTCAGCCGACCGGCGATTGCACGCGTTTCCGCATCAATGCCCCTGCGCGCCGCCTCGGTCGCGGCAATCTGATGGCTGGTCGCGCCGAAGTCGTAGAACCGATGGTCGGCACTGACGAACAGATCGGCCTCGGTCGTCGTGCCTTCATCCGCGACCGAACGGCGGTTGTCGTTCGCGTCGCCGTCAAAGAAACCAAGGCCTGTGGTAAGTCCGCCGGTCACCACGGGACGTCGCGCCGCCCTGGCCTCGACAATACGCCCCTCAGCCTCCCGACCGCGCCAGAGACGTTCGTCGAACTCCGGATTGGCGGTCACCGCCAGCATGACACGCTCCCTGAACCGGCGCGTCTGTTCCGGACTTCCGGACAGGCCGGTGATCAGATCGGCGGCACCATCAACGCCAGGCGAAACCCCGGAAGCATTGGCCGCCGCGGGTTCGCCCGCGACCACGGTCCGGAAGATGTCCAGAAAACGAAATGGCTTGGACGCCGCCACCGGCTCATAGGGCAGAGGAATCTCTGCTCTGATGGCGGAGACGGAGACCGTCAGCACCGCCAGCACCAACAGGGAAGGTGAAAGAAGAAACCGCAAGGCCATCACTGCGGAGGGACCGGACATGATGGCCTTGCGGGCGCGACAGACCTGATCGGGGTCCTGATCATTCCGGTGTCGCAAGCACGTCGATCAGGGATTGCAGATCGCCAAGGGCTGTATCGGCGCCCGCCTGATCGAAAATGAAGTCTCCGGCGACCAGCTGATTGCTGCCCAGCGCGGAAACCGTGACCTGACCAGCCACCGTGGCCCCCGCCGCGGTGAGAAAACCCGACAGGTCGATCACGGCATCGCCATCCTGGTCGGAGGCGCTGCCCAGCACATCCGCCAGCGTCAGCTCGGCACCGGCACCACTGCGCAGTCCGGACAGGTCGATCCTGTCGCCGTCCGCCTGGCTGAAGTCGGCCAGATCCAGCAACGCATTGATCGTATCGGTGGCGGTGTCGCCAGACGCGGCAATCGAGAAGATGTCCGCCCCGGACCCCCCGAAGGCCGTGACCGTGGCACCATCACTGGCGATGACCCGGATATTGTCGGCACCGGAGCCGCCGTTGGCGATATCCGCACCGCCATCCGCGATCAGCACATCGTCACCGCCGCGACCCAGCAGCGCATCGGCACCTGCACCCCCACGCAGTCCGTCGGAAGCGCCCCCGCCCTGCAGCGTGTCGTCGGCTGCCGAGCCGATTGCCGCTTCCACCGCGACAAGCTGATCGGTCTCCCCACCGCTGATTGCCGTGCCTGCACCCAGGTCGACAGCGACCGGCCCGGCCTCGGCCGACAGGTCGACTGCGTCGGTACCGTCGCCACCATCCAGGCTGTCCAGGCCGCCCGCGCCGGAGAGAACATCATCGCCAGCACCGCCGAACAGCGCCTGAGCATTGGCATCACCGGCAAGCCGGTCTGCCTGTGCCGTTCCCACGAAGACCTCGAAACCGCCCAGGCTGTCGACGTCCTGGCCGGAGGTCGCTGTTCCTGCGGCGAGATCCAGGACGACCCCGACCGCCAGGTCCGAAAAATCAGCCGTGTCGGTCCCATCACCGCCGGCCAGGCTGTCGTTGCCGAGACCACCAAGGACGACATCATCGCCAGCACCGCCGGAGATCGTGTCATTGCCAGCGTCGCCAAGCAGCCGGTCAGCCCCTGCCCCGCCGTTGACGCTGTCCGCGCCATCGCCGCCAGAGACCGTATCCGCGTCAGCACCACCTGACAGAATGTCATTGCCAGCGTCACCAAGCACATTGTCGGCACCGGCCCCGCCGAACAGGGCATCCACCCCGTCACCGCCACTCAGGTTGTCAGCACCCGCGCCACCGATCAGCTGGTCACGCCCGGCATCGCCTGCAAGCGTGTCATCGCCCACTCCCCCGGTCAGCGAGTCATTGCCGCCACCGCCGCGCAAGACATCCGCGCCCGCGCCACCGAGGACATTCTCAGCCGCCACCGCGCCATTGAACTGGTCGGCCTGGGCGGACAGGGTGAATCTCTCGATACCTGCGATCACCGTGTTGTCGGCACCGCTGGCCGCCGTGCCCGCAGTGGCATCAATGGTCACACCTGCAATCGCCGTCGAGAAGTCCAGGAAGTCCGTGCCGGCACCACCGTCAATACTGTCGTTGCCAACGCCCGGACGCAGCGTGTCATTGCCCGCACCGCCAAGCAGCGTGTCATCACCTGCACCACCATCCAGGAAGTCCGCGCCGGCATTGCCGACCAGGCTGTCATTTCCTGCCAGGCCGCTGAGCCGGTCACCGACCGCGCCACCGGTGAGCGTGTTGTCGCCTGCATCGCCACTCAGGTTACGTGGTTGATCAGCCGCGAAATCGACCGCAGCCTGGGTCACGGCCACATCAAGGTTGTTCTGAATGTTGGCCACATCGTTGGCGAAATTTGCATCCGTGGAATCCAGCGCAGCAACCTGGCCCACCGCTTCCTGGAGGTCATTGACCACAGCGGCGAGCACGGCTTGCCCCTCAGCCGAGTCGGGGGCCTGATCAGCAGCGCGCACCTGCGCGATGCGGGCATTCACGTCCTGCACCACGTTTGCCGCCGCCGCGATGACCTGTGCATCCAGCGCGCCCGCCTCATCAACCTGCGCCGCCGCATTGGTCAGAACCGTGACAATGTCCGCTGCCCCGGCGTCATCAAGATCGACCTGCTGTCCCAGTGCATCCCGCTGCTGGATCAACGCAGCCGTCGCCTGGAACGCATTCCCGCTCGATCCCTCGACACCCGTCACAGTCTCGAAGGAGGCCGCAACGGCGGCAACCTGCTCCGCCGCCTCGATCACCGCCAGGGCATTCGCGCGATCGGCACCAACCGAGTTGAAGGCATCGAAGCTGCGCAGATCGATGTCATTGCCAAGCCCGAGTGCCTGACGGACCGAGGCTTCCGCCGCATCGGCATCGTTGCCATTCAGGGCTGCCACCTGCTCGATCAGCGTCGTCAGCGGCGTGACCACCGTCGATCCGGCGGGTGCGGTCAGCACCAGCCCCGCCTGGACAGCCGCACCTGACACCGCGTCGAATGTATTCTCGTTCGTCACGATGATGATGTCGTTGTTGCCGAAATTGGCAACCTGGTCCGCCGGAATCTGGCCGTTGGCGTCGGTCAGGGTGACGAATTCACCTGCGTCGGCGATGCCGTCATTATTCGCATCGGCAAAAGCGGAGGCATTGACCAGCGGTCCCTTCTGAACGCCGATGGCCCCACCACCACCGCCGCCGTTGCCACCCCCGCCGCCACCACAGGCGGCCAGCGCCGCGGCCATCGCGGTCATCGCACCGCCCTGTACCATCCAGCGCGGTGAACCCTGCACGGCGCGGGCAATGCCCTGTGCCAGTCGGCCTCGCCCCGCGCCGGTTCCCGGCGTTGCGAGAAATGCGCCTGACGCGATCGGGCCGAACCCGCCGGATTGCGCCTGCGGATCCGCGAACAGGTCAGCAGGTGCAATCAGAACATCGTCCAGAACTTCTGAAATGCGCGCTGCCTGCGCGCCAGTCATGTCAACCCGGCCATCGAACGCCATCACACCCAACTCCCCTTCGACCGAAACCTGTTCGCGGCGCACCGCAATTGCACTTGCTGTCCCAGTCATGTTTCAGCCCACCTGTTCCGCAGCGCCAAGGAACTGGTCGAAATCGGCCAGACCGCCGGGCAAGCCATTCCCGTCAAACGAGAAATCCGCCGCATCCAGCGCACCGCCTGCACCAGTCACGGTGACCTGCCCCGATACCTGACCCCCATCCGCCGTTGTCAGGTTGCTGAGATCGATCACCGCATCCCCCGCCACGTCACTGATCAGCAGGTCGGCAAAGGTCAGTTCCTGCCCCGCACCGGAGCGCAACTGGCTGAGATCGATCAGGTCCGCGCCATCCTCGAAATCGGTGATGCCAAGACTGACCGAAAGGTCGCTGCCGTCGGCGGCACGCAACTGGAAGACGTCCGCATCCGCCCCGCCGGTGAAACTGACCGTCGAACCATCCGAGTGTCCGGCGACCAGCAGGTCGATGCCTCCGCCACCATCCAGCAGGTCAGCGCCCGCGCGATCGGCAAGCAGGTCGTTGCCGAAACCACCTCTCAGAATGTCGGAGCCGGTCCCGCCATCGACAGCTTCCCCACGGTTGCCACCGTTGAATGTGTCATCCTGGTCGGAAAGGGTCAGGAGGCCGCTTTCCCCGACCTGGAAACTGCGATCATCGAACTGCAGTGCGCCGACCTGGACACGGTCATCGCCCGCATCGCCATCGGCCGCATTCGTGTCCCGGACCAGAAATGCGGGACTGTCCGCATCAAGCGCCTGGCCATCCAGGGCCAGCAGACGGTTGAACAACTCCACATCACGCGTATTCATCGCCGTGATCTCGAAGTCCTGGTGCGACCCACTGAAGATCGCCGTGGCCCGTTCCTGGCCGATCAGGATGTCATTCTCAGTCCCGCCATCCAGCAGGTCATCGCCCGCACCGCCCGCCAGCGTGTCATCGCCCGCCTCACCGGTCAGGGAGTCACGCCCGTTGTCGATGGCCAGCAGATCCTCGCCTGCCGAACCATTGGTCGTGATGATCGGTTCATCCACCCCCTGAATGGTGAAGGTCACGGTTCCGTCCCCTGTCGCGCCCTCGGGGTCGGTCACGGTGTAGTCAAAGGTGTCGGTGTCACTCTCACCGGCCCGCAACAGTTCGAACTGTCCGTTCGGATCATAGCTGAAGCTGCCGTCGGCATTGACCGTCAGCAGGGCACCGGATGCCAGTGTCACCTGACTGCCGACATCTGCAGCCTGTCCGTTGACGGCGGCCACGGTGATGACATCACCTTCGGCATCCACATCATTGGCAAGCAGGCTGCCCGCGAAGGCATCATCTTCGGTCGTCGTGAACGCATCATCCCCGGCGACGGGCGCGTCGTTTACGCCCGTGATGGAGATGGTCAGGGTCGCATCGTCCTGACCGCCGAAGCCGTCATCAGCGGTGTAGGTGACCGTCTCGACCTGTGTGTCACCGGTTCCCAGTGCCTCCAGCGCGCCGTTCGGATCCAGGCTGAAGTCACCATTGGCGTTGATGGTGAGCAATGCGCCGGAATTCAGCACGATCTGCGTTGCGACATTGCCCGCCGCCCCGTTGACGGCGGCGACCGTCAGCGCATCGCCCTCCGGGTCATCATCATTCGCCAGGACGTTGCCGGTGATCGCCGCATCTTCGGTTGTCGTGACCGCATCATCCGCGGCATTCGGCACTTCGTTCTCGCCATTCACCGTGATGGTGGCATTGGCCGTATCCGTGCCGCCATTGCCGTCGTCGATGGTGTAGGTGAAACTGACGTCGCGCGTCTCCCCCTGCCCCAGGTCATCAAAGGCATTGTTGGGGTCGAAGGTGAATGTGCCGTCCGCGTTGAAATTCAGTATCGATCCATCAACATCGACGAATGTGGTCACACCACTGCTCAGGTCGTTGTTGCCGAATGCCACCAGTGTCAGCGTGTCACCGTCAACATCGATGTCATTGGCAATCAGATCCCCGGCAAACACCCCGTTCTGCGCGATCGAGAACGTGTCGTCCACGGCATCAGGCGCATCGTTCACCCCGGTGATCGTGACCGTCGCCGTCGCGGCATCCGTCAATCCGCCAGGATCGGTCGAGGTATAGGTGAAGCTGTCCGTCGCCGTCTGGCCAACACCCACATCCTCGAACTGGCCATTCGGATCATAGTCGAACGTACCGTCCTGGTTCAGCGTCAGCAGCGCTCCGGAAGCCAGGGCGAACTGGTTGCCGACATTGGCCGCAGCACCATCGACCGCGGCAACGGTGAGTACATCGGTATCGACGTCCACATCATTCGTCAGGACGTTGCCACTGAACGGCGTGTCCTCATCCGTGGTGAACTGGTCATCGGTTGCAACCGGCGCATCATTCTCCCCGGTCACGGTGACATTGACGGTGGCCGTATCCGTGCCGCCATTGCCGTCACTGATGCTGTAGGTGAAGGCATCGGTGCCCGTCGCGCCTGCCGCGAGCGTATCGAACAGTCCCGATGTGCCCGCGTCGTAGCTGAATGAGCCATCCGCGTTCATCGTCAGCGTGGCACCGGACGGCAGGACCACCGAACTGCCGATGGAAGCGGCAGCGCCGTTCACCGCGGTAACGGTCAGCAGGTCGCCATCATCGACATCAGCATCATTGTCCAGGACCGAGCCTGTGACTGTTCCGCTTTCCGTCACGGTCGCCGCATCATCAACGGCATCAGGTGCGTCATTGACACCGGAAATGGTGACCGTGGCAGTGGCACTGTCGGTGCCGCCATTGCCGTCGCTGATGGTGTAGGTGAAGCTGTCGGCAGCGGTCGCGCCGACGCCAAGGTTCTCGAACTGGCCGTTCGGATCAAAATCGAAGGAGCCATCCGCGTTGACAGTCAGCAAGGCCCCGGACCCGAGCGTCAGCGCCGAACCAACGTCGCCCGCATTGCCGTTCACAGCGGCAACCACAAGGGTGTCACCGTCTATGTCCTGATCGTTGCCGGTCAGGCTGCCTGTCACACTGGAATTCTCATCGGTTGCGATGGCATCGTCGACGGCATCCGGCGTGTCATTGACGCCGTTGACCGTCACATTGACCGTTCCGGTGTCGGTGCCGCCATTACCGTCCTGCACGGTATAGGTGAAGCTGTCCGCCGCACTGGCACCCGCAGCCAGTGTCTCGAACTGGCCATTCGGATCATAGTCGAAGGTGCCGTCCGCATTCATCGTCAGCAAGGCACCGGACGCGAGCGTCAGCTGGCTGCCAACGTCCGCGGCCTGCCCGTTCACGGCGCCGACCGTCAGAACGTCGCCCTGATCGACATCGGCGTCATTGTCCAGAACGGAACCGGCGACGGAGTCATCCTCTGTCGTCACCACCGCGTCATCGCCGGCAACCGGCGCATCGTTCACACCCGCGATGTCGATGGTCACTGTCGAGCCGTCTGTACCGCCGTTCCCGTCCGAGATCGTGTAGAAGAACTGTTCCTGCGCAGCGGCACCGACGCCCAGTGTCTCGAACGCGCCGTTGGGATCGAACACCAGGGAACCGTCGGCGTTCACCGTCAGCAAGGCACCGGAGATCAGGGTCAGCTGCTGCCCGACATTTCCGGCCCCGCCATCGACAGCTGTCACGGTGAGCACGTCACCCTGGTCCAGTTCCTGATCGTTGGCGAGGATATTGGCAGTCGCAACGGCATCTTCCGTCGCCGCGACCGTGTCGGGATCCGCCACGGGGGCGTCATTCACACCATTGATCGTGATGGTGACTGTCGCATCGTTCACCGACCCGGCGGTGTCGGTTGCGGTATATGTGAAGCTGTCGGTGTCGGTTGCCCCCACCGCCAGACCATCGAAGCGGCTTGCCGGATCATAGTTGAAGGTGCCGTCACTGTTGACCGTCAGCCGCGCGCCCGAGGCCAGGATGACCTCACTGCCCACATCACCGGTTGCGCCATTGACGGCCGCGACCGTCAGCCCACCCTGGCCGCCGACATCATTGGCCAGCACATCACCGGCAACGGCATTGTCCTCATCGGTGGTGACGGCATCGTCCAGCGCCGAAAGTCCCGGATTGATGGCCAGGGAAGTCGGAATGAAGCCGAAGCCGTTGGGCAGGCTGGAAGTGGAAAAGTTGATGCTCTCACCGTCGAAAGCGCCGGCGACATCGAATGTGAGCGTCAGCAGGTTTTCCGGCAGATTGCCCGCGCCGGGAAAATTGCCGCCTTGCAGGATATTGGCGAGACTTGCCCAGTTGAATGAAATGAAGCTGTCGGTGTCTGCATCACCATCGAAGTCCTGCGTGTCCTGCTCGATGATCTGACCAAACGGCTGCAGGTCTGCCTGGCGAACATCAGACTGGATGGGGTCCAGCAGCTCCAGCGAGTTGAAATGGACCCGAAGCCCCAGGCCGGAGGTCGTCTCGTCCGCAACATCATTGTCGTAGACGACGGTGAAGCTGATCTGGTCACCGGCGACGACGTCGTTCAGAACGCCCGGGTTGGTGGTGATTAGGATGTTCATGACCTGGCCCCTCGTGCCCCTGCTGCTTCAAATGCGGACGGTTGTTCCGGCCTGCTTCTTTCTGGTGGTTTCATTGGTTCGTTCCTCACTGGACTGCGGCCACGGCTGCTGCATCGGCAAGATCCGCAAGGGCGACATTGATATCGACGGCATCGAGGAAGCCTGAGATGTCCTCTGGTGTGGTGCGCAGGCCGTCCGGGTTGGCGAAGCTGGCGAGCTGTGACGCAGGGGCACCGAACAGGCGACCGAGGATGATCAGCCCGTCCGACAGGGCGTTCTGCACCCCGTCCCCGTCCACGTCGAAGAACCCGGCCTCCGCCTCCTGCAGCCGGAGCTCCAGCTCCGCAGGGTCCGCCCCCGGCGAACCCGCCGCCGCAAAGCCCGAAAGCTGCTGCACCGGCGCACCGAACATCCGCCCCAGCGCGATCAACCCGTCCGAAAGCGCATTCAGGTTGCCGTCGCCATCCAGATCCAGCGTCGCCTCCGCCACATCCGTCACGTCGACCGTCAGCACATCCTCGAACGTCAGCCCGCCGCCATCGCGCGCCTCGACACGGATCTGATGGCTCTGCGCCGTCTCGAAATCCAGCGCATCATCACCCGCCACAACAATCCGGTCGCCATCCAGCGCAAAGCGCCCCCCCGCATCGTCCAGCAGCGCGAAGACCAGCGCGTCACCGTCCGGGTCCTCTCCACTCAACTGACCCACCACCGTCGCCGCCGCCGCATCTTCCGCCACCGTGGCATTGTCCAGTTCCACAGATGTCGGCGCCTCGTTCACATCCGTCACGCCAACGTTCAGCGTCCGCGCCACCACCGCACCGGTGTTGCTGCTGATCTGCACCGTCAGCTCGTGCCCCGCCGCAGCCTCGAAATCCAGGCCGGAACCATCCGCCACCCGAAGCTCGAAACCATCCAGCGAGAAACGGCCGCCCGCGTCATCCAGCAGGCTGAAGACGCCCGGATCATCCGGGTCCAGCACCAGACCGTCCGAAAGGTCCGCAACCAGGCTGCCGTCCGCCGTGTTCTCCGCCACCACGACATCATCCGGCAACGGCCAGCGGTCCCCCACCACCGCGAAGGATTCACCCACGAAGATACGCCCGCCCGCCGTGCTGGAGGCGCTGAAGTTCACCGTGGCATCCGAACCGTTCACCGAGGTGAACAGGGCGTCGTAGAGCAGCTGGGTCTCGACACCGGGGAAGTTCTGGCCGAAATCCGCCCAGTTGGTGGCGATGAAGCTGTCCGTCGAGGCATCATTGTCGAAGTCGGAGGTATCCAGTTCGACAACCTGGCCAAACGGCTGCAAAGCCGTCTGCAACAGGTTCTCGAAGCCCACGAAGCTCAACGCCGTGCTGTCGAAATGTACCCGGAGTCCCAGACCCGAAAGCGACGCATCAACCGGATCCGCCGTCGTGTACTCCGCCGAAACAACAACCGTCTCTCCAGAACCCGATATCGAACCGCCAACAACAGGTGTCACAAGCTGGAATGCGGCATCCTCGACACCGACAGTAGCCGTCCGCTCCACCGACGCGCCGGTGTTGCTGTCGATGCGGATGGTGATGTCGTGTGCCGTCGCTGTCTCGAAATCGATCAGGTCGCCGTTGGCCACTTCCAGCACGAAACCGTTCAGGCGGAACCGCCCGCCCGCATCATCCAGCAGTGTGAAGGCACCGGGATCATCGGGATCAATGTTGGCCGGGCTGAGGTCGGCGACCACGACCCCTGAAAGCGCTCCCTCCGTGACCAGCAGATCGTCAGGCAAGGGCCAGCGATCAGCAACGACTTCGAATGATGTCGCATCGAACCCGAATCCGTTCGGTACACTGGATGCGGAATAGTTGATCGAGGTGTCAGCCAGGTTGCCGGTCACGGTGAACGTGGAATCCAGCAGCACCTGGGGCAGGTTGCCCGGTCCCGGCCAGTTGCCGCCGAAGTCGGCCCAGTTGAAGGCAACGAAGGTGTCGGTCGACGCGTCGTTGTCGAAATCCTGCGTATCGGCCTCGATCACCTGACCGAAGGGCTGCAGCGATCGTGCGAAGACGTTCGATGCCAGATCATAGGTCAGGATGGTGCTGTCGAAATGAATCCGCAGACCGATACCGGTGGTTGCCTCATCGCCCAGAGCATTCGAATAGACTGTCGAGAAGCTGAAGCTTTCCCCCGTGTCGGCGATGACGCCAGGAATGGACGGGGTGATAATGACGTCTGTGCTGTCCGGCACGGGGGCATCTCCCTGTATCAGGAACGTTCCGCCATCGGTGGTGGCGATCAGATCGGCGCGGCCATCGCCATCTATATCCGTGGTGACCATCCGTCTGATGTTCGCGCCGAGATCGACCGGTGCGGTGAAATCCGAAAGATCAGACCCGGAAAGGATGCGGATGGCGGAACCATTGGCGGTGACAATCTCTGACTGTCCGTCGCCATCGATGTCCGCCCCGGCAGCCACCGAGAAGGTGATGCCGGTCCGGGTTCCGAGCAGGTTGAGGTCATGGTCGAACAGGCGCAGGTCCTGGCTGCTGCCGTGGCTCACGACGATCTCGAGGTCGCCGTCACCATCAATGTCGTGCGCCAACAGGGTCGCCGGGGCGTTGGCGATTGTCGTGGCCCGATGCTCGACCGTGCCGTCCGCGCCCAGCACCTGGATCTCCGTCAGGCCCGGGTGCTGGGCCGTATGGCCGCTGGACAACAGGATCTCGTTCACCCCGTCACCATCCAGATCGACGATGATCTGCTCGACCGAGCCCGAGGTCGTTCCGCCACTGGCGAGAACAATATCCGCAACCAGGGTCTCGGAGCCATCCTCCGCGACAATGATCGTGCTGGCACGGTTGTCCCGGGTCAGCGTTCCGGTCCCGTCCGCGCCATTGCCGGTGGCACCGTTCAGCGGTGTGAAGATGTTCAGCGCGAAGTCGAGCGTGCCGTCATTGCCCAGATCGCCGACGCTCACGCTGGTGACTTCCGGTCCGGTATCGAACAGGAACTGCTCGGCACCGTCGTTCAGGTCGTAGACCGCCACCCCGCGTGGATCCAGGTCGAAGCCGGATCGGAAGGCCACAGCCAGGTCACCATCACCAAGATAGGCAACCGGATACATCTGCAGGTTACCGGCGTCGCTGCCGTCACCCGGCCCGGCGATGGTCTGCAGGACCGTCCCGTCCCCATCCACCACATTGACCTGCAGGTTCGTGGTGCCGCGCGACCCGGCAATGATCTCCAGGTCGCCATCACCATTGATATCCTCCAGAATTACGTCACGCGGCGTCGCACCGACCGTGGCTGTGGCGACCGTCTGGCCAGCACCATCCACGATCCGGATTCCCGATGGCCCGGCGATAACGATCTCCGCATTGCCGTCCCCGGTCACGTCACCAATGGCGAGATGGAAGCCCTGTTCGCCCGAAAGCGTCGTGATATCCGGTGCCGACCAGTCCTGGGCGGCATAGTCCGTCGGATCACCCAGCGCCTTGTCGACAGTGCGCCCCGTGTAGCGCCAGTCGCCGTCCGCAACTTCGAGATCACGGGCGGCCTCAAAGGGCCGGTCCGGTGCGTCGGCGAAAATGAAATCACCGGCCTGCGGCCCCGGCCCGACAAAGGTTTCGATCACCAGGGTCTGGGTCGGACTCAATGTGACTTCCAGGCTGCCGAGCGGTTCACCTATGGCAGACAGAACCGGCAGATCCTGGCTGACGGCGAGCAGGCCGTCAAAGTCGAAGATGTCAAAGGCCCTGAGGTCGATCAGATCACTTCCTGACTCCAGCCCGCCGATGATCGTGGATCCATCGGCCACACCGATCTGGAACAGGTCACTCCCCGCGCCGCCAACCAGCAGATCCACACCATCACCGCCGGAGAGGGTATCGTCACCGTCTCCACCGATCAGCGTGTCGTCGCCTCCCTCCCCCAGCAGGATGTCGTCACCGTCATCACCGCTCAACAGATCATCCCCGGCACGACCGGCGACAGTGTCGGCACCACCAAGACCACCAATCAGGTCATTCGCCGCAGACCCGACCAGCCCGTCACTACCGCCGGATCCCTGGGTCAGGTCAAAGGTGATATCGGTGAATTCCAGGATCTCGAACGCGGCATCAAGCGAATCCTGCTCACCGTCACCAAAAGGCGAAATGCGCAAGCCGCTGCCATTGCTGATGAATTCGACACCAAACGGGTCGAGTGCAAAGTCGAAGACGGCCTGGTCAGTGCCGGTGCCGCCCGCCAGCGTGTCGTCGCCGAAGCCGCCGGACAGTGTGTCGTCGCCATCGCCGCCGCTCAACAACTCGCCGCCCGCCGAACCGCGCAGCAGATCGCCAAAGCCGGAGCCGAACACCTGCTCGATACTGACCAGCGTGTCACTGCCCTGCCCGCTGGCGGTCCCCTGCGCCAGATCGACCTGAACCGCCCCGGTGGAGAGGCCATGATTCAGGATATCCGTGCCGACACCTCCGTCAATCAGGTCATTGCCCGGACTGCCTGCGAACTCATCATCGCCGCTGCCGCCAAACTGCTGGTCGTCACCACTGCCGCCGGACAGCAAGTCGCTGCCGTCACCGCCCACCAGCGTGTCATTGCCATCGCCGCCGGCCAGAATGTCCTGCGCCGCACCACCTTCAAGCCGGTTCGCCGCCGCATTGCCCGTCAAGGTGTCCGCATCCACCGTGCCGACGACATTCTCGATGCCGATCAGCGTGTCATTGCCCTGACCCGACGCGGTCCCGGCCACGAGGTCGACATCCACGCCGATGAAACTGCTGCTGAAGTCTGCCGTGTCCGTATCGGCGCCACCGTCCAGCGTGTCGTCACCACCACCGCCGGAGAGGGTGTCATTGCCATCATTGCCCTGCAGCAGGTTGGCGACCCCATCGCCCGCAAGCAGGTCGCCCAGGGCACTGCCCGAAACTGCTTCGATGCCTGAGAGGGTGTCGGTACCTTCACCGGTCACCTGCCCGGTCACGAGATCCGCTGCAACCGCATCGGGACTGGAGACATAATCCGCCAGATCGAAGCCTGTCCCTCCGATCAGGTGGTCATTCCCGGCCCCGCCATCCAGCGTGTCATCACCGTCGCCACCATCCAGCGTGTCATCACCGGGGGTACTTCCATTGCCGCCAGGCACCACGATCTCGTCTTCTCCGACCAGAAGGTCGTTGCCGGCTCCGCCAAAGACCTGATCGTCACCGTCGCCGCCCTCGACGAAATCATCCCCAGCTTCCCCGAAGATTGTATCGGCACCTCCAGCACCCAGGATATCGTCCGAGCCTGCACCACCCAGAATGAGGTTGGCCTGCAGGTCGCCGGTCACGATATCGTCGAAGTCACTTCCGATCAGGTTCTCGATGCCCGCCAGGCTATCCTGCCCCTCACCCGTCACGTCCGGGGCTCGGGTGATGGCGCTGCTGGTCCCCAGTGCGAGCCTCATCCCCTGCGCGGCATTGCTGAAGTCGGCCGTATCCACACCTGCACCGCCATCCAGGTTGTCGTCACCCAGACCACCACTCAGCGTGTCATCGCCATCGTTGCCCTGAAGAATGTCGTCCGCGGCACCCCCGAACAGCAGATCGTCGCCGTCATTGCCCTGGATCAGGTCGTTGCCGCCATTGCCGCTGAGCGTGTCGTTGCCTGCACCACCACCGATGACGTCATTGCCGGCACCGGCACCGCCATCGACCTCGATCGTCTGTGCGGTACTGACGGACGTCCCGTCGGTGGCGATCAGCCTTGCCTCGACAATGTCATCGGCGCCCACATCAAGGCCGCTCACCTGGGCAGAGAACCGCAGGCCGAACGGCGTGGAGACGAGCGCTGCTGCCGGGATGGTGGTTTGCAGGATGCCATTGACCCTGATCTCGACCCGGTCGATTTCACCTGCATCGACATCCGCGCCCTGCAGATTGGCGTCAAGTGCCTGCGGGTCCGCGGCAAGCTCCACCGAACCATTGTCCAGCCCGTCATCCAGCAGGTCGAGGTCGAGAAGGTTGTTGCCCGATCCCAGGCTGATCGCCCGGATGGTCGCGTCGATTCCGGCCGGATCACGCAAGATCTCGGACTCATCGAAGAACGAGCCGCCATTGGGCAGGCCATCGCTCAGGAAGAAGACATGGTTCGCACCGCCGCCCACGGTGCCGAAGAAGTTGATCGTCTCCGCCAGTGCCGCATCGAAGTGGGTTGCGCCCCCGGCCTGGATGCCCGAAAGCACGGCGCTGACATCGGCAACGCCATCGCTGTCGCTGTCGGCGTCCGCGCGACCGGTGCTGATGATCTCTGCGGTATCATCGAACTGGATGACGGAGACATTGGCTGCCCCCAGTCCTGCATCGACCAGGGAATCGTTCAGCGAGCCCACGGCAACGATCACGGCATCCAGGATGGTGTTCGCGAACCCGTCACCATTCACATCGCCGACCGCTGCGCCCTGGAACGGGTCGATCATGCTGCCCGAGCGATCCAGCACGAAGGCAATATTCAGATCATCATTCACCACCTGATCGCGGGACACGAAGCCGGTCAGTGTCTCCGTTGCCTCATCCGAGCGATCAGCGACGGTCATGCTGACGGTCAGTGGTTCGTTCGTCGTGATCGTGGTGACGGTGTCCGACGAGGTGACAGCCAGGTTACCGTCACCGTCGATGCGGTCCGCACCTTCACTGCCCAGCAACAGGTCATTGCCACTGCCGCCGAAGATCTCGTCGTTTCCGTCGCCGCCATCGGCGACATCATTCCCCGCACCGCCGACGAGCAGGTCGTCGCCGCCATTTCCGCTCAGCGTGTCGGCACCGTCATCGCCCAGCAATGTGTCATCGCCGGTGCCGTCCCCGACCAGCAGGCCGACCGTCTGACTGGTGCTGGCGATCGATCTGTCAACCGCGACCACGCGTGCGGTGACCTCATCGGCCGCATTCGCGTCCAGCCCCGGCAGATCAGTCGCGAACCGCAGCCCGAGTGCCGTCGCGGTCAGGTCAGCGCCGTCGATGGTCTCCACCACCACACCGTTGACCAGCAGTTCGACCCGCGCAATGTCGGCGGCGGCGACACCGCTGTCCTGGAGGTTGGCGTCGAGCAGTGCCGGATCCGTCACCCGCTCCGCTGTATTGTTGGCCAGACCGTCATCCAGCAGATCTATCTGCGCCAGACCCGCGTTGGCCCCCAGGCCAATCCCCCGGATGGTCGCATTGATGCCTGCGGGATCACGCAACACTGCGGACTCATCGTCAAAGGGGCCGCCGTTCGGGTCGCCGTCGGAGATGAAGAAGACGTGGTTCGCACCAGCAGCAGCCGACTCGAAGAATTCGACAGCGGATGCCAGTCCGGCATCGAAAAAGGTCAGGTTGCCCGGCGTCAGCGCCCGCAACGCCTCCTCGATATCCGTCACGCCATCCAGGTCACTGTCAAAGCCGGCCGCAGCCACTTCGGCGATGCTGGCATCGTCGGAAAACGGGATCACGGCGACATTGGCATCATCCAGACCGGCATCAATGAGGGATTGGTTCAACGCCACGAATGATGCGATCACCGCATCCAGAAGGGTGTTCGGGGTGCCATCGCCATCCTGATCGCCGACGCTGGAGCCTGAGAAGTTGGCCAGCATGCTGCCCGAGACATCGATGACGAAGGCGATATTGACGCTGTCGCCGATCACGGTTTCTCCGGTCACGAAACCGCTGGCCGGAATGACCGTGTCGTTCGAGGCATCCGGCAACGTCAGGCTGATGGTCAGCGGGTCCCCGGCAGTGGTCGTGACAGTCGTGTCGGTAGTGACGTTCTCGCCGCCATCTCCCACCAGCAGGTCATCACCGGACCCCCCTTCCAGGAGATCATCCTCCGCCCTTCCGAACAGCGCATCGTCACCATCACGCCCCTCCAGACGGTTCTGCGCTTCGTCACCGGCGATGGCGTCGTCGCCCGGCGTGCCGATCACATTCTCGATGGACGCCAGAACATCAATCGCGCCGAAGGGATCAAGCGCCTGCCCGGCCTCCAGGTCCACGACAACCGGGTTCCCGGAAATTGCATCCAGGTCCAGCGCGAAGTTCGATACCCGCGCCACATCATCCGCTGTCATCGACTGCAACTGACCCGTCGCGCCACCTTCCAGCGCAAGCAGCAAATTGCCCATCACGTTGATGTCCTGCGACTGCGAGGTGAAATGCAGGATCGAGGTCGATTCACCCGGGGCCAGCGTCAGGTCAAACTGATAGAACAGCGTATCAGCGGCCAGCGAGCCCACCTGTGGCTGCACGGCGCCGGTACCATCGCCGAAGAAATGCAGCACGAACGGGTCCCCGGAGCCGGCTTGCGAGTCATCCGAGATAACGAACCTGTCGCCCTGACCAAACCCCTGACCGGCAGGCGACTGTACGAGAACCTGCGTGGCCGAATCGGACCCGAGGTTCGACACGATCTGGACCGAGAAGGTCTGCGCCACCGCTCCCTGGTTGGTGAAGGTCTCCAGATAGCGTGCGAAGGCAGCATCGCTCGGCACGAACACCTGCCGCTCGACACCGATGTCCTGGGTCGTATTGGCCGCAGCGAGCGTGCGTCCGTCCGCCGACTGGCGAAGCGGACTGTCCGGGGTAAACCCTGTCGAGACGCCAGCCTGGGTGATGAAGAGTTCCAGACCACCGTCAAAGGCGTCGTTCGAGCCATCCTGAACCGAGAGCGAAGTGTCGAAATCCCACTCGAAGCCATCACCGTCAAACAGCGCCGGCGCATTGCCACCAATCGCCTGCAGATCCAGTTCGGCAGCGTCAATCAGTCCGTTACCGCCCGCACTGTAGTCGACGGTATCGATCCCGCCGTTGCCATCAAGGGTGTCGTTGCCTGCTCCGCCATCCAGTGTGTCATTGCCGGCGGCGTTGTCGGTTGCGACCTCGATCACCTGGGTCGTCGTGACCGTCGAGCCATCGACGGCGATCACCCGAGCAGACACCGTGTCCTCGAACGCGGGACTGAGGCCCGCGGCGGTTGCTGAGAAGCGCAGCCCGAACGGGGTCTCGACGAGCTGTGACGCATCAATGGTGGTCGCGAGCACGCCATTGACGAATATCTCCACCCGGTCGATTTCGGACACCGGGACATTCGTGTCAGTCAATCCGGCATCCAGCGCATCGGGGTCGAGCACACGCTCGACCGAACTGTTGGCAAGCCCGTCATCAAGCAGGTCGAGGCTGTTCAGGCTGGCACTGCTTCCCAATGCGATTGCACGAATTTCAGCACCTGCCCCGGCAGGGTCCCGCAACAGCTCCGCCTCATCGGTGAAGCCGTTGTTGTCCGGCAGCCCATCCGAGATGAAGAAGACCTGGTTCTCCCCCGACGAGGTGCCGTCAAAGAATATCTGCGCCTGCTGGAGACCGGCATCGAAGGCCGTCGAGCCCCCGTCATCCAGCGCCGAAAGCACCTGAACGACATCCAGCACACCGTTCTGATCGGAATCCTGGTCGGCACGTCCGGTGAAGACGATCTGTGAACTCGATGCGAACGGAATGATGGCGATATTGGCATCACCCAGCCCGGCATTGATCAGCGACTGGTTCAGGGACGAAAAGGAGGCAATCACCGCGTCGAGCAGCGTGTTCGATGATCCGTCACCATTCAGGTCACCAACGGTCGATCCCTGGAACTGCCCGCTCATGCTGCCCGAAACATCGATGACGAAGGCAATGTTCAGATCGGCGGAAACCTGTTCCTCACGTGAGACAAAGCCGCTGATATCCTCGAAGACACGGTTGGACTCATCGGCAACCGTCAGACTGATGGTCAGGGGGTCGTTGGTCGTGGTTGTCGTGACGTCAGACGTGGTGACAGTCGTGTTCCGGTCCCCGTCGAGACTGTCGTTTCCGCTGCCGCCCGAAATGCTGTCATCACCGGCACCACCGTCGGCGGTGTCATTGCCGCTGCCACCGAATATGACATCCGCACCGGAAAGGGCATCAAGCCGGTCGTTGCCGCCATTGCCGATCAAGGTATCGGCGTCATCCGTTCCCGTCAGCGTATCGGCCGCATCAAGCCCAACAACCTCAACCATGCTGATCGCCCTCTACCCGTAACTACCGGTAGCACTTTATTCATACTCTTTTTACGAGTGCAACACATGATATTCCCGTTATTGATTCAATTCAGATAATATATCCTCTATAAAGTGTTCATGAAGTCTTTTCATGATCAACACTATCCTTGATTGCGTGTCGGCTGGATGAAGACAAGTATCAGATCGAATGTTGCACGCCACAATGCTATCTATAATTGCGCTTCATTCGATCATTGAGGTCTTCACTTGTTCAGGTTGAGCGAAATTCCGGTCAGCATCCGGTCACGATATCCGCCGGAACACCTGCGACGATGATCGTTGTCGCTGTCCCAGGACGGACCCTGCCTGCGACTGTCGGTGGGAATCCACCAGCAGGCGCAGGCAGCCATTGCCAGCATCCCGGCGCGGGAGTACGAATCGCAGACATGTTTCATGTCTGTTCGAGGAGCCACCTGCTGTGCGACGTCCCCTGATTTCCCTGGTGGCTGGTGCCGCCTTTCTGCCCGCGGCTGCAATGGCCGACGGTGAACTGAACTTCTACAACTGGTCCGACTACATCGGTGAGACGACGCTGGCCGACTTCACGGCGGAGACCGGCACGAAGGTCAACTACGACGTCTATGATTCCAATGACGTGCTGGAGGCCAAGCTGCTGGCCGGCAGTTCGGGATATGACCTTGTCGTCCCGACCGCCATGCCGACGCTCGGCCGCCTGATCAAGGCGGGTGCGGTTCAGAAGCTGGACAAGTCGAAGATCCCCAACCTCGCCAATCTGGACCCGGCACTGATGGACCGCGTTCGCACCGTCGATCCGGATCTGGAATATGGTGCCATCTGGCAGTGGGGCACCAATGGGATAGGTATCAACGTCAAGAAGGTGAAGGAACGGCTGGGTGACGTGCCGCTGGACACCTTTGACCTGCTGTTCGACCCCGCGACCGTGGCGAAGCTTGCCGATTGCGGCGTCACACTGGTCGATTCTGCGGAAGAGGTCGTTCCCCTGGTCATCAACTATCTGGGTGGCGATCAGGCGGCGGAGGACATGGACTGGCTGAAGAAGGCGGAGGAGCACCTGCTGAAGCTGCGCCCGCATTATCGCTACTTCCATTCCTCGCGTTACATCAACGACCTCGCGAATGGCGAGATCTGCGTGGCTGCCGGTTTCTCCGGTGACATCTTCATCGCCGCGGCCCGTGCCGAGGAATCCGGCAACGGTGTCGAGATCGAGTACAAGATCCCGCGCGAAGGCACCTTCATCTGGTTCGACATGATGGCCATTCCAGCCGGTGCGCCGCATGTCGATGCCGCACATGCCTTCATCAACTTCGCGCTGGAGCCGAAGAACATCGCCGGAGTGACCAATTATGTCTGGTACGCCAACGCGGTACCCGGCTCACTGCCGATGGTGGATGAGGAAGTGCGCACCAATCCGTCGATCTTCCCGACCGACGCAGTGAAGGAGAAGCTGTTCGCCGCCGTGCTGAAATCTCCCCGCTTCACCCGCGCCGTGAACCGGTCGTGGACCAAGGTCCGCACGGGCGAGTAGACACAGTTGGCCGCCGCCGACAGCACCGGCACCCTGGTCAGCATCCAGGGCGTCACCAAGGACTTCGGCGGCGTGCTCGCCGTTGACGGCATAGATCTGGACATCCGTCGGGGAGAGTTCTTCTCCCTGCTCGGTGGCTCCGGCTGCGGCAAGACCACCCTGCTGCGGATGCTGGGCGGGTTCGAGACACCGACCAGCGGGCGCATCATGATCGACGGACAGGACATGGCGGACGTGCCCGCCTATCGCCGCCCGGTGAACATGATGTTCCAGTCGTATGCCCTGTTTCCGCACATGAGCGTGGCCCAGAACGTCGCCTTCGGACTGGAGCAGGAGAAGGTCGCGAAGTCGGAGCGGGAGGATCGGGTCGCGGAGGCCCTGGAGATGGTACAGCTCAGTGACTTCGGTCGCCGCAAGCCGCACCAGCTCTCCGGTGGCCAGCGGCAGCGCGTGGCTCTCGCCCGGGCGCTGGTGAAGCGCCCGAAACTGCTGTTGCTGGACGAGCCACTGGCCGCGCTGGACAAGAAACTGCGGGAGAAGACACAGTTCGAACTGGCCAACATCCAGGTCAAGGTCGGCATCACCTTCATCATGGTCACCCATGATCAGGAGGAAGCGATGACCCTGTCCGACAGGCTGGCGGTCATGAACGCGGGCAAGATCATCCAGGTCGGAACACCGGGCGATATCTACGAATTCCCCGCCAATCGGATGGTGGGCGAGTTCATCGGAACCATCAATGTCTTCGAGGGCAGGCTGGATGCGGCAGACGGCACCGTCCATTGCCCGGTGCTGTCCTGCCCCATCGTGCTGGAGGACAAGGTGACCGCGGAAGCCGGGAGCCAGATCGCCATCGGCATCCGCCCCGAGAAGATGCGTATCCGCAAGGCCGGCACCTCACCTTCCGAAACATCCCCCGCCAGCAACCACCTGTCGGGAAAGGTCGAGGACATTGCCTATCTGGGAGACCTTTCGATCTTCCATGTCAGGCTGCATGACGGGCGCATCGTGCAGGTTTCCCGCACCAACGTCACACGCAGGCGCGACGAACCGCTGACCTGGGAGGATGCCGTGGAGGTCGAGTGGGATCCACAGGCGCCGGTGGTGCTGCATCAGTGACAGACGCGGCGGCAGACCAGGAACCGGACAGCCCCGCGCTCAGTGCCGGTCGCGGCCGTCTGATCGGCATCCTGATCCCCACCGCCTGGTTGTTGCTGTTCTTCGCCATTCCCTTCCTGTTCGTCATCAAGATTTCCCTGTCGGAGGCGGCCTATTCCGTTCCGCCGGTCAGTGACTTCCTGATCTGGCAGGACGGCTGGCCGGTATTGCAGGCGACCTGGGCGAACTTCGCCCTGATCCTGGACGACCCCCTGTATGTGCAGGCCCTGCTGGGTTCCCTGCGGATCGCGCTGATCGCCACCGCCCTGACCCTGGTGATCGGCTATCCCATGGCCTATGCCATCGCGCGGGCGGAGCCGGGGATGCGGACACCACTGTTGTTGCTGGTCATCCTGCCGTTCTGGACGTCGTTCCTGATCCGGGTCTACGCCTGGTCGACGCTGTTGCAGGATCAGGGGATGATCAACAATGCGCTGATGTGGCTGGGTGTCATCGATGATCCGGTCAGGATGCTGAACACGGAATTCGCGGTGCAGCTCGGTATCGTCTACTCCTATCTGCCGTTCATGATCCTGCCGCTCTACGCCACGCTGGAGCGGCTGGACGGCAGCCTGCTGGAGGCCTCGGCGGACCTGGGCGCACGGCCCACGACCACTTTCTGGCGGGTCACCCTGCCACTCTCCCTGCCCGGCGTCGCTGCGGGCTGCCTGCTGGTCTTCATCCCGGCGGCGGGGGAGTTCGTCATTCCGGAACTGCTGGGCGGTCCTGACACGCTGATGATCGGCAAGGTCATGTGGCAGGAATTCTTCAACAACCGCGACTGGCCGGTTGCCTCCGCCCTTGCCACCATCCTGCTGCTGCTGCTGATCCTGCCGATCCTGCTGCTGGACCGCACCCAGTCCCGGGCGGAACAGGGATGAGGCGCGGCAGTTTTCTCACCCTATGTCTCTGGGCCGGTTTCGCGTTCCTCTACCTGCCGATCATCGTGCTGATCGTCTATTCCTTCAACGCGTCGCGACTGGTGGCGGTCTGGGGTGGCTGGTCGGTGAAATGGTACGGCGAACTGTTCCGGGATCCGCAGGTGCTGGGGGCGGCATCCATGTCGCTGCAGATTGCGGCCATCAGCGCCACAGTGGCCGTGGTGATCGGCGGGCTGGCGGGCTACGCGCTCTCCCGCTTCGGACGGTTCAGGGGCCGCACCGGATTCTCGACCATGCTGACCGCGCCCCTGGTCATGCCGGAGGTCATCACCGGCCTGTCGCTGCTGATGCTGTTCATTGCCATGGAGGGGCTTCTGGGCTGGCCCGCCGGACGCGGCATGACCACCGTGATCATTGCCCATATCACCTTCGCTGCCGCCTATGTCGCCGTTGTGGTCCGGTCCCGCGTCGCCGGGCTGGACAGGGCGCTGGAAGAGGCTGCGATGGATCTCGGCGCACGACCCATGACCGTGCTGCGCCGCATCACCCTGCCGATGCTGATGCCGGGGCTGCTGTCAGGCTGGCTGCTGGCCTTCACCCTGTCCCTCGACGATCTGGTGATTGCCAGTTTCGTCACCGGTCCCGGTGCGACCACCCTGCCGATGCTAATCTTCTCCAAGGTCCGGCTGGGGGTCAGCCCCGACATCAATGCACTTGCGACACTGATCGTCGCCGTGGTTGCATCGGGCGTCCTGCTTTCGGGCTGGATCCTGTTGCGCGCGGAACGGCGCCACGCCAGACAGGTGCGCGCCGCCTTCCGCCGTGAAGGCGCCATGGACGGAAACTGATCCCGAAACAGATGACACCGATTTCCGAGAATTTGCGCGGCGCGGGCCTGATGATGGCCGCGATGGCCGCCTTCGTGCTGAACGACACGCTGATGAAACTTGTTTCAGCCAACCTGAACCTGTTTCAGGCGGTCTTTCTGCGTGGCATCGGCACGACCATCCTGATCCTGGTTATCGCCTGGTGGCAGGGCGCGCTGCGGTTCCGGCCCGCGCGCCGGGATCAGCGCATCATGGTCTGGCGCACCCTGGGCGACATGGGTCAGATGATCTGCTTCCTGACCGCCCTGTTCCACATGCCCATCGCCAATGTCTCCGCGATCCTTCAATCCCTGCCACTGGCCATGACGCTTGCCGCCGCCCTGTTCCTGAAGGAACCCGTCGGCTGGCGGCGATATACAGCCATATCCGCGGGTTTCATCGGTGTCCTGATGATCGTCAGGCCCGGATCGGAAGGTTTCAATGTCTATTCGCTGGTCGCCCTGACCACGGTCGTCTTCGTGGTCCTGCGCGACCTCAGCACGCGCCAGCTCGACCGCGCGGTGCCGAACATCTTTGTCACGCTGGTGACCTCTCTCGCTGTAACCGCCATGTCCGGTGTGGCCTCGGTGGTGCAGGGGTGGAACAGCGTCGCGCAGGGGGATCTGCTGCTGCTGTCAGGTGCCGCCTTCTTCGTCAGCTTCGGCTATATCTTCATCACCATGGGAATGCGGGTGGGAGACATAGGCTTCGTCTCGCCATTCCGCTACACCATGCTGGTCTGGGCGCTTCTGGTCGGCCTTTTTGTCTTCGGCGACGTGCCGCGCCCGCTCACGCTGCTGGGTGCCGCGATCATCGTGGCCAGCGGCATCTACACCTTCTACCGCGAACGCAAGGTTGCGCAGACCATCCGCGCGGCTGCCTCATCCGGCGCGGGCAAGATCCCGTAACTTGAACTTCTGGATCTTGCCGGTGGAAGTCTTAGGCACCTCGCCAAACACGATCTCCCGCGGACACTTGTAGCCCGCCAGATGCTCCCTGATGAAGGCGATCATCTCCTCCGCCGTGGCTGTTCTGCCGGGCTTCAGTTCGATGAAGGCGACAGGCGTTTCGCCCCACTTCTCGCTCGGCTTGGCAACGACACCACAGGCTGCCACGGCATCATGGCGATACAGCGTGTCCTCCACTTCGATGGAGGATATGTTCTCGCCACCGGAAATGATGATGTCCTTGGACCGGTCCTTCAGTTCGATATAGCCATCCGGGTGCCAGACACCCAGGTCGCCGGAATGGAACCAGCCGCCCTTGAAGGAATCATCGGTGGCCTTGGGATTCTTCAGGTAACCGCACATGATGGCATTGCCGCGCATCATCACTTCGCCCATGGTCTGGCCGTCCATTGGCACAGGCTCCATGGTCTCGGGATCGGCCACCATCAGGGCTTCCTGCATGATGGAGGTGACGCCCTGACGCGCCTTCATGCGGGCCTTGTCGTCGGCACTGAGGTCGTTCCACTCATCCTTCCAGGCACAGACCACGCAGGGACCATAGCTCTCGGTCAGGCCGTAGACATGCGTCACCTCGAAGCCCTGCCGCGCCATCTCGGCCAGCACGGCGGCGGGCGGCGGGGCCGCGGCGACCATCATGTTCACCTTCTGGTCAAAGGGCTTCTTCTGTTCCTCGCTCGCGCCGGTGATGAACTGCATGATGATCGGCGCGCCGCACAGATGCGTGACGTTATGGGTGGCAATGGCGTCGTAGATCGTGCCGGAGTCCACCCGGCGCAGACAGATGCTGACACCCGCCACCGCAGCCAGCGTCCAGGGGAAGCACCAGCCGTTGCAGTGGAACATCGGCAAGGTCCAGAGATAGCGCGTATGCGTCGGCATTCCCCAGGTCAGCGCGTTGTTGATGGAGTTCAGATACGCCCCGCGATGGCTGAAGACGACTCCCTTCGGGTTGCCCGTGGTGCCGGACGTGTAGTTGAGCGCAATCTTGTGCCACTCGTCCTCCGGCATCGACCATGCCATGTCGGCATCACCCTCGGCGAGGAACTCGTCGTATTCGATCTCGCCCAGACGCTCGCCGCCGGGTCCCTGCGGGTCGGCAATGTCGATGACCAGCATGTCACGACCGATGATCTGCAGCGCCTCCTTGATGATCGGCGCGAACTCGGTGTCGGTAATCAGCGCCTTCGCCTCACCATGGTCCAGGATGAAGGCGATCTCCGGGGCCGTCAGGCGATAGTTCAGTGCGTTGAGAACCGCGCCGATCATGGGCACCCCGAAATGCGCCTCATACATCGGCGGCGTGTTCGGGCACATGATGGCGACTGTATCCAGTTCGCCAATGCCCCTGCCCTTCAGCGCCGAGGCCAGCCGGACACAATTGGCATAGGTCTCTGACCAGCTTTGCGTGACATCGCCATGCACCAGTGCGGGCTTGTCGGGATAGACAGCCGCCGAACGCCGGATCAGGCTGAGCGGCGACAGCACCGTGCTGTTCGCAAGGTTCATGTCGAGATTGTTGGCGTAGGCTTCCCTGCTCATGAAGCGTCTCTCCCTGGTGCTGGTCCATGTTCGCGGTCAGTCGTACGGGCATCAGGACTGGACTGCGGACGCCGGTCACGGTTGACTCTGGACCTGATTCAGGGGCCATAAAAGCCGATGGTTCACGGGCGATCAACAACGCCGGTGCAGGATAGTGGTAATCGGGGGCGGGAATGGCTTCAGGCCAGAATTCAGCGGCAGACACCGGCAGCACACAGGAACGCGCGCGACGGACCGGAATCCTGCCCGGACAGGCCCTGCGGCGGCTGGTCGGGGAGGGCAGGATTTCCGCTGACGGCGGGGTGCCTGAGGAACTGATCCAGCCCGCCAGCCTGGACCTGCGGCTGGGGCGCCGTGCCTGGCGCGTCAGGACGAGCTTTCTGCCCGGTGCGTCATCCACCGTGCAACAGAAACTCGACCGACTGACGATGCACGAGATCGATCTCGGCACACCGACAGTGCTGGAACGGGGCTGTGTCTACATTGTCGAACTGCAGGAGCGTGTGCGCCTGCCCCGTGACATGTCGGCCAAGACCAACCCGAAGAGTTCGACAGGCCGGCTGGATGTGTTCACGCGCCTGGTCACCGACCACTGCGAAAGCTTCGAGAGCGTGGCGGCAGGATACGAGGGGCCGCTGTACCTGGAGATCGCGCCCCGCACGTTCTCCGTGCTGGTCAGCGCAGGTCTGCGGCTGAACCAGTTGCGCGTCTGGCGTGGCAAGTCGCGCCCCTCCGACAGTCTGCACCGGGAACTGCATCAGCGCAGCGCCCTGGTGAACCCGGAAAGCCTGGATGGAGCCGAACCCACCATCCGTGACGGGCTCTGGGTTTCGGTCGACCTGTCGGGCGAAAGTCACGGCGGGCTGATCGGATACCGCGCCCGGCACCATGCGCCCCTGATCGACCTCAACCGCATCGATCACTACCCGGTGGAGGAGTTCTGGGAGCCGGTTCACGCCAATACCGACAAGACACTGATCCTGGACCCGAACCAGTTCTACATCCTGGTCAGCCGCGAACGGGTCGCGGTGCCGCCGGATTCAGCCGCAGAGATGGTGGCCTATGACACCTCATTCGGTGAATTTCGCATCCATTATGCAGGCTTCTTCGATCCGGGCTTCGGCTATGGCGCCGCTTCGGGCGGCGGCACACCGGCCGTGCTGGAAGTGCGCAGTCACGAAGTTCCCTTCGAACTCGCACACGGCCAGCGCGTCTGCCGCCTGGTCTACGAGCGGTTGAGCGAAACACCGGAAACCCTGTACGGCGCTGAGATCGGCAGCCACTATCAGGGTCAGGGCCTGAAACTGTCGAAGCACTTTCGCAAGGGCTGAACCGGACGGGAGAGATCGGGGATGGTGATCGGGCGAGACATCTATGACGCCTTTCCGCGCTATCCCTTCACGCCACCGCCGGAACTGGACGGCAGGGGCGGGCGCGTTCCGGTCATCATCGTCGGCGGAGGCCCGATAGGCCTGACGCTGGCACTCGGCCTCGCCTGTCATGGCGTGCGCTGCACGGTGATCGAACCGCGCGACAGCGCCAGCTTCGGCAGCCGGGCCACCTGTACATCGCGGCGTTCGCTGGAGATATGGGAGCGGTTCGGTGCGGCGCAGCCGTCGCTGGACATGGGACTTGCGTGGACCGGCGGCAGCAGCTTCTGGCACGACCACACGGTGTTCTCGCTGGCCATGCATGACGATGCGGACCAGAAGCACCCGCCGATGATCAACATCCAGCAATGCTTCGCCGAACAGTTCCTGATCGATGCGGCACTGGAACATCCCGATATCGACCTGCGCTGGTCCAGCACAGTGACGGGCCTGAAACACGATGCGGGCGGCGCAACCGCGACCGTGGAGACCGCAGCGGGCACCTACGACCTTTCCTCGGACTGGCTGGTCGCCTGCGACGGTGCCCACAGCTTCGTGCGGCAGGCACTGGGGCTGAAGATGAAGGGCACGTCCTACGAAGGGCGTTACCTGATCGCGGACATCCGCCATGCATCCAACCATCCGACGGAGCGGCGGGCCTGGTTCGATCCGGTCTCCAATCCGCGCGCCACGGTGTTGATGCACAAGCAGCCGAAGGACATCTGGCGGGTCGACTACCAGCTGCGGGACGAGGATGACGCGGAGGAGGAACTGAAGGAGGAACGGGTACGCGCCCGCATTTCCGCCCATCTGGAGATGATCGGGGAAGACCCCGACTACGAACTGGTCTGGATGAGCCTCTACAAGGCGCATTGCCTGACGCTGGACAGCTATCGTCATGGTCGGGTGCTGTTTGCCGGTGATGCGGCCCATCTGGTGCCGATCTTCGGTGTGCGCGGCCTCAATTCCGGTATCGACGACGCGGGCAACCTGGCCTGGAAGCTGGCGGCGGTGATCCAGGGGACTGGTGGTGACCGGCTGCTCGACAGCTACAGCGAGGAACGGGTCTTCGCGGCGCATGAGAACATCAGCCAGGCGCGCAAGAGCACCCTGTTCATGACACCGCCATCGCGGGGACACACCCTGTTGCGCGATGCGGCGCTGAGCCTGGCGGTGAAACACGAATTCGCCAAGCCGCTGGTCAATCCGCGCCAGACCACGGCGATCATCTTTCCGACCTCCATCATCAACACGCCCACCGCCCCGCACCTGCCCGGGCCGCCCACCGGGGCGACCTTGCCCACCTGCCCTCTCGAATGGCGGGAAGGAAACGAGAGCGGCAAATGCTTTCTGCTGGATCACGTGAAGCTGCGGCCCACCCTGATCCAGTTCGGCGATCACCGTTCGCTGTTCGCGAAAGCCTGCGCCGGTCATGACACAGATATCGTGACCGTGCTGGACCAGGGGGACCCGGCGTTCGACGGCTTCTGTCTGGTGGACACACACGGCAGGGCGCGGGCGGTACTGGGCGCGGACAGCCCGGATGCGGGACTGCTGGTCAGGCCTGACGGTCATGTTGCTGCACGCTGGGACGCGCCCGATGCGGCTTTCATCACGACGGCCCTGCTGCGGTCCCTTGGTCTGGAGGCTGCGGCATGACCCGCAATCCAATGGACACCGAAGCGCTGGAGGTCTGGTGGGAAGCGCTGGCAATCGCCGTTGATCGCGCCGGGCCGGAGCATGAGGCGATGTTCCTGGCCAAACTGGCGCTGTTGCTGGGGCGGGAAACCGGTGATCCGGAACTCTGCCAGCGACTGATGGAGCAGGCGCTGGAGGATCTCACCTGAAACAGGACACGGACGATATCATCCGTCCGACTGTCCTGCCCCGGCACCGTCTCGCCCGGCTGGGTTATCGCGGCCTCTACTCAACCTATCGCGTCGGCAGCGTCCTGTTCCGGCCAAGACTGCGCGGCGCGCTCGCCCTGGTCCGGGTCGGGGACGCGTTTCTGGTCGTCCGGAACAGCTACAATCGCTGGCATACCCTGCCCGGCGGACGCGTTGACCGGGGTGAGACGTTCCGCGCAGGTGCGGCGCGGGAACTGCGTGAAGAAACCGGGATTGCCCTGCCTGAAACGGACTTCACCTGCGTCCATGCCGAAACCCACCGGTGGCAACAGCGGACAGAACGCATCGAGATCCATGCCACGGATCTGGAGACCCGGCCTGCCGTGCATCTGGACGCGGTCGAGATCGCGGAGGCGCGCTGGCTGACCGTCGATGCCGCGCTGGCGCTGCGCCTCTATCCGCCGCTGCGCCACTATCTGGAGGCGGCACGGAACGGCTCCGTAATGGAAACCCGGTAATCCTGTCCATCCGTCACCGCAGGTGCATCCTTGGCCGAGACGGATTCCCACAGTCCTGTCTTCCGCAGGATGCCCGAGACATCCAATACCCCGGAAGACGGTCACGGCTGGATGCAAGGATCAGCCGTCGCGCAAACTGGCAACCAGAACGGACGATGGAATGCCCCCGGCCGTGACACGACTGCGGTGCGTGACCTGCCAGACCTGTGGGTCCAGTCGCTGTTCCAGCCTGACAGGACGGCAGCCCCCGACCATGCGTGGCGCAAGTCGCTGCACCATTGTCCAGATTGTCATGGTCAGACCCGCGTGACTGAAGGTACCGGGTGCCAGCCCCGCGACGGCCAGTTGCCCGCCGGGTTTCAGGACGCGGGCGGCATCTGCCAGGAACCGGGCAATGGCGGAAGGTGACAGCAGATCCAGGACATAGGTCGCGATCAGCAGATCGGTCGAGGAATCCGGCACCGGCAGCCGACCGTCCCCTTCACAATCCTCCAGCCTGACCCTTTCCCCGAATGCCCGGAGCCTTTCCGCTGCGAGCTCCCGCATCTTCTGGCTGATATCCAGACCCAGCCATGTCGTGTCGGGCCCCAGATGATCGCGCAACAGCCGTGCGGCCAGCATCCCCGTACCGGGTCCAAGCTCGACAGCAGACCCGACTTCCGACATCCCGGTCGCCCCGATCAGGCGGGAGAATGCCGCCTCAGCATAGCGCATTTCCCGGTCCTGGCCCTGACCGAGAGCGTCATAATGCGCCCGCGCCGCCTCGACTGACAGAACCGTATCCATCAGCCCGGCCAGCGCCCCTTTGCCATATCGCGCCAGGCGTCGCGCAGGCTGTCGCGGAATTCCGGCCCCGCAATCTCGATCAGCGCGGCGGGGCGATGATGTACCGGCAGGTTCCGCAGGTTCGCCACGCCATGCTCCGTCACCACATGATCGATATCGGTGCGCAAACCGGTGACCACGCTGCCCGGCTCGATGGCCGGAACGATGCGGCTGATCCGGCCCCCTGCCGCCGTTGCGGTCATGGCAACGATGGAGCGGCCTCCGCGGCTGCGCGCGGCACCACGCATGAAATCCACCGATCCGCCAGTGCCGGAAACCTGCTTGCCCTTCAGCGTTTCCGCATTCAACTGGCCGAACAGGTCAATCTCGAGACCCGAATTGATCGAGACGAAATTGTCGATCTGACCGATCAGCGCCGAGTCGTGGGTATAGCTGATGGGCTTGTAGACAATGTCCTGGCGCCCGACGGTCCAGTCATAGAGTGCCTGCGAACCCATGCTGACGCCGCCAAGCATGATGCCGGTGTCGATGTTCTTGCGCCGGCCATTCATGTTGCCGCCGTCGATCAGTTCCGGCATCCCATCGGCCAGCATCCCCGAATGAACGCCCAGGTCGTTCTTGGTCACCAGACCGCGCAGGACAGCTATCGGCAGGGTGCCGATACCAATCTGGATGCAGTCGCCGTCATGGATCAGCGATGTGACATGGTTCGCGACATTCTGGACATCTTCTGTAACGTCACCGACACGCAGTTCCAGCGCGGGATGATCAACCTCCACCGCAATATCGATCCGGTCGGCAGGAACCGGTGTCGCACTGCCGCCGACCGGCATCGCGCGATTGACCTCCGCGATCACCAGCCTCGCCTTGTCCAGCACAGCCGGCTGGCTGTCCACGCCGAGGCCGTGCGGATAGCTGCCGTCAGCGCGCGCAGGCCCGACCTGGATGATCGCCACATCAACCTCCAGGTCCTGCTCCAGATAGCGATAAAGGCCGTGATACTGTTTCGGGATCAGGGACATGCGCCCGCTCAGCAGGGAATCTGCCGTCTGTGGCGTGCCGAAGAAACCGATCCCGCGCGCGTTGGCATGCAACTGACTGTAGTCGGTGCGGTTCACACCCGGCACGCAAACGGAAACGAAGGTGCAGCCATCGCCACAGCCCGCATCCGCCGCCATGGCCGCAACAAGCTCCGTCGGCTCCCCCGGTCCACCCTGGACATAGACTGTGCTGCCCGCCGGTATCCGGCGCACTGCATCGCTGCCATTCAGCCATTCGGTCATTGAATCCCTCCCCATCAAAGCGTGGGGAGGTTACATTCGACGCCGTGGGAGGACAACGCGATGAAATTCGGCATTTTCTACGAGCACCAGATACCGCGCCCCTGGGATGACAGGAGCGAGCAGCGGACCATCAATGAATCCCTCGACCAGATCGAGCTGGCGGATGGCCTCGGCTATGACCACGCCTGGGTCGTGGAACATCATTTCCTGGAGGAATATTCGCACGCCTCGGCGCCCGAGGTGTTCCTGGGTGCCGCCAGCCAGCGCACGAAGAACATTCGACTGGGGCATGGGATCGTCCAGATCACCACGAACCAGCCGCACCGGGTGGCGGAGAAGGTCTCGACCCTTGATCTGCTGACCGGCGGGCGGGTGGAACTGGGTCTGGGCGAAGGTGCAGGTCCGGCGGAACTGCATCCCTTCGGCGTTCAGGTCCGATCCAAGCGCGACCGCTGGGAGGAAGCCGTGCGGGCCATCGTCCCGATGTTCACAAGGACCGACTGGTCGTTCGAGGGTGAATTCTTCAAGTTCCCCGCCCGCAACGTGGTGCCGAAGCCGATCCAGAAGCCGCATCCGCCGCTGTGGGTGGCCTGTTCCAACATCCAGACGATCGGCAAGGCTGGCGAATGGGGCATGGGGGCGCTCGGCTTCAGCTTCGTCAATGCGGACGCGGCGCAGGCCTGGGTGCATCGCTACTACAACAACCTGCTGCACCGCCGGAACCTGCTGACCGACTATCCCATCAACCCCAATGTGGCGGTCGCCAACGGTTTCTTCTGTGCGGAGACGGACGAGGAAGCCATCGAGAAGGCGTCCGGCTGGACCTTCTTCATCTTCGCCCTGTCCTATTACGGGCGGATGGGTGTCGATGCGCCGGGCAAGAGCGATCTCTGGGCCGCCTATCAGGACTGGCGCAACACCGACAAGGCGAAGGACGCACTGGCCAATGCGCTGGTCGGCAGCCCCGCCACCCTGCGCAAGAAATTGCGCATGTTCGCGGATGCCCACGTCGACCAGATCATCCTGGTGGCACAGGCCGGTCGCACGAGCCACGAGGACATCTGCAAGAGCTACAAGCTGTTCGCGCGGGAGGTGATGCCGGAGTTCCATGCGGAGCGGGACGCGCAGGAAACCTGGAAGCAGGACGTGCTGGCCGGTCGCATCGTACTGGAGGAACTTACCACCGACGGCTACGACATCTACAGCCATCAGAACGAGGACATCGTGCGCCTGACGCCGGAACAACTGAAGGCACAGATGGCGGAGAAGGAAGCCGCGCAGAAGGCTGCAGCCGGGGACGACTGAGCGGCGTCTCCTGCCGAGGGAGTGCAGTCGCAAATCTCCCCAGAAAGCAGGCCGTATCCATCTTCCCCCCCTTGCGGGGGAAGTGGCCGCGCAGCGGTCGATGGGGGGTGAAGCCGCAGGCTGCGGCACAGGCGTTCAACGCCATATCGGTCGGCTGCGCCGATTCACCCCATCCCGACCTTCCCCCGTCGAGGGGGAAGGAGTTCGCAGGTCTTCAGGGCTGACCGGTTCCGCGCGCGATCATCCGGCCCGCCGGACGCTTGCTTCAATCCGTGTGGAAGGTCATGAAGCCGTCTACCGGCTCCCGCTCCGTCCGCAGGGTATTCTCCACCAGCGAGGTATCCTCGTAGCCGAGGGCAATGCCGCAGACCACGGTCTGATCGTCCGCAATGCCAAGCTGCTGCTTGATCACCGTGTGGTACGTCGGCCAGGCCGCCTGCGGGCAGGTATGCAAACCGTATTGTCGGGCAATGGTCATGATGTTCTGCAGGAACATGCCGTAGTCGAGCCAGCTTCCGATCTCCAGCCGCTTGTCGATGGTGAACATCATGCCGACCGGCGCGTCGAAGAACAGGTAGTTGCGCCCTGACTGTTCGCGCATCTTCGCGGTATCACCCTTCGCGACCCCGGCCAGCTTGTAGAGGTCCAGCCCGACCTTGCGCCGCCTGCCCAGATAGGGCTCGAAGAAGGCATCGGGGTAGTACTTGTATTCCTTCTCGTGCCCCTGGGGACTGTTGAAGTGCGCGTCCCTGACCGCATCACACAGCGCCTTCAATTTCGCGCCGACCACCACGTGCCCCTGCCAGGGCTGCATGTTCGTCCCCGACGGTGCCCGCGCCGAGACCTCCAGGATGTGGCGCACCAGTCCCATCGGCACCGGATCAGGCAGGAAGCCGCGCACCGAGCGGCGGGAGACAAGCGCCTCCTCCGGTGTGTGCGAGACATCGGCGGACGGATGATCCGTCACGGCTTCAAAGGCATTGGCTACGTTCATTCTAGTCTTCCCTCCCCAGGGTCTTCGGCATCACTTGCCGGTACAGGCTGGCTGCGGACCATATGGGTCAGGACGGCGACCGGCAACACGATGATCAGCAGGTTCGTGATCGGGTAATGAACCAGGTCCGCCGCGGTCGTCCCTCCGATCACCTGCATGACAACCTCCCCGAAAGCAGCATCAACAAGCAGCAGCACCAGGAAGATGCGGAAGAAGCGGTTGCGGAAACTGCCAGAAGCACTGTCGAAGCCCTGCATCTGGCGCTTCCAGACCTCTCCCAAGCCAACGTCGTGATGCCGAAGGATGACCGCGATCAGTGCAAGGCGGGAAACACCGAACGCAAACGCGATCAAGTAAAGCAGTTGCATGACCATTTCGATGATCTGCCCCACCAACCGCGCGCTCTCCAGCTCCTGGGCATTATCTGTGCGTATGAACCCTTCGAGGATCAGTGTCACAAACAGGTGTCCCTTGAGCGTGGAGAGCAGCCACGTCAGCAATGTCGCGATCAGCAGACCGAACAAGCAAACGGCGAACAGGGCCCCGGCAACGCGCGGCCGGAACACCAGGTGCATGCTGGCTTCCTTGCCCGCACCCCGATCAGCCCCGATCGCCGCAATCTCGATCATAAGGAGCGTCAGCAGAAACCCGACGAAAATTGGCGGCATCCAACTCAACAGGACCCATACCAACAAGGGCAACGAAGGTCCGGTATCCGACGTTCGTTCTGCAAGCAGGCTCGCTCTCAGAGACTCGAAAGCCAGATCAGCACCAGTCCCGAACAAGGCAAACACCATGACCGCGACCATGACGATGCGCGTAATCGCCAGCCCGCCTTTCAGGTCACGGATGAAGATGCTCATTCCGGTGGTGCAACTTCCGAACCCGCCTGCTGGCTCATCGCGCTGTCATACAGAACTGCGGCGGCGACGGAGATCGGCAGGGCGAGGCCGATGATCCAGTCGGCCAGTCCGCCCAGCAGCAGGCCCGGCGGGCCACCGATGACCTTGCCGGCTGCAAAACTGATCAGGAATGACAGCCCCAGCAGGACTAGAAAGGCCCGGAACAGGCGCCAGCGCAGGCCCATGAACCGCTCCGCGTGGCGCTTTCGGGCCTCCGTGAAGTCGAGCTGCCAGGCGATGGAAATCACCGGCACCATGGCGAAGCGGGAAGCGGCGAAGGCGAGGACAGTCACCGTCCCGGCCACCATGAAGGCCACGCTGGTCGGGTTGGACAGCAACTGCTCCAGGAAGCCGCCGAACATCGCCTCCATCTCCTCTGCCGATTGCGCGGGTTCGGCAGGCAGGGGCGGCGCGGCGACCAGCAGGAAGACCAGCGAGAACGGCAGCAGGGTCACCATGAAGATGATGAAGATCAACAGCCCCGAAATCAGGGTCGTCAGCAGTTGCGGTGCCTTCGGTCGCCAGTCGATGGCCCGGAAGCTGGTCACACCCAGACAGACCTCCGTCGCCAGCATGATCAGCATGTAGGCGCCGAACACGGTCACCACGAAGGGGCCAAGCATCAGATAGCCACCAAGCGCCAGCATGGTCTCCACCAACGCGCCGACAACGCAGATTCCAAGGAAGGCGGCAGGCGCGCGGGCCATCAGGCCAGCCCCGGCGGAGATATCGCGGATGACAGACACGTGGGAAATTCCGTTCAGACAGTGGCACAGGGTCGGCCAGCAGGTTGCAACAGGGCCGGATTGTGGCCGAAGATCACGCGAGAGACAATCGGTGCCGGATCAACTCCGCACCATCAGATACTCCCGGGGGAGAGAGCAATATGCCGGATCAGGCACAACAGCAACGGCGGGAGGGATTCTATGACGAAATCCGCCCCCTCAACATGGCCCCGCTCTGGGAAGTGCTGCATGACCTGATCACCAGGGAACCGAAGAGCCGGGTCCGCCCTGCCCTCTGGCGCTATGACGAGATCCGGCCGCACATCATGGCCTCCGGCGACCTGATCACTGCGAAGGAGGCGGAGCGCCGTGTCCTGATCCTTGAGAACCCCGGCATGCCGGGTGAGGCGAAGATAACCACCTCCCTCTATGCCGGTCTGCAACTGATCATGCCAGGAGAGGTAGCACCCGCCCACCGCCATACCCAGTCGGCATTGCGCTTCGTGGTGGAGGGCAGCGGGGCCTATACGGCAGTGGATGGCGAGAAGGCGCTGATGCAGCCCGGCGATTTCGTCATAACACCAAGCTGGACCTGGCATGACCACGGCAATGACTCGTCAGAACCCATGGTCTGGCTCGACGGCCTCGACATCCCGATGATCACAATGTTCGACGCCAGCTTCGTGGAGAAGTGGGAGGAGGATCGCCAGCCCATCGCCCGGCCCGTGGGCGATTCACTGGCCCGCTACGGCCAGGGAATGCTGCCGGACGGCTATGAGGCGCCCACGCATACCTCGCCGGTGTTCAGCTATCCCTACAGCCGCACCCGCGACGCGCTGGAGACCATGCGGCGGACGGAGGAATGGGATCCGGCCCAGGGCCTGAAACTGCGCTACGTCAATCCGGTGAACGGCGACCACGCAATCCCGACCATGGCCACCTTCATGCAGTTGCTGCCAAAGGGTTTCGCTGGCATCCCCTACCGCGCCACCGACGCCATGGTGTTCTCGGTCGTCGAGGGCACGGGCAGCGTCACCATCGCCGATGAAACCTTCGAATTCAGCCCCCGTGACCATTTCGTGGTGCCGTCCTGGGCCTGGTACAGCCTGAACGCGGAAACGGACGCCATCCTCTTCAGCTTCTCCGACCGCCCCGTCCAGGAAAAGCTCGACCTCTGGCGGGAGCAGCGCGGGAACGGGTGAGGACGGTTCTCAGTAATTTGCCTTGAACGGCACCGTTCGACCCTGTGCCGCCGCATTATCAGCCAACTCTTGCAGAAGCGCCCGCTTGGACTCAGTACGGCGCGACCCATCATTGCGGCAGAGTTCGGGGTCAATGACGATCCCCAGCTCCAGCTTTCGCTTGGCAAGTTGCTCCTGATACACGTCAAAATCCATGGTCTGCATTGTCTTCAGCCCACATTTTCACTGTCGCGAGACCAGCATCACCGCCAGTCTCGAACCTTATTCTCTGGTCCAGATAGTCTTCGTCCAAGCCAAGCACAAGTCTGTAGAGCAAAACTGCCTGAGTCACCATTCTCTGGTCTGGAACTCCTGTCGAGACCGCCTGAGCCACCCGATCTGCGATGAGGTCTTCAGGTGGTATGATCTTCAAGGACCGATCATGCCTGATATTGATAACCTTGATCCGTTTGCGATCAGCATTGCCATCCATCAATGCCCCGCTGACGACCTCGACCCCCAATCCCAGCCTCGGATGAACGACACCGCGTCTCGGCTTGCCCGGTCCAGTTGATCGATCAAATCCGACTGAAATCAGGGCCTCCTCGATTGGTTCGGCCTCGGGCGCCACCAAATCGAGATCACCCGAAATGATTCCTCCGGCCGTGTAGAATTCCACCGCTCCACCACCCACCAGGATCGGCTCTACCTCGCCGTCCGAACGTACTTTCGCAACGGCTTCGGCAAGTAGCGATAGGGCTTCCTTGAAACTTTCATAATCAGCCAAGAAACAATTCCTTCGCTCAAGAGGCGGAATTACCCCTTCGCCACCCAGTCCCCCAGCTTCGCTACTGCTGCGTCGAGGATGCTGTCCTGCTTGGAGAAGCAGAAGCGGACGAAGTTGGTGCGGGCGCCGTCCGAGGCGTAGAAAGCGCTGACCGGGACGGTGGTGACACCGGCGTTCAGGGTGATCTCCCGGCAAAAATCCACGTCGCTGCCCTCGAAGCCGACCGAGCGGATGTCGGCGTTGAGGAAATAGGTGCCCTGACAGATGGCGGCTTCGAAGCCGATAGCGGTGAGACCGTCACGGATGCGGTCACGCTTGGCCTGCATGTCGGCGGTCAGCCCGGTGAAGTAGCTGTCGTCCTTGGCCAGCCCGAAGGCTACGGCGCGCTGCAGGTTCGGCGCGGTTGTGAAGGTCAGGAACTGATGCGCCTTGGCGACACGCTGGAGCAGCGCCTGACAGGCGGTCATGTAGCCCACCTTCCACCCGGTCAGGGAGAAGGTCTTGCCAGCCGAGCCGATCTTGATGCAACGGTCCCGCATCCCCTCCAGACTGATCAGCGGTGTATGCGCCAGCCCGTCGAACAGGATGTGCTCATAGACCTCATCACAGACCGCGTCGGTGTCATGTTCCTGCACCAGGTCTGCGATGGTCTGCAGTTCGGCGCGGCTGAAGGCCTTGGCTGCCGGGTTCAGGGGATTGTTCAGCAGGATGAACTTGGTCTTCGGCCCGAAGGCGGCGCGCAGCCGGTCCTCCGGCAGGGTCCAGTCGGGTGGGTCGAGCCGCACCAGCTTCGGGATGCCACCGGCGCGACGGATCATGGGCAGGTAGCAGTCGTAGAGCGGTTCGAAGCAGACAACCTCGTCCCCCGGCTCGATCAGCGCCAGAAAGCAGGCGGCGAGCGACTCCGTGGCGCCGGAGGTGACCATGGTCTCCGTCTGCCAGTCGACATCCAGCCCGTAGAACCGCTTGCCGTGCGCGGCCACGGCCTGCCGCAGGTCCGGCACGCCAAGCATCGGTGGATACTGGTTCGGCTGATCCTCCAGTGCCGTGGCGGCGACCGCGCGAACATCTTCCGGCCCGTTGTCGTCCGGAAAACCCTGACCCAGGTTGATCGAACCATGTTCCATGGCCAGTCGGCTCATGACCTCGAAAACCGTCACGCCATATTCGGCCAGTATCCCGTTGCCATCCTTCATGGCGTGCTCCCCCCGCTGTTCGCTGCGATGCATGCCAGACAGAGGCAGCCGCAATCAAGTGGCCTGACCGGTCAGGATGCGCGCTGCAGCATCCGCTTGCCGGCCGGTTCCCGGTCCAGCGCCTCGCAGAGCAGCAGGTAGAGCTTGCCCACGTCGGCGCTCAGGAACACGGCACTCAGCATCCCCTGCTGGTCGGCCCGTTCCACGTTCAGCATCAGCGATTCAAACTCGTTGAGATACAAGTCCACGAAACGGCGGAAATCATCGCCGTCCCGATAGAGCGCGGCGATCTGCTTCGCCTCACTGCGCGCCACCAGACGCCGGGCGAAGAAGCCACGGTCGCCGCGATAGAACTTGCGCCATTCGGACTCGCTTGCATCCCGGTTCAACAAGCGGTGCAGGTCGAGCGAGAGGGAATTCAACCCCTCTGCCACGAAAGCGGCGGATTGCAGGAACCGCTTGTCGCGATTGTCCGCCGTCCGGTCGCGCAATTCGACAGCCGCCTTCGCAGCGCCCTTCGATGCCTTCTGCAACTGGCCCACCTGAAGCTCGAACGCCTTCGCCGCCATGCCGGACTGCATGGTCGCTGCCTTGGAAGTGGAAGCCATCGCACCCACCTGCGCACTCAGCACCCGTTCCGCGTCGGCAAGCGCCTTCTGTGCTTCGGCCATTGCCGCCTCACAGGCCTTGCGCTGCCGTTCAAGCGCCGTAGTGGAGGATGTCGCCGCCGCATCCGCATCCATGGCGTCCGCGCGCGCGGTGGCCAGAGCCGCCTGCAATCCGGCCACGGCATCCACTACTGTCTGCGCCGCCTCCTCACCCTTGCCGCCTGCATCAAGCAGCGACCGGCCAAGGGCTGTCGCCTCCCCCTGCAAACGCGTGGCGGCGGCACTCGCCCCCTGCTCCACCGCTGTCGTCTCGTCCTGCAAGCGGCCCAGAGCTTCGCTCAACCCCTTCTCCGCCTGCTCCGTGCCATCCTCCAGACGACTGAAGACCATGCCCATGTCCTGCTCCAGCGCGACCGAACCGGCCTGCAAGCGGGCCATGGCTTCCGAGATGCCCTGTTCCATCCCGACGGCATGTTCACGCGCGGCAGCCGTCATGCTGTCGAACTGCTGCTGGTGACCGGTCAGGTCCGTGGAGACATCGCGCGCGGCCTGTCGGGCACTGTCACCGGCGTGTGACAGGGCGTCGATGCGCGCCGCCAGCAGGGCGTCGATATCCGCACCCGTTGCCTTCAGATCAGCGGACATCTGTTGCACCAGCGACACCCGCGCGCCAAGGGCATCGACAATCTCTTCCGCCTCCGCCCGCGCCCTGCTCTCGGCCTCCGAGAAGCGCTGGGTCTCCTGGCGGGCATTGGCCAGCGCCGTCGCCAGACGGGCCGCACCACCAGCCGCGGCCTCGACCAGGCTGCGGGTCTGATCGGTCAGTTGCGCGCTTTCCTGTGCAAGATTGCGGGCCTGTGACAGACTTTCGTCTGCGGCGGCGCCGATGCGGTTCCGGGATTCCTCCGCCACGCTGGCAAGCCGCCCAGCAGCCAGTTCCATGTCCCCGGTACGGCCAAGGCCGGCATCGATCGCGGAGACCGCTTCACCGATCGCCGTTGTTGCGGCCCGTGCCGCGGCCGTGCTGCGCCCGCTGGCATCCTCGATCCGCTGGCCAGACTGGCTCATGCGGCTCTCACTCTCATCGACACGACTGGCGAGAGCGCTGATGTGGGTCGCCAGCGCCTCCGCCTGTGCGAGTGTCTCACTGCCGATACGGGAACCGAGCGCACCAAGGGATTCGGCACGCAACTCGATCTCGCCCGCCGCACCGATGACCCGTGTGGTGACAGCGTCCGCAGCGGTATCCAGACCCTTCACGCGAATATCCAGGTCATGGGTCAGCGCGGCCAGGCGGTCGCGCACCTGCTCCGCCTCCACCAGCATGGCACCGCTTCCCGCCTCCAGCGATTCCGCCATCATCCGTGCCAGTTCACTGGCATCGTGAACACGTGTCGCCATGCGGTCGAGAGATGGCGAAATCGCAGTATCCGCGGCGCCGACACTGTCCTTCAGCGACTGGATCAGATCGCCGATGCGGTGACCGTCATCCGCCAGAGCGCCAATCGCGGCATTGAAGCTGTCCAGCAGGGCCTGATTGCGTGCGGAGACTGCCTCCGTGCTGCCCTTCAGGGTATCGCCTGTGCGCAGCGCAATACTGCCAAGGGAGCGTACCTCCGACACCATGCGGCTGGCGCCATCGTTGATCTCGGCCAGGACAGTGTCGAGACCGGACCGGACATCACTGATCGAGATTTCCGCCTGTCCGGCGGCTGCGCCCAGATCGCCCACCATCAGTGCAATCTCGGCTGTCTTCTCCGCCATCCGTGCCGCAGCACCATCGGCGGCCTGTGCCGCCTCTGCGAGCCGCTGATCGACATGGGCGATGGAGACATCGATGCGGCTGGCCACCTCACCGCCGACAGTCTCGACACGGGTTGCCTGCTGCGCCAATGCTGCCGTGGTCAGGCGCGTGCTGGCCATCGCATCCTCCAGCGAGCCGGCCAGTCCTTCAAGCCGGGCACGCACGTCGCTGTCAGCCTCAAGCGATACCTCTGAAAGACGCGCCACGAACGACGACAGCGTTGCGGTCCGATCCGCCATCAGATCGGAAATACTGTCGAGATGCAGCGCGGCATCGCCGGTCTGATTGTCCAGCCGGACAGTGGCTGTACCCAGCGCACTGACACCAGCCTCCAGCCCTTCGACGGCACCCCGTGCTCGTTGCTCCACTTCAGCGACCCGCACGCCTGTATCCGCGACAGTGCGCTCGATATCCCGCAGCAGCAGCGTCAGTTCGGCGATACGCTCATCCACCTGACTGGTGGTCTCCGCCGTCGCCGTATTGGCATTGGCCACAGAGGTGCTGATGCGATCCGTGCGGGTGCCCATCTCGTCCAGCAGTTCCCGCACCACCACCGTCGCGCGCCCGACTGTCAGACTGGCATCCCCGGCCATTTTCTCCAGCAGGGTTGCCGCCGCCTCTGTCCGTGCCGTTACATCGGTCTCGGCCTTCTCAACCGTTGCACCGACGCGCAGCCCGAGCCTTTCGAGCGCGTCAGAGCGCAGCGCAAATGCACGCTCCATACGCTCCATGCCATCGAGCACCCGGGTGCTCAACTGGTCGATCTGCTCCCCGTGTTCGGCAAGCAGACCGGCACTGCGCGTAGTGCGCTGGTCCATGTCATCCATGGCCTGCCCGACATCGCCAAGACCATGGCGCACTGCAGCCAATGCTGCTTCCGTGCGGCTGACAACACCGCCAAGTGTCGTGTCGCCCTGCGCCACCGCGGCGTCGATGGAGGACATGATGTCCGAAAGCTCGACCGCACGCGCACCCAACGCCTCAACTTGGGCGTCGCCCCGCCCGGCAACAGCAATCGCCCGGCTTTCGACCGTGCCGATGTAGTCGGAGAGTTCGCCGATGGAGGCACGCAGCCGGTCCGTCACGGCCATCACCCGTTCCTCTGACCGCTCGGTGGAGGCAACCGCCATGGAGGCCGCAGCCTTCAGGCGTTCCTCCACATTGTCGATCATCTGCACCGCAGTCCCCTGCATCTCGGCAACGCTTGCCGCCAGGTCGTCACGCGATTCTGCCATGCGTACGGTATTCGCCGCGAGACGCTGCTCGACCTCCGCGAGGTTGCCAGTCAGACGCCCGATCTGCCCCGCCATGCCTTCGGTGCGCTCCGAGACCTCCCGGCCGCGTTCGCCCAGTGTCTCGATCTCGGAGGCGAAACGCTGTGTCGCGGCCCAGCTCCGCTCTGCGGTCGATTGCAGGGCCTGCTCCGCTTCCGCCGTGACGATGCCGATGTCATCCAGCACCTTGGCAAGGCTGGCGTTCCGGGCCGTGATGGCCTCCGCGCTCTGCCCGGCGCTCTCCGCGCTGCGGCCCGCGATTTCTTCCAGATCCCCGAGCTGCTGGCGACTCTCGGCAATCACCGTCGCCATGGTCGTCTGGACATTGCCCAGGCCGTCACGCAGACGCGCGATCTGGCCGTCCACGCCATCACGCAGGCCATCTGCCTGATCCATTGTCCTTGCGATGACCTGCGACAGGGCCTCCATGCGGCCCCGCAGGTCCTGGCTGACGCCGGAGACCCGGCGCACGGTGCTGTCCGCCTCCTCCCGCAAGCGCGCCATCGGCTGTTCCAGCATCGTGTTGATCTGTCCGGCGCGCTTGGCCACCTGTTCGACAGTATCATCGGCAGCAACCAGCTGGGTGCGTAGCGCGGCCTCGATCTCCGCCGTGCGCCGTCCGGCTTCCGCCACCGCCTGACCAAGTGCCTGCCCCTGGCGTTCACCGAGTGTCCTGATCTCCGAATCCAGCGCACGCACGTCGTTCAGCAGGGCCTTCTGCGCCTCTGCCCTGTCGGTGATCGTCTGGCCCAGATGATCGGACTGCTCCGCCGCATGGCGTGCCGCCGCTGAAAGGGCTTCCGTGCCCTTGCCGATGCGCTCGTCCAGACGCTCGACACGTGTCAGGGCGTTCGTCGTCTCACTCTCCAGCGCCTGGCTGAGACGGCGCAGCGACAGGGTCATCGCGTTCAGACGGGCTTCCGCTTCAGGGTCGGGAAATGCCATGTCCTTCAGCACTGCGTGCAGGGCGGAGCGGCTGTGGCGGGAGTCGACACTGCGCCAGTACCAGAACCCGGCCAGCCAGATGAAGGCTGGCGGAACGAAGGCTGCCAGGACGACCAGTGCCACTTCATGCGGCAGCATCAACGTGAGTGCGGTAAGGCCGGCCGACTGCATGAACCACGCGCCCACCAGCACGAGCCAGACCGCCGTCAGCCCCAGCAGCATCGCGGCGGTCCCCCGACGAATGCGGTCGAGCGACTCCGCCGTCAGTGGCGTACGGCTGCGTTCCGGGTCACCGGGGCTCTCGGGTCCAGGGTTTGGCCACTTCAACAGCATGGCGATCCGGCCTTTTCATTCGTTTCAGGTGCCGCACAGGCATCGTGTCCGGCGCGGGTCAGGCAAGGGAGGCGTCGCTTCAGGATGGCTGATCCGTGCCCAGTTCCACCTCCAGTTCGTCACGCGTCGACCGCATGACCTGCTGAAGGTACGCCAAGGCCTGCGCGGTGTCAGTCCCTGCCTGCCCCTTCTCCAGCGATCCGGCCGCTTCCGCCAGGTCATCGAAGCCAAGGTTGAGCGCAGCCCCCTTGATTGCATGAGCCAGTTGCCCTTGCGCAGCGGCATCCAGTCCGGGCAGACCGGTCGCCCAGCCTTCAAGATCCTGCACGAAATGCTGCATCAGCGCGCGGGAGGTCTCAGGGTCGAGGCGACGGTTCAGCCGATCCTGAATGGGTTGGGCCGATGGGACTTCTTCCTGCTTGCCGCCACCTGCCGCCTCCGCCGCACATTTGCGCAGCATCTGCAGCAGTTCCTCCGCGTCCAACGGCTTGGCGAGATAGCCATTCATCCCGGCCTCGACACAGCGGTCCAGATATTCATCACCCGGATGCGCCGTCATCGCAACGATCGGGACCCGCCCGACAGCACCCGGCAGCTTTCGAACGGCGCGGGTGGCTGCCAGACCGTCCATGTCAGGCATCTCCACGTCCATCAGCACCATGTCGTAGGGCAATGAGCGCAGCGCCTGCAGTGCCTCGCGTCCTCCGCCAGCGGCAACCGCGTCGTGACCCGCGCTCTCGACAATCGATGTCGCAAGCTTCTGGTTCACGGCCACATCATCGACAATGAGCACCCGCAGCCGATGCCCTGACTCCGGTTGGGGCGTTTCGGACCTGCCCGGCTGGTCGCCGCTGTCAAGCGGTGCGCCCGTCAGCGCCCGATGAAAGATGCCACGTCGCAGCGGTTGCAGGATCCTGGCGTCGAACAGGGCGTCCTCTTCCTCGCTCTGCGCCTCGACGACACCGACCGGCACGATCAGGATCAGACGCGTGCCGGACAGTGCCGCATCGTCCCTGACCTGGCGCGCAAATGACCCGGCGCCGCCCCGGATCCGCCAGTCAACCACACAGGTGTCCACCCTTTCGGACTCTCGCAGCATCCCGAGCGCAGCAGCGGGCGATGCGGTCTCCCGGACCCGGGCGCGCCAGTCACGGGCATAACGGGCCGCAACCTCCCGCATCTTGCCCTCCGACGCCACGACAAGGACCGACGCATGTTCAAGACCGCCCAGCGGTCGTACGGTGCGACCGTTGCGGACCGGAAGATCGACCGTGAAGACCGATCCTTCCCCCTCGATGCTTACAAGGCGGATGTCGCCGCCCATGGCATTCACCAGCCGGCGGGAAATGGCGAGCCCGAGACCGGTTCCGCCAAACCGCCGCGAAATGCCGCCGCCCTGACTGAATGGCCGGAACAGCCGTGGCTGAACATCCGCCGGGATGCCGATGCCGGTGTCAGAAACCTCGAACCGCAGCACGCCGCTCTGGCCTGGCGCCGGTGCGACGGCCAGGGCGACATGACCGGTTTCAGTGAACTTGATGGCATTGCTGACCAGATTGAGCAGGATCTGACGCAAGCGTCCCGCGTCAGCGGTCATGATCTCGGGACTGTCCGGGGCAATGTGGCTGGCGACCTCCAGCCCCTTTGCCTGCGCCCGTGCCGCCATCAGTCCGACGACACTCTCCACCGTGCGCGCCACCTCGAACGGGGCGTCGTCGAGCTCGACCCGCCCGGCCTCCAGCTTGGTCAGGTCAAGGATGTCATTGATCAGGTTCAGCAATGCGTCTGCTGATTCCCGCACGATCTCCGCATAGGATCGCTGTTGCGTCGTCAGGCGCGTGCCCTGCAGCAGGTTGGTCATGCCGATGATCCCGTTCATCGGCGTACGCAGTTCGTGGCTGATGGTGGCCAGGAACTCGGACTTTGCGCGATCCCCGGCTTCCGCCTGCAGGCGCGCAGCCTCGGCGCTGCGGTGGGCGGTCTCCAGACGCTCGATCAGGTCCGTGTTCTCGAACCGCAGCGCCATGGATTCGCGATAGCGCCGGTTCAGTCCGCGCAGCCAGCCGAGCAGCATGATCAGGGCAATGCCCCCTGCCCCAGCCGTTGCCAGCGCCAGCCGGCTGCCGTCGAGCAACAGCATCACCACGATGGGCAGGCTGGTCGGCACCGCGAAGGCAATGAAAGCGGGCGGGTAGAGTGCCCGATGCACGACGGCAGCCACCAGAGAGCCGAACACCAGCAACGCCAGAAATGCCTGATGCGGATAGGACGTCGCATCGAAATAGCTCGCCAGACAGGGGCCCCATACCAAGCCTATCGCGGCGGACAGCGCAGTATACCGCAGGCCCCAGGCCTCCGCCGTACCGGTCTTGGCCGGTTCAGCCTCGAACGCGCGTCGCAACCGGTCGGCGGCGAACATCATGGCGACAACGCCGATGGCCAGGATCAGGGCGGGCCAGATCGCCGCGCGTTCCAGGAATACCGTGACCAGAATGCCGACGACCATGAAGGGAATGATGCGCAGGCGTCCCGATTCCCGGATCAGTTCCGCGATCATCTCGGCGCGGATGCGCTGATCGCGGTCGAGCGAGGGCGAATCGCTGGTGCCGTCGAATTCCCTGCGGACCCCGACACCGGAACCTTCCTTGTCCTTGGCCGCAGCCGCAGACTGCCTGTCTGACAACGCGTCAGCGCTGCTCATCGGCGCAGACCCTCTTCACGGGACGTCACATCGACAGTCCCCATGACCTCAAGGTCTCACGTCAGACATGCGCAATGCAACGGCGAAGGCTGGCCGCCAACAGTCACCAGGCGGTGTAGCCGCCATCGACAATGATCTCCGTCCCCGTGACGAACTTCGCATCATCGGAGGCCAGATAGACCACGGCATTCGCAATGTCCTTCGGTTCGCCCAGATGGCCGACCGGATGGCGTGCCCGGATCATGGCAACGACCTTCTCCGGTTCTGCCTGATTGGCGACATTGTCCATCACCATCGGCGTCTCGATATAGCCCGGGTGAACGGAGTTGACGCGAATGCCGAGGCCGGTCTGCGCCGCCTCGACCGCCGCAGACTTGCTGAACAGCCGCACCCCGCCCTTTGACGCGCTGTAGGCGGATGTCCCCGCATTGCCCACGATACCCAGCACTGAAGAGATATTGATGATGGACGCGCCGGGGGCCATGCAGCGGAACCCTGTCCGGGTGCCAAGGAAGACGGCATCCAGATTGACCGACTGGATCTTGCGCCAGAACGCAAGATCGGTGTCGGCCAGCGGTCGGCTGGCCCCGACACCGGCATTGTTCACCAGGACCTGAAAGCCACCGAAACGTGTCTTCGCCTCGTCGGCAATCGCATCCCAGCGCGCTTCGTCGGTGACATCCTGCGCCAGAGCCGTTGCCTGGCCGCCCATCCCCTCGATCTCCGTCGCCACGGCGGACGGTGCTTCGATATCGGTCGCGAGGATCGTCGCCCCCTCCGCGGCACAGGCGAGCGCGGACGCCCGCCCGAGCCCGGAGGCTGCACCGGTGATCCAGACCACCTTGCCGTCAAGACGCCCCATTGGTTCGCCTGGCGTCAGGAAACGGCGCCGGAGGCACGCAGGCGCGCAACCTCATCGGCATCGAAGCCCCAGTCGGACAGCGCCTCATCGGTATCATGCCCCGGATCGGGCGCCACCGTGGGCTTGCCCGCAGGCGTACCGGAAAAACGCGGTGCGGCATTGGGCTGGGTGACACCATCGACCTCGATGAAGGTCCCGCGCGCGACGTTGTGCGGATGGGCCGGGGCCTCATCCATGTCCAGCACCGGCGCGAAGCAGACGTCAGAGCCTTCCATCACGTCGCACCATTCGTCGCGGGTCTTCGTGGAGATGACGGCTGCGATCTCGGCGCGATACTCATCCCATTTTGCGGGATTCATCTGCTCCGGCATCGCGTCGGGCGCCATGCCGAGCTTCTCCTTCAGTTCCGCATAGAACTTGCCTTCGATGGAACCGATGGAGACATGCTTGCCGTCACTGGTCTCATAGACGTCATAGAAATGCGCGCCGGTATCGAGGATGTTGGTTCCGCGCTCCTGCTTCCAGCGACCGGCGGCCTTCATGCCATAGATCGCCGTCATCAGGTTCGAGGCGCCATCGATCATTGCCGCATCGACAACCTGCCCCTTGCCGGACCGCTGCGCCTCAATGTAAGCGGCGAGGCAGCCAAAGGCGAGATAGAGCGCACCGCCGCCGAAGTCACCAACCAGGTTCAGGGGCGGTACAGGTCCGCTGTCCGTCGTGCCGATGGCGTGCAACGCACCGGTAAGCGCGATGTAGTTCATGTCATGGCCGGCCGCATGGGCAATCGGACCTGTCTGGCCCCAGCCGGTCACACGGCCATAGACCAGTGCCGGATTGCGCTTGAAACACTCGTCAGGGCCGAGTCCCAGCCGCTCGGTCACACCGGGGCGCATCCCCTCGATCAGGATATCCGCCTTCTCGACGAGTTTCAGAACCGTCTCGACGCCTTCGGCCACCTTCAGGTTGGCCGCAACGGAGCGCTTGGAGCGGTTGAGCAGGTCCCACTTGTTGCTGCCACGGTCGATACCGAGATCAGCCGCCGTCTGGCGGTCGATGCGGACAACATCAGCCCCCAGATCCCCCAGCAGCATCGCCCCCATTGGCCCCGGGCCAATGCCCGCCAGCTCGACAACCTTCACACCGCTCAATGGTCCCTGACCACGCATCGCAAGTTTCCTCCCCGGAAATGAATGTGGGCCCATTGTGCGAGACGCGCGGCGGCTTGTCATCCCGGACGATGCGCAACCCTTACCCGCTCCGCTGACAGGCGACACATGGCAAGCAGTGCAAGCAGCTGCGCAAGCAGGGACGCTGCGGTCCGGACGTGATTCGCCCCGGTCCAGGTGGCCGACCATTCCAGCCAGCCTGACAGGCCCGAAAGGGAGTACTCCGCCAGCGCCCGGTTCATCGGCACGTTCAGCGAAGCGGTAAGCGCCACCACGCCCGCAGCATAGACGGCAAAGGACGCCAGCAGCAGCAAGCCGGTCGCCCTGCGTCCCTTCAGAAGGCAGATCGCTGCCAGCAGGAAGCCCAGAACGGGCGCAAGTGCAAAGGTGGCGAAGAAGACAGGATTGCGGACAGCGATATTGATGCCGCGCATCGCATCCATCGCCGCCGCTCCGGTCAGCAGATCCAGCCCCGGCATGACGGTGAAGGAGAAGGCATGGAAGAATCCTGCCATCAGCCCCAGAAGCAGGCAGAGCAGAACGACCCCGACGCGGATGCCGACGCTCATCGTGAAGCTCCGTCGTCGATCTGTGAGCTGTCGACAGGACACAAGGGGGGCAAGGCCATATCTGACGGGAAGGCCGGTACAGGGATGATGAGCGGGGCGCATTCTTGCTGACAGGACATTGGTCACTCCTAACCGTATTGATATGTACGCTTTGACATGATCGTACATATCTTTACGGTTCGGTCAAAGTCAATCTGCGCCCCCGCGCGGCGGGCACGTTTCCAGGTTGGCAATCGGAGAGAAGATCGTGAGGACGACATGGCAGCAGGCGTAAGAACGGAGAGGCAGCAGGCGCGGCACCGGCGAATAGCCGATGCCGCCTATGCATTGCTGCAGACGGAGGGTTACAGGGCCACCTCCATGCTTGCCATCGCGCGGCAGGCTGGTGCCTCCAACGAGACGCTCTATCGCTGGTATGGCAACAAGCAGGGTCTCTTCCGGACCCTGGTGGAGGACAATGCGGCGGAGGTGCGTGACCTGCTGCAGGCACGCCTGTCGGGGGACGCGCAGCCACTGGACACCCTGTCGGAGATCGCCCCGCTGTTGCTGCAACTGGTGACGGGAGACCGGGCGGTGGCGCTCAATCGGGCTGCAGCGGCAGACGTGAACGACACAGCCACCCTAGGCAGCACAATAGCGGAATCGGGTCGCGGGACTGTGGTACCGCTGATCGGTGCCCAGATCGCCCGGCTGCACAAATCAGGTGAGCTGAGTGGTGGAACGGTGGCCGAAATGGCGGAAACATTCGTCGGATTGCTGATCGGGGACCTGCAGATCAGACGTGTGATCGGTGTGATCGACCCGCCTGACAGCGCCGAATGTGAACGGCGTGCCAGGCGGGCAATCTCACAACTTTTCAGGCTCTATGGCCCGGATCACTCGGCAGCGACAGGTGCCGCCGCGATTGCGCCGGACTGATGGTCCTGCGCGCCAACCACCGCTGCGGCGGTCATGTTGACGATACCGCGCGTGGTGATGGCCGGGGTCACGACGTGAGCTGACTTCTGCATGCCGATCAGGATCGGACCAACAGACATCCCCTCGGTCGTTTCCTTGACCAGATTGAAGGCAATGTTGGCCGCATCCATGTTCGGCGCGATCAGCACACTGGCGTTGCGGGTCAGGGTCGAGTTCGGGTTGATGCGCTTGCGCACCGACTCGTTCAGGGCCGTGTCGCCCTTCATCTCGCCATCGATTTCCAGGTCAGGTGCCATCTTCCGCACCAGTTCCAGGGCCTTGCGCATCTTCTTCGACGACGGATCATCATTGTCGCCGAAGTTGGAATGCGCCAGCAGCGCCACATGCGGTTCGATTCCGAAACGATCCACGACTTCCGCGACCATGATCGCCATTTCGGCAATCTGCTCCGCGGTCGGATCGTCGGTCACATGGGTATCGGCAATCGCCATCGTGCCACGGTCCATGACCACCAGTTCGATGGCCGACGGCTCCGACACGCCGGGGCGCAGGCCCACGATCTCCTGCACGAACTTGATGTGGCGATCATAGCGCCCCACCAGCCCGCACAACATGCCGTCCACATCGCCACGGTCGAGCAGCAGGGAGGCAATGACGGTGGAGTTCGTGCGGATCAGGTAACGGGCCTCATCCGGTGTCACACCCTTGCGGCCCATGCGTTCCACAAGTGCGGTGGTCAGCGAAGCAATGCCGGCATCATTGCCCGGATCAAAGATATCCAGATCGGTGCCCACCTTCATGCGCAGGCCGAAACGCGCGATCCGGCGTTCGATCACGTCCTGGCGTCCGATCAGCAGCGGACGGGCCAGACCGTCGTCAATGATGACTTGGGCCGCGCGCAGCACACGCTCCTGCTCACCATCGGCATAGGCGATCTTCTTCGGGTCGGCCTTGGCGCGGTCGAAGACAGGCTTCATCGCGAAGCCGGTCTTGTAGACGTACTCGTTCAACTTGGCGCGATAGGCGGCCATGTCCTCGATCGGTCGGACGGCGACACCGGAGTCCATCGCAGCCTGCGCAACGGCGGAGGAAACCTCCACCATCAGGCGCGGATCGAACGGCTTCGGAATGATGTAGTCCGGGCCGAACTCCAGGCTGTCGACACCATAGGCCTTGGCCACGACGTCGGAGACTTCCTGCTTCGCCAGATCGGCGATGGCCTTGGTGGCCGCAACCTTCATTTCCTCATTGATGGTCGTGGCGCCACAGTCCAGCGCACCCCGGAACAGGAACGGGAAGCAGAGCACGTTGTTGACCTGGTTCGGATAGTCCGAACGGCCCGTGGCGATGATCGCGTCGGGGCTGGCGGCACGCGCTTCCTCCGGCAGGATCTCCGGATTCGGATTGGCCAGCGCCATGATGATCGGCGTCTTGGCCATGGTCTTCACCATGTCGCCGGTCAGGGTGCCGGGACCCGAGACACCGACGAACACGTCAGCGCCCTTCACCGCCTCACCGATGGAACGGGCATCGGTTTCGACGGCCCAATGCTCCTTGTACTTGTCCATCTTTTCCTTGCGGCCCTTGTAGATCGGGCCGGAGCGGTCACAGACCGTGATGTTCGACTTGGTGACACCCAGGGAGACGATCAGCGCCATGCAGGCCTGCGCCGCGGCACCCGCGCCGGAGCAGACGACCTTGATCTTGTCCAGGTCCTTGCCGACAACGCGGCAGGCATTGTAGATCGCGGCGCCGACACAGATGGCGGTACCATGCTGGTCATCATGGAAGACGGGAATGTTCATCCGTTCCCGGCAAAGCCGCTCGATCTCGAAGCAGGCCGGTGCGCCGATGTCTTCCAGGTTGATGCCGCCGAAGGTCGGTTCCAGCGCCGCAACGACCTCCACCGTCTCCTCGATCCCCATCTGGTTGATCTCGATATCGAAGACGTCGATGCCAGCGAACTTCTTGAACAGGACGGCCTTGCCTTCCATCACCGGCTTGGAGGCCAGCGGACCGATGTTGCCCAGCCCCAGAACGGCGGTGCCGTTCGACACCACGGCGACCAGGTTGCCGCGGGCGGTCATGTTTGCCGCCTCCAGCGGATCCTCGTGGATCAGGGAGCAGGCCGCAGCCACACCCGGGCTGTAGGCCAGCGACAGGTCGCGCTGGTTTGCAAGTTTCGTGGTCGGCTGGATGGCCAGCTTGCCCGGCGTCGGATAGCGGTGGTAGTCCAGCGCCATCTTGTTGAGTTCGTCGCTCATCGGTATCCCCTCGATACGTGAAAGTCCCCTTCGGTCACTATCCGCCATGTCAGGGCAAAAATAAACGACCAAGGCCAAGGGACGCGACGGAACCCGTGCCGGATGCGAAGTCGATCACATCGGCGGGGTGCCGCCGACATTCTCGATATCTGCACAGGGGATGCGGATCACATCCGACCAGACCGGCTGTATCCAGTCACGGTCGTTCTGCCTGACCTCATAGTCGCCAAGACCCAGCACCAGCCGGATCTGATGGTCATCATCTCGCATCGGCACGATCAGACGCTCGCCGATCCGCTTGGACTTCCGACCGACCTTTTCCTCAAGGATGCCGTACTGGACCAGTGGCGTTTCCACCACCCCGCGCCATCGCTCCAGCGCCGCAGGATGATTCGCGTCGCCAACCACCTCCCGCAAGCTCAATCCCTTGATACGCACGCCCCAGGCTTCGTGTACCTGCTCGCCAGCCAGACGGCAGATGAAATCGCCCGCAGCATCGTCGAACCCGTAGAGATAGACCTTCGCCAGATAGCGACCGAGCCGGGTCGGATCAAAATCCTGCCGCCCGGGGACGGCGCGACCGACACGCATTCCGCACCAGCAGTTGAGCAGGGTAAGTGCCGGTCTGCCAGCCGCATGCAGCAACTGCCTCACATCTTCCGGAATGTCAGGGAACTCGTTCATTCAGAAATGAGAAAACCTTTCTCGTCACGGGTCTCCGGCCCCCGTACGCGGGCGCGTCCATCACCGAAATTCTGGTCCCGTGTCTTCAGCGCGGCCTTCAGTCCTTCCGACCGGGCCACCTGCCGGAACTTCTGCGTCCCCGGTGCCAGATGCGCGCGGGCATCGTTCTCGGCAGATATCCGTTGCAGCGTGCGCCCGCCCATCAATTCGATCCCGAGATTGACTATCCGCTTGTTCGCCGCCAGCAGATCCGGGTCGATACCGGCCATGCGGCTCGCCAGTCCCTCGACCTCCGCCTCCAGCAGATCGGCAGGGACCGATTTGAGTACCAGACCAATCAGTGCGGCTTCCTCCCCCGTCACGGTATCGCCGGTAAGAAGCAGCCGCTTCGCCCACTGCGGCCCACAGTTGTAGAGCCACATCTGGTTCGGCAACGACCCCAGGTCCCGCGCCGGAGGGAAACCGAGCACTGCATCATCCGCCGCAATCACCATGTCACAGAGCAGAGCCACATCGGTTCCACCGGCCAGGCAATGGCCATGCACCTGCGCAATGACCGGCTTGTGCATGTCGAACAGGGCCATTCGCAGGCGCTGGCCATATTCCAGCCGCCAGATATCATCATCAATGGTCGGATCGGCATAGATACCGCCATCACGATAGTTGCGATCTCCGTTCCCGCTGGTCTGGGTGCTGTTGAGACCCGGCGTCAGGTCGTAACCGGCAGAGAAACTGGGTCCCGCGCCCCGCAGGATGACACTGTGAACGGCCTTGTCGTTGTCCGCCTCCCACAGCGCCGCATTCAGTTCCTTCAGCAGATCGACCGAGAGTGCATTGCGCTTCTCCGGCCTGTTCAGCGTGATCCGCGCGCGGCCATCGGCCACCTCGTAGAGAATATGTTCCGGCTGCTTCATTGCTCCCCCCCAAGGATCAGTAGATCGTTTTCGCCCTATGCTCCGGATAGTTCGCGTCGTAGCTCTCCGCATCGAAGTCGCTGCCGAAGACCGACTTCAGCATTTCGCCCGCTGTCGGGGCCTCCCCCTTCTGCGCAAACCCTTCCGGATCCCACAGGCGGGAACGGTGCAGCGCCTTCTGGCACTGGTAGTAGATGCGGTCGACCGTCACCGAAACGACGCACTTCGGAACCTTGTCGCCCATGGCGAATGAACGCAGCAGGTCATGGTCCGTCAGCAGTTCCGCGTGCCCGTTGATGCGCAGGGTCTCCCCGACCCCTGGAATCATGAACAGCAGCGAGACGCGCGGATCGCGGACGATGTTGCGCAGGCTGTCGATCCGGTTGTTGCCGCGCCGGTCCGGCAACTGGACTCGCCGCTTGTCAATCACCCGAACGAACCCCGGCGGATCGCCACGCGGAGAGCAATCCAGCCCTTCCGGCCCGCAGGTGGCCAGGATCACGAACGGCGAACGCTCGATGAACTGACGGTAGGGGTCGGAAATGTGGCCCAGTTCCTTGTCCAGTGCACCCTGCACCGGCAGGCCGTAATGCGCCTCCAGCGCTTCGATACTGTCCAGACGATCCGGACTGTCCTGGCGATCAGGTGTATCGTTCATCCCGCCCCCTTCTTCAGGTCCGGTCCGGCATGCGGCCCGATACTGGGTGCATTCACGCCGCCGGCCTTCAGTGCCTCTGCCGCGCGCGGATTGTCCATGATCTTGCTCAGGATGGCCTTCTGCGCCTGCTCGAAGGTTTCCCGGTTCTCGACGACGAACTGGCGCGACTCGCGATAGGCATCCAGCAGGCCGTTGACCTCCGGAATGACGTAGCGCGCCACCAGGTCCCAGCTCTTGGAGGTGTTCGGACGGCTCGCCCAGTCATGGACGAAGCCGATGACAGCACCAATCCCGCCGGTCAGTTGCACCAGGTCACGGATGCGCTTCACCAGATCATCCGGTGTGCCGATGACGGCCGTCGCACCATCCGCCATGGCAGTGGTATCCACTGCTTCGTGGGCGGTCTTGAAGGCTTCGACGCCCGGCCGCATCAGGGTGCCGACGTTGTATTCGTTGTGCCAGCGCAGCAGACCGTCCTTGGCCTCCGCTATGGCTTGCTCCCGCGTTTCGGCGATGTGCCACATCATGACGATGCGCCAGTCCTTGCGGTTGACCGTATTGCCGTGTTTGGCCGCTGACTCCTCGGCAAAGCTCCATTGCGTAGCCAGCGACTGCAACCCGGCAGAGGACATGGAACCGATGGACAGGACGCCGGTGCCATGCTTGCCGGCCAACGTCATGCCGGACGGGCTGATCATGGAGGCAACAGCGAAGGGCAGATCTTCCTGCAGCGGGCGCAGTTGCAGCTTCGCGTCATGCATCTCGAACCAGTCGGACTTGTAGTCGAACCGTTCGTCCCCCCGCAGCAGGCGACGGATGACGCCAATCGCCTCGTCCTGCCGGTCGCGCTGGGTCATGGGGTCGATACCCAGTGTATGCGCATCCGACGGCAATGCACCGGGACCGGAGCCGAAGATCGCCCGACCGCCGGTCATGTGGTCAAGCTGCACCATGCGCTGCGCCACGATGAAGGGATGGTGATACGGCAGGGAGACCACACCGGTGCCGAGGCGGATACGGTGTGAACGCTCCCCCGCCGCAGCCAGGAACATTTCTGGGGATGCAATGATCTCCCAGCCAGTGGAATGGTGCTCGCCACACCAGAATTCGTCATAGCCAAGTTGATCAAGCTGGCTGACCAGATCGAGGTCGGAGCGGAACTGGAGCATCGGATGCTCGCCAATCGGATGATGTGGCGCCAGAAACGCCCCGAAGCGCAAACGATCCATGTCTTTCCCTCCCCCATTCAGTCCATCGATCAGAGTTCCGGACAATAGTACACGGCCACGGCCATGGGCGAGGACAAGTTGTCTGCAAACGCAGAAACCCCCGCAGCCGGATCGGCCACGGGGGCAATTTCAGTTCAGGTCGGGCAGAGCGAGCTCAACGGGCCCTGGTCACGTCATTCGGGTGACTGATGATCGAGGTCAGCTCCGAACGGTTCAGACCGATGTCGTGCAGGGTCTCATCGCTCAGGGCTTCCAGCTCCCGCAGCTGCACGGCGTTCTGCCGCGCGATCTGCATATCGGTGAAGCGATCCTGTACCCAGGTGGCTGCGCGGACCAGCAGTCCACTGTCAGAATGCGTCAGGTCAAAGGACTGTACGGTCATGTGATCTCTCCTTGTTTCGGCAGGTCTTTTCCGACTGGCCGTTGCTCTCCGGTGTCTTCGGTAAAGGGGAGATGGGGCGGTATGTGCACTGCAACAAACGACGAATTCTTGGCTTTCAGGAAAGGAAATGTATATCGGAAGCCATCCGAAACATCAGGAACGGCCTCATGCGACGCAGACTGCCCCCACTGAATGCCCTGCGCGCCTTCGAGGCGGCAGCAAGACATGAGAGTTTCAAGGGCGCCGCGGACGAACTGTCCGTGACGCCTGCGGCGGTCGGGCACCAGATCCGCACACTGGAGGACTTTCTGGGGGTGGAGCTGTTTCACCGCCTGAACCGGGCGGTCGAACCGACCGACGCGGCGCGCCGCCTGCTGCCGGACCTTACCCGTGCCTTCGACCTCATGGTCGATGCCCTGTCGACACTGGATGAAGACGACGGGGAGAACGTGATCTCGGTCTCGACCGTCCCGTCATTTGCCGTGAAATGGCTCATTCCAAGGCTTGAGCGATTCAACCGCGCGCATCCGGAACTCGATGTCCGGATATCCGCCAGCATGGAGATGACCGACTTCAGCAAGGGGGGATTTGATTGCGCCATCCGTTTCGGTTCCGGCAACTATCCCGATCTGAAGGCCTGGAAGATCCTGGATGACACTGTCCTGCCTGCCGCAAGCCCGACATTGCTGGCGAGTGTTGGCGGCGTCACGCAACCATCCGACCTTTCACGCCTGCCGCTGATCCATGATGATTCGCTGCGCTATGACCCGATGACGCCTGACTGGCGGGCCTGGCTGATGGCCGTGGGGGCGGAGGACAAGGTGGACTGGCGGCGCGGCACCCACTTCTCCTACGCCGATCACGCTGTGCAGGCAGCCATCGATGGCATGGGCGTGGTACTGACCCGTCGCTCCCTCGCCGCACATGACCTGGCGACGGGACGGTTGGTGACGCCCTTTCAGGGGGAACAGCCTCTGTCCATGTCCTACTGGTTCGTCTGCCCGCCACGGAACGCAACGCGATCACGCATCATGGCATTCCGCGACTGGATCCTGTCGGAAGCGTCAAGGATGCCGACGGAGGAAGAGGAACCAGCGGCTATTCAAGCTCCAGGATGACATCGTCCACCGCAAGGCTGTCACCCGGCCCTGCATTGATGGTGGCAACCACGCCATCGGCTTCCGCGCGCAGCACGTTCTCCATCTTCATGGCCTCGACAACGGCGAGCGCCTGACCGGTCTTCACCTCGTCACCCACTTCGACGTGGATCTGCATGATCATGCCCGGCATCGGGCAAAGCAGCATCTTGGACAGGTCCGGGGCTTCCTTGACCGGCATCAGTCCGGCCAGCTCGGCCGCCGCCGGGGTGCGCACGCAATAGTCATCGGTCGCGCCGTTGAAGGTCAGCGCAAAGCCCTCGACGGTCGAGCGCACCTGAACCTGCATCTGCTGGCCCCCGACAACGCCCTTGAAGACCGGCTTGCCTGGACGCCAATTGCTTTCGACCACCAGATGCTCACCGTCGACATGCACATCGGTTGCCCGGTCACCCGCGGTGGCGCGGACACCGAAGTCCTGCTCGCCGACAGAGACACGCCAGTCCTGCCCGATACGCGGGCGAAAATGCGGCACCTGACCGGAAATGCCGGTGGCGCGGATCCGGTCGCGCAGGTGAATGACGACCGCCACCGCAACCAGGCGGCGGCGCGTGGTTTCATCAATCACGGCACCGGCAAAACCGTCCGGATATTCCTCCGCAATGAAGTTGGTCGAAAGACGCCCTTCCCGGAACCGCGGATGGTTGCAGACCGCATTGACGAAGTTGATGTTGTGGCTGATGCCCTCCAGCCGGAACCCATTCAGCGCGCCGACCATGTTGTCGATGGCCGTCTTGCGGTCCGGGCCATAGCTGCAAAGCTTGGCGATCATCGGATCGTAGAACATCGTGATCTCGGAACCCTCAACCACGCCGGTATCGACACGCACGGTCGCACTCTCGGACGGCGGCGCAAAGCGTGACAGCCGGCCAATCGACGGCAGGAATCCACGGTAGGGGTCTTCGGCATAGATACGGCTTTCGACCGCCCAGCCGTTCAGCTTGATATCGTCCTGCGCCAGGGTCAGCTTCTCGCCATTGGCGATGCGGATCATCCACTCGACCAGATCAATGCCGGTGATCAGTTCCGTCACCGGATGCTCCACCTGCAGGCGGGTGTTCATCTCCAGGAAATAGAAGTTCCTGTCCTTGTCCACGATGAATTCCACCGTGCCGGCGGAGCGATACTCGACAGCGTTGGCCAGGGTGCATGCCTGCTCCCCCATCGCCTTCCGCGTGGCCTCGTCCAGGAACGGACTTGGCGCTTCCTCGATCACCTTCTGATGGCGACGCTGGATGGAACATTCACGCTCCCCCAGATACAGGCAGGTCCCCTGCCCGTCCGCCAGCACCTGGATCTCGATGTGGCGCGGTTCCTCGATGAACTTCTCGATGAAGACCCGGTCATCGGCAAAGCTCGACGCGGCCTCGGACTTGGCTGACTTGAAGCCGTCGCGCGCTTCCTCGTCGTTCCAGGCAACACGCATGCCCTTGCCACCGCCACCCGCCGAGGCCTTGATCATGACCGGATAACCAATGTCAGCGGCGATCTTCACCGCCTCATCGACCTCATCGATCACATCGGTATAGCCGGGAACGGTGCTGACACCGGCGGCCATTGCCAGCTTCTTCGATTCGATCTTGTCGCCCATGGCGGCAATGGCACGGATGCCGGGGCCGATGAAGGCAATGCCTTCCTTCTCCAGCCGTTTGGCAAACCCCTGATTCTCCGACAGGAAGCCATAGCCGGGATGCACCGCCTCCGCGCCGGTCTGCTTGCAGGCGTCAATGATACGGTCTGCGATCAGGTAGCTTTCGGACGCCGCGGGCGGTCCGATGAAGATGGCCTCATCCGCCATGCGCATGTGCAAGGCGCCCTCATCGGCTTCGGAATATACCGCGACCGTGGCGATCCCCATCTTCCGCGCGCTCTTGATGACGCGGCAGGCAATCTCGCCCCGGTTAGCTATCAGTATCTTCTTGAACATGGCTGGCCCCACCCGATCCGTCCGGCGATTCATCTGCATTGCTGGCGCTGTTGTAGCGCCGCCGTGTGCAGGCCACAACGGCTCTGCGTCGGTGTTCAGCGCAGACCAGCCATCAACCGCACTTGGAATAGCCGCAGGAATAGCAGGTATCGCAGCCCTCCTGCTTCGCCAGACCGGCATCGCCGCAACGCGGACACTGCCGCATGACGCCCCCGGGACGGCTGTTGGAGCCTGCGGCAACCTTCTGCGCCTCGATCTCGCGATTCTGCGCCTTGGGGTCGGCCAGAAAGCCGGTGGCGATCATGTGCTGCTCGATCACCTCCCCGATCGCGGCAAGGATGGAGGGGACATAGCGCCCCCCGACCCAGGCCCCGCCGCGCGGGTCGAACACGGCCTTGAGTTCCTCCACGATGAAGCTGACATCACCGCCGCGCCGGAACACGGCGGAGATCATGCGGGTCAGCGCCACGGTCCAGGCGAAATGCTCGACGTTCTTGGAATTGATGAAGATCTCGAACGGCCTGCGGCGCCCGTCCTGGATGACATCGTTCAGGGTGATGTAGATCGCGTGATCACTCTCCGGCCATTTCAGCTTGTAGGTCTGGCCGGGCAGCACGCCTGGACGGTCCAGCGGCTGGGTCATGTAGACGACGCCGCCGCTTTCATAGGGGTCCTTCGGCTTCACAGCGGCCGCAGGTGGCGCGGAAAGTGGCAGTTCCGCCTGCATGTCCCCGGCGTCCTTGACCGCATCCGCCTCCGGCTTCTTCACATGCAGTACGGAGCCGGTGACCTCGTTCGGGCGGTAGGTGGTGCATCCCTTGCAGCCGGATTCATAGGCCATCATGTAGACATCCTTGAAGTCATCGAAGGAAATGTCTTCCGGGCAGTTGATGGTCTTGGAGATCGAGGCATCGACGTATTTCTGGACCGCCGCCTGCATACGCACATGATCTGCGGGCGACAGGGACTGGGCATCGACGAAATAATCCGGCAGCGGCTGGTTGCCATGGCTGTGCTTCCAGCGCCGCACCGCGTGGTCGGAGACTTCCTCCTCCCGCCGTGTCCCGTCGGGCATCAGGACCGAACGGGTGTAGGAGAAGCTGAAGACCGGCTCCAGGCCCGACGACACATTGTCCGCAAACAGGGAGATGGTACCCGTCGGCGCGATGGAGGTGACCAGAGCGTTGCGGATGCCGTGTTCGGCGATACCGGCCTGCACCTCCGGCTCCAGATCCTGGATCGCGGTCCCGGACAGATAGGCGTCACGGTCGAACAGGGGGAACGGGCCCTTCTCCCGCGCCAGATCGACGGATGCCAGGTAGGCCCTGTGGCGGATCGCGGCCATCCACTTCTCGGTCAGGGCCACCGCCTCCGCCGTGCCATAGCGCGCGCGACACATGATCAGGGCGTCGGCCAGTCCGGTAACACCCAGGCCAATCCGGCGCTTCGCCTGCGCTTCCTTGCGCTGCTCCTCCAGCGGAAAGTTCGACACATCCGTCACATTGTCCATCATCCGCACGGCCAGCGGCACGATCCCGTCCAGCGCCGAAAGGTCCAGTTCCGCCTCAGCGGTAAAGGGCTCGCGGACAAGCGTCGCGAGGTTGATGGACCCAAGCAGGCAGGCACCATAGGGCGGCAGGGGTTGTTCCCCACAGGGATTGGTGGCGGAGATGGTCTCGCAGTAGTGCAGGTTGTTCTGCTTGTTGATCCGGTCGATGAAGATCACCCCGGGTTCCGCGTAGGCAAAGGTCGCCCGCATGATGCGGTCCCAGAGGTCGCGGGCGCGGACGCTGCCGTAGGTCCGCCCCCCGAACGTCAGTTCCCAGTTGCTGTCGGTCTTCACCGCGTCCATGAAAGGATCCGTGACCAGGACGGACAGGTTGAACATCCGCAACCGCCCCGCATCCTCCTTCGCGGCGATGAAGGCTTCGATATCCGGATGGTCGCAGCGCATGGTCGCCATCATCGCGCCGCGCCTGTGCCCCGCACTCATGATGGTGCGGCACATGGCATCCCAGACATCCATGAAGGTCAGCGGCCCCGAAGCATCGGCCCCGACACCCTTCACCGGCGCGCCCTTGGGCCGCAGTGTCGAAAAGTCATAACCGATGCCGCCGCCCTGCTGCATCGTCAGGGCCGCTTCCTTCAGGTTCTCGAAGATCGCGGCCATGTCATCGGGGATGGTTCCCATGACGAAGCAGTTGAACAGTGTCACACGCCGCGCCGTTCCCGCCCCGGCAATGATGCGGCCCGCAGGCAGGAACCTGAATCCCTCCAGCGCGCTGTAGAACTTCTCCTCCCAGACTTCCGGCTCCGCCTCCACGGATGCCAGCGCACGGGCCACGCGCCGCCAGGTATCCTCCAGCGCGGAATCGACGACGGTGCCATCGGGGCCTTTCAGGCGGTACTTCATGTCCCATATCTGCTGGGAAATCGGTGAGAGGGCCGTCATGCCGGTCAGCTCCGTGATCTGCGGGAAGCGTCCTGTTTCATCGGGCGCGCATGATACGTCACGGGCACCGGTGCGGCAATCGCAATGTTCCCGTTATGTTTACATGATCAATCCACTTCACTGCGCGCGCCTGCACCCCGCGGACCGGGCTTCGGCGCAATTCATCCACAGCCGGTGCATTGTTTCATCCTCTTGGAGAATGCAACCGAATGCGGCTACCTTCACCGGGACAGGACAGACTTGCTGAACGGAAATGACGCCTCATGAGCACGCGTGAAACATATGGGTTCGAGACCCAGGCCATCCATGCCGGTGCGTCCCCCGATCCAGTGACCGGCGCACGCATCACGCCGATCTACCAGACCTCATCCTATGTGTTCGAGGACGTGGATCAGGCGGCCAGCCTGTTCAACCTGCAATCCTTCGGCAATATCTACTCCCGCCTGACCAACCCCACTGTTTCGGTGCTGGAGGAAAGGGTTGCGACACTGGAGGGTGGTGCCGCCGGACTGGCTGTCGCGTCCGGTCACGCGGCGCAGATGGTGCTGATGTTCGCGCTGATGGAATCCGGCGACAATTTCATCGCCTCGACCAAGCTGTATGGCGGGTCGATCACCCAGTTCGGTGTCAGTTTCCAGAAGATGGGCTGGTCCTGCACCTTCTGCGATCCTGATGATCCGGAGAGTTTCCGCGCGGCGATCAACGACAGGACCAAGGCAATCTTCATCGAAAGCCTGTCCAATCCGGGCGGCGTGGTTGCCGATATCGAAGCCTTTGCCCGGATTGCCGAGCAGGCAGGCATCCCGCTGATCGTCGACAATACCTGTGCCACCCCCTGGGGCTGTCGCCCGTTCGAATGGGGCGCGGATGTCGTTGTGCATTCGGCGACCAAGTTCCTCGGTGGCCACGGCAATTCCCTGGGCGGCGTGATCGTCGAGAGCGGAGAGTTCGACTGGTCGGCAGCGGGGCGTTTTCCCGCGGTTGCCGCCCCCTGCCCGGCCTATCACGGACTGAACTTCCACGAGACATTCGGCCGTTTCGCGCTGACCGCCTATGGCCGCGCGGTGGCACTGCGTGATCTCGGCCCCGCGCTTTCGCCGTTCAACGCCTTCATGATCCTGACAGGAGCCGAAACATTGCCGCTGCGGATGGAGCGCCATACCGCAAACGCGCTTGCCGTCGCCAGGTTTCTTGATCAGCACCCTGCGGTCACCTGGGTTTCCCATTCGGGGCTGGAGGGCAACCGTTACCACGCGCTGCAGCAGAAGTACCTGCCGAAGGGGGCCGGTGCCGTCTTCACGTTCGGTGTGCGCGGCGGTTTCGATGCCGGTGTGAAGGTGGTGGAGGGTGTGAACATCCTCTCTCACCTCGCCAATATCGGTGATACGCGCAGTCTCATTCTGCACCCGGCATCCACAACGCACCGCCAGTTGACAGAGGAGCAACAGATCGCGGCAGGCGCCGGACCGGATGTGGTAAGATTGTCCATCGGTATCGACACGGTCGATGACCTCATCGCCGACCTTGCTCAGGCCCTCGATCAAATCTAACCGCCTGTATTTCATCGCGAATCAATCGACAATGGAAGTGTCGGCAACTGAAATGCATGTCTGCAATCACCTGGCCAAAGAAGTTGCTGGCAGGATGTTTGCTCTCATCTTTCTGCTGGAATGAATAATTGGGCCGACCGAAATGTTGGCTCAGAAGCAGGTGGGGGAATGCTTCATGGCTATTACTGTTGCGGTGTCGAACCAGAAGGGCGGCGTCGGCAAGACAACGACCGCGTTGCACCTGGCGGTCGCGACAGCATTGACGGGGCGACGCGTGCTGCTGATCGATCTCGATTCGCAGGCCAATGCGACAACAGCGCTGGGCGTCCCGGAGGCGACGGTGGAGGCACCGGGCAGCTATCACGCGCTGATCAATGGCGACGGCATCTCGCCCCGATGGCCACAGGCTACCGCGATCCCGCATCTTTCGGTTCTCGCCTCATCACTCGAAATGGCCGGCGTCGAACTTGAGCTCTCGGGCGAGACGGATCGCCTGCATCGACTGCGCCCCGTGATCGCCACAATGGCCGACAGCTTCGACTGGATATTCCTGGACTGCCCGCCCTCTCTCGGAATCCTGTCCGTCAACGCCCTGGTCGCTGCGGACACGGTGCTGATCCCGGTACCACCTGAGCAGTTTGCGCTGGACGGCATGGCGCGGCTGACTTCAACCATCGAGCGGCTGAACGACGCCGGTCAGACGCGCATCGAGAAGCCGATGATCCTGATCACCATGGCCCAGAACTGGGCACCGGCGAAGATGAAGCGCGCGCTGGAGATACGCCAGACCCACGGGGAGGCCGTTCTGGTCGCGGAAATTCCGCATTCGAACGCGCTGGACGAAGCGAGCGGCGACCGGACCCCGGTCTTCCTCACCCGTCCCAATGCCGACGCCAGCGAGAACTATCTGCGCGCGGCGGCGGAACTGATCATGCGCCACGAACCCGGCCAGTCCCTGACGCCGGAGAATGTCGAAGCCATGGTTGCCGAAATGCGCCAGCAGATGAAACCGCTGGTGAGCCGCAATGCGCCCGACGCCGTCCTGTCCGACCCGCCTGCCCGGCACAAGAGACATCGACGCCACCGCAGCCGTTCCGGCGACGGACCGAAGATCTACCGCTCACGTCGCAGGCTGCAGCAGGCCATCGGCGCCAGTCTTCTGATCATCATTTCCCTGTTCATCACCGTGCTGGTAGTCGACGCATAGACGATACAGAGAGATGATCTGCAGAAGCGAAACCGGCCTTCCCGTCGCGACCTGGATCGTTCCCCTGTTTGATTGCGGCACCGCCCGGCTCAATCAAATGATGGAGGCGGGCCGGTGCCGCAATCAAATAGTGAGACGACCTAAAGCGCCGCGCACATGCCGCCGTCAATGTTGATTGCGGTTCCGGTGATGTAGCTGGAACGCGCCGACGCGAGGAAGGCGACGAGGTCCGCATATTCCTCTGCCTCGCCCACCCGACCGAGCGGGATACGCGACGACATACTCTCGTAGAGCGTCTCGACCGGTGTATCAGCGGTCGCCCGGCGGTCCCACTGGGCACTCTTCAGCAGGCCGATGCAGATCGCGTTGACACGGATATTGTCACCGGCCAGTTCATCGGACAGGGACTTCGTCAGGTTCAGCCCCGCGGCCCGTGACAGGGATGTGGGCAGTTGACCGGCGCGGGGCGTCTTGCCGCCGCCAATGGAAGCATTGATGATCGATCCAGCGCCCCGCGCCCTGATATGCGGGATCGCAAGGCGGCACATGCGTACCGCCCCCATGATCTTCAGATCGAAATCGGCCTGCCAGGCCGCATCATCCAGGTCCTGCAGCCTGTGCGCCGCCGATGCACCGGCGTTGTTGACCAGAATGTCGATGCCGCCGAATTCCTCCACCGTGCGGGACACCAGCGCCTCGCAGTCCACCAGTTGCGTGACATCAGCCTGGACGCCAAGCACGGTGCCGCCAGTCTCCGCCGAAAGCTGCTTCGCCACGGCCTCCACATGATCCTTTCGGCGGCCGCAGATCGCCACCCTGGCACCTTCCGCCGCCAGCAGGGCCGCGCTTGCGCGCCCAAGCCCATCGCTGCCGCCGGTGATGATCGCAACCTTGTCTTCCAGTCCAAGCCTGAACATGTCCTGCCCTCCCCTTGCTATCCAATCTGTCTCGTCTACGCAGCCCAGGCGCGGGCCTTGCCCTCGTCCATGCCAACCTGGACGGCGGCCTGCACCATCTCCTCCCAGGTCGTGTCATCGACAGGCACGCCGTTGGCCAGACGCTCCGCCATCGACTTGCGTTCCGGATCACCAGGGATCATGACTTCCTCAACCCCCGGCGCGGGCGGCGACTGTTTCACATAGCTGATGAACCCGTCGAGTTCGCTCATCAGCATGGTGCGGTCCGCCAGCCGATCCGGGTCGACCAGGATCGTCAGCATGTTGTTGATGATCGAATGTCCGTCAGAGCGTTCGGGCAGGAATGAACCGCCCCCCGAAAGCGCACCGGCCAGCACCTCGCAAACCAGCGCCAGGCCATATCCCTTGTGCTCCCCCATCGCCAGCATCGCGCCGCGCGGTTCGTCGAACATGACAGACGGATCCAACGTGCGATTGCCTGCGGGGTCGATCAGGCAATCCGGTGGCATCTCCACACCCTTGTTGTATGCAACACGCACCTTGCCCATCGCCACCTTGGTCGTTGCCATGTCCAGCACCATGCGCGGATGGCCCGGCGTGGCAGGCACGGCCGTGCAATAGGGATTGGTGGTGAAACGGGCGTCCGACCCGCCGTGCGGTGCGACCAGAGGCATCCGCGTTATGGCATTGACCCAGTGGATCGAGATCAGCCCCGCGTCCGTCGCCTGCTCCCCCCAGGCGCCAATACGGCCCAGGTGGTGACTGTTGCGCAGGCTCATGAGACAGAGCCCCTGCGCCTTGGCGACGGCAATACCCTTCTCCATCGCCTCCTCACCGATGACCTGCCCATATCCCGCATTGCCATCCAGTTGCAGGATCGCGCCGTCATCCCGGACAACGCTGACGTGCTGGTTCGGCTTCAGCTTGCCGAACTGCAGCGCGTTGACATAGGCGGGCATCATGCCGATGCCGTGGCTGTCATGTCCGCGCAGATTGGCCCCGACAAGCTGGTGGCCGATCTTCCCGGCTTCCACGTCACTGGACCCACCGGCCCGGGCAATCTCGGCAACAAATTTCTCGAGTTTCTCGGCCGTTATCGTCGGCATTGCTTCCCCTCCCCCAATTGCTTGCCTCAGTCTTGCAGCAATGTGGAGTGACGAAAAGCCATTCGATCCGTCGATATTGACGCCTGCCGGAAAGGCCCGGCGGATCAGTCCGGTTCGACGACCCGAAATTCGGTCGAAGTCTTGTCGGTCGTCGGTTCCTCGACATCGACCGCAGCCAGACCGCGCCGGATCAACTCCCGGATCGCGGCTGCACGTGACGGCATGCGGTGACGGAACCGCCAGTCATCAATCGCCTCCATCTCAAGATCGTCCAGCATCAGCTGCAGTTTCTCTGTGCGCTTCGGCGGCACGTTCTCGGGCATACATCAGACCTCCATTGGCACATCAACATACGCCACTTACTCCAACCACTCCACCGACGAATTCTGAGGCACCTCGTGAAGTGATTGATGATCCTCAATTCATGTAATTTCATCAACCAATTGACAATACATTCCCACATCAACCGACACATACGAAACCGTTTGAAAATATATCCTGGAATGCCATATCAATGATCGAACAGAACGAAGGGAGAAATTCTTATGCCGGTTCTTCTATCACTTGTGACAGAAGACGACATTTTGGATAAATCCAACGAGGAAACTGCGCCTGTATTCAAAAATAAGCGGAATGCAACTTTCGAAGATCCAAAGGCACAGAGAAGTTACAAGGCTGCAGTGCAGGGACGGGCCCTGCTGCAGCGCATCACCGAGGAGAAGAAACATGACTGATTTTCTGAAGCGCCTGAGCCTGATTGGTGCCCTTGCCGTGATGATCGGCGGCCTCGCGGCCTGCGACAACACCATCCGCGGGATCGGCGCGGACATCAACGACAGCGCCGAGGCGGTCGAGGACTCGACCGAATAAGGGGTCCCTGTCCATCTCGCCCGAACAGAACCAACCAAGCAAGGAATTGAGCACATGGAAGTCACTGGCATTCTCGGCCTGATCATCCTGATCGCGGACATCTGGGCCATCGTGAAGATCTTCGGCAGCGGCGCGAGCACGGGCGCCAAGGTCATCTGGATCGTCGCAATCCTGTTGCTGCCGGTACTTGGCCTGATCCTCTGGCTGCTCTTCGGCCCGAAAGCCCAGGCCGTTGGCCAGGTCTGACGACACCTTTCAGATCAGGGCATCAGGATACGGTTGACCGTACCCTGAACCATGCAGACCAGTCGTTCCCGCAACGGGGCGGCTGGTCTGCTGCCTGTGCGGTCTCAGAACAGGCCGGATGCAGGGTCAAAACTGACGTCGTCGAGATCAAGCGTGTGTTCCCTGATCCGCACCAGGTTGACCAGGCCATGCTGGGTTCCGGTGCCATCCAGATCAATCTGCAGGAAGCTGTCACCGCCAACCTGGCGAACAGCAAGGAAGTCCGACACCTGGCCGCCGCTGATTGCCTGAAACACAGCATCAGGCACACCACGGAGGAGGACCCTGTCACCATCGTTCCAGTCGGTGATCTGGTCGATCCGTCCGCCAAGGTCATCGAACCCGAGCACGAACAGGTCATTGCCCGCCCCGCCGGACAGGCGGTCATGCCCTTCATCAGCGAACAGTACATCGTCGCCATCGCCACCAAACAGCTTGTCGTCGCCACCCCCGCCGATCAGCGTGTCCGCGCCATCTCCACCATGCAGCACATCAAGCTTGGCCCCGCCGTCGAGCAGATCGTCGCCCGCATCACCGAACAGGTTGTCCCGGCCGCCATTGCCGTTCAGTACGTCATCGCCCAGGCCGCCAAAGAGAATGTCACGATCCTCACCACCGCTGAGGTGGTCATCATCCTCATCACCAAACAGCCGATCCAGGCCATCGCCGCCACTGATCGTATCCGCGCCGGCACCGCCGGAAATCCTGTCGTCGCCACCCCTGCCACGCATCACCTGATCGCCGATGCCACCATGCATCCGATCCGGACCATCATCACCTCTCATCACCTGAGGTGACGGGTCACCTGGTCCGGCCCCGGGGCCGCCACCCGCTGGCCTATCATCTCCACCACCTGTCAGCGTGTCGTCAGAACCGCCACCAGCCGGCGTGTCATCACCACCGCCTGTCAACGTGTCGTCAGAGCCGCCACCAGCCGGGGTATCATCGACACCGCCCGTCACCGTGTCGTCGGAGCCGCCACCCGCAGGCGTGTCATTGCCACCGCCTGTCAGCGTGTCGCCGGAGCCACTGCCCGCAGGCGTGTCACCGCCACCGCCTGTCAGCGGGTCGCCAGTGCCGCCACCCGCAGGCGTGTCATCTCCACCACCCGTCAGCGTGTCGCCGGAGCCGCCACCCGCAGGCGTGTCATTGCCACCGCCTGTCAGCGTGTCGCCGGAGCCGCCACCCGCAGGGGTGTCATCTCCGCCACCCGTCAGCGTGTCGTCAGAGTCGCTACCCGCAGGGGTGTCATCTCCGCCACCCGTCAGCGTGTCGTCAGAGCCGCTACCTGCCGGGGTGTCATCTCCACCACCAGCCAGCGTCTCTTCGCCACCGCCATTCGGCGTACCGCTGACAAGTTCGCTGAGCCGGGAATCCGGTCCACGAAGGTTCAACAAAGAACCATCTTCAAACAGCAATCGGTCAATGCCGCCATTCAGCGAACTGAACTGCCCGCGCACGACAACCGTGCCGCCGTCCGAGATTACGATGAAGAGATCCTTGCCGGTGCGGGTGAATGCCAGGTTGTCCGCCGCAATACCGTCCTGAAACAGGATGATGTTCGTTTCGCGGCTGGGCGTTTCGATGATGATCGACTGGGCACCCGGCAGCAGGTCACGACCGCTCAGATAGGTGTCATTGCCCCCGCCGCCGATCAGGAAGTTGCTGCCCGTACCGCCATCTATCGTGTCATTGCCCCGCGCGCCGTGCAGACGGTCATCACCTTCTCCGCCGATCACGATATCGTTGCCGGCATATCCCCACAACACATCGTCGCCAGCCGACCCGGTCAGCGTCACATCTGCAAAGAGATCCTCGGGCAATGCCATGTCAATTGCCCCGCGCGCGTCCGGAACGACCGCGCGTCCAGAATCCACCGGCGTTTTGAGCCTGGCAAAAGATTTTCTGCACCCCTCGAACGACTGCTCGCCCCCTCAGCACCCAAGGCATCGGGGTCGCAGCCTGTTAATTGTTTCTTTACATATCCATATATCGCGCAGGTCGTGAAGCAGATTCGATTGAGGTACATCATGCAAATTGCGCACAGTGTGTTGATTCACACACTACTGCAGCCAAAGCCGCACAATATCAGACAGTTCCGGCGGAAAATGTGGTGCCACAAGACCACGGGAGACGTCAGCCGTAGAGCGTGAGCGCCCGCTTTTCGAAAGCCGCGACCATCCGGCGTACCGCCTCATGAAACAGCGGCTCGATGGCTTTTCGCAGCAGAAGGGAGCGGAACTCGAAATCGACCCGGAAGTCGACCTCGCAGCCGTCCGGGTGGGGCCTGAAATGCCAGTGATTTTCCAGGTAGCGCATAGGCCCTTCGACATAGGCCACGTCGATGGTCAGGGCCGCCGGTTCAAGGTCGACCTTCGAGCGAAACCGCTCCCGGAACACCTTGAACCCGATCAGCAGGTCAGCCAGCACCTCCCGCTCGGACTGACGCACGATCCGCGCGCCAACGCACCAGGGCAGGAACTCGGGGTAGCGCCCGATGTCCGCGACAAGGCTGTACATCTGCTCCGGCGTGTGCGGCAGCACGCGCGTTTCCGAATGCTTGGGCATGGCAGGGAACCCGGGTCAGGCTGTTCCGGTGGCGAGGCGCTTTTCCCGCGCGGCGCGAAGCCGTACGAAGTCGTCTCCCGCGTGGTAAGACGACCGTGTCAGGGGCGTGGCAGAGACCATCAGGAAACCCTTGCCATAGGCATTGCGTTCATAGGCCGCGAATTCTTCCGGCGTGACAAAGCGGTCAAGCACATGATGCTTCGCCGTCGGTTGCAGGTATTGGCCAATTGTCATGAAATCGACGTCGGCAGAGCGGAGATCGTCCATGATCTGCAACACTTCCTCCCGCTGCTCCCCCAGTCCGACCATGATGCCGGACTTGGTGAAGATCGACGGGTCCATTTCCTTCACTTCCGCCAGGATGCGCAGGGAGTGGAAATAGCGCGCGCCGGGGCGTACCGACGCGTAGAGCCGCGGCACGGTCTCCATGTTGTGATTGAAGACATCCGGCTTTGCCTCCACCACCATTTCAAGCGCACCGGGCTTCTTCTGGAAGTCGGGCACCAGCACCTCGATTGTCGTGTCGGGGCTGGCCTGGCGAATGCAGGTGATGGTGCGGGCAAAGTGATCCGCGCCGCCATCGGCCAGGTCGTCGCGATCGACCGAGGTCACGACAACATGCGCCAGTCCCAGCTTGGCCACCGATTGCGCCACGTTCTCCGGCTCGAACGGATCCAGCGCGCCGGGCTTGCCGGTCTTGACGTTGCAGAAACTGCAGGCGCGGGTGCAGGTGTCGCCCAGGATCATCATGGTGGCGTGACCCTTGGCCCAGCACTCCCCGATATTCGGGCAGGCCGCCTCCTCGCAGACCGTGTTGAGCTTATGCTTGCGCATGATCCGCCGGGTTTCCATGTACTCCGGCGACGTCGGCGCCTTCACCCGGATCCAGGCAGGCTTCTTCTTCCAGACCGGATTGTCCGGCCTGTGCGCCTTCTCCGGGTGACGAACGGTCGATTTGGTGGTGTCAGGCATGGCTTTGGTGCTGTCCTGCTGGTTTCAGTCAGTCCATCAGAAGTGGATGGCGCGACCGTAGGCGTCAAGGACGGATTCGTGCATCATTTCCGACAGGGTGGGATGCGGGAACACGGTGTGCATCAGTTCCGCCTCAGTCGTTTCCAGCGTCCTGGCGATGCCATAGCCCTGGATCAGTTCCGTGACCTCGGCCCCGATCATGTGCGCGCCCAGCAACTCACCGGTCTTCTTGTCGAACACGGTCTTCACCATGCCCTCCGGTTCGCCCAGCGCAATCGCCTTGCCATTGCCCATGAAGGGGAAGCGGCCGACGCGGACCTCGTGCCCCTTTTCCTTTGCCGCTGCTTCCGTCAGGCCGACGCTTGCGACCTGCGGCTGACAGTAGGTGCAGCCGGGAATGTTGGAAGTGTCGAGCGGGTGTACATCCAGCCCGGCGATCTTCTCGACGCAGATCACGCCCTCATGGCTGGCCTTGTGCGCCAACCATGGCGGGCCGCAGAGGTCGCCGATGGCATAGACGCCCGGTTCCCCTGTACGGCAGTATGCGTCGATCTCCACATGGGTGCGGTCGACCTTCACCTTCGTGTTCTCCAGGCCAATGTCCTCGACATTGCCGACGATGCCGACCGCCAGGATCACCCGCTCCACGGTCAGGGACTGGGTCTTGCCGTCCTTGCCCTTGATGGAGGCGGTGACGGAGTTGGCCTTGCGGTCCAGCTTCTCCACCGTCGCGCCGGTCATGATCTTCATGCCCTGCTTCACGAAAGCCTTCTCGGCGAAGGCGGAGATTTCCGCATCTTCCACCGGCAGCACGCGGTCCATGACCTCGACCACCGTCACATCGACACCCAGGGTGCGATAGAAACTCGCGAACTCGATACCGATGGCGCCGGAGCCGACAACCAGCAGCGACTTCGGCAGTTCCTCCGGCACCATCGCCTCGCGATAGGTCCAGACCAGCTTCCCGTCCGGTTCCAGCCCGGGCAGGGAGCGCGCCCGCGCCCCGGTGGCGAGGATGATGTGCTTCGCCTTCAGTTCCTCCACCGCCTTGCCATCCTTCGTGACCTTGACGGTGCCCTTCCCGGCCAGCGCGGCCTGCCCATCGAAAACGGTTACCTTGTTCTTCTTCAGCAGGTGCTTCACACCGCCGGAGAGCTGCCCGGCAACCTTGCGGGAGCGTTTGACGATGGCCGCATTGTCGATTTCGATCTTGCCATCGATGCGGAATCCATAGTCCTGCGCGTGGCTCATCAGATGATAGACCTCGGCCGAGCGCAGCAGGGCCTTGGTCGGAATACAGCCCCAGTTGAGGCAGATGCCCCCCAGGTGTTCCCGCTCCACCAGTGCCGCGTTCATGCCGAGCTGTGCCGCCCGGATCGCTGCCACGTATCCGCCGGGGCCACCGCCCACGACGACGAGGTCGAAATTCTTCGCCATGATCTTCGTCCTCCGTCAGAGCAGCATGGTGAGCGGGTCTTCGAGC
>JARGNO010000072.1 GCA_029213165.1 Minwuia sp.
GGGGCTGCCGTTGCCTGTCATGTCACGGGCGCAGGCCAGCGCCGGTCAGGAAACGATGGCGCCACGCTCGATGACATATTCCCTGTCGGCGACGGCGTGGGTATGGCTCAGTTCCGACTGCGCGATCATGATGGACCGCTGGCTGGCGCGCAGGGTGCCGATGACCTCCGACAGCCTGTTGGCCAGTGCCGGAGCCACGCCCTCGAACGGTTCATCGAGCAGTAGCAGGCGCGATCCGGCCATCAGCGCGCGCCCGAGCGCCGCCAGTTTCTGCTGCCCGCCGGAGAGCAGCAGGGCCTTCCGGTCCTTCATGCCTGCGAGTTCCGGCATCAGGTCATAGATGAAGTCGAGACCCGGCTGCTGCTCGATAGCGGGATTGACCCATGCCGGCAGCAGCATGTTCTCCTCCACCGTCAACTGTGGCACCAGGCGACGGTCTTCCGGCATGTAGCCGATGCCGAGCGCGGGGCGACGATAGGCGGCGAGGCCGGTGATCAGCTGGTCGTCGAACCGCATCTCCCCGCCACGCGGCCTGGTCATCCCCATGATGGTGCGCATGGTGGTTGTCTTGCCAGCGCCATTGCGGCCAACAAGGCTGACCAACTGGCCCGCACCGACTTCCATTGAAAGGTCACGCAGGATGGGGGTGGACTGGATATCCACATCGATGTTGGCGAGGGATAGCATCATGATGACGCCTCCGCTGGCGCGGTGCCGGTGACATAGCGCTGGACCTGCGGATCGTTCAGCACTTCGTCGGGTGCATCATCGGCAATGATCCGGCCGTCATAGAAAGCCAGTACCCGGTCGGAATATCGCGTCACGATATCCATGTCGTGCTCGACGAACAGTGTCGTGACGTTCTCGGCCGCCAGCGCCTCCATCACCAGATCCATGATGGGGAACTTCTCCTCTGCCGCCACGCCACTTGTCGGCTCATCCAGCAGCATGACCTTGGGGTGGCCGCACATCGACATGGCGATATCCAGCAGCTTGCGCACGCCCGCGGACAACTCGCTCATCAGTCGGCCACGATGCTCCTCGATGCGGAACCGCTTCAGTATCTCCATGGCGCGATCCTCGGCCGCGCTCTCGCGCGCCTTGCGGAAGAACGAGGGCGGTTTCGGGTCGGCAATGGCCAGGGCGACCAGCACGTTCTCCAGCACCGTCAGTTCGCTGCAGAGCTGCGGGATCTGGAACGAGCGGCAGATTCCTGCGCGTGTCACCTCCCTGGGCCCGAGGCTGGTGATGTCCCGCCCCTGGAACAGGATCGAGCCCTGATCGGGGTGCAGGTAGCCGGTCACCATGTTGACGAAGGTGGTCTTGCCCGCTCCGTTGGTGCCGATCAGCGACCAGACGGCCCGTTCGGGCACCGAAACAGTGATGTCATGCGCCGCCGTGACGGCACCGAAGCTCTTCATCAGGCCCTTCGTCTCCAGCGCGGGCGTACCTGTCGGATTGGAGGTGCTCATGATCCGCCCTCCCGCTTGCGGTGGAACAGGGACCCGAGACCGTTAGGCAGGGTCAGGATGATGACCAGCAGGAAGACGCCCAGTACCATCTGCCACGTATTCGGGAAGTAGAGGTTGGAGAAGGACCGCACCAGTTCCAGGATGATCGAGGCCACGAAGACTGCCGGGATCGACAGGTAGCCGGCCAGGATGGCGACGAAGACGAACTCACCCGATGTGGTCCAATAGGCATACTCCGGATCCACGTGACCGATTGCCAGGCCGGTGATGACGCCACCGATGCCGCCGAGCATGGCCGAGATCACGTAGTTGATGGCATTGGTGCGCCGCACCGATGCGCCGAGATATTCGACCCGCAACTCGTTGGACCGGACGGCGAGGGAAACCAGGCCGTGCTGGCTGTCGAAGCCGGTACGCAGGACGGCCCCGATCGCCACGACGATGAACGAGGTATAGAGGTAGAGCGACAATGACAGCGCGCGCCCTTCCGGTGCGTAGCCTGCGAAGGTCGGCGCGGCGACGTTCAGCCCGTCAGTGCCGCCGAGCGAGTTCATCTTCGACAGGACGCCGTAGAGGATCATGGAGAGCGACAGCGACAGCATGGCGAAGAAGATGCCGCGATAGTTCGCCAGCAGCGGTCCGAACAGGCCGCCAACGGCCAGACAGGCGATCACGGCGATGCCGGTGAGCACGAAGATGTCCGTCAGTCCGGCAAAGTTCGCCATCAGCCCGGCGACATAGGCCCCGATGCAGAAGAACAGGCCCTGCCCGAAGGATACCAGCCCCGCCCGCATCTGAACCACGATTCCCAGCGAAACCAGAGCCTTGGCCAGGCCGATGGTCATCAGGAACAGGGCCCATTCAGGCAACGCGAAACCGCCGGCCACCAACAGGGCGAGGGCGAGCAGGGAGGCCACGCGGATGTCGGAAAATGCTTTCATATCTTCCTCGTCTGCGTGCGCACGAAAATGCCTTCCGGTCGGAAGATCAGAACCACTGCCATCACGAAGTAGATGATGAACAGTTCCAGCTCCGGCATCAGATGGACGGAGGCGGCGCGGGAAATGCCGACCATGACGGCGCCCAGGGCCGCGCCTTCGATGGACCCCAGGCCGCCGATGATGATGACGGCAAAGGCCACGATGATCACGTTCACCCCGATACCGGGTGAGACGGAAATCATCGGCGCGGTTAGCGCGCCGCCGAAGGCTGCCAGAAAGACACCGGCGCCAAAGGCGAGCAGGAACACCTTGTCCACGTTGACACCCATGGTCTGGCTCATCTCACGGTCATGGATGACGGCCAGCATGACCTTGCCGCGGCGCGTCCGGTTCAGGAAGTACCAGACCGCAAATCCCGTGATTGCGGAGACGGCGATGACCAGGAAGTCATAGGCGACGTAGAACAGCGGTCCCGCCTCCACCATGCCCAGCAGGTCATAGGGTTCGTAGACGAACAGGGGGTCAACGCCCCAGATCAGCTTGATCGCGTCTTCCAGGATCAGGAAGACACCATAGGTGACAAGGACGCCGATGACCTCGTCACGATGATAGAAGTGGCGCAGCAATCCGCGCTCCAGCAATGGCGCGATGACGACCGCGACAATGATCGCAGCCAGGGCCATGACGGCATAGGAACCGAGCGGAAAGGCGTCGCCGCCATACGCGAAGTATATGCCGACAGCCGTGGCAGTACTGTAGGCGCCGATGGCGTAGAGACTGCCATGGGCGAGGTTGAGGATGCCGAGCACGCCGAAGACGAGCGTCAGGCCTACCGAGACGATGAACAGCCATGCGCCGTAAATCAGCCCGTCAACCAGAATGACGAGAAGAAGATCCATTTGGTCCGCCCTGAAGTCGGCCGGCACCCAGTCAGGGCGCCGGCCGGTTCACATCAGTTGTCGGAGATTGGAAGTGCGGTATCAGTCGCACTTCGCGCCGGGGAAGCCGGCCTTGATCCAGTCGACAGCCTTCACACCGTCCGGCGGATTGACGCACTCGGCGGCGTAGTATTCGACATCGACCAAGGTCATCTCGCCCTTGGCCTCATCCCACTTCGTGGTGCCGATCGCATTGGGCTGGATGGCCTGGTGACCGTTGCCGAGAGCCATGGTGATGGTGCCCGAAGGAGCTTCCCAGGTCAGGCCCTTCATGGCTGCGGCCATCTGTTCCGCCGTCGGCTTCTTGCCGCCATTGGCCTTCATGGCCTTCTCGACAGCGGCCTTCACGCCCAGCAGACCCTGCCACATGCGGAAGGGTGCCTGAACCGGGAAGACGCCATATTCGGCCTTGTAGCGATCCCAGAGCAGATCGACGAGCTCGCCACCCTTGGCATGGGCTGCCAGACCGTTCATGCCACGCGCGCCCAGGATGATACCATCGGGCATCTTCTGGCCAAGCTGCGGGATGACGTGGTCACCGGCGGCCAGCGCCACCTGCATCCGCTTGTGGATGCCGCGGGCGGTGGCCTGCAGCATGAAGGCCTGCAGGTCGCCACCCCAGAGCGAGGAGTGCAGCAGGTCGGGCTTCTCGCGCATCACTGCGGAAATCTCGGTCCCGTACTGACCGGCAAAGATCTTCGGGAACAGCGCCGTGGAGGCCTTTGCGTCCGGCATCAGGATGCCCATGGAGGCAACGAAGTCGGCCCAGCTGTCGTGGCCCCAGGCATAGTCCTGGTTGACGCCTGCGAAGCTGCCGACCTTGATGCCGCGGGACGTCATGTACTTGGCCAGCGAGATGTTATCCATCGCAGCATGGGCTGCGGTACGGAAGACGTAGTTGTAGGAGCCTTCCTCGAAGACGCGCGGGGTGCCGCAGTCATAGAGCACCAGGAATGCCTTCAGTTCCTCCGCCACCGGCGGAACGGCGAGGCAGTCGCCGGAACTGACGTAGCCCAGCACGGCGTCGACCTTCTCGCGCTGCACCAGGTTGCGGAATTCCTGCACCTGCTTGGTGGCGCCACCGGCCTCATCGATCTCGATGGCCTCGATCATCAGGCCGCCGAAGCCCTTCTGGTCATAAGGGGCAGGCAGTTCACCCTTGTTCAGCATGTCGATCAGCAGCTTGCCGCCGTTCCATGCCGGCACGCCGAAGCTCTCGGCCGCGCCGCCGGACAGGAACGTCACGACGCCGATCTTGAATGTCTCTGAATGCGATGCCGCCTGTGCGCCAGCCGCGATACCGAGCGACAGTGCCGCCGCCGCGGTCGCGCTGACGAGGCGCTTGACCGTAGATTTCATTTTACCCTCCCGAGGATGGACGCTTCTTGTTCAGCGCCTTGATCCGCACAACAGTAAGTCAATCCGGGGTACGGTCAACCACCGTCCCCCGGGAACATGATCCTGTCAGTTGCTGCGGAACACCCTTGGGAGGGGGGCGGCCTCAGTCGGCGGCGTCGCCCATCTGCTGCAGCGGCATGCGCGGGCTGTGCGGGGTATCGGAGGTCATTTCGATACCCTCGTAGTCATTTCCGGCAATCTCGGTGATCCGCTGCACGTACTTGGGCGAACCGCCGTTGTAGACAAAGTAGCGGACCTTGCCTGCCTCGTGGCCATCGACATTGGAATTGTAGCCGGTGAACCAGGACTTCGCCTTCCGCATCAGCATGGTCGAGTACATCTTCTCGACATGGGAGGTCCAGCGGGCCTCTGCCGCCTCCGTGGCGTTGAAGCGGGTGTAGCCCTGGTTCCGGAAGTATTCCAGAAAATCGGAGCACCAGTTGACGCCGGTCTCGATACCACGCGGATAGTTGGTGGAGGCGGAACCGCTCTGCGGACCCGCCGGCATCAGCATGTTCGGGAAGCCGTGAACGAACATGCCGAGGAAGGTCGAGGGGCTGTCGAACCACTTCTCCCGAAGTGTCTGCCCGCCGATACCGCGGATATCCACATGGTCATAGGCGCCGGTGATTGCATCGAAGCCGGTGGCATAGACGATGATGTCGAACTCGAACTCGCGGTCACTGGTGCGGATACCCTTCTCCGTCACGCGCTCCAGCGGCGTCTCGCTGATGTCCACCAGTTCGACATTGTCACGGTTGTAGACCTCGAAGTAGCGGGTCTCCAGCGGCACACGCTGCACGCCGAAGCCATGGTCCTTCGGGATCAGCTTCTCCGCGACCACCGGGTCATTCACGCGCTGGCGAATGCGCTCGGCGATATATTCGGAGATTTCGGCATTGGCATCCTCGTCCGTGAAGATCTCGCGGAAGTTCTGCAACCAGATGCCGAAGCCGGGTTCATCGTAGAGGCGGTCCCAGAGCTTCAGCCGTTCCTCCCGCGTCACCTCCCAGAAGCCGCGCCTGTCGGGCTGATGCTCGAAGCCGCCGGGGCTCTTCGCGCAATTGGCAAAGATCTCGTCGTAGCGGGTGCGGATATCGGCCATCTCCTCCTCGGAGATCGGGCTGTTGTTCAGCGGCGCGCTCCAGTTCGGGCGGCGCTGGAACACGGTCAGTGAACCGACCTTGTCCGCGATCTCGGCGATCACCTGAATTGCGGTCGCACCAGTGCCGATGATCCCGACCTTCTTGCCTTCCAGGTCCACCGGCGTCTGCGGCCAGTAATAGGTGTGGAATGATTCGCCCTTGAAGTCATGGATGCCTTCCACCCTGGGCATCGTCGGCTGGGACAGCAGGCCGAGACCCATGATCAGGTAACGGCAGGTGAGGGTGCGCCCGTCGTCGATGCTCAGCCGCCAGATGTTCTCCGCCTCATCATAATGGGCGGCCTCGACCTTGCAGTTGAACTGCATGTACTTGCGCAGGTCGAACTTGTCGGCGACGTAGTTGAGATAGCGCAGGTTCTCCGGCTGGCCGGAGAACCGTTCCTTCCAGTGCCATTCGTCCAGCAATTCCTTCGAGAAGGAATAGCCGTAGGTATAGCTCTCCGAATCGAAACGCGCGCCGGGATAGCGGTTCCAGTACCAGGTGCCACCCAGATCACCGGCACTGTCCAGCACGATGGCATCCATGCCCATGTCGGTGAGTTTCTTGACCTGATAGATGCCGCAGACCCCGGCACCAATGATGATGGCCTCGTGGTCCGGCATGTTCTGCGTTGCCAAAGCTGTCGACATGGTGATCCCTCCTGACGGAATTTTCTCGCGCGCACGGCTGAATTCCGGGCGCAGATATTCACTGTTGGAACAGAGCGTATCATACTTTGACGGATCAGGAAATACCCATCAGTAATATCAATATAATCAATAGATTATAAGAAAATTGGCGGAATTTCCGAGTTTCCGCTCATCTGGTGAGCACAACCCGTGGCCAGTCGTGCGGTTCTCGATGATGCAGGCGTGCTGCACTTCCCGACCCGTTGCGGGTAGGCTTGTTCGTTCAATTTGCCCGAGTGCCGTTCACAGGTCCTGACGCTGTCATGCTGCTTGTCCAGATCACCGATACACACATTCTCGCGCCCGGCGCGCGGGTCTACGACCGCTATGATTCCGCTGCCGGGTTGCGGGCGGCGGTGGCGTGTATCAACACGCTCCCCGTCCGGCCGGAACTCGTGCTGGTGACCGGCGATCTCACCCATCACGGGCAGGGCGCTGAATATGATCATTTCCTGGAGATCATGAGCGGTCTGCATGTGCCTTGGCATGCCATTCCGGGCAATCACGACATCCGTGACACGTTCCTTGCCGCCATGGCGGGACACCTGGGTGACACTCAACTGCCGGGCTTCGGGCAGTTCGCGCTGGACGCCGGGCCACTGCGGGTCATCGGACTGGATACGCTGCATGACGGGCATCACGATGGCACATTCTGCGCGCAACGTCTGGCCTGGCTCGAAACCGCACTGCTGGAAGCAGGCGCGCGCCCCGTCGTTCTGGCCATGCACCACCCGCCGTTTGCCACCGGTGTGCGCTGGATGGATGTGATGAACCTGGACTGGACCAGCCCGCTGGAGGCGCTGGTGGCCCGCTTTCCGAACGTGCATGCGGTGCTCTGCGGCCATGTCCACCGGCCCATCTCCACGCGCTGGGCCGGTACCGTAGCCCGGATATGTCCCGGCACCTCATATCAGGTGGCACGGGACCTGACCGGACCTGACCCGCATCTTTGCGCCGACCCTGGCTCCATCGGCCTGGTTTCCTGGGACGGGCAGCGTGTGATCACGGACGTCCTGCCGATTGTTGCGGATCCGACACCCCTGCAACTCATGCAGCCCGACACGATGGCGAAACTCGCCGCCTATGCCGACGCTCATGACGGGATCATCCCGAAGGACGTGAATAACCGCGTGCGTGGCCTGTCGGGGGACGGCTGACAGGGCACCATGTCGCACAGTCACAACTGCTCGTAGAGAAGTACACCATCTCTCTCGACACCCGACCCTACTCGTTCGAGGCCAGCGCCCTTCTCATACCACTGGATGTCGACCTGACGCGAAAGAGACAAGTCACGATTCTTAATCCAATCCGCATGCCAGAATATCCAAGTAGTGAAGGTGTCAGAATCGCCTGAGTTCCGATTCAGGACGATCGCAAGATCAATATCGCTATCATCTCGATTGTCGCCCCTAGCGCGACTCCCATAAAGGAATATCTGTCGAATCTCGGGGTGATTTCCCCCCCAAGCGATGATCTTTTTGCGATCTTCTTGAGACAGGTTCAAATCGTAGCCTCGCTCATCAATGGTCGAAGCGACAGGCCAAACGAACTCTGCGTCAGATTGTTCGAAACAAGTCCAGTTTGGAAAGTGGCTGGGGGACTAGGATTCGAACCTAGATTGACGGAGTCAGAGTCCGCTGTCCTACCATTAGACGATCCCCCAGCAGGTGCCGTCAGGCAGGGCCGCTTCTTACGGCCCCGGAACGGCAGTGTCAACTGATGCAGCATGCGTTCTATGGACTTAACAATCCGGCGCTGCGGTTGGTATGTTGGCGGTCGGATGATTTCATGTTTCACCGCTGCGCGTTCTGCGGCGGAAGGACCAATCGAACGGGAGTTTGCAGGTGTCAGGCGGGGTGTTCGACAGGCGACGGGAGCGGTGCTATGCGGCTGTCGATCTTGGCACCAACAACTGCCGTCTGCTGATTGCCCAGCCGTCGGGCGAATCCTTCCGGGTCGTCGATGCCTATTCGCGGATCGTCCGGCTGGGGGAAGGGGTTGCCGCCAGCGGTCATCTGCATGACGCCGCGATCGACCGCACCATTGATGCCCTGAAGATCTGTGCCGACAAGATCGCCCGTCGTGGTGTCTGGGACCTTCGGTGCGTCGCAACGGCGGCCTGCCGGGCTGCGGGCAATGCCGAGGGCTTCGTGGACCGGGTGCGCCGGGAAACCGGGCTTCGCATCGACGTCATCGATGCGGAGGAGGAGGCGACGCTGGCGCTGTCGGGCTGCATGTCGCTGCTCAGCGGTCATGAGGGTCCGGCGCTGGTCTTCGATATCGGGGGCGGCAGCACGGAATTCGCGCTGGCCCAGCCGCGCGATGGCCGGAGCCATCGGCTGTCGCGCTTCGCCACCTTTCCTGTCGGGGTCGTCAATTTTGCGGAGGATTTTGGCGGCGATATGGTCGATGACGCGACATACGCCGCCATGGTCGCCCGCGCGCGCGCCATCTTTTCCGATTTTGCCGGATCGGTCTCAGGCGACTTCGATCTCGACGCGCTGAAGCTTGTGGGCACTTCCGGAACCGTCACCACGCTCGCCGGGGTCTTCCTGAACCTGGTGCGCTATGACCGGGCGGCCGTGGATGGGCTGTCGATCCCGGCCCGCCGGATGACGGAGATTTCCGGTCACCTGCAGCGCCTCTCACTGGCGGAGCGGGCGGAGCATCCCTGTGTGGGGCCTGGGCGGGCCGATCTGGTGATCGGGGGCTGCGCCATCCTGCAGGCCATTCTGGATCTCTGGCCGGTGCAGGACATCACGGTGGCCGACCGCGGACTGCGGGAAGGCATCCTGCTGCGCCTGATGCGCGAAGATGCGGCCCTTCTGGCCGCTGGGGACTGATGCGATGGCGAAGAGTACCGCAGGGCCGCCGGGAGGCGGACGCGATGTCACCAAGCGGGTGAAGACGGCTCGCGGTCGCAAGCTGTCGTCCACCCGCTGGCTGCAGCGGCAGTTGAACGACCCCTATGTCCAGGCCGCGAAGACCGAAGGTTACCGGTCCCGCGCCGCGTTCAAGATCATCCAGCTGGATGAGCGGTTCGGCCTGTTCGCGAAGGGCCAGCGGATCGTCGATCTGGGCGCCGCGCCCGGCGGCTGGTCGCAGATCGCGCGCAAGCGCATCGGCGACGGCGGCTCGGTGCTGGCCGTGGACATTCTGGAAATGGAGCCGATGACCGGCGTCGAGATGATGCAGCTCGATTTCACGGAGGAAGGCGCGGATACCGAGGTCATGACGGCCCTTGGCGGTCAGGCCGATCTGGTGATCTGTGACATGGCCGCGCCCGCCACAGGTCACCGGCCAACCGACCACATCCGGATTGTCGCCATGGCCGAACTGGCCCATGACTTCGCCCGCCAGGTGCTGACGCCCGGCGGCGGCTTCGTCGTGAAGCTGTTGCAGGGCGGGGGAGAGAACGACTTCCTGCTGCAGGTGAAACGCGACTTCAAACAGGTCCGCTTCGCCAAGCCGGATTCCAGCCGCAAGGACTCGGCCGAAAGTTATCTGGTGGCGCAGGGGTTTCGGGGCGGCGCCTGAGGGCGCAGATCAGGTCTGCTGTCAGGAGTCCGCTGTGCTGAACCGGTAGCGGAAGTCGCAGTGCGTAGCACCGGACATGATGGTCTGCGTGCGTTTGAACTCCACGTCCGGTGCGCCGACCTCTGCAATGTCGAAGTCGATGTCGCAGAGCAGGAAGCGACCCAGTTCCGGCTCACCAAGCGCCTTGAAGAATTCGGCATAGGCGCAGCGTGTCACGTTGTATTCACGCTCCGTGTCCGTGTCTGTCAGCATCTCGCGGTGGATGGCATCGCCGATGCGGGGGCGCATGTCGGTCCATATGGCATCCCATTGCGCCCGGGCGTCGCCGCCCTTCTCCGCCCCGATGCGTCTGTGCAGATCGCGGGACCATTCGCGCAGGGCGTCCTCGATCAGGCGATCCCCTTCTGCCCGACCCAGCCGTTCGCGGATGGCGCGAACAACAGGCAACAGGACCCTGGCCTGCAAGCGCACCTCGTCCAGCAGTGAGAGTTCGGTATCGTGCGGGTTCTCGACCATGTCTGTGTTTCCCTTTGCCCCTGGCCGCCCTGAAACGGCGGCAATGCCTAGAACGTTGTACTGTTTGATTGCGGCACCGGCCCGCTCCCCCACCCGGCCACCCATTCAGCATGATCCCGTGGGTGGCCGGGTGGGGGAGCGGGCCGGTGCGATTCCATCATTCGATGGAACGATCTAGAACGTATAGGCGTCCAGATTCAGGTCGCCGACTTCGAACAGCAGGCGGAAGGTCTGGATCAGGGAGTCGTAGCGGGCGGCGGCGGCGCGGGAGCGGGCGGCATTCACTTCGCGCTCCGCATCCAGCACGTTGACCACGGAATCCCGGCCCGCACCACGCAGCCGGGTACGCGCGACGAAGAGTTCCGAGGCGATGGCCGCCGCATTCTCGGCCAGCGCCTGACGTTCCCGCAGGGTCACCAGGGTCTGCCAGGCAACCTCCACCCGTTTCGCGACCTCGCGGCTGAGCGATGCGTGGTTCTCCATGGTCTCGGCGATGCGCTGCTTGGTGCGGCTGCCGGCGGCGACGGTGGCGAAGCCGTTGAAGATGTTCCAGTCGGCACGGACACCGACGAACAGTTCGCGACGGTTGCCGGTGATTCCTTCCGAGTCGTTCTCCAGCCCGCCCTCCGCCACCAGATTCACGTCAGGCATGAAGTCGGCCATGGCGGACTTGTGCTGCTGGCGGGCCTCGCCGATGCGCTCCGCGCTCTGCTTCATCGCCGGATTGACCTGAAAGGCGCGGTCGATGGCCAGGTCTAGGTCCAGTGGCAGCAGGGCGTCGGGTGCCAGCGGCGGCTCCATCGAACCGATCTCCGGCGCGTGATGGAACACGGCGACATATTCGGCGACCGCGTCTCGCAACTGCCCTTCCAGCCGCACGCGCTGTTCCTTCGCACCCTGCAGCCGTGATTTCGATTGCAGGACATCGACGGACAGCCCCGATCCGCGGCGCACCCGCTCATCCTCCAGCGCAAGCTGGCGGCGGATGGTGCCTTCGGTCTGCAGGGCGATATCCACCAGCTCCGTCTGGCGCAATACGGCAAGGTAGGCGGTGGTGGCGCGCAGCATCAACTGCTGCTCCGCCCGTTCGACGCCGAAACCGGCCTGGAACTCGCGGTTGATCGCAGCCTTCAGGCGTCCATCGGTCTCGAAGCCATCGAACAGTTTCTGGGTGACTTCGAAGCGTCCGATCTCGCGTGTCTGCACCACGGCATCGCCGCCGGCATTCCGCCGGACGGGGCTGTCGACGTTCTCGTAGCCGTATTCGCCGGTCAGTCGCAGTTGCGGAAACAGCGGCGCCCGCGCCTCCCTGACCGAGTCTCGGGCCTGATCGAGACGCCGTTCCGCCGCGCGAACGTCCGGGTGCGCGCCCATCAGACCGCGCAGTTCTTCGACCAGCGGTGCCGCTGAAACGGCCCCCGCAAAGGGCAACAGGACGGACGCTATGATCAGACGACGTATCAAACCGGCGCATCTTCCGCAGACGAGGAACATCGGGCTGTCGAATCAGCCTGATGCGAAACATGGTAGCAGGTGTATAACAAGCCCGCCTTCGGGTTAAGTCACACATCCCACAATTCGTGCGCAGGAGCAGTCTTGCAGGACAGGGTTTCAACTGACGCAGGGGACGACTGGCTTTCGGACCTGCTGGCCCCGGTGCGTCGGCGGCTGGGCGAAGTCGTGGCACTGTCCTTCATTGTCAACATCCTGGCCATCGCGGTGCCGATCTTCGTGCTGCAGGTCTATGACCGGGTCGTGTTCCATGGTGGTCTCTCGACGTTGCAGGGGCTGGTGGTCGGGGTTCTGATCGCGCTCGCCTTCGATTTTGCCTTGCGGCAGGGGCGGGGGCGATTGCTGCGGGCCGCGGCGGTGGAGATCGATGTCTCGCTGGCCCGGTCCCTCTATGGCCGTATCACCGGTGCCCCGCTGGTGATGCTGGAGGGGCGCCCGACCGCCTGGTGGCAGGCACTGTTCCGGGATGCGGAAACCGTCCGCAACACTTTCTCCGGCCTGTCGGCGGTACTGGTCGCGGACCTGCCCTTTGCGGTCCTCTTCGCGGTGGTGATCTTCGTGGTGGCGCCACCGGTCGCCTGGGTCTTTCTGGCCGTGTTCCCGGTCTTCATCGCACTGGCCTGGTACTCGGGCAGGGTGGTCCGTGCCGCCAATGACGCGGAACGCCGGGCCGTCTTCGACCGCGACAGCATGATCGCCGAACTGATCGGCGGACGCACCACGATCAAGGCACTGGCGCTGCAGGGGCCGATGCGGGACGGATGGGAACAGCGGCACGCCGCGGCGGTCGAAGAAGGGTTGCGGCGTGGTGCCAGCTCCGACTTCTTCATCCATCTGGGCATGTCGATGATGGTGCTGACCACGGTTGCCACGACCACCGTGGGTGCAATCGCGATCCTCAACCAGGATCTATCGATCGGGGCGCTGGTGGCGGCCAACATGCTGGCCGGGCGGATCGTGCAGCCGTTTCAGCAACTTGTCAGTAACTGGCGCACCTATGCCGCAACCCGTCAGTCGCTGGCGCGGCTGGGTGACGTGATTGCCACGGCGGAGGAACCGGCCCGCGGTGCGGTCAGCGCCGCGCAGGTTCGGGGCACCTTGTGGCTGGACAATGTGACCTTCGGCTATCAGGCGGGACGGCCGCCCGCGATCAGGGAGGCGCGGCTGAAGATTTCCACCGGCCTGCACGGTCTGGTCGGGGCCAACGGATCGGGCAAGACCACCCTGCTGAAACTGATGCAGGGCCTGTATCGGCCCGACGCCGGGCGCATCCTGCTGGATGATGCAGATATCGGCCAGTACGGGCGGGAGGATCTGGCCCGCGCAATCGGCTATGTGCCGCAGCACACGTTCCTGTTCGCCGGCACGATCCGGGAGAACATCGCTGTCGCCCAACCCGAGGCAAGCGACGAGATGATCGTCGATGTGGCGCATCTGGCAGGCGTGCATGAGGCGGTTTCCGCCTTGCCCGACGGTTACGGCGCGCGGGTAGGGGAGGGCGGCATGGAACTGCCCGGCGGCATTCGCCAGCGCATTGCCATCGCCCGCGCCCTGCTGGGCAATCCGCCTGTGCTGCTGCTGGATGAACCGACCGGCAATCTGGACGGCCAGGCAACGGCGCGGCTGGCCCGCACCCTTCAGGCCCTGGGGGAGGACCGGACGGTGATTGCCGTGACCCACAGCCCGGCCCTGCTGGAGGCCTGTCAGAACATCGTGCTGATGGAGGGCGGGCGTATCACCGCCGCTGGTCCGGCTGCCGACATGCGTGCCCGGCTGACGGCTGGTGCAGGGGGGCGGGCATGAGCGCGCTGGACCAGTTGATCACGCGTCATCGTCCTGGCTCGATTGCCTGGATCGTCCGCGCGCTGGCGCTGGTCATCGTCCTGCTGGGCCTCTGGTCGCTGTTCGCGGAACTGGAGGAGGTGGCTGTCGCCCCCGGGACCGTGGTGCCGCAGGGTGATGTGAAGGTGGTGCAGCACCTTGAGGGCGGTATCGTGGATGCCCTGCTGGTGACGGAGGGACAGGTGGTGTCGGAGGGGCAGGCGCTTGTCCGGCTGAAGCTGGGGCGTGCGGCCCAGAACCCGGCGGAGCTGCGCGTCCGGCTGGACGGTCTGGAACTGAAGCGCGCGCGATTGCTGGCCGAAGCTGGTGGGACAGAGCCCGTGTTCCCGGCAGGTCCGGCAGAACGTCGCCCGGAGGTCCAGCAGGCCGAACGACGCGCCTTCCGGGCGCGGCAGGACGCGTTGCGCAGTTCCGAGGCCGTGCTGGACCAGCAGTTGCGCCAGCGTGGGGAGGAAATCCGCGAATACAGGTCTGCCCGCAATGCCCGCAACCGGGAACTGGAACTGGGCCAGGAATCGCTGGCGACGCTGGAAGACCTGGCGCGCGACAACCTTGCGTCGCGTCTGGAGGTCAATCAGAAGCAGGCCGATGTGGCGCGCCTGATCGGGGAGATCGGCAGTCTGGAGGCGGCCATGAACCGCGCCACATCGGAACAGCGGGAAGCAGCGGAACGCAAGGAGGAGGCGGCCCGGACCTATCGGCGCGAGGCCCAGGCCGAACTGGCGGAGGTCGAGGTGCAGATCGCCACGGTGGCCGAACGCCTGTCGGGCGCTGACGAGCAGGAAAGCCGGACCACGATCCGCAGCCCCATCGACGGGGTGGTCGCGGACCTGAAGGTCTCGACGGTGGGCGCGGTCATCCAGTCAGGCCAGCCGATCCTGGAGATCGTGCCGGTGGGTGGCCCGCTGGGGGTGGAGGCCGAACTCAGCCCCACCGATCGGGGCT
>JARGNO010000073.1 GCA_029213165.1 Minwuia sp.
GACCCAGGCGGTGCAGTTCGGCCTGCGCGACAAGCAGGTCAACGGCAAGGACTTCCAGATCGTCGTTCCGCTGTACTCGCGCCTGATGGCGCAGGGTGCCGGCGCGAACATCAAGGGGATCTACGGCACGACCAACTGGAACTGGTCGCTGCAGGATGCCGGTTCGCAGGCGTTCGTGAAGTCCTTCGGCCAGGAATACGGCTTCCCGCCGTCGCAGGCTGCCCACACCTGTTACGTGCAGACCATCCTGTATGCCGATGCCTGCGCCCGCGCCGGCACCTTCTATCCGCCGGAGGTCATCAAGGCGCTGGAAGACTTCGAATTCGACGGCATGGGCAATGGTCCGACCCTGTATCGCGGGGCCGACCACCAGTGCTTCAAGGACGTGCTGGTCGTGCGCGGTAACGAGAATGCAACCAGCCAGTTCGACCTTCTCGAGGTCGTGCAGGAAGTCCCGGCGTCGCAGGTCACCTACGACCCGAGCATCTTCGGTGGCGAACTGGGCCCCTACAAGGTCTGAACCACGGAAGTTTCCGGGGCCGCTGCTGGCGACCCCGGAAATTCGGACTGGTCCGGTCGCCCCACCTCCCCGGGATGGCCGGACCATCTTCGTTTCGGACCCGCGACAGGCTAGGGTTGTCCGAACGGTGAACTGACTCCGGACGGGTGGGATCATGGACGTCATTCTGCTTCAGCTTCTCAACGGCCTCGACAAGGGCGGTGCCTACGCGCTGATCGCCCTGGGCCTGACGATCATCTTCGGCACCCTGGGTGTCGTGAACTTCGCCCATGGCGCGTTGTTCATGCTGGGGGCTTTCTGTGCCGTATCGGTCCAGGCCCTGCTGACCATCTCGAAGAAGGTGAAGGACGAGAGCATCAAGTTCTTCGATGCCTACAAGGAAATCCCTTATCTGGAGGCCTGGTGGGGTGATACCGGCGCGATGATCATCGATTACGCCGTGCCCATATCCATACTCATCGCCATCCCGCTGATGCTGCTGATCGGCCTGGGGATGGAACGCGGCCTGATCCGCTATTTCTACAAGCGCCCGCATGCCGAGCAGATCCTGGTCACCTTCGGCCTCGCCATCGTCGTGCAGGAACTGATCAAGGCACAGTTCGGCGCCAACCCGATTCCGACCCCCGCCCCGGAAGTGATCGCGGGCAGTGCCAATGTCGGCCTCTGGGTCGGGCTGGGTGAATCCGTGGTCTATCCCTGGTGGCGGCTGATCTATCTCGCCTTTGCCGGTGTGGTGATCGCCTCGGCCTTCGCGTTCCTGAACCTGACCACCTACGGCATGGTGGTTCGCGCAGGCATGGCGGACCGGGAAACCGTTGGCCTGCTGGGCATCAACATCCAGCGCCGGTTCACCATCGTCTTCGGCATGGCCGCCGTGATCGCCGGTCTGGCGGGTGTCATGTACACGCCGATCCTGCCACCCGACTACCACATGGGCATGGACTTTCTGGTGCTGTCATTCGTCGTGGTTGTTGTCGGCGGCATGGGATCGCTCGGCGGCGCGGTGCTCGCCGGTTTCGTGCTGGGCATCCTGCAGTCGTTTGCATCGATGAACGAGGTGAAGTCGATCCTGCCCGGCATCGACCAGATCATCATCTACCTGATCGCCGTCGTCATTCTGCTGGTTCGTCCCCGTGGCCTGCTCGGCCGCAAGGGTGTCATGGAGTCCTGATGATGTTTGCCGGTCTCTCACGCAACGACAAGCTGCTGTTCGCAGGCTTCACGATCGCCGCGCTGGCCATGCCCCTGCTGGCATGGCCGGTGGGTGCGAACTATCCCGATCTGCTGCAGAAATTCGCGATCTACGGCATCTTCGCCATTGGTTTCAACATCCTGTTCGGCCTGACAGGCTATCTGTCCTTCGGCCATGCGGCGTTCCTGGGCGTCGGGTCCTATGCCGCAGTCTGGATGTTCAAGGGGGTGACCATGAACGTCATCCCGGCCGTGATCTTCGGTGTCCTGGTATCGGGCATGTTCGCCGCCCTGATCGGCTTCATCAGCCTGCGCCGGTCCGGCATCTATTTCTCGATCCTGACGCTGGCCTTCGCGCAGATGTCCTACAACCTCGCCTATTCGGTGCTGACGCCGATCACCAACGGCGAGACCGGACTGCAACTGAGCCAGGATGACGCCCGTGTGCTGGACCGCATGTTCACGGAGCAGACGGCGGGCCTGCCCTCCACCAACCTGTTCGGGCTGGAGATGAGTGGCTATCCGGGATTCTATTTCTGCTGCGTCCTGCTGATCATCGCCTTCTTCATCGCCTTGCGGATCCAACGGTCGCCGTTCGGCATGATGCTGCGGGCGATCAAGACCAACCAGGTGCGGATGAACTACACGGGCTTCAACACGCGCCCCTATGCCCTGACGGCCTTCATCATCTCCGGCATGTATGCCGGTCTCGCCGGTTCGCTGCTGGCAGTAACCGACCCACTGGCGGGCGCGGAGCGGATGCAGTGGACGGCATCGGGCGAGGTCGTGCTGATGACCATCCTCGGCGGTGCCGGAACGCTGATCGGACCGATCCTGGGTGCCGGTCTGATCAAGTACTTCGAGAACATCTTCTCTTCCTACAATGACGGCCTGCTGGCGGAGAGCTTCTCCTTCCTGCCGGATTTCCTGAACGACACCCTGGTGTTCGTCATTGGTCCGTTCGTGGGTGAGGGCTGGAGCCTGCTGCTGGGTATCGTCTTCATGGCGATCGTCATCTTCCTGCCCGGCGGGCTGATGGAAGGGCTGGCGCGTATCCATGGCTGGTATCGCAGACGGGGTCAGGGCGACACCGGGCGCAATGTCGCGAAACAGGCTGCCGAGTAGGAACACGGACATGGCAATTCTTGAAGTCAACGACGTGAACAAGGCCTTCGGCGGACTGAAGGCACTGAATGCCGTGAACCTCTCGGTCGAGGAAGGCACGGTCCACGCGATCATCGGTCCCAACGGCGCAGGCAAGTCGACCCTGCTGAACTGCTTCGTGGGACGGCTGATTCCGGATACCGGCAGCGTCATGTTCAATGGCCAGTCGCTGCTCGGCATCAAGCCGCATCAGATCAACCAGACCGGTGTCGCCCGCGTGTTCCAGACGCCCGAGATATTCACGGACCTCAGCATTCTGGAGAATGTGATGATCCCCGCCTTCGCCAAGGTCGATGGGGCCTTCCGGATCAATGCCTGGAAGACCGTGGGCACACGCGGTGAGGTGCGGGACATGGCGGAGAAGGTGCTGGAGGAGGTTGGCCTGCACGAGAAGCGGGACATCATCGCCTCCAGCCTGTCACGCGGTGACAAGCGGCGGCTGGAGATGGCGATGTGCCTGGTGCAGGATCCGAAGCTGCTGCTGCTCGACGAACCCACCGCGGGCATGTCGCGGGCCGACACCAACAATACGGTCGATCTGCTGCAGCGTGTCGGCACACACATCACCAAGATCGTGATCGAGCATGACATGCACGTCGTGTTCAGTCTGGCCGACCATATCAGCGTACTGGCACAGGGCACCGTGATCGCCGGCGGCAAGCCGGAGGAAATCAAGGGCAATCCGAAGGTGCAGGAAGCCTATCTCGGGGGGGCGCACGCATGAATGTCGCAACGGCGGAAAAGCCCGGAACGGGAACGGGTCCTGTACAGTCGGGGGATGCCTATTTCTCCTGCCAGGGACTGCAGAGCTACTACGGCGAGAGCTATATCGTCCAGGACATCAGCTTTGATGTGAAGCAGGGCGAGATCCTGGCATTGCTGGGTCGCAACGGCGCCGGCAAGACATCGACGCTGCGCACCATCGCGCGCATGGACGACCCGCAACTGCATGAGGGCGAGATCTGGCTGGAGGGCCAGCCGCTGCACACCATGGCAGACTGGCAGGCGGCCCAGCTCGGTGTCGGTCTGGTGCCGGAGGACCGGCGGATCATCCAGGGCCTGACGGTCGAAGAGAACCTGAAGCTGGCGCAGATCGAGAAGCCGCTGGGCTGGACACTCGACCGGATCTACGAACATTTTCCGCGGCTTGCCGAACGGCGCAGGCAGGAGGCCGTGACCATGTCCGGCGGCGAACAGCAGATGCTGGCCGTGGCGCGGGCGCTGGCGCGGGACCTGAAACTGTTGCTGCTGGACGAACCATACGAGGGGCTGGCCCCCGTGATCGTGCAGGAGATCGAGAAGATCGTGGCCGAGATCAAGGGTCTCGGCATCACGACCATCATCGTGGAGCAGAATGCGGTCGCCGCCCTGGAACTGGCCGACCGGGCCCTGATCCTGGACATGGGCCAGATCGTGTTCCGTGGTTCGGCCCGCGAGGTGCTGGACAATGCCGACCTGCGGCACGAGTACCTGGCGATCTGATTCCGGTCCGCTGCGGTCAGTCGCGGCGTTTCATGTGCCGGCGTCTGACAACGCCGATTTCAGTGCGGTCTGCAGGATTTCCTCCGCAAGTGGGCTGTTATCCGGCACAGCGCGGGACAGCATCAGCGCGCCTGCCATCCTGTTCACCAGATCGATGGCGCGGGCGCGCGTTGCCGGTGAGTCCGGGTCCGGCAACAGGGCGGCGATGGAACCGATCATTTCCTCCAGCCCGTCCGCAAAGATTGCGCGAACGCCATCGGGCTGACGGCTGACCTCGCCGCCCAGGGCCGCAGCCGGACAGTTCTTTCCCGGCGCATCCCTGGCGGTGCGGGAGAGATAGCCCGAAAGCAGTTGCTCCAGATCCCGGGCCCTGGCGCGCTTTTCCGCCATTTCCTTCCACGCGTGGTCCAGCGCCTCCGCCGCCAGCGCCTCCTTCGAGGGGAAATGGTTGTAGAAGCCGCCATGGGTGAAGCCCGCAGCCTTCATCAGGTCGCCGACACCAACCCCGTCAAAGCCCCGCGCCCGAAACTGCTCGGACGCCGTATCCAGCACCCGCAACCGGTTCCGTTGTGCCTGTTCCCTGCTGATCCGCATCTGCATTCACCCGACTTGACAATTGCATCCGTCGCTCAATTTAATGATGACGATCATCATTATTGTCAAGCATCGAACATGGAGCGCACCGATGCCCCTCTGGAAAGTCTATCACCCTGCCGATGCCTTTTCCGCCGACGACAAGCAGCAACTGTCGCGGCGAATCACGGCGCTGTACCGCAACCTGCCCAAATTCTATGTCGGTGTCGTGTTTCAGGAGGTGGCGGCGGACAGCTTCTATGTCGGCGGCGAGCCGAACGGCAACTTCGTCCGCATCTGGATCGATCACATTGCCCGGACCCTGCCGACGCCGGAGATGCGCACCTGGTGGATCGGACAATGTGACGAGGCACTGGCCCCCTTCGTCCGGGACCGGGGTCTTGACTGGGAGTTTCATATCGATGAGACGGCCTTCGACCTGTGGTCGATCCAGGGCTATCGCCCGCCCCTGCCCGACTCGGAAGATGAGAAGCGCTGGATCCGCGAGAACCGGCCCAGCCCACCCACGGGGCAATAGATCGGGACCCGTCAGGGTCAGGCGACCCTGCCCTGACGGGAACGCAATTGACCGCTCCCGGCGGGCGAGGCTGTATGTGACCGGAAACGTCTGAAACATTCGAAGGTCGCCTGCCATGTCCGTCACGCTCGCCAGCCCCCTCACCCTGCCCTGCGGTGCCATCGTCAAGAACCGGTTTGGCAAGGCCCCGCTGACTGAGGGACTGGCGGACGCGATGAACCGGGCAACGCCTCGCCATGCCAGCCTTTACGGTCGCTGGGCGAAGGGCGGCGCCGGTGTCGTGGTCACCGGCAACGTGCAGGTCGACCGCCGCTATCTGGAGCGTCCGGGCAACGTCGTGATCGATGGCCCCCAGGACGAGACCGCGCTGGCCGGTTTGCGCGCCTATGCGACGGCTGGCACGGCCAACCGGACGCACCTGTGGATGCAGATCAATCATCCGGGCCGCCAGACACCGCGCCGGGTATGCGAGGCACCTGTGGCGCCGTCCGCCGTGCCGCTGGCACTGCCTGAATCCGCCTTTGCCCATCCCCGGGCCATGACCGCTGCGGAGGTGACAGAGGTGATCGAACGGTTCACCCATGCGGCGAAGGTGGCGCAGGACACAGGGTTCACCGGCGTGCAGGTCCATGCCGCACATGGTTATCTGCTGAGCCAGTTCCTGACGCCGCTGGTGAACCAGCGCGACGACGAATGGGGCGGCAGCCTGGAGAACCGGGCGCGGTTGCTGCTGTCGGTGGTGCGTTCGATCCGCGCGGCCTGTGGCGCCGCGTTCCCGGTCTCGGTGAAACTGAATTCCTCCGACTTCCAGAACGGCGGTTTCAGCAGCGAGGACTGCCTGAAGGTCGTGCAGTGGCTGGAGGAAGCCGGGATCGACCATCTGGAAATCTCCGGCGGCAATTACGAAGAGCCCAGCATGATGGGATCGAAGAATACCGAGGGCGCGGCAGTTGCCGACAGCACGGTACGCCGGGAGGCCTATTTCCTGACCTATGCGGAGGAAATGCGGAAGGTCACCAGCCTGCCGCTGATGGTGACCGGTGGATTCCGCAGCCGCCGCGGCATGGAGGAAGCACTGGCCAGTGGCGCGCTGGACATGATCGGTCTGGGTCGCCCCATGTGTGTCGAGACCGATGCGCCGAACAAGCTGCTCTCAGGTGCCGAAACCTGTGGCACATGGGAGAAGGAAATCCGCCCGGCCAAGGCCGGCATGGGCTGGTTCGCACTGGCCCTGATCAGCCATGGCGACGGCAAGGACCCGGATATCGCGATGACCGGTGAGGAAGCGATGAAGGCCTATGTCGCGAACGAGGAAGCCACGGCAAGCGCCCTCGTGGGGCGCTGAGACGCTATCGCCGGACCTTGTAGCCGACCTTCTCCCGATCCCAGGTCCGCTCGCTCAATCCGCGCTCGCGCAGCTTGTTCTTCTGGATCTTCGATGACGGGGTCTTCGGGATCTCGTCGATGAACTCAATGAAGCGCGGCACCGCGAAATAGGGCATGCGCGGGGTGCAGAAATCCAGCAGTGCCGCAGGTTCCGGCACCGGCTGGTCGGGGTTGAGCACGATGCAGGCCAGCACCTCGTCCTCCCCGCCCAGTTCCGCCTTCACCGCGACCGCAGCCACTTCCTGCACCGCGTCATGTTCCAGCAACACCGCCTCCACCTCATAGGACGAGATGTTCTCGCCGCGACGGCGGATGGTGTCCTTGATGCGGTCGATGTACCAGAGATAGCCCCGTTCATCGAACCGGCCCGCATCACCGGTGTGGAACCAGAAATTCCGCCAGGTCTCGACGGTCCGGTCGGGCATGCCGTTGTAGCCCTGCATGAAACAGAATGGTTCCTTCGGGCGGACCAGGATCTCCCCCACTTCCCCGACCGGCATCTCCTCATCCGTGTCGGGATGGGCAACGATGACCTCGAAATATTCATCCCAGACCTTGCCGGAACACCCCGCCTCGTTGGGTGCATCGAAGGGACGCCAGACCGGCAGGTTGCACTCCGTCATGCCGAAGAGTTCGGTGAACTTGTCCACCCCGAACCGTTTCGACAGGGCGTTCATTGTTTCGGTGGTCACGGGCAGGGCGCACAGGATCCGCAGGTCATTGTCGGTATCATCCTTGCGCGGCGGCTGGCTGAGCACGAAATCGTTCATCGCCCCCAGCAGGTTCGTTGCGGTTGCCTTGTATTTCCTGACGTCGTCGATCCAGGTGCTGGCGCTGAATGTCCGCATCAGCACGGCACTGCCGCCGCCCAGCATGGTACCAAAGGTCTGCATCAGGATACCCTGTGCATGGAACAGTGGCATGCAGATGTAATAACGGTCATCTGGCCCCAGTCGCATGGACTGCTGCATTGACATGCCGATCAGGTAAAGGTGCCCGTTGGGCATCAGAACCCCCTTGGACGGGCCGGTGGTGCCCGACGTGAACATGATCATGCCGATATCGCTGTACTTGACCTCAACGTCGATGTCGTCCTCGGGACCGGTCAGCAGTTCGTCCAGCGACCGGACATCGATACGTGCGAAGTCGGGACGGGGTACATCCGCGCCGTCACTGGGAACATAGACGGTCTTGAGATCAGGCACCGTGTCCTCGATCTCCGCCAGCCAGGGCAGGAACTCGGGTTCCACCACTGCAATACCTGCACGGCAATTGGTCAGGACATGGGTCAGGAAACGACCCTTGTAGGCCGTGTTGACAGCCACTGCCACGGCACCGATCCGGCTGAGTCCGATCCACGACCAGATGTATTCCAGCCGATTGTGCAGCATCAGCACCACATGATCGCCGAACCCCACGCCAATCTGTGCATAGGCATTGCCGTAACTGTTGGCAGTCCGGTGCGCCTGCGCATAAGTGTAGGGTTCACCATCCTCGAACTGGATGAAGCGGCTGTCAGGTCGCTCCCGCGCCTGTCGCGCCAATACCTTGTCGACCATCCATTCCGACTTGTCCGTAGCCATTGCATCCTCCCCCAAGGTCAAGCAGGGGAAATGCTACACCCATCCGCTGTTGTCACTCCACCCTCAGTTCCGCAGCAGGCTTCCGCCCCAGCGCGCGCCATGCTCCCAGCAGCCCCAGCAGCGTGGTGAGGATGATCGCACCGATGATGACCACCGCCAGCCGCGTCGGCAGGATGGTGAACTCGCCCTGCATGACGAAGGTGATCACCCCCCATCCGGCGGCGGACCCGGCGACAGCGGCAACGATTGCTGTAACGCAGCCCAGCACGGCGAACTCGGCGGCATTGATCCGCAGGATCTGGCCACGGGTCGCGCCGATCACCTTCAGCACGACGGACTCGCGCACCCGCCGCCTGTGTCCCGCGGCAATGGCACCGGCCAGCACCAGCATACCCGCGAACAGTGTCACACCGGAGGCCGCGCGGATGGCCGTCGCGACCTGACCCAGGATCCTGTCGAACAGGGTCATCGCCTCCTTCACCCGGATGGCACTGACATTGGCGAACCGGTCGGTCACGGCGCGGTAGAGCTGCTGTTCGGCGGCGCCTTCGGCATGGGCAGTGGCAAGATGGGTATGTGGGGCACCGGCCAGCGTCGCCGGGTCGAAGATGAACAGGTAATTGATCGCGAAGGTGCCCCAGTCGATGTTGCGCAGACTGGCAATACGGGCGGTGATGTCGCGGCCCAGCACATTGATCGTGATGGTGTCACCGATGCCGACACCCAGCCCGACTGCGGCTTCCTTCTCGAAGCTGATCAAAGGCTCGCCCTGATAGTCGGCGGGCCACCATTTGCCCTCAACGATCGGGCTGTTCTCCGGCGGGTTGGCGGCATAGGTCAGGCCACGGTCGCCCCGCAGCACCCAGGCCTCACCCGGATCGACCTTGCTCTCGTCCGGAACCGCGCCGTTCAGGCGCGTGATGCGACCACGCAGGGTCGGCACCGTCTGCACATTGCTGACGCCGTCGATGCCGTTGGCTGTGGCCAGAAAGGGTTCCAGCTGATGCGGCTGGATATCGATGAAGAAGAAGGCCGGCGCCTCCTCCGCCACGCGGCGGTCCACCTGCCCCTTCACATTGCCCTCGATCAGGGCCACTGCAGCCAGCAGCGTGACACCCAGACCAAGCGAGATCATGACCGAAACCGTCGGCGCGCCCGGACGGTGCAGGTTGGCCAGCGCCATCCGGATCGTCGAACTGCGGGGGCCCCTGACCCGCGCCGCAGCACGCATGACACCTTGCGCGGCAAGCCACAGCACCGCGAAGCAACCTGCGGCACCCAGCACGAAATACAGGGCGAAGATCGGCTGGTCCGAACTCAACAGGGTCAACCCGGCAAGGCCCGCCAGCGACAGGACAGTGCCGATGATGAAGCTGCGCGGCGGGCGTTCGCCACCGTCGCCCAGCATGGCGCGGAACAGGCTGGCAGCACTGGTCCGGCGGGCTGAACCCAGGGGCCAGAGCGCGAAGGTCAGGGTAATGAGGATGCCGTAAAGCGTCGCCAGCAGCAGCGGCAGCACGAACAGGTTCGCCTCCGGCGCCACAGGCAGCACCTGCGCCATCAGGCCGCCGACGACGAAAGGCACCAGACCGCCGACAACCAGACCGGCTACGATTCCGGCGGTGCCGAGAATAAGGATCTGGATCATGAAGATCCGGGTTATGTCGGCACCGGTCGCGCCGAGGCACTTCAGGATGGCGATGGAGCGACGCTTGGTGTCCAGATGCGCCTTGACCGCATTGCCGACACCGACACCGCCGACCAGCAGCGCGGTCAGCCCGACAAGGATCAGAAACACGCGCAGCCGCTCGATGAAGCTCTCCACGCCAGGCGCGCCCCGGCGACTGTCGCGCACCCGCCAGCCCTCATCGGGAAAACGGTCCTGCAAGGTCGTCACGAAACCGCCCAGGTCCGCACCGGGGGGCAGCTTTGCCCGATAGTGGCGGAAGATCATGCTGCCGGGCTGGATCAGGTTGGTTGCCGGCAGGGCATCCACCGAAATCATCAGCCGCGGCCCCAGCAGGACGGCACCGCTGGATGCCCTGTCAGGTTCCTCGGCAATGATCCCGCGCAGCACCACCTCCGCGTCACCGACGCGCAGGACTTCGCCAATGCGAACGTCCAGCCGGTCGGCGAGTTCGGGCGCGGCGACCACACCGTAACGGTCACCGTCCGGAGCCAGTGCAACAGCGGGGTCGCCACCGCCTTCGAGCCTGAACTGGCCATAGAGGGGATAGAGATCATCGACCGCCTTCAGTTCCGACAGGGTCCGCGCGTCGGACGAGGTGGCGCGAACGATGGTGCGCATCGTCAGACTCCGGGATACCGCCTCACTGTACGCCGCCGAGCGAAAACAGGAAGATGCGGAACCCGGCCACACCACCGCGCAGGTCGCGCAGCGCGATGCGGCAAGCTGTCTGAATGTCGTGCATGGGCGTCAGGCCGCCGCTGTGGTGTGGCTGTTCAGCGTGTCATCGGCGATCAGTCCGTCCCGGATGCGCACGATGCGGTCACAGCGTTTGGCCAGATCCTCGTCATGCGTCACCAGCAACAGGGTGGTTCCACGCTCCCGCTGCGCCTCGAACAGCAGTTCGGTGATCTTCCCGCCGGTTTCACCGTCCAGATTGCCGGTCGGTTCGTCGGCCAGGATCAGCGCCGGATCGGCAGCCAGCGCACGCGCCAGGGCGACACGCTGCTGCTCGCCACCGGACATCTGACTGGGATAATGGCCCGCGCGGTCCTGCAGGCCGACAGCGGCGAGTTCCTTCCCCGCACGGGTGAAGGGGTCGGGCTTTCCCGCCAGTTCCAGCGGCGCCGCGACATTCTCCAGTGCCGTCATGGTCGGCAGAAGGTGGAATGACTGGAACACGATCCCTACATGATGGCGACGGAACAGGGCCAACCCATCTTCGTCCAGCCGGGTCAGGTCACTGTCCGCAACCGTCAGCCTGCCGCTGGTCACACTTTCCAGCCCGCCAACCGCGGCGAGCAGGGTGGACTTGCCGGAACCGGAGGGGCCAAGCACGGCCACGGAAGTTCCGGCGGCCACGTCGAGGCTGATGCCCTTGAGTATCTTGACCGCGCCTGCGGCGCCGTCGAGAGTGATGTGAACGTCTTCCAGACGAATGAGGCTGTCGCCCATGTCAGTGTTTTCTCCTCGGCTTCAGACCCAGCGTTTCGCGCGCCCCGCCACGTGCGAACCCTCCCCCCGATATGGCCGCGCGGCCCGGGGGATCAACGGACTGTTGCTTTTCGTCACAATCGCCATGTTTGTGGCCATTCTTAGTCCGCAATCGGTGAACGCTTCGTCAATGCGGGTGGTGATGTTCGGTGATTCGATCACGGCGGGGTATGGCCTGCCCCCCTCTGCGGCGCTGCCGCGCCTGCTGGGCGAGAAACTGCAGGCCGACGGACTGGACGTGGTGGTCGAGAATGCGGGGGTGTCCGGCGATACCACGGCGGGCGGGCTTTCGCGTCTGGGCTGGGCCGTGCAGGGACAGCCGGATCTGGTGATCGTGGCACTGGGCGGCAACGACGGCCTGCGCGGGATCGATCCAGCGGAGACCCGGCGCAACATGGAGGCAATCATCGCCAACCTGACCTCGCAAGGCATTCCGGTTCTGGTCGCGGGCATGCTGGCACCGCCAAATCTCGGCAACGAATATGCCGGGAAGTTCAATCCCCTGTTCGCAGAGGTCGCGGCGCAGGCAGAGGTTGCCTTCTATCCCTTCCTGCTGGACGGCGTCGCGGCGGAGCCGTCGCTGAACCAGTCGGATGGAATCCACCCGAATGCAGAGGGGGCAGCCATCATCGCTGATCGCATGTCCGGCCCGGTTGCCGCCCTGCTGCGCCCCTGATGATCGCTTCAAACCGCTGTTGAAGTGCGCGTTTCCTGTCTGGAGAGTTTCGAATGACCGTCACCATCTATCACAATCCCCGCTGCTCCAAATCGCGTGAGACGCTGAAATTGCTGCAGGACAAGGGTGTCACGCCGACAGTCGTCGAATATCTGAAGACGCCGCCGACCGCGGCCGAACTTGGCGATATCCTGGCGAAGCTCGGCCTGTCTCCGCGTGATCTGATGCGCAGGAAGGAAGCCGAGTACAAGGCGGCCGGTCTGGATGAAGCCGGTCTTTCCGACGGCGAACTGATTGCCGCGATGATCGCGACGCCGAAGCTCATCGAACGCCCGATCGTGCTGGCCAACGGCAAGGCGGCGCTCGGACGGCCACCGGAGGCCGTGCTCGCCATCCTCTGAATGTCACATTCCCTGTACAGGGTGTTGCCATGCGGCTGTTCATTGCACTCGACCTGCCCGAAAACGTCCGGACCCGCCTGAGCATGACGCAGGGCGGGTTGCCCGGCGCGCGCTGGGTGGCACCGGAAAGCCTGCACCTGACCCTGCGCTTTGTCGGCGATGCGTCGCATGACATGGCTGAGGATCTGGTGGCCGCCCTGTCGCGCATCCGTGCCAATGCCTTTGAGCTGACGCTCAGCGGCATGGGCATCTTCGGTGACCGCCGTCGCGCCCGCATGTTGTGGGTGGGGGCGGAGCCATCGGCACCCCTGCGTCATCTGCAGGCCAAGGTCGAGCAGGCGGCCCAGACGGCGGGGCTGGGCGCGGAGCATCGCAAGTTTCACCCCCATGTCACCATCGCCCGGCTGAAGGACGCGCCCAAGGGACGGCTGGAGGGCTTCGTGGCCGACCATGGCGGACTGTATCTGCCGCCCTTGCCCGTCAATGGCTTCACCCTGTTCCGCAGCCATCTGGGGTCGGAGGGCGCGCGCTATGAGCCACTTGTCGAGTTCGAACTGGACAGCCTTCAGGAATCCGTGGCCACCATGCCGTAACGGCGAAGCTGCTGGCCATTGCGGCTCAGCCAGCGGTCGCCCCGCTGCGGGTCCTCCAGCAGGGTTGCCAGCAGGGCATGGAACCGGGGGCCGTGGTTCATTTCCCGCAGGTGCGCGACCTCATGCGCCGCGACGTAGTCCAGCACGTGATCCGGGGCCAGGATCAGCCGCCAGTTGAACGACAGCACGCCCCGGCCCGAACAACTGCCCCAGCGGCTTGACTGATCGGCCACCCGGACGCGGCTGACGGTTTCACCGATCCTGTCTGCATGGAACAGGGACCGCTGTTTCAGCCGCTCCCGCGCCCGGACCTTCAGCCAGTCAGTCACCCGGCGGTTGCCATGTGCCTCATCACCACCGACCAGCAGGCAATCACCCTTCAGCCTGGTATTGCCGCGACCGTCGGGCGTTCGCACGATCAGCAGTTCCCGGTCCCCGAACGGAATGCGCGTACCGGGCAGGAACGGGATGGGCTCAGGCCGCTCCGCCCGCCGGTCGCGAATCCAGTCGAGATTCTCCTGCACGAAGGCCAGTCCCGTCCGCTCGGGCACGCCTTTCGGCAGGGTCAGCACCGGAAACCCTTCTCGCCGGTCGAGCCGCAGCCGCAGCCGCCGCGCGCGCGGGTTGCGGATGATCTTCAGGTCTGATGGCAGATCATTCATGCGGTCAGGTCGATCAGCTGGCCAGTGTCGGGGGTCTGGTTCGATTCATTCCATCATGCGCGAAAGCACCCGGATTCGGCTATCCAGTTCACCGTGATCGACATAGAAGCCCCGAAAATGGCGGTCCCCGGTCGCAGGATCGAAACCTGTGCGGCCATGCAGTACACGACGGTTGTCGAAGACGGCCATCTCGCCGGGCTGAAGGTGCAAGGTCACCAGTCGGTCAGGGTCGGCCAGCAGTTCCTTCAGACGACGCATCCCCGCGTACCATCGGTGAGCCAGTTCGGGTTCCAGGTCGATGACATCCATGATGTGGCTGTTGATCGACAGGCGGCTGGGAAATCCCATCGGGTCCAGATCGAAGACGCTGCGGCGACTGCGTATGTCAGCCTCCCCATCGTGGAACCGGAACGGAACAGTGGTGTTCAGCAACACGTCAAATGCATCCGGATAGCGGCTGCGCAGATCGCGCAACAGGTTCAGGCCATCGACATAGACCGAATCCCCGCCTGCCGCCCCATTGACCAGACAATGCAGGAACTGGATGCCCGGCTGCAGTTCCTGATTGGGAAGATCCGTGTGCAGCGGCAGTGGACCGGCGGTATAGGCAAGGTTGTTCGGGCTCTGCTTCGATCGGACATCGAAGATCAGTCCGAAATTGGTCGGCCGCAGGAACCCGATCCGTTGCCCCAGCCTGACACCGGCTTCCGGATCATCAGCAAGTCCGGTGACGATGGTGAGGCCATGGCGCTTCAGGTCCTGCAACCGGGCCAGCAGTCCCGCATCCGTATCGAACGCGGTCGCGGGCACATAGGCGGGACTGAATCCGCCCGGCCAGGGTTCCGGCGCGATCATTGCCGGGTCCTGCCGCGTCCGGCCCGGCTGGTA
>JARGNO010000074.1 GCA_029213165.1 Minwuia sp.
GCCGTGATACCGAAATGTTCATAGAGTTCAGGCGCGGGGGCGGAGGCGCCGAAGCTGTCCATGCCGATGATGATCCCATCGGTACCGACATAGCGTTCCCAGCCCCAGCGGGAAGCGGCCTCGACCGCGACCTTCAGCGTATCGGTGCCCAGAACCTCATCACGCCAGTCGCGACCCTGGGCGTCGAACCGCTCCGTGCCGGGCATGGAGACGACGCGGGTCGGAATGGACTCGGTCTGCAGCAGCTTGCGGGCGTCCAGTGCGGTCTGCACTTCCGTTCCCGTGGCGATGATGGTCACCCGCGCGGCCCCGCCGGTGGCGTCCTCCAGGATGTAGCCGCCGCGTGCGGTCAGATTCTCGTTCACCCGGGTGCGCACCGTCGGCGTCCCCTGACGCGAGAGCGCCAGCAGGGACGGACCGTCGCGATGCTCCACCGCCAGCTTCCAGGCCTCGGAGGTCTCCACCGCGTCAGCGGGGCGGAAGACCCTCAGGCCCGGCATGGCCCGCAGCGACGCCAGATGCTCCACCGGCTGATGCGTCGGGCCGTCCTCGCCCAGGCCGATGGAGTCATGCGTCATGACATAGATAACCTGCTGACCCATCAGGGCGGACAGGCGGATGGACGGGCGGCAGTAGTCGGTGAAGACCATGAAGGTGCCGCCGAAGGGCAGGATGCCGCCATGCAGCGCCATGCCGTTCATGATCGCCGCCATGCCGTGTTCGCGCACGCCATAGAAGACGTAGGAACCGCCGAAGTCCGATGCCTGCACCGGGGTCATGCCACCGGTACGGGTCAGGTTTGAACCGGTCAGGTCGGCAGAGCCACCGACCATTTCCGGCAGGTGCGGCTGGATCGCGGCAATCGCGTCCTGGGACGCCTTGCGCGTGGCAACCTTGGGCTTCTCCGCCACCAGATGTTCCAGATGCGCGATCAGGGCCTTGTCCCAGCCTTCCGGCAGCTTGCCGGCCAGCACGCGCATCAGTTCGTCGCGGCGGTCACGGTCCATGCCCGCGACGGTCTCTTCCCAGGCGGCGGAACGGGCACCGCCACGGGCGCCGACCAGCCGCCAGGCATCCAGCACCTCGTCGGGAATCACGAAGGGTTCGGCGCTCCAGCCAAGGCGGGCGCGGGTGGCCGCGATCTCGTCGGCACCCAGCGGCGCGCCATGGGTGGCGGCGGTGCCTTCCTTGTTGGGGGAGCCGTAGCCGATGGTGGTGCGGCAGGCGACCAGCGACGGGCGCGGATCGCTGCGCGCGGCCTCGATGGCTTCCTCGATCGCCTTCTGGTCGTGACCGTCACAGTCCAGCACATGCCAGCCGGAGGCGGCGAAACGCGCTAGCTGGTCATCGGACACCGAAAGATCGGTCGGGCCATCGATGGAAATGTGGTTGTCGTCGAACAGCACCACCAGCTTGCCGAGCTTCAGGTGCCCGGCCAGGCTCGCCGCCTCATGGCTGATGCCTTCCATCAGGCAGCCGTCACCGGCGATGCAATAGGTGTAGTGGTCGATCACCTTCTGCCCGAAGCGGGCGGAGAGAATGCGCTCCGCCAGGGCGAAGCCGACGGCATTGGCAATGCCCTGTCCCAGCGGTCCGGTGGTGGTCTCGATGCCGCTGGCATGGCCGAACTCCGGATGACCGGCGGTCTTTGCGCCAAGCTGGCGGAAGTTCCGCAGCTCATCCATCGTCATGTCGGGATAACCGGTGAGATGCAGCAGCGAATAGAGCAGCATCGACCCATGGCCCGCGCTCAACACGAAGCGGTCGCGATTGGCCCAGTCCGGGCGGCGCGGATCGAAGTGCAGGAACTTCGAGAACAGCACGGTCGCCACGTCGGCCATGCCCATGGGCATGCCGGGATGACCCGAGTTTGCCTGCTGGACAGCATCCATCGACAGGGCGCGGATGGCATTGGCCATGGCGCTGTGATCAACTTTCATGACGGGCCTCTGGATATTCTGGATGCCGGATGCGTCGGGCGGGCTGACGTGAAACACCGCCTGACCAAAGCCACGACCGTGTCGCGGCGTGGTGTACTGCTTTCCAGTCGCGGGCGCAAATATTCGCCACACTGCCCGCACAATCAGCAGCAAATCGGGCGCGGGGTGATGGCAGGCACCGAATTGACCCCCTTCGGTGTTGTTGACGCTTCGCCTGCGCTGTTTCTATAGTCACCCGTCAACGACGTGATCTAACTGCATGACAGGCAACCAGCTTTTGACTCCGGTTTCTGAAGATGACGAGAACGGGAAACTGCTCGCCCGGATCGAGGCGGCGCTGGACCGGCTTGACCGGTTGACAGACGCCGAGGCCTTGCGGCGAACAGCCGCAGAAGCTGGCGCAAACGGCAGCGATTCCGAGGGCTTGCAGGCGGAGAACGAGGGTCTGAAGCAAAGACTTCAGGCGCTGGAGGGCCGGGAGGCTTCCCGTCGCGCGGCCATCAGCGATGTCACCACGCGGGTGGATCGCGCCATCGGCAACCTCGACACAGTCCTGAAAGGCTGACCGGTCATGGCGACAACAGTCACGGTTTCCGTCGGCGGCCAGAACCACACCATCGGCTGCGGCCCGGGTGAGGAAGAACGGGTCAAGGAACTGGCCGAGTATCTGGATTCCCGCACGGCAGAACTGACCGCCAGCGGGGCGCAACCGTCCTACAACCGGTTGCTGCTGATGACGGCCCTGATGATTGCCGACGACCTGGCCAATGCGCTGGATGACGTGGACCGGGCCCGGGAGCAGGTGGCGGCCGAGACCGGCGGGACCGCAGCGGCCCCGCCGCCGGACCGGGCACGCATGGTGCGTATCGCCGAACGGCTGGAGGCCTATGCCGACCGGCTGGAAGCGGACTGAACCGCACGACCACCGCCCGACGGGGAGGGCGTCGCCGGGCGCGAAGGGGCAGCAAAGCCCCTCACGGCATTTCATTCTGATCCACGCATCGCTATATACGTCGCTCGGGCGGGTTCTGTAGGGTACGACAGGCACGCATAGCCCCTGGGCCAATATCGCTCTCTCGGGAGCTGTCCCTCGCTGGAACCCTGGTTCCGATGACACGGCACCCACCTGGTAACCCAGGTCCAAGAGGCGCTTTCAAGCCACCGGCCTGAATGGTCCCGCCCGAGCTGGCCCCGCCGCGATCACCACCGCATCATTGCGCCGACCGCGCCACCCCTCTCCCCCTCCCGACCACCCATAAGGACAATCCCGTGGGTGGTCGGGAGGGGGAGAGGGGTGGAACGGTCAAAAGACAGATTCCCGCCGCGGGACGGGCATCCGCAATCGACGCTCGCGAAACCGGCCCGGTATCGGCTATCCTGTTGATCTGTCGGTAAATGCGTTCGGAGGCGGTGGAAGACCATGCATGAAGGTTCAGACCTTCTTCGTGAGGTGCTGGTGTTCCTGGCCGCAGCCGGTGTCGTCGTGCCGATCCTGCAGCGAATGCGTATCAGCCCCGTCCTCGGGTTCCTGATCGTCGGTGTCATTGTCGGGCCGTTCGGGCTTGCCCGCTTCTCCGAATCCGCGCCCTGGCTGCACCATGTCTCCATCGGTGATCCGGAATCGGTACGCTCCATCGCCGAACTTGGTGTTGTCTTCCTGCTGTTCATGATCGGCCTGGAACTGTCGCTGGAACGCTTGCGGGCGATGCGGCGGCTGGTCTTCGGGCTTGGTGGCGTGCAGGTGCTGGTCACCGGCACGGTGATCGGGCTGATCGCGGCCCAGTTCGGCAACAGCCCCGCCACCTCCATCGTGCTGGGCGCGGCCTTCGCGCTCTCCTCCACCGCCGTGGTCATGCAGCTGCTGTCGGAGGGGGGGCGCATGGCCTCACCCACCGGGCGCACCGGCTTCGCGATCCTGCTGTTCCAGGATCTGGCGGTGCTGCCGATCCTGTTCCTGGTGGTGGCGCTGGCGGCGCAGGGTGACGGTTCCCCCGTGCTGGCCTTCGCCCTTGCCATGGGTCAGGCGCTGGTGGCGGTCGTCGTCATCCTGGTCGTCGGGCGCTTCGTCATCCGGCCCGTGTTCCGGGTGCTGGGGCGGGAGTCGGGACCGGAGATGTTCCTGGCGCTGGTGCTGCTGCTGATCATCGGCATCGCGGTGGCGACCGAGATGGCCGGGCTGTCCATGGCGCTCGGCGCGTTCCTGGCCGGGCTGCTGATGGCGGAGACCGACTACCGCCACCAGATCGAGGTGGATATCGAGCCCTTCAAGGGCCTGCTGCTGGGGCTGTTCTTCGTCTCCGTCGGCATGAGCATCGACATTGCCAGCCTGGCCAACCGTCCCGAATGGCTGCTCGCTTCCGTCATCGGACTGATGATCATCAAGGCCCCGATCATCCTGGTCCTCGCCCGCGCCTTCGGCCAGCCGTTGCCGGTGGCGGTGGAGACCGGAATCCTGCTGTTCCAGGGCGGCGAATTTGCCTTCCTGGTCGTCGCCATGGCGCTGGACGTGGGGCTGATGCCGGAGGACACGGCGCAGTTCATGCTGATCGTCGCCAGCCTGAGCATGATGGTCACCCCGCTGCTGGCCAACCTGGGAATGCGGCTGGCGCTGCAGCTGGAGGACCGCTCCGCCAGGCGTGGCGCGACGGGGATGGAATCGGCGGAAGGGCTGGCTGAGCACGTCATTGTCGTTGGCTATGGCCGGGTCGGACGCTCGGTCGCGGGGACATTGTCGTCGCAGGAGATCGACCACATCAGCATCGACATCGATGCGGCCCGTGTCGCGCGCTACCGCCGCGAAGGCCGCGGCGTCGTCTTCGGTGACGCCAGCCACCCGGAAATGCTGAAGCGGCTGGGGGCCGACAAGGCGCTGGCCCTGGTCGTGACGCTGGACAGGCAGACGGACGCGGAGCGGATCGTCGAGGTCGCCGCCCGCCACTGGCCGGATCTGGTGATCCACGCCCGCGCCCGCGACAATGCCCATGCCACGCGGCTGACCACGCGCGGGGCTGACCGCGTCGTGCCGGAGGCGCTGGAGGCCGGGCTGCACCTGGCGGAGGGACTGCTGATCGACATCGGCATGCCCCAGACCGCCGCCCGTCAGGCCGTCGATGCCCGTCGCCAGCTGGCCCATGCCGACCTGCAGGAACGGCTGGACAAGGTGAGCCACAGGGATCCGATCTGAAGCGGTTCCCCGGATTGATGGGTCCCGCACCCGCGAACGCTCAGGCGGCGAAGGCCCTTGCGGCGCCAAGCAGCCCCGCGTCCGTCCCCGCCCCACCCATCAGTGACAGGCCGACAGGTGCACCATCCGACAGGCCGGCGGGGATGCTGACCTGTGGCAGGCCTGCGTGACCGGCGAGGCAGGTGAGCGCGATGATGCGGTAGCGGAAGGCGTCGAGCAGCGCCGGGTCCCAGTTCATCACCGGCGCAGGACCGGGCGCCGTGGGCAGGACCAGCACGGTGCCGTCGTCGAGCAGGTGGTTCAGGCGCTGGCGCAGGCTGTCGCGCACCGGCTGCATCTCCGCCACCTCCGCGTCCGTGATCGCCGCCGCCATGCGGAACCGGTCCACGACGCCGGGGCCGAAGCGCGGCTGGACCGCCGTGACCCAGGCCCCGTGAACGTCCCGGATCTCCCGCGCCTGCAGGATGCGGAAGGCTTCCTTGAAGCGTTCCGGATCGAAGCCGATGTCGACGGTTTCAACCGGCATGTCGAGGGCTTCCACTGCGCGCTGCAGGGTCTCTCGGGTGGCGGCGTCGCACATGGCGAACAGCGCCGGATCAGCCACCAGTCGCCGGGGCCGAGACGGTGTCACCGGCTGGTCCAGCAGGACCGCACCGACCCTGGTGAAGATCTCCGCGTCCCGCGCGAACCAGCCACAGGTGTCGAAGCTGGGGGCCAGCGGCATGCAGCGGTCGAGCGGGATGGCCCCGAAGGTCGTGCGGATGCCGTAGAGGCCACAATAGGTCGCCGGAATCCGGACGGAGCCGCCGGTGTCCGAACCGATCGCGAAATCCACCAGACCGGCAGCCGTGACACTGGCGGAACCGGAGGAGGAACCGCCTGGAATGCGCCCCTGTGCCGCGGGATTGACCGGGGTGCCGTAATGCGCGTTCTCGCCATTCAGGCTGTAGGCCAGTTCATCGGTATGGGTGATGCCGGTCAGCCGCGCCCCGGCGTCCAGCAGGCGGGCCAGCACGGAACAGTCCGACGGGGCGGGGGCATGGGTGCGCCGCCAGTCCGGGTTGCCGCAGCCGGTGACACGACCCGCCACGTCATAGAGGTCCTTCAGCCCGAAGCTCAGTCCGTCCAGCGGCCCTGAGCCGGTTGGCGCACGCTCCAGCCGCTCGATGAAACCCTCAACCGGCGCCGCGCTCACTCCGCCGCGGCCCTTTCGCGGGCGAGGTCGCGCAGGCAGGCGTCATCCAGCGGGGTGATCGGGGTGAAGTCGCGGTGGGCGATCCATTCCTCCCGCTTGAACTGGCGGATGTGGTTGTCCACGTGGCAGAGCGACAGGTAGACGATGGTGCGGCCCCACGGCCCGATGTTGGGCGAACTGGCGTGCACCAGATTGGAATGGAACATCAGCACCGATCCGGCCTTGCCCTTGGCGGAGAACATGCCGTGTTCGTTGGCCAGTTCGGTGATGCTGGCCTTGTCCAGCGTCCAGAGCGGATAGGAGGTGGTGGCCAGATCGTGCCCGGCCTCCAGCACACCCTGCTTGTGACTGCCGGGAATGACCCACAGCGGGCCGTTGAACTCGGTCACATCGTCGATGAACAGGGCGATGTTCATGGCCCGGGGTTCCGGCATCAGGTCGTCGCGCGCCCAGGTCCCATAGTCCTGATGCCACTGCCAGACATCGCCGTCGAAGGCAGCCTTGGCGTTGATCTTGTACTGGTGGATATAGACATCGCCGTCCAGCAGTTGCTGCACCGGGCCGATCAGGCGCGGATGCGCACCGATGCAGTCGAAGGGCTTGCTGTAGCGGTGCGCGGCGAAGGCCGTGCGCACCACGCCCGTGCTTTCCCGCCAGACTTCCGGCCGGTCCATGGCGTAGATGCGGGGCAGTTCCTCCTGCAGGACACCAACCTCCACCGGGTCGAAGACGTCCTGCAACATCACGTAACCCAGTTCATCGAACTGCTGCAGTTGCTCCGCTGTCAGTTTCATGTCCGATCCTCCCCTGTTGCCTGTCCGGCAGTTGCCGCATGCTGTTGGTGGCCACTATAGACCCGATCCGGCGGAGACATAAATGCCGTGACGACCTATCCTGTCCATCCTGCTTTGGCTGAACGGAGGGTTTCCGATGCGTATCCTGTCACTGATCGCCGCGTCCCTGTTTCTTCTGGGGCACACGGCCATGGCCCAGTCCCCCGCGCCGGAGGGTGCGCAGGCCTACATCATCAGCCCCGACGAGGGTGCCACCGTTACCTCTCCGGTCACGGTCCGGTTCGGCCTGACCGGCATGGGTGTCGCGCCCGCCGGGATCGACAAGGCAAACACCGGACATCATCACCTGCTGATCGACCGGGCGATGCCGACGGGCGAGGACCTGGAGTACTCCCTGCCCGCGGAGGACGGATTGCGCCACTTCGGTGGCGGGCAGACGGAGGTGACGCTGGACCTGCCGAAGGGCCGGCACACCCTGCAGATCCTGCTGGGCGACCACAATCACGTGCCGCATGTGCCGCCCGTGGCCTCCTCCCTGGTCACGATCACGGTCGAATAGGCTCCGACAGGGTCTGACCGCATGAGCCAGGGTCCCCGCCTCTACCTCGCCGGGCCGGACGTGTTCGCGCCGGACGCACTGGCGCGCGGCGCCCGGATGCAGGAGATCTGCAAGGAACTGGGGGCCGTCGGCCTGTTCCCGCTGGACAATGCCCCGCCGCCGCCCGATGCGGACCCGGCCCGCGTCGCGCATCACATCTATCGTGCCAATATCGCACTGATGCATGGGGCCGACGGCTGCGTCGCCAACCTGTCTCCCTTTCGCGGTCCCAATGCCGATGACGGCACGGCCTTCGAGATCGGCTGGATGATCGCTGCGGGCAAGCCGGTCTTCGCCCATGTCGATGACCCGCGCCCGCTGACGGCGCGCAGCGCCGTTGCAGGTGTGACGGATCCGCAGGGCCGCCCGGTGGACGGGGATGGCTGGTGGGTGGAGGATTTCGGCTGGCCGGTGAACCTGATGCTGGTCGCCGGTGCAGCGCAGAACGGCGGCAAGGTCTTCGTGCAGGCCACCGACGACGCCCCGCTGGCCGCCTTCCGCCGCGCCGTTAAGTCAGCCGTGCGCCTGTTTCAGGAACAGCAGCAGTTCCTTGACGGGGACTGAGCGGGGACTGAACCGTCAGCGTAACCGGCGCGACCTCAGCCTGCCGCCGCCGCCTCCTCCGGCGTCAGGGTTTCCAGTGCCAGGGCGTGGACGCGCTCGTCCATCTCGGCCTTCAGCAGGCGGTAGACGCCGCGCTGGCGGTTCACGCGACTTTGACCGGCGAAAGCGGCAGAGACGATGCGGACATGGAAGTGGGTTTCCCCCTCCGGCCTGGCGCCGACATGGCCCTTGTGCAGATGCGACTGGTCCTCGATCTCCAGCACTTCCGGCGACAGGGCCTCTGTCAGGTGCTGGCGGATGCGTTCGGCGTAGGTCATGGATGCTCCTGCACGGCGGGTGTGTTCGGGGCACCTGATGTTTCGGGCTTTGGCGCAACTGTCAAGCTTGCCCGTCATGGCCTGCCTCACCATAATCCGGCGCATGGCACGGACACAGCAGAAACGCCGGACGAATTACGGCGGCCGCATCCATACGGGGGAAGCCAACGCCAGGCCCTGCGAAAAGGCAGGCTGTCTGGAGCTGGGCGAGTTCCGTGCGCCCAAGTCACGCGACGGCGCGGACGGGTATCATCTGTTCTGTCTGGATCACGTGCGGGAATACAACAAGTCCTACAACTACTTCGCCGACATGCCGGAGGAGGAAGCGGCCTCGTTCCAGCACTCTGCCGCCTATGGCCACCGCGAGACCTGGCCGATGGGGCATCGCACCGCCACCATGCGGGCCAGGGCAAGCTTCACCGACCCCTTCGGTTTCGCCGATGAGCGGGCGGAGAGGAAGGCCGCGAAGGAGGCCGAGAAACGCCGCCAGAGCCGCCAGTACACGGCGGAGCAGAGGGATGCGTTCAGAACACTGGACATAGACCCGACCGATGACTTGCACGCGCTGAAGAGACACTATAAGCAACTGGTCAAACGATTTCATCCGGATGCCAATGGCGGTGATCGCCGCGCCGAGGACCGGCTGAAGAACATCAACCAGGCCTTCAGCGTGCTCAACGCCGGTCTTTCCTGACGACCCTCGTGACCGGGGCAGTCCCCTGGATGCGGTCAGCGGTCCCTTACACCATTCAGGGGAAACGAATGTCTCACTCGGATTATGATGATCTGCCGAGCCTGCCGTCCGGCGCACCGGACCTGATGCTGTCCGTGCGCCAGGCCTTCGGGATCGACAGCGACATGGAAGTGCCCGCCTTCTCGGAATCGACGGACCGGGTGCCGCCGACCGATCCGGCCTATCTGTTCGACCGGGAAACCACGCTGGCCATCCTTGCGGGCTTCAAGCACAACCGCCGCGTCATGATCCAGGGCTTCCACGGCACCGGCAAGTCGACCCATGTCGAACAGATCGCCGCGCGGCTGAACTGGCCCTGCGTGCGCGTCAACCTGGACAGCCACATCAGCCGTATCGACCTGGTCGGCAAGGACGCCATCGTCCTGCGCGACGGCCAGCAGGTGACCGAATTCAAGGACGGCATCCTGCCCTGGGCGCTGCAGAACCCGGTCGCCATGGTCTTCGACGAATATGACGCCGGTCGCCCGGACGTGATGTTCGTGATCCAGCGCGTGCTGGAACATGACGGCAAGCTGACCCTGCTGGACCAGAACCGGGTGCTGCATCCGCACAACTGTTTCCGCCTGTTCTCCACCACCAACACCATTGGTCTGGGGGACACGACGGGCCTGTATCATGGCACGCAGCAGATCAACCAGGGCCAGATGGACCGCTGGAACATCGTCACCACGCTGAACTATCTGGACCATGATGCGGAGGCCGGGATCGTGCTGGCCAAGGCCCCGTCCTATGACACGCCGGAAGGCAAGAAGCTGCTCAGCGCCATGGTCAATGTCGCCGACCTGACCCGCGCCGGTTTCGTCTCCGGCGATATCTCGACGGTCATGTCGCCGCGTACCGTGATCACCTGGGCGGAGAACACGGAGATCTTCGGCGATGTCGGCTTCGCGTTCCGCGTCACCTTCCTGAACAAGTGTGACGAGACCGAACGCAGCATTGTTGCCGAGTATTTCCAGCGCAGCCTGGGCATCGACCTGCCCGAGTCCGCCGCCAGCGTGACGGTGAACTGAGCGCGCGATTGGTCGTCTGACCGTTCCACCCCTCTCCCGGAGTCTCGCAGTGGCCTGTTCCATCCCTCTCCCCCACCCGGCCACCCACGGGATCATCCTCAATGGGTGGCCGGGTGGGGGAGAGGGATGGAACAGCCCGCAAACGACTCCTCGCCAGGAGGGGGAGAGGGGTGGAGCGGTCCACAACAAGAGGATACCGCCGACGTGAGCAAGGGTGCGGAGGGGCCGACAGAACCGTTCAAGCGCGCCGTCGCGGCAGCGATGCGGGCCATGTCGGGGGAGAAGGAGCTGGAGGTCAGTTACGGCCCCGAGACTCCGACCCTGCGCGGCAAGCGCGCCCGCCTGCCGGTGCCCGGTCGCGCCATGGACAAGGCGGAACTGGCGCAGGTGCGCGGTACATCCGATGCCTTCGCGCTGCGTCTGAAACATCACGATCGCGGCGTCCATCTGCGCAACATGCCGCAGGGCGGCACCGCGCGGGCAATCTTCGAATCCATCGAGCAGGCGCGGGTGGAGGCCATCGGCTCCCGCCAGATGCGGGGCGTTTCCGACAACCTGCATGCGGCGCTGGAGGAACGCTGCCGCGTGCGCGGCTATGGCCGCCTGCGCGACCAGTCGGAGGCCCCCCTGTCGGAAGCCGTCGGCATGCTGATGCGGGAGGCCCTGTCAGACCGGGCATTGCCGGAGGATGGACGCAACCTGCTGAACCTCTGGCGCGACGATCTGGTGCAGAAGGCCGGCGGTGATCTGGACAACCTGCTCTCCAACCTCGACGACCAGGCGGCGTTTGCCAGGGCGGCGCGGCAGTTGATCCGCGACCTCGGATACATGGAGGACGAGCAGACCGACGGCGACGAGGATGAGGACGAGGAGTCCGAGGAAAGCAGCGAGCAGCAGCAGCAGGGCGAGGAAGAGGGCCAGGACGGCAGCCAGGACGCCGCCGAGCCGCAGTCGGCGGAAGCCGGTGACGGGGAGGATGCCGCCGACCAGCAGGGCGAGCAGGTCCAGTCCTCGGGCGAGGACGAGATGGAAGGGGAAGGCGATGAGGCCGGCAAGGGCCGCCGCCCGCTCTATCCGGACGATTTTTCCAACGAGCCGCCGCGCCCGGCCTATCGCCCCTTCACCACCGACTTCGATGAGGTCGTGGAGGCGAGCGATCTCTGCGACAACGAGGAACTGACCCGCCTGCGCGGTCAGCTCGACCAGCAGCTGCATCACATGCAGTCCGTCGTCAGTAAGTTGGCCAACCGGCTGCAGCGCCGCCTGATGGCGAAGCAGAACCGGTCCTGGGACTTCGACCTGGATGACGGCTATCTCGACACCGCCCGGCTGGCCCGCGTCGTCGCCAATCCGTCGCTGCCGCTGTCCTACAAGATGGAGCGCGACACCGACTTCCGCGACACGGTCGTCACCCTGCTGGTGGACAATTCAGGCTCCATGCGCGGGCGTCCGATCACGGTCGCGGCCATGTGCGGCGACATCCTGGCCCGCACGCTGGAACGCTGTGCGGTGAAGGTGGAGATCCTGGGCTTCACGACCCGCGCCTGGAAAGGCGGGCAGTCGCGCGAACGCTGGCTGGCGGCCAGCAAGCCGCTGAACCCCGGTCGCCTGAACGATCTGCGCCACATCGTCTACAAGCCCGCCGACATGCCCTGGCGCCGGGCGCGCAAGAACCTGGGCCTGATGCTGCGCGAGGGGCTGTTGAAGGAGAACATCGACGGGGAGGCCCTGCTCTGGGCCCATGACCGCGTCATCGGCCGCCCCGAACAGCGCCGCATCCTGATGGTCATCTCCGATGGTGCGCCGGTGGATGATTCCACGCTGTCGGTGAACACCGGGAACTACCTGGACCGGCACCTGCGGGAGGTCATCGAACACATCGAGACCCGCAGCCCGGTCGAACTGATCGCCATCGGCATCGGCCACGACGTCACCCGCTACTACCGCCGCGCCGTCACCATCGTCGACGCGGAACAGCTCGGCGGCGTCATGATGGACAAGCTCGCCGAACTCTTCGACGACGACCCGGGTGTGAAGCTGCACTGAGGGTGGTCAGGTCGCGCGTTCACTGCAGATTTGCGTGACGACGGGACCATAGAATCCTTCACAAGCCATCGCGGCCAGATCGGTGTGATGATGGTTTCAACCATATTTTTCATTTTCTTTCTCTACAACGACACCGTGATACCAATTCTTGCTACAATGATGGTTAGAATTTTGGACTTCTATCAATTGTGGCTGGACAGTTTGTTGTATATTGCGATGCTGATGGTCATAGTAGGTGCGACTGCAACATGAAGTTTGTTACACTGTGCAGGAGGGGAATGATCTTGAAATTGTTCGCTGCCGTTTATGGGTCGATAACAGCATTGTTGATTTCGGTTATATATGACAAGTTATTAGTCGAAATTATCGGGTGGCCAGTATCTGCGGCATTTATGGCAATAATTTTTCTTGGCGTAGTTTTGTTACTTGCTTACGAATTTGTGACACGGAGTAAGTTGATTTCAAAGAGAATTTCCCCGATGTGGAAAATTCAAGGCTGCTACGCGATTTCAATTTTGGGTGAGTCTTCGCGGCCTAGAAGCCTTTGTAGAATAAAATTTTCCAAGCGCGGATATGTTTACAGTGGCTATGGTATTAACCCTGATGGGACTATTGGATCCGAATGGGTCAGTCGAGATGTACATTTTGACGACCACCTTGACGAACTTTCGTTCACAGCAGACTCAACTCTAACTGGCGATAGTAGCAGGTTGCGTAATTATGGGTATATAAAGTTTGAATTCAATACTGGAAACAGAGTAGAAAATGGTAACGGCTATTTTGTAGATATGGCGAAAAGCATGGAACAGACACACATGTATCTAGAACGAATTTCTGTAGATGAATACCAAGCCCAAGTCAGTGCATTGTTTCACAATACGGCAAATTATAATGTTTCTCCATGATTTCACCGAAATTGAATTAGTAGTTATCAAGTCTTACAATATTCGGCCTAATTTTTCCTAGAACGTTATACACAAGGTCTTACGCTTTCTGCCAGCACGGCGAATACATGACTTCAATAGAAAATACCCTCTCAACCCACCTTTGCGTTATCCGGTTCTTCCAGGTCGATTTCCGCCAGGCAACCGGCGCGCTTCAGTTCGGGTTGCAGGCGGTCGGCGAGCCACATGAAGAACATGCGGAAGTCGCTGATCAGGGACCAGAACGGATAGCGGAAGGTCGCCGGGCGGTTCTTCTCCACGAAGAAATGCGCGAACCAGGCGGGGGCGTAGCCGCAGATGGCGGCGCCCAGCAGGTACCAGGCGTCCCAGCTTGCCACGGCCATGATGATGCCGATGACCGCCAGGCCGGTGCCGAAATAGTGGATGCGGCGGGTCAGGATGCGGGAATGCTCGCGCAGGTAATAGGGCCAGAACTGACGGTAATTTGTGGGCTGGCTGGACATGCGCGGCTTCCGGTATCGCAATTGTGTGAAAAGGGTCCGTCCGGCACTTGACGTTTACGTCAACGTAACCTAACTATGTTGGCAACCGGCGCAGCACCTGCGTCACCCATCGGACGGCCAGAGAATACACCATCATGAGCGAATCGAAAACCTACTCAATCCGCGACCTGTCGCTGGAATATGACATCACCCCGCGCACCCTGCGCTTCTATGAGGACAAAGGCCTGCTGAGCCCGCTGCGCAAGGGCACACAGCGCATCTATGACCGCCGCGACAAGGGGCGGCTGGCGCTGATCCTGCGCGGCAAGCGTCTCGGTTTCAGCCTGGCGGAGATCCGCGACTGGCTGGAACTCTACGAGCTGCGCGACGGCCAGGTGGCCCAGGCGCGGATGCTGCTCGACGCCTCCGAGGACCGGATGGCCACGCTGCTGCAACAGCGCGAGGAACTGGATGAGACCATTGCCGAACTGAAGGACCAGATGCGGCAGGTCGAAGGCTGGCTGGACAACCAGGGCCTCGCCGCCGAAGCCGCGGATTGATCTGAATCGGACTTTCTGACTGGTCTGGCGTTGCAGGACTCGTGCGCTGACCGGGCCTCCCCTCTCCCCCTCCCGACCACCCATTCAGGATAATCCAGTG
>JARGNO010000075.1 GCA_029213165.1 Minwuia sp.
TCGACTTTCGCGTCCGCTACCAGTTCGAGCAGCCAACTGCCGCCGCCGCCACCAGCATTTTCATGGATTTCATCGCTTTTCGCTCCCTGTACTTGGATATGCGCGATTTCATGCCCCGCCAATCATATGTCGATTGCCTTTGAGCTGTCGTCATTGTGACGATAATCCGCGTTACCGCAAGGCAAGCCTCTGGGCGCTGGAAAAACCGGCGGTTGAAGCGCAATGTGTCGGTTGCCCAAGCGCTGCCCGGTACTGGAGCCCAACCATGAGCCATGTTTTCCCACGCCATACGGCCTTCAGCCCGCCGGTCGCTGTTGCCGGTGACGGATGCTGGATCATCGACCGGGAAGGCAAGCGTTACCTTGATGGTTCCGGTGGTGCAGCGGTTTCATGCCTTGGCCATTCCGACACGAAGGTCATCGAGGCGGTGAAGGCACAGATGAGCGCGCTGCCCTTCGCGCACAGCGGGTTCTTCACCTCCGAAGCGGCGGAACGGGTGGCCGACCGGCTTGCGGCAGAGGCGCCCGGCGACCTGGATCACGTCTATCTGGTCTCCGGTGGCTCGGAAGCCGTCGAGGCCTCCATCAAGATGGCGCGACAATACTTCGTGGAGATCGGACAGCCACAGCGTCACCACATTGTCGCTCGCTGGCAGAGCTATCATGGCAACACGTTGGGGGCGCTGTCCGCCGGGGGCAATCGCTGGCGGCGCGGGCTGTATGAGCCACTGCTGATCGGCATGTCACATATCTCGCCCTGCTACGCCTATCGCGGGCAGGAAGCGGGGGAGAGCGAAGAGGACTACGGCCTGCGCGTTGCCGACGAGCTGGAGGCGGAGATCCAGCGGCTGGGGCCGGAGACTGTTGCGGCCTTCATCGCGGAACCCGTCGTCGGCGCGACCATGGGCGCGGTCCCGGCGGTTGAGGGCTACTTCAGGCGTATCCGGGAGATCTGTGATCGGCACGGAGTCCTGTTCATCGCCGATGAGGTGATGTGCGGCATGGGCCGTTGCGGCGCCCTGTTCACCTCCGATCAGGAAGGCGTCACGCCCGACATCATCGCCGTCGCCAAGGGGCTGGGGGCCGGATATCAGCCGGTCGGGGCCGCCATCGTCAGCGCGCGCATCTATCAGGCTTTCGTCGATGGAACCGGCTTCTTCCAGCACGGCCATACCTACATGGGACATCCGGCAGCGTCGGCGGCGGCGGATGCGGTGCTGTCACGACTGATGGACGACGGGCTGGTCGCCGGGGTCGCGGCCAAGGGGGAAAAGCTGGCTGACGCGCTGCATCAGGCCTTCGGCCAGCATCCGCATGTGGGTGACATCCGGGGCCGTGGCCTGTTCCGCGCCATCGAGATCGTGCGCGACAGGGAGACCAGGGAACCGTTCGATCCCGCACTTGGCCTCAACGGCAAGATCAAGCGGCTGGCGCAGGAGGCGGGACTTGTCTGCTATCCCGGCGGGGGCACCATCGACGGGCGCAACGGGGATCATGTCCTGCTGGCCCCGCCGTTCATCATTTCGGACGCGGAGATCGGGACCCTGGTCGACCGGCTGGCGGCTTCCGTCGAGCAGGCGCTGACCGCAGTCAACGCCTGACCCTTTTCGACCTGCGCCCTGATGCTATGCTTTCTCGGCAATCACCTGGGGAGGATGAGCCGCAATGACCAATGTCCATGTTGTCGGTATCGGCATGACGCCGTTCGGGCGTTTTCTCGATACATCCGTGAAGCAACTGACCGCCATGGCGGTGAACGAGGCCCTTGCCGACTGTGATCTGGTGCCCGGCGATGTGGAGGCGGCATGGTTCTCCAACACGACGCAGGGGGTGCTGGAGGGGCAGTATCTGGTGCCGGGTGAGATCGCGCTGCGGGAGATGGGTTTCCAGGGCATTCCCATGGCGAACGTGGAGAACGCCTGCGCCAGTGCCTCGACCGCCTTCAACGCCGCATTCACGGCGATCAGGGCAGGGCAATGCGATATCGCCCTGGCTGTCGGATCGGACAAGATGTACCACGCCGACAAGGCCCGCAGCTTCGAGATATTCGACGGTGCCATCGACGTGCATGACCGGGAAGCGACGTTCGCGCGGCTGAACCAACTGGGGCAGGGGGTTGAGCCCCCGGCGGACGCCAACCTGCCGAATGGCCAGCGCAGTCCCTTCATGGATGTCTATGCAAGCTGGGCGAAGTTCCACATGAAGACCTTCGGCACGACGCAGCGCCACCTCGCCGCCGTGGCCTCCAAGAACCACCAGCATTCGACCCTGAATCCGAAATCGCAGTACCGCGATGCGGTGAGCATCGAGGAAGTACTGGCAGCGCGTCCGGTCTCCTGGCCGCTGACCCTGCCGATGTGCTCTCCCATTTCGGATGGCGCGGCGGCGGCGATCCTGGTTTCCGATGCAGTACTGGAACGCTTCACCCGCTCCCGCGCCGTCCGTGTCGCGGCCTCCGTGCTCGGCACGGGCATCGACCGGGAACCGGAGGACATGGAGAACCACATTACCCGCCGCACCGCTAACCGCGCCTATGCACAGGCCGGCTTCGGACCGGAGGTGATCGACGTGGCCGAAGTCCATGACGCCACCGCCATGGGCGAGATCCAGCAGGTCGAGAACCTGGGGCTGGTGCCCTTCGGTGAGGGCGGTCGGGCGGCAGAGCGCGGCGACACGGCGCTCGGTGGCCGCATCCCGGTCAATCCCTCCGGCGGTCTGGAATCAAAGGGCCACCCCATCGGCGCCACCGGCCTCGGCCAACTCGCCGAACTGGTCGCCCAGTTGCGCGGCGAAGCCGGACCGCGACAGGTCGAGGGCGCCCGACACGCCATCGCGGAGAATGGCGGCGGTGTATACAGGTTCGAGGAAGCTGTTTGCGCCGTGACGGTGCTGGCGGCACCTGGAGATTAGGGTTCAGACTTGATGGCAGGGAGACGGGGTCGTTGAATGGGGTCGTACACAATTTGAAGTGTTATTGGATGCAGATCGATCGAAGTACGAAGACCGTGTCTGACTTCAATGGCTTCATCAATGCGCGAGACATCGAAGGTCTCGCGGCGATGATGACCGACGATCACGTCTTCATCGACGCGGCGAACCGACAGGTGATCGGCAAAGTTGACTGCATCCGGGCATGGAAGGGGTTCTTCGCGGCGTTTCCCGACTATCAGAACCATTTCGAACATGTTGCGGCGCATGGGGAACTGATTGTCATCATGGGCCACACGTCGTGTTCTGACGCGCGTCTGGCTGGTGCAGCCCTGTGGTCCGCCAAGGTTCGCGACGGGCATGTTTCGGAGTGGCGTGTGTTCGATGACACTGTGCCGAACCGGAAACTGCTTGGTCTGGCCGGGTCGGACCGCACCTAGGCAGCCAGTCGGTGCGATCGGACAGGTGGTTTCTCGCTATTTCTAACCCTGCTGCGCGCGGTATTCCGCTGCCAGTTCCGCGTAATGCTTTGCGCCGCCCGCGATCATGGCGCGTTCGCGGTCGGTCAGGGTACGGATGGGCTTGGCGGGCCAGCCGGCCCAGAGTTCGTCCTTCCGCGCGATCTTGCCCGGCGGCAGGAAGGCTCCGGCGGCGACCATGGCACCGGTCTCGACGACGCATTCATCCATGATGACCGCACTCATGCCCACAAAGGACCGGTCCTGGATCTCGCAGCCGTGCAGCATGACCTTGTGGCCGACCAGCACGTCCTCCCCCACCAGGGTGGGGAAATCGCCGCTGTTCACATGGATCACCGTGCCGTCCTGGATATTGGAACGGGCACCGATGCGGATATGGCAGACGTCGCCGCGCAGCACGCAGTTGAACCAGACGCTGGCACGATCCGCGACTTCGACGTCGCCAATCAGGCGGGCGCCGGGCGCGATGAAGGCCGTATCGGCGATCTTGGGGCTCTTGCCCCGAAACGGATAGCTGCTGCCACGCTCCATTGCGCCTGTTCCTTCTGCGTTCGACTGACCGGGTTGTCTCATGGATGCTTGCCACAGGGGTAGTTCAGGGGCACACCGACAGGCAACCGCAAATCAGCGGACAGGGGAGAGGTCAGCCATGCATTACCTGTATCTGGTCATCGCCATCGTCTGCGAAGTCGCGGGCACCAGCACGCTCAAGGCGACGGAGGGATTCACCCGGCTTGGCCCCACGGTGCTGACGCTTGGCTTCTACGGCCTGGCCTTCTTCATGCTCAGTCTGGCGCTGGACCGTTTTCCCGTGGGGGTGCTCTATGCCGTGTGGTCCGGGCTTGGCATCGTGCTGATCGCCGCTTTCGGCTGGATCGTTCATGGCGAGCGACTGGACCTGCCCGCACTGCTCGGTCTGGGGCTGATCCTGACCGGTGTACTGACTATTCACCTGTTTTCCGAAACGGCGTCCCACTGAGCGGAGCGCCGCGCGGAGTCTACTCGATCAGGTCGGCGCTGTGGGTGAAGCCGCCCTTGCCATCCGGCTGGAAATCGACCTGAATTGTCAGGTACTTGGCGCAAAGGCGTACCAGCCAGTACTCACGCCACTTCTGTTTCGCAATGGGTTGATTCCCGGTTCCGTCGAGAAACCCGACAACGACGGTATCAACAATGTCACGCTGGCCGGAGGGGCATTCCTTGCCCATGCGGGCATTGGCGATGTTCACGACGGGCAGGCTGGCGGCGATCTGCATTTCCACGCTTGCCCGCGTGTTTCCAGGCAGCAGGGAGGTCAGTTGGGGGGCACCGTCCGGTCGCGCGGTGACAAGGACGTTGTGGATCACCGGTTCGTCACAGCGCTCGATGCTGATCTGCTCCCGCCATTCGCCCCAGATCGGCCAGAGCGTGCCGGCCTTGAAGACCGGTTTCACGCGCACCCGCAGCTCCCGACGGTTGGCATTCTTCAGCACCTGGATGCATTCGGGCGCGATCTGCTGTTCGACCAGGTCGATCTGCTCCCCCAGCGCATTCACGTAATCGGGGTCTGCCAGAAAGAGGCGAAACGGTTCCTGCCAGTCTTCAGCCTCCTGTGCCCGGACAGCGGCACCTGACAGCAGCATCGCCATGGTGATCATGACGACGGAGGTGGCGCAGAGCCCGCGAAGCATCAGGTCAGGCCGCGGGCAGGCGGCTCAGCGCCGCTTCCAGCTTGCCCTTCGCGGCTTCCGCCTCCACCTGGCGTTCCCGTTCCTGCGCCACGACATGCTCAGGCGCACGGGAAACGAACTTCTCGTTCGCCAGCTTCCTGGCAATGCGGTCGATCTCTGCGTCCAGCTTTCCGATTTCCTTGTTCAGCCGAGACTTCTCGGCATCGACGTCGATGGCACCCGTCAGAGGCAGCACGACCCGAGCCCCGTCGACGACGATTTCCGACGCACCGCCCGGCATGGTCTCGCTGATGCCTGAGAGGCGCGCGAGGCGGGAAACCAGTTCCCAGTTGCCGTCGATCCAGCCCCTGCGCGTGGCGTCAAGGTCAGGGAAATGCGCTTCCAGTTCGGCCTTCGGCGGCACGTTGGTCTCTGCACGGGCGGAGCGGATTTCGGAGATCAGTTCGATGATGAAACCGAATTCCTTCGCGGCCCCGGCGTCCTGCAGGTCCTGCTGCGGCCAGGCGGTGGCGGAGATGGAGCCTTCGCCACCCATCTGCTGAAACAGTTCCTCCGACACGAACGGCGCGAAGGGATGCAGCATCGTCAGGATGCGCTGCAGCACCCAGGCGGCGGTCGCACGGGTTTCACCGGCAACATCGGGGTCATTGGCACGCAGCAGCGGCTTGGCGAACTCCAGATACCAGTCGCAGAACAGGTTCCAGGTGAAACGGTAGACGCCGTTGGCCGCCTCGTTGAAGCGATAGGCCTCCAGTTCCCGGTCGATGGTCGATGCGGCTTCCGACAGCGCCCCGACGATCCAGCGGTTCACCGGTTGCTGCAGGCTGGACGGATCGTAGTCCGGTGTGACCACGCATTCGTTCATTTCGCAGAAGCGCGCTGCGTTCCAGATCTTTGTCGTGAAGTTCCGGTAGCCCGCGACCCGCTGCTCCGACAGCTTGATGTCGCGTCCCTGTGCCGCCATCGCCGCCAGCGTGAAACGCAGCGCGTCGGCACCGTATTCGTCGATCAGCTCCAGCGGGTCGATGACGTTGCCCTTGGACTTCGACATCTTCTGGCCCTTCTCGTCGCGGACCAGCGCATGGATATAGACCGTGTGGAACGGCACTTCCTTCATGAAATGCATGCCGAACATCATCATCCGGGCGACCCAGAAGAAGATGATGTCGAAGCCGGTGATCAGCACATCCGTCGGATAGTGCTTCGCCAGTTCCGGGGTTTCCTCCGGCCAGCCGAGGGTCGAGAACGGCCAGAGCGCGGAACTGAACCAGGTGTCCAGCACATCCTCGTCCCGCGTCAGTTCGACCGGCTTGCCGTAGTGGGCATCGGCAAGCGACTGGGCCTCGGCGGCGTCATAGCCAACGAAGACTTCACCATCCGGCCCGTACCAGGCAGGGATCTGATGTCCCCACCAGAGCTGGCGGGAGATGCACCAGGGGCGGATGTTGCGCATCCACTCGAAGTAGGTGTTCTCCCAGTTCTTCGGCACGAACTGGACACGCCCGTCCTCCACCGCCTCGATGGCGGGGCGGGCGAGGGTCTCGGCGTCCGCGTACCACTGGTCGGTCAGCCACGGCTCGATGACAACGCCCGAGCGGTCGCCGAAGGGAACCGTATGGCTGATCTCCTCGATCCGCTCCAGCAGACCCAGCGCGTCCAGGTCGGCAATGACCTTCTCCCGCGCCGCGAAACGCTCCATGCCCTGATAGGCTTCCGGCACGTTCCCGTTCAGGTGCGCGTGGGCATCCAGAATGTTGATCATCTCCAGGTCACAGCGCTTGCCGACCTCGAAATCGTTGAAGTCGTGTGCCGGAGTGATCTTCACCGCGCCGGAACCCTGCTCCGGGTCTGCATATTCATCCGCGACGATGGGGATGCGCCGCCCGACCAGCGGCAGGATGACGAATTTCCCGACCAGGTCGCGGTAACGTTCGTCATCGGGATGAACCGCGACACCGGTATCGCCCAGCATGGTCTCCGGTCGTGTGGTGGCGACAGTGATGAAGGTGCCGTCCTGGCCCTCGACCGGATAGCGGAAGTGCCACATGTGGCCCTTCTGCTCCGTGCTCTCGACCTCCAGGTCGGAGATCGCGGTCAGCAGTTTCGGGTCCCAGTTGACCAGCCGCTTGTCGCGATAGATCAGGTTCTCGCGGTAAAGCTCGACAAAGACCTTGGTGACGGCGGCGGAAAGCCCCTCATCCATGGTGAAACGCTCACGGCTCCAGTCACAGGACGCCCCAAGGCGGCGCAACTGGTTGGTGATGGTGCCGCCGGACTCGGCCTTCCACTCCCAGACCTTGTCGACAAAGGTCTCGCGGCCAAGATCGTGGCGGCTGATACCCTCTGCGCCCAGCATCCGTTCCACCACCATCTGGGTGGCGATGCCCGCGTGGTCGGTGCCCGGCTGCCAGAGCGCATTCCGCCCCTTCATCCGGTGCCAGCGCATCAGGATGTCCTGCAACGTGTTGTTCAGGGCATGGCCCATGTGCAGGCTGCCGGTCACGTTCGGCGGTGGAATCACGATGGTATAGGGGGCGCCATCATTGCGTCCTGCCTGGAACATCCCACCCTGTTCCCAACTCTCGTAAAGCCGCTGCTCGACTTCCTGGGGCCGATATGTCTTGTCCAGCATTGCCGAACCTTATGTCTGAAGCGTTGAATCCATTGCCTGACGGCCCCGGCAGGGAATATCAGGCGCGGGGTAGCTCTAGGCACGGTCGCGGGGCAGGTCAAGCGCAGCGGCTTGCACGTCCCCTCTCCGGCGCGGCATGGATATAGTCCAGCGATGAACACGCGAGATTCGCAAATCATGATGCCGGACTGCCCGGCGGTGGCCTTGAGCGGTCGCGGGGTCGTTCGCGTCAGCCCGGACGGGGAGGTCGAGACGCTGGAAGCCCGTGCGGCGGGGGCTGCGCTGGCTGGCGACCCGCCCATGCTGGTCAACATGCCTGCCGTGGCACGCAGGCTGGGCATTGCGACCTTCGCGGCCCTGGACCTGCTGGAACTGTTTGCCTTTGCGCGACCCGGAACCTTCTGCCTGCCCACCGCCGATGGCCTGATGCAAGCGCTCGACCTTCCCAGGCTCGGGATGCCGCCCGATCCGTCCCAACTCTTCGAAGCGGCGGCGCTGCTGCTGCACGATGTTTCCCTGACCTCTGATGCCCGCCGCGATACGACCGCGTTGCTGGCGCAGGCGATGGCGGATGGCGGCTGGCCCTGGGCGCAGCCGGTGCTGCGTGCGCTGGGCGTGACGGCGGGCAAGGGGCGCTTCCGGGGCCTGGATGCCTGGTCACGGGTGGCTGATTTCCCCGATCTGGCGCCCCTGCCGCCTGCCGGACATGCGCCGGTCGAACCTGTCGAGGCACTGGACCGGCTGCGCCGGATGCTGGATGCGGGGGCGGAGGACCGGCCATCGCAGCAGCAATATGCGACCCGCGCCGCCATGGCCTTCGCCCCGCGCGAACGCATCGACGAGCCGCATGTGGTGCTGGCGGAGGCCGGTACGGGGACCGGAAAGACGCTCGGCTACGTCGCCCCCGCCTCTGTCTGGGCGGAGAAGAACGGCGGCACGGTCTGGCTGTCGACCTATACCAAGAACCTGCAACGCCAACTGGATCAGGAACTCGACCGCCTCTACACCGATCCGAAGGTCAAGGCGGAGAAGGCGGTGATCCGCAAGGGGCGGGAAAACTATCTCTGCCTGCTGAACTTTCAGGAGGCGGTGCAGGGCGGTGCGGCGCGGCGGGCCGACATCGTGCCGCTGGCGTTGATGGCGCGATGGATCGAGGTGACGCGGGACGGCGATCTGGGGGGCGGTGACTTTCCGGCCTGGCTGGTCACCCTGTTCGGCACACAGAAGACCGTCGCACTGGCTGACCGGCGCGGGGAGTGCGTGTTTTCTGCCTGTGATCACTACCGGCGCTGTTTCATCGAGAACTCACGCAGGCGTTCCGAACGGGCGGAGATCGTCATTGCGAACCACGCGCTGGTGCTGATCCGCGCCGTGCAGCAGGCGGCGGAGGAGCAGCGGGCAGGGCGGTTTGTCTTCGATGAGGGGCATCACCTGTTCGATGCGGCTGACAGCGCCTTCGCCGCGGAACTCTCGGGACAGGAAGCGGCGGAACTGCGGCGCTGGATCAGGGGGGCTGAGGATGGCGCACGTGGCCGCGCGCGCGGCCTGACCCGCCGTATCCAGGATCTGATCGTGGGGGATGATGCCGCGGTCGCTGCGCTGGATCGCGCCACCCACGCCGCGCGCATCCTGCCGGCCTTCGACTGGCAGACCCGGTTGCGCGGCGAGAACCCCAGCGGCCCGACGGAGCAGTTTCTGGCCGTGGTACGCCAACAGGTGCGCGCCCGCGCAGCGCACCCCGATGATGTCTACGGTCTGGAGTGCGAGACCGATCCGCCGGTTGACGGCCTGGTTGCGGCGTCGGCACGCCTGGTGCGCGCGCTGGAGGAACTGCGGGAACCCCTGAAGGAACTGCGCCGGATCCTGCTCGACCGCCTGGATGATGAGGCCGATGAACTGCCAAGTGGGGAGCGGGTTCGGATCGAGGCCGCGGTGAGCGGGCTGGATTACCGGGCAGGCAATCTGCTGACGGCCTGGATCTCCATGCTGCAGGGGCTGGGCGGTCCACGACCTGAAGGCTTCGTCGACTGGTTCGCATTGCGTCGGATTGCCGGGCGGGAGGCTGACGTGGCCTATCACCGCCACCTGGTTGACCCGATGCAGGCCTTTGCCGAGGTGGTTCTGAAGCCCGCCCATGGCGTGGTGATCACCTCCGCCAGCCTGCGTGACCGTTCCGATGGCGATGACTGGGCAACGGCGGAGGCGCGGACGGGGCTGCGCCATCTGGTGCAACCGGCGGAGCGGATCAGTGTCCCGTCACCCTTCGATTATGCCAACCAGACCCGCATTCTGGTGGTGCGCGATGTGCGCCGTGACCGGGTGGACGAGATCTCCGCCGCCTATCGCGAGCTCTTCCTGGCGGCGGGCGGCGGGGCGCTGGGCCTGTTCACGGCGATCCGGCGTCTGCGCGGTGTGCATGAGCGGCTGCTGGACCCGCTGGAGGATCAGGGCATCCCGCTCTATGCCCAGCATGTGGACCCCATCGACACGCCGACGCTGGTCGATATCTTCCGTGCCGAGCAGGATTCCTGTCTGCTGGGGACCGATGCTGTGCGCGACGGCGTGGATGTTCCCGGGCGGTCGCTGCGTCTGATCGTCTTTGACCGCGTGCCCTGGCCGCGTCCCGACATCATGCACAAGGCCCGGCGGGAAGCCTTCGGCAAGGGTGCGCATGACGACATGCTGACCCGGCTGAAACTGAAGCAGGCGTTCGGACGGCTGCTGCGCCAGCGCGGTGACCGGGGTGTCTTCGTCATGCTGGACCCGCGCCTGCCGACGCGACTCTGCGACGCCTTTCCCTCCGATGTGGAGGTGTCACGCGTCGGACTGGCGGAGGCGGTGGCCGAAACACGGGCCTTCCTGGCCGCCGAGCGGGAAAGACACGCGCGGACCATGGACGACAGCAGCCTGACCTGACAGATTAACGGCTCAGAACATTCCATGGAGCCTGCAGCCAATGTCCGAAAAGATGAGCCCCCACAGCGCCCTGATTCACGTGATGGTGCTGGTGGCCTGCGCCGACAAGGAAATGGCGGAGCAGGAGGTCATCCTGATGAGCGAGATGATCCGCATCCTGCCGATCTTCCGCAACTATGACGTGGACGGTGCGCTGGCCCGCGATGCTGAAAGCTGCCTCGGCTATCTGGAGAAGGAGGACGGCGTCGACCTGCTGATGCAGGACGTTGCCGGTGCCCTGCCGCCGCGCCTGGGGGAGACCGCCTATGCACTGGCCTGTGACGTGGCCGCCGCGGACGGGGAGGTCAGCCAGGTCGAGCTGGAGATCCTGATGATCATCCGCCAGACCCTTGGTGTCGGTCGTCTGCCCGCCGCCGCCATCGAACGCGGTGCCCGCGCCCGTGCCATGACGCTGTAGACTGTTTGCTGCCTGTTCCATCCCTCTCCCCCTCCCGGCAATCCACTCAAGTATCCTGAAATGGGTGGCCGGGAGGGGGAGAGGGATGGAACAGGCCACACGACACCGAACTTCCTGGGGAGGGACAAGATGGCTGACCATTTCGACGAACTGGAAACCCGCGATCCGGAACAGCGGGAAACCGAACTGATGGCCGCGTTGCCGGGGCAGGTGGCGCTGGCCAAGACCAACAGCAGCTTCTTCGGCAAGCTCTATGCAGATATCGACCCGATGGCGATCAACACGCGTGAGGCCCTGCGCCAGCTTCCGGTGATCCGAAAGCCGGACGTGCAGGATGCCCAGAACGCGGAGCCGCCGTTTGGTGGCTTGAACGCGGTGCCGGTCGGTGACATGGCGCATGTCTACATGTCGCCTGGCCCGATCTTCGAACCGGACGGGGCGCAGCGGGATCACTGGCGCTATGCCAGGGCACTCTATGCCGCCGGGTTCCGTCGCGGGGACATCGTCCACAATACCCTGTCGTATCACCTGACACCGGCGGGAATGCTGGTGGAGACCGGTTGCCGGGCCATCGGTTGCGCGGTCTTTCCGGGCGGTGTCGGCAATACGGAAATGCAGGTCGATGCCATCGAACGCCTGAAGCCCACGGCCTATGCCGGCACGCCGTCGTTCCTGCGGATCCTGCTGGAGAAGGCCGACGAGATGGGGCGCGACAGTTCATCCTACCGCAAGGCCTCGGTCGGGGCGGAGCCGCTGCCGCCGTCGCTGCGCCAGTGGTTCGAGGATCGTGGCATCCAGACCACCCAGGGCTATGGCACCGCCGATGTGGGCCTGATCGCCTATGAGTCGCTGCCGGTTGAGGGGATGCTGCTGGACGAGGGGCTGATCCTGGAGATCTGCCGCCCCGGTACGGGAGAGCCCGTCGCGGAAGGCGAGGTCGGCGAGATCGTCGTCACCACCTTCAACCCGATCTATCCGCTGATCCGCTATGGCACCGGCGACATGACCGCCATCCTGCCCGGCACGAGCCCCTGCGGCCGTACCGCCACCCGCATCAAGGGCTGGATGGGCCGCGCCGACCAGTCCTGCAAGGTCCGGGGCATGTTCGTCCATGCCAAGCTGGTGGGAGAGATCGTCGCGCGCCACCCGGAAGTCGCCAAGGCACGCTTCGTCATCACCAACCCCGACAACCGGGACCAGATGACGCTGAAGGTGGAGGCGGAGAAGGGCGATGCCGCACTGCAGGATGCCGTGAAACAGTCGGTCACTACCGTGACCAAGCTGCGCGGCGAGGTCGAGGTCGTGACTCCGGGCAGCCTGCCCAACGACGGCATCGTCGTGGAGGATGCGCGCACGTTCGACTGACTGTGCCAAAGGGGAGAGTGCAACTCTCCCCTTCCGCCTGATGACATTCCCGCAGGGCGGCTTATGTTCAGGGGAGATTTTCCAGGCGGAGCACCCCATGTCCGATCTCGCGACCACTTCCGAGCTGTTCTTCACCCGTGCGGGGCTGGATCCCGACCGCGCCCGCCGGCAGGTGGGCGATGCGCTGGAGGGCTGCGACGACGGTGAACTGTATCTGGAGTACAGCCAGTCCGAGATGCTGGCCTTTGACGACGGTCGGCTGCGCAACGCCAGCTTTGACACGGCGCAGGGCTTTGGCCTGCGGGCCGTGGCGGACGAGGCCCAGGGCTACGCCCATTCTTCGGAACTGTCCCACGACGCCATTGCGCGGGCCGGGGATACGGTCCGTGCGGTGCGGCGCGGGCATCAGGGGACGCTGGCGGATGGGCCCGCGCGCACCAACCGCAGCCTCTACGCGGACGACAATCCGCTGAACGAATTCGACTTCGAGACCAAGGTGAAGCTGCTGCAGGATATCGACGCCTATGCCCGCGACCTGGATTCGCGGGTGCGGCAGGTGACCTGCTCGCTGGCCGGTTCGTGGAAGGCCGTGCGCATCATCCGCCCCGATGGTTCGGAGGTCGGTGATATCCGCCCGCTGGTCCGGCTGAATGTCTCTGTCATGGTCGGCGACGGTGACCGGCAGGAAACCGGCAGTGCGGGCACCGGCGGACGCACCGGCTACGCCACCTATATCGACCCGACCCGCTGGCAGGGGGAGGTGGACGAGGCCCTGCGTCAGGCACTGGTCAATCTGGAAAGTGTCGCCGCACCCGCAGGCGAGCAGACGGTGGTGCTTGGTCCGGGCTGGCCCGGCATCCTGCTGCATGAAGCGATCGGCCATGGGCTGGAGGGAGACTTCAACCGCAAGAAGAGCTCCGTGTTCTCCGGGCTGATGGGACAGCGTGTGGCGGCCCCTGGTGTCACCGTCGTCGATGACGGCACGATCCCCGGCCGGCGCGGTTCGCTGACCGTCGATGACGAAGGCACGCCGAGCAGCCGCACGGTCCTGATCGAGGATGGTATCCTGCGCGGCTACATGCAGGACCGGCTGAATGCGCGCCTGATGGGCGTGGCCGCGACAGGGAATGGCCGACGGGAGAGCTTCGCCCACATGCCTATGCCGCGCATGACCAACACGGTCATGGAGAATGGCGACCGCGACCCGAAGGAAATTCTCGAGAGCGTCCAGAACGGCATCTATGCCACCAGCTTCGGCGGTGGCCAGGTGGACATCACCTCCGGCAAGTTCGTCTTTACCTGCACGGAGGCCTACCGGATCGAGAACGGCAGGATCGGCGCCCCGGTAAAGGGTGCCACCCTGATCGGCTCCGGCGAGGAAGTGCTGAAGAAGGTGGCCATGATCGGCAACGACATGGCCCTGGACCCGGGCATCGGCACCTGCGGCAAGGCCGGGCAGGGTGTACCTGTCGGCGTCGGCCAACCCACCCTGCGCATCGACGGCCTGACCGTCGGCGGCACCGGCTGACCTCTCTCACTCCCCATTTTCCCCGATGCTCTCGGGCTTGACCCGAGAGCCCAGCCTCCCACGCCTGCGCGGCACTGCTGGGTGCCTGGGTCAAGCCCG
>JARGNO010000006.1:0-11766 GCA_029213165.1 Minwuia sp.
AAAAGCGTCTGCAAGACGCGGTTCAGAAGATCAAGGACAACAACGAGCTCGACGACCATGACCACGATCACGCGCATGACGAGAAGCCGGTCGATGAAGGGCTGGACGATGAGAAGAAGGCCGAGTACCGCGGCATTGCCGAACGTCGCGTGCGTCTGGGCCTGGTGCTTGCCGAGGTCGGTCGCCAGAACAAGCTGGAAGTCGGTCCCGAGGAAGTGAACCGCGCCATCATGGAGCAGGCACGCAACTTCCCGGGTCAGGAGCGGATGGTGATGGAGTACTACCAGAAGAACCCTGACGCCATGATGCAGCTTCGTGCACCGCTGTTCGAGGACAAGGTCATCGATTTCATCGTCGAGATGGCGAAGGTCGAGGAGAAGGCCGTCTCCATCGAGGAGCTGACCCGCGATCCGGACGAAGAGAACGAATCGGCCTGATCGGCAGTCGTTTCACGGGGAACGACCAAGAGGGCTTTGCCTTGGCGTGAATCAGCGCCATATAGGGCATCTGTCTTTTTCCCGCAGCGGCGTTCGCGACCTGCCGCTGCGGGCTTTCCAACCTTCGAGGAGCCGAGATGCAGGACCCCCGTGACGTATACATGAACACCCTCGTGCCGATGGTCGTGGAGCAGACCAACCGGGGCGAACGGGCCTATGACATCTATTCCCGGCTGCTGAAGGAACGGATCATCTTCATCGTCGGGCCGGTGCATGACGGCCTGTCTTCTCTGGTGACGGCACAGTTGCTGTTTCTGGAGGCGGAGAACCCGACCAAGGAAATCTCCATCTACATCAACTCGCCCGGTGGTGTGGTGACGTCCGGCCTGGCGATGTACGACACCATGCAGTACATCCGCCCGAAGGTGGCGACGCTGTGCATCGGTCAGGCGGCCTCCATGGGGTCACTGTTGCTGACGGCGGGTGAGAAGGGCATGCGGTTCAGCCTGCCGAATTCCCGCATCATGATCCATCAGCCGTCTGGCGGGTTCCAGGGCCAGGCCGCGGATATCGAGATCCATGCCCGCGAGATCATTGCCCTGCGCCAGCGCCTGAACGAGATCTATGTGCATCACACCGGTCAGGACATCGAGACGGTTGAAAACTCGATGGATCGTGACAATTTCATGACGCCACAGGACGCTGTGAAATACGGGCTGATCGATGAGGTCGTGGAGCACCGCGCCGTCCCGTCAGATTCGACGGAAAGCTGATTGCGGGCTGTTCCGGGGCTGTTAACCGAACCTTGATCCGAACCGGGTTAATGTTGTCGGCGGCCTTGATAACCATCACCTGCAAGGCATCTCGCCGGGGTGCAGCGCTTCGGCGGGGTTGAATGGCGTACGAGCGGCTGTCTAGAATGACGATGGCCTTGAGAGGACTGGAGCTGAAATGACCAAGCTGAGCGGCAGCGACTCGAAGAACACCCTGTATTGCTCCTTCTGCGGAAAGAGCCAGCATGAGGTGCGCAAGCTGATCGCCGGTCCCACCGTGTTCATCTGTGATGAATGCGTGGAACTCTGCATGGACATCATCCGTGAAGAGAACAAGGGATCGCTGGTCAAGACGCGGGACGGCATTCCGACCCCGCAGGAAATCTGCACGGTGCTGGATGACTATGTGATTGGCCAGTTCGTGGCCAAGCGCGTGCTGTCCGTTGCGGTCCACAATCACTACAAGCGCCTGAACCATTCCGGCAAGAACGGCGACGTCGAACTGGCGAAGTCGAACATCCTGCTGATGGGGCCGACAGGCTGTGGCAAGACGCTGCTGGCCCAGACACTGGCGCGCATTCTGGACGTGCCCTTCACCATGGCCGACGCGACCACGCTGACGGAGGCGGGCTATGTCGGTGAGGATGTGGAGAACATCATCCTGAAGCTGCTGCAGTCTGCCGACTACAATGTCGAGCGGGCGCAGCGCGGCATCGTCTATATCGACGAGGTCGACAAGATCAGCCGCAAGTCCGACAACCCGTCCATCACGCGTGACGTGTCGGGTGAGGGCGTGCAGCAGGCCCTGCTGAAGATCATGGAAGGCACGGTCGCCAGCGTTCCGCCGCAGGGTGGGCGCAAGCATCCGCAGCAGGAATTCCTGCAGGTGGACACGACCAACATCCTGTTCATCTGCGGCGGTGCCTTCGCCGGTCTGGACAAGATCATCTCGGCCCGCGGGCAGGGGACGTCCATCGGCTTCGGTGCCGACGTGCGCAGTCCCGATGACCGCAAGACGGGTGAAGTCCTGGCAGAGGTCGAGCCGGAGGATCTGCTCAAGTTCGGCCTGATCCCGGAATTTGTCGGTCGTCTGCCGGTCCTGGCGACATTGAGCGACCTGGACAGCGATGCACTGGTGGAGATCCTGACGCAGCCGAAGAATGCGTTGGTGAAGCAGTACGAGAAGCTCTTCGAGATGGAGAGTGTCGGCCTGACCTTTACCGAGGACGCCCTGCTCGGCATTGCCAAGAAGGCGATTGCCCGCAAGACCGGTGCGCGTGGCCTGCGGTCGATTCTGGAGAATATCCTGCTCGATTCGATGTACGACCTGCCATCCATGGATGGCGTCGAACAGGTCGTCGTCAATGGCGAGGTTGTGGAGGGAAGGGCCAAGCCCCTGAAACTCTACGCTGATCGCGCCGGCGAGATGGACAACAGCGCCTAATTCGGCTCTGCCTTGTGCGCTGCGCGAGAGCCAGTGCTTGAAGCATGAAACCAATTGCATAGATGATGACGCAGGGACCGCCGCTCCGGTGAGAGCGGTGCGGCCCGCGCGTAAAGGAGAATTGTGTGTCTGACGCAGAGAACATCGTGACGCTGCCGGTCCTTCCGCTCCGTGACATTGTCGTATTTCCGAACATGATCGTGCCGCTGTTTGTCGGTCGCGACCGTTCCGTCCGTGCCCTCGAGGCCGTGATGCAGGGATCGAAGGAGATCCTGCTGGTGGCGCAGAAGGATGCGACCGTTGATGATCCGGGGGAGCGTGACATCTACCGCTTCGGCGCGATCTCCACGGTCCTGCAGCTGCTGAAGCTGCCTGATGGCACGGTGAAGGTGCTGGTGGAGGGCCGCCGCCGTGCGGAACTGACCGATTTCATCGAGAATCCCGAGTATTTCGAGGCAACCGCCCGGACCCTGACCGAGGATGAGGGCGATGCCGAGACAGTCTCCGCCCTGGGGCGCACTGTGCTGGATCAGTTCGAGCAGTATGTGAAGGTCTCGCGCAAGGTGCCGAACGAGGTGCTGGCGACCGTTCAGCAGATCGAGGAATCGAGCAAGCTGGCCGATACTGTGGCGCAGCATCTGCAGCTCAAGCTGGCTGACAAGCAAGTCCTGCTGGAGACGTTGCCGGTGGGCGAGCGGCTGGAGAAGATCAGCGGCCTGATGGAAGGCGAGCTGGGCGTGATCCAGGTCGAGAAGAAGATCCGTGGCCGCGTGAAGCGCCAGATGGAGAAGACCCAGCGCGAGTATTACCTGAACGAGCAGATGAAGGCGATCCAGCGGGAGCTGGGCGAGGGCGACGAGGGCGGTGACGAGCTGTCCGAACTGGAACAGCGCATCGAAGAGACGAAGCTGTCGAAGGAAGCCCGCGAGAAGGCCGATCAGGAGATGAAGAAGCTGCGGGCGATGAGCCCGATGTCAGCCGAGGCCACTGTTGTCCGGAACTACCTTGACTGGCTGCTGTCGATCCCGTGGGGCAAGAAGTCCCGCGTGAAGCGCGACGTGAATGCCGCCGAGATCGTGCTCAACAACGACCATTACGGTCTGGAGAAGGTCAAGGAACGCATCCTGGAGTATCTCTCGGTGCAGCAGCGCGCCAAGAAGCTGAAGGGGCCGATTCTCTGTCTCGTGGGTCCGCCGGGTGTCGGCAAGACCTCGCTCGGCAAGTCGATTGCCCGGGCGACGGGGCGGAACTTCGTGCGGCTGTCGCTGGGTGGTGTTCGCGATGAGGCGGAGGTGCGCGGTCATCGCCGTACCTACATCGGTTCCATGCCCGGCAAGATCGTGCAGTCGATGAAGAAGGCCAAGACCTCGAATCCGCTGTTCCTGCTGGATGAGGTCGACAAGCTGGGTGCCGATTTCCGCGGTGATCCGTCGTCCGCCCTGCTGGAGGTGCTGGACCCGGAACAGAACCACACATTCGCCGACCACTACCTGGAGGTCGACTACGACCTTTCGGACGTGATGTTCATCTGCACGGCGAACACCCTGCGGATGCCGCAGCCGTTGCTGGACCGTATGGAAGTCATCCGCCTGTCCGGCTACACCGAGGACGAGAAGCTGGAGATCGCGAAGCGCCATCTGCTGCCGAAGCAGATCAAGGACCACGGTCTGCGCAAGGGTGAGTGGGACATCACCGACAACGCGATCCGCGATGTGATCCGCTACTACACCCGTGAAGCCGGTGTGCGTAACCTGGAACGCGAGATGGCGAAGCTTGCCCGCAAGTCGGTCAAGGCCATCGTCACGGGTGAGGCGAAGACGGTGAAGATCACCAGTCGCAACCTCGACAAGTATGCCGGTACCCGCCGCTTCCGCTTCGGCGAGATCGAGGAAACGGACATGATCGGCGTGACGACCGGTCTTGCCTGGACCGAGGTCGGTGGTGAACTGCTGTCGATCGAGGCTGTGATGCTGCCCGGCAAGGGTCGCATGACCATCACCGGCAAGCTGGGTGATGTGATGCAGGAATCGATTCAGGCGGCGCGTTCGCTGGTCCGGTCCCGTGCCCTTGGCTTCGGTGTCATTCCGCCGACCTTCGACAAGAAGGACATCCACATCCACGTGCCGGAAGGCGCGACGCCGAAGGACGGACCGTCGGCCGGTATCGCGATGGTGACCTCCATTGTCTCGGTCCTGACCCAGGTGCCCGTGCGGCGCGATATCGCCATGACGGGTGAGGTCACCCTGCGCGGTCGCGTCCTGCCGATCGGGGGCCTGAAGGAGAAGCTGCTGGCCGCCCATCGGGCCGGCATCAAGACTGTGCTGATCCCGAAGGACAACGAGAAGGATCTGGATGACATTCCGGTCAACGTGAAGAAGGACATGGAGATTGTTCCCGTCGCAACCATCGACGAAGTGTTGCCGCGCGCATTGACCGAACCGTTGACGGCGGTGGAGTGGGATGAGGCCGCCTATGAGGCCGAACAGCTCGCCGCCCGCCGTGGCGATCCGGACCGTGAAGGTGTGGTCACCCATTGATTCTGTGATCCTGCTGTCCGTCATGCGGGCTTGACAGCGGCGCGTGCGGTCGGGTCGTCACAGATTTGCAACGTTAAGTGCATGATTTGCAAAGGCGGAGAATCCTTGGGATTTCTCCGCCTTTCCCTTTGACGGGCCAAGGGTCGCCGCCTATTCTTGCCGCGGATTCACGACCTGACCGGCAATTGATGAAGGGGACGCCTTGTGAACAAGAACGAGCTGGTAGCAGCAGTCGCGGAAGCGACGGAACTCTCGAAACGCGATGCAGGCAATGCGGTTGACGCGACGCTGGCAGCAATCGAAGGCGCAATGGCAAAGGGCGATGAAGTTCGCCTGGTCGGTTTCGGCACCTTCCTGGTTGCCAAGCGGGCAGCCTCCAAGGGCCGCAACCCGCAGACCGGCGCCGAGATTGATATTCCGGCTTCCAACCAGCCGAAGTTCAAGGCTGGCAAGGCACTGAAGGACGCGGTCAACTGATCCTGTCCTGAATGACGACTTCGGCGCGCCGACCCTTTCCCTGTCTGGTGAAAGTGGTCGGCGTTGTCTTTACCGGGTGTCCGGCGCCGTGTTCGGCGGTTGATACTCGGAATGCAGTTTCCTGCCCGGGAGATCAGGGCGAACTGCAGGGGAATTTCCGGGGCGGTTAGCTCAGCTGGTAGAGCATCTCGTTTACACCGAGAGGGTCGGCAGTTCGAACCTGTCACCGCCCACCACTACATCCTGCACCTGATATTGCCCGAAACCGCTGAATATTGCGGTTTTCTGGGCCGCGGCGACTTGCCCCGACCGTCTTCACAGGGTAATAAATCCCTGCAACAGAACAAGATTCACAGCCCCATGCGGCCCGCCAGTCGGGCATCGTCGAAACACCAACCCGATCAAGGGTGTGGACACGCTCCGGGCGATCCTGAGGACCTATTTCTTGGCAACCGAACAGGGCACTCCTCCGCCGGAATTTCCGTCGGACATTTCCGGAATCACGATCGAGGAGGAGATGCGCCGCTCCTACCTCGACTATGCGATGAGCGTCATTGTCTCCCGCGCGCTGCCTGATGCGCGGGACGGACTGAAGCCGGTGCACCGGCGCATCCTGCATTCGATGAACGAGAACGGTTTCACTTCCGACAAGGCGTACCGCAAGTCCGCCCGTGTCGTGGGTGAGGTCATGGGCCGCTATCACCCGCACGGTGACCAGGCGATCTATGACGCGATGGTGCGCATGGCGCAGGACTTCTCCATGCGTCTGCCGTTGCTGGACGGCCAGGGCAACTTCGGCTCCATGGACAATGATCCGCCTGCGGCCATGCGGTACACGGAAATCCGCCTGGACAAGGCCGGTGAGGCCATGCTGCAGGATATCGATCTGGATACGGTCGATTATCAGGAAAACTATGACGGCACGACGAAGGAACCCATCGTGCTGCCGTCACGGATTCCGAACCTGCTGGTCAATGGTGCGGGCGGCATCGCCGTCGGCATGGCCACCAACATTCCGCCGCATAACCTGGGCGAGGTCATCGACGCCTGTCTGGCGTTTGCTGAGAACCCGGCCCTGACTGCCGAAGAACTGATGGAATTCGTGCAGGCGCCTGACTTTCCGACGGGTGGCCAGATTCTGGGCCGTGCGGGCAGCCGTGCCGCGCTGACCGAAGGACGGGGCTCCGTCATCATGCGCGGCCGCAGCACGGTGGAGGAAATCCGCAAGGACCGCGAAGCGATCATTGTCACCGAGATTCCCTATCAGGTGAACAAGGCGGCGATGATCCAGAAGATCTCGGAGGCCGTGAAGGCCAAGCGGGTCGAGGGCATTTCGGAACTGCGTGATGAATCGGATCGCGATGGCGTGCGTGTCGTCATCGAATTGCGCCGCGATGCCATCCCCGAGGTCGTGCTGAACCAGCTCTACCGCTTCACGCCGCTGCAGACGAGTTTCCCGGTGAACAGCCTGGCGCTGCTGGCCGGTCGCCCCGAAGTCATGAACCTGCGGGACATGATCGAGGCATTTGTCAGGTTCCGCGAAGTGGTGATCGCCCGTCGCACCCGGCATCTGCTGGGCAAGGCCCGAGACCGCGCCCATGTGCTGGTCGGCCTGGCCATTGCGGTGGCGAATATCGACGAGATGATCCGAATCATCCGCGCCGCGCCGGATCCGGCGTCTGCGCGCGATGAACTGATGGATCGCGTCTGGCCGGCGGAAGACGTCCGCGCACTGGTCGAACTGATCGACGATCCGACCCACAAGGTTATCGACGGCAAGTACCGTCTGTCGGAAACCCAGGCCCGCGCCATCCTGGACCTGCGGCTGAACCGACTGACCGCGCTGGGCCAGGACGAGATCGGTGACGAACTGAAGGGGCTGGGCGAGAAGATCGCCGACTATCTGGATATCCTCTCCAGCCGGGCGCGCCTGATGGACATCCTGCGCGAGGAACTGGCAGACGTGCGCGAACGCTTTGCTACGCCGCGCCGTACCGAGATCCTGGATATCGAGTTCGAGCATGACGAGGAAGACCTGATCCAGCGCGAGGACATGGTCGTGACCGTCAGCCACAAGGGCTACATCAAGCGGGTGCCGCTCTCGACCTACCGCGTGCAGCGCCGTGGCGGCAAGGGCCGTTCCGGCATGGCCACACGGGACGAGGATTTCGTCACCAAGGTGCATGTGGTGAACACCCACACGCCGGTGCTGTTCTTCTCCTCCGCCGGCAAGGTCTACAAGATGAAGACCTATCGCATTCCACTGGCACAGCCGAACGGGCGCGGTCGGCCGATGCAGAACCTGCTGCCGCTGGAGCCGGGTGAGGTGATCCAGACCCTGCTGCCGTTGCCGGAGGATGAGGCGGACTGGGAAAACCACCAGGTGATGTTCGCGACCCGCAGCGGCAACGTGCGGCGAAACCTGCTGTCGGATTTCTCCAATGTGAAGTCCAACGGCAAGATCGCCATGAAGCTGGATGAGGGCGATGCGCTGGTCAACGTGCGCCTCTGTGTCGAGGGGGATGACATCCTGCTCGCCGTCGGCGGTGGGAAGTGCATCCGGTTCCGGGCCAGTGACGTGCGTGTCTTCAAGGGCCGCGACTCGACCGGCGTGCGGGGCATTCGCCTGACGGACGGCGGTGAGGTCATTTCCATGAGCGTGCTGCGCCATGTCGATGGCACGCCTGCGGAATTCCGCGCCTATCTGAAGCACCAGAGCATGATACGCCGTGGCGAACAGGCGGACGTCGAGGGTGAAGCGCCGGAGCCGCAGGATGATGACAGCGGTGATGAGGGTGAGGTCTCGCTGAGTTCGGAGCGGATTGCCGAACTTGGCGCGGCAGAGCAATTGCTGATCTCCATCACCGAGAACGGCTTCGGCAAGCGGACGTCGGCTTACGAGTATCGCGTCACCGGGCGTGGCGGGCAGGGCATCGTCAATATCGTCACCAGCGAACGCAACGGACGTGTCGTTGCCTCGGGGCCGGTGGAGGACACCGACCACATGATGCTGATGACGAATGGTGGCAAGCTGATCCGTATCCGGGTTGACGAAGTGCGTCTGGCTGGGCGCAATACGCAGGGTGTGCGCCTGTTCCACGTTGGCAATCAGGAACAGGTCGTCTCCGTCACCCGCCTTTCCGAGGCGGAGAACGAAGGCGAAGAGGATGAAGACGACAACGACGGCGGGGAAGAGGGGCAGGCAGAGACCTGATACCGGATCGCCGTCACCAATCTCTGAAGGGGAGAGCAGAGTTGAGTGAACGTGAAATCGTCGGACTGTATCCCGGCACCTTCGACCCGATCCATCTGGGTCACTTCGACATCATCCGTCGTGCCGCGCGGCTGGTGGATCGCCTGATCATCGGTGTTGCCATCAATGCCGGCAAGGGGCCGCTGTTCTCTCTGGAGGAGCGGGTGCAGATGGTCGAACACGAGGTCCGGGAGTTTGATGGCCAGGTCGAGGTGCGCCCGTTCGAGGGGCTGTTGATGCACTTCGCGGAGGAACTGGGTGCCCGTGCCATCGTGCGTGGCCTGCGCGCGGTTTCCGACTTCGAGTACGAGATGCAGATGGTCGGCATGAACCTGCGTCTGAACTCGAATGTGGAGACCATCTTCCTGATGGCTTCAGACAGCCATCAGTTCATTGCCTCCAAGCTGGTGAAGGAGATCGCGATGCTGGACGGCAATGCGAAGCCCTTCGTCTCCGCCCATGTCGCGGGGCTGCTGGAAGCCAAGGTCGCCGCGCGGAAGAAGTGAGGGTCGATCTCTTCGATTTCGACCTGCCGCCGGAGCGGATCGCGCTTCGGCCCGCCGAGCCAAGAACCGCTGCGCGCCTGCTTGAGGTGACAGCGGACGGCGTCAGACATGCCACCATTGCCGACCTGCCCGATCTCCTGCGCGCCGGAGACCATCTTGTGGTCAACGACACGCGGGTGATCCGCGCGCGCCTGCGTGGTCAGCGCGGTCAGGCACGGGTCGAGATCATGCTGCACATGAATCTCGGTCCCGATTGCTGGGCAGCCTTCGCCCGACCGGCGAAACGGCTGCGCGTCGGCGACCGGGTACTCTTCGCCGATGACCTTTCCGCCGAGGTGCTGGAAAAGCGCGACGCGGGAGAGGTCGTGCTGCGCTTCGACCGCCAGGATGCCGACCTCATGGCAGCCATCGACCGGGTCGGGGAACTGCCGCTGCCACCCTATGTTGCCTCCCGCCGTGCGGTCGATGACCGGGACACGGCTGACTATCAGACCATCATGGCCGACCGCCCCGGTGCTGTCGCTGCCCCCACGGCGGGCCTGCATTTCACCGACGGGCTGTTCGCGGAACTGGCGGCACGGGGCATCGACAGCACCCGTGTTACCCTGCATGTGGGTGCCGGTACCTTCCTGCCCGTGAAGGCGGATGACACCACTGAACACCGGATGCATGCGGAGGTGGGGGAGATCTCGGCAGAGGCTGCGGCACGGATCAATGCCGCGCGCGCGGCGGGGGGGCGGATCGTGTCGGTCGGCACCACGTCCCTTCGACTGCTGGAGAGTGCGGCAGCGGCAGATGGGACCATCCGGCCCTTTCATGCCGCGACGGATATCTTTATCACGCCGGGATATGCCTTCCGCGCCGTGGACATGCTGATGACCAATTTCCACCTGCCCCGTTCGACCCTGTTCATGCTGGTCTCCGCCTTCACCGGTCTGGAGCGGATGCAGGCCGCCTATGCGACCGCGATCGCGGAGGGCTATCGGTTCTATTCCTATGGCGACGCCACCCTGCTGCACCGGGTGCCGGCATGACCGCGCCCGCCTTCGCCATGGAGGTACAGGCGACCGACGGGCTGGCCCGCGCCGGGGTGCTGCAGACCGCGCATGGTCCGATCCAGACGCCTGTCTTCATGCCCGTCGGCACGGCAGGTACGGTCAAGGCGATGACCCCTGCCGCCGTGAAACAGACCGGTGCCTCGATCATTCTCGGCAATACCTACCACCTGATGCTGCGGCCCGGTTCGGAACTGGTTCAGGAAATGGGGGGGCTGCACCGCTTCATGAACTGGCCGGGACCGATCCTGACCGATTCCGGCGGCTTCCAGGTCATGTCGCTCGCCGGGCTGCGGAAACTGGATGCTGACGGCGTGACTTTCCGCAGCCATGTGGATGGCGCCCATGTGCGGCTGACACCTGAAAGCTCGACCCTGATCCAGGACCAGCTTGACGCCACCATCACCATGGCCTTCGACGAATGCACGCCATGGCCCGCGACGGAGCAGCAGGCGCGCGAATCGATGGAACTGTCGATGCGCTGGGCAGCGCGCTGCCGCACCGCCTTCCGCGCCCGGCCCGGCTATGGCCAGTTCGGCATCGTGCAGGGCGGCACCTTCGAGACCCTGCGGCTGCAGTCCGCCAGCACCCTGACCGACATCGGTTTCGACGGCTATGCCGTGGGCGGCCTGGCGGTGGGGGAGGGGCAGGCGGAGATGTTCCGCACGCTGGACTTCACCACACCTGCCCTGCCGCAGGACCGACCACGTTACCTGATGGGGGTCGGCAAGCCTGACGATCTGGTCGGCGCGGTGCAGCGCGGGGTCGACATGTTCGATTGCGTCGCCCCCACGCGTTCGGGCCGCAACGGCCAGGCCTTCACCCGTCGCGGCACCGTGAACCTGCGCAACAGCCGCCACCGCAGTGATCCGCGCCCGCTGGACGAGGAATGTCCCTGCCCCGCCTGCCAGGACCACAGCCGTGCCTATCTGCATCACCTGATCAAGGCGAAGGAGATCCTCGCCGCCATGCTGCTGACCTGGCACAACCTGACCTACTACCAGGCCCTGATGCAGCAGATGCGTGCTGCGATCCTGGCGGGGCGCATGGATGACATGGCCGCCGCCTTCGCGGAGGAACAGGCCGTCGGCGACATACCGCCAAGGGACTGAGGGCAAGCCCAGACCCGCCTGCCGCCGGATGACGCCACGGCATCCCCCCGACAGTCTTGACCCCGCCCGCCACCCCGCCTATCGTCCGCCCGCCGCGACACCGGAGCCCCCTCCGGTCCCTCCCGCACACCCCTTGGGGGCCCTTAGCTCAGCCGGTAGAGCAACTGACTTT
>JARGNO010000006.1:11776-54113 GCA_029213165.1 Minwuia sp.
AGGTCGTTGGTTCGAACCCAACAGGGCTCACCATTGGTTTCAGGGGCCTGGTGACCCCGTGGAGACCTTCATCCAGCCCCCGCTCCGCAACCCACCTACCAGTTCACTTCATCATACCGGAAACGGAACGCCTCTCCGTCGCGCACGATGTGGCCTGTGGACGGCAGCGGGAAATGCGCTGTGCAGATGGTGACATCCGTTTCGCAATACCTGTCCAGAAAGCTTCGGCGGGTGTTGCGGGCGACTTCGACGTCGAAGTCGGGGCGGGCGGCCCATTCGGGGTGGAGGCACTGGATCGGGCTGTGCATCAGATCGCCGCTCATCACCATTTCGGCGTTTCCGGATGAGAGGTGCAGCGCGCAGTGGTCCGGGGTGTGGCCCGGTGTGGATTCCAGCCAGACCGCATCGTCGATCCCGTGGTCGTTGTCGACGAAGACGGCACGCCCCGCTTCCTCGACCGGAAGGACGCTGTCGGCGATATGCCCAAGCGGCGTTTCCGCGTTCATCGCCTTCCAGTAGTCGAACTCCTTGCGGGTAAAGAGGTATTTCGCATTGGGAAAGGTCGGGACCCAGCGTCCGTCCAGCAGGCGGGTGTTCCAGCCCACATGATCGGGGTGCAGGTGCGTGCACATGACGAAGTCGATATCTTCCGGCCGCAGTCCCGTCGCAGCCAGTGCATCCAGATAGGTGCTGTCGGTCTTCATGTGCCAGGTTGGCCGGTGCGGACGGTGCTTGTCATTGCCGACGCAGCCATCAACCAGGATGTTGTGGTGCCCGGTGCGAATGACATAGCTCTGCATGGGGAAGTAGAGATTGCCGCTGACTGGGTCCATGGCCCGCGGCTGCATCCAGTGCAGGTGCGGTTCCCAATCCTCGGGCTTGGTTTCGGGGAAGAAGCCATATGGATCGAAGTCCGGAGAGTTCATTTCAAGTAGCCTGGAGATCGTGAGCTCTCCCATTTGACGCTGGGTCATGACGTGGTGTTCCCCCCCTGTGCGGTGTTGCGCGTACCACTTGAATTCGTCGTCGGAACCGACTGCGCCCATCATGGCCCCTTGCGCTGAAATTTGGGAAGGGGGCGCTGGCGGTTCAGGCGCTGATCAGGCGAAGTTCAAGCGGCCTTCCAACCCGGTTGCCTGACCGTGGACACGGGAACCAGCCGCGACGGACACCGCTCCACAGGCAGTGATTCCCGTTCATCGCTTCATGTTGCCGGGCATTCGGCTATCATCGGGACCGAACTTGGCAGAAATCCGGGGAAATTTCAGTTGATCACCATTCATCATCTTGGCGTATCGCAGTCTGACCGTGTGGTCTGGCTGATGGAGGAACTTGGTCTTTCCTATGACCTGAAGTGGTATCACCGGAAGGCCAACCGGCTGATGCCCGACGACTATTTCGCCCTGCATCCGGCGGCGACCGCGCCGGTGATCGAAGATGACGGCCGTGTGCTGACGGAATCGGCGGTGGTGCTGGAATACATCTGCCGTACCCATGCGGGGGGACGGTTCACGGTGAACCCGGATCAGCCGAACTATTTCGACTACCTCTACTGGATGCAGTTCAACAACAATGCACTGGGGCTGTTCTTTGCGCAGTTGGCCATGGGCACCAACCCGACGGGCGAAGCGACGCCAATCGTGAAGGAGCTGCTGCGGCGCCGCTGGGCAGGCTATCATGACCATCTGGAACAGACGCTGGCGAAGCATGATTATCTGGCGGGCGACGGTTTCACCTGTGCGGACATGATGGTCGTCTACAACTTCGGCAATATCCTTGCTTCCGGCGGTCGGACCCTGGCGGACCTGCCGAACACGAATGCCTATTTCCAGCGGATCAGTGCGCGGCCCGCCTACCGGAAGGCCATGCAGATCGCGGGGCCGGAGGCAACGCCCCCGGCGTAGGTCTGACGGGACTTGAATAAGGGCGGTTAGGGTACTGTTTGGTGTCTTCCCGCTCTTCCGGGCGGTGGCAAGCAGCATGCGATTTCCGCGTGCCGCCGCGTCCGGGCGAAGTGGTCACCCCTCCCGCAGCGCCCGGCTCAGGGTGATACGGATGGGTTCGACCAGATAATCCAGGGCTGTGCGCTCCCCGGTGACGATCATGACTTCCGCCGGCATTCCGGGTTGCAGAACCGCGTCCTCGGGCAATTCCGACAGGTCGCCCAGGGTGATGCGGGCGAGGTAGAAGCTGGCACCGGTCTGTTCGTCGATCAGGGCGTCGGCAGAGACGGTCTGCACCGTGCCGGACAGGATCGGATTCTCGGCGATGCGGAAGACGGAGATGCGGACGCGGGCGGTCAGGCCGGCATGGACCACGTCTATGTCATTGGGCTGGACCCGGGCCTCCACGGTCAGCGAGTCCATCACCGGCACGATATCCAGCACCGGCGCGCCTGGGGCCACGACGCCGCCAGTGGTGAAGACCTGCTTGTTGACGACAATGCCGTCGACCGGGGCAATGACCTCGGTGCGGCTGATGACATCATCGGCGGCCACCAGACGCTCGGAAAGGTCGGCAATCTCCGCTTCCGTATCCCGCAACTCGGACACGATCTCGTTCAGCAGCCTGGTGCGCAGGTCCACCAGGGTCAGTTCGGCCTCGCCGATCTTCTGTCGGGCGCGGGCGATGTCGGAGACGTGCCCGGCGCGGATGCCGGACAGGTTTGCCGCCTCCCGCTGCAGCTGCAACAGGGCAGGGCGGCGGGCCAGGCCCTTCTCGACCAGCCCGGCAAGCCCCTTCTCCTCGTCCGCGATCAGGCTGAGCTGGCGGTCGGCGGCGGCAATCTCGTCGTGCAGTCCGGCGATCTGCTGCTCCATGTCCCGGATGCTCTGACGATTGAGCGCGGTCTGGCTGTCCAGGAAGTTGGCCCGTTCCCGGAACACGGTCTGCTCCCCGTCAACCAGGGTGGCGCGGGTCTCGGCGTCCGGCAGCAGCGTCTCGATCCGGGGATCGAAGGTTATGGCGTCCTGCCCGTCACGCTCCGCCTTCAGCCGTGACCTTTGTGTCAGGGCTGCGGCAAGCCGGCCACGCAGTTGATCCCGTTCCGACTGGGACCGGGCGTTGCTCATGACCAGCAGCACGTCACCGGCGTTCACCCTGTCACCGTCATTGACCCGTATCTCCGCGACGATGCCGCCCTCCAGATGCTGGATGGTCTTGCGGTTGCTCTCCACGATGACGGTACCGGGGGCGATGGCCGCGCTTTCCATGGGCACGAATGCAGCCCAGCCGCCGAAGCCCAGGAAGAAGATGGCGATGACGAGGCCGATTACCGTGACCAGCCGTCCGAGCCCGAGCGGCGGAGAGGGGTCGAGCGGATCGCCGCTTCCGGCTTCAGATGCGTCGCCTCTGCTGGCCGCCATGGAGAACATCAGGCCCCCGCGGAGCCGCCGGGGACCACCCGGACGCTGGGGCGTTCGGCGGCCACGTCGGGCATGGGGCGCGGGGTCTGCCGCGAGATGATCTCGTCGCGGGGGCCAAAGCGGCTGACACGCCCTTCCTCGATCACCATCACCTTGTGGGCGGTGCGCAGGATGCTGGGCTTGTGGGTCACCAGCAGGATGGTGCTGCCCTGTTCGGCGAGATGGGTGACCATCCGCAGGAGCGAGTCCTCGCCCGCCGCGTCCAGGCTGGCATTGGGTTCGTCCAGCACCAGCAGGCGCGGACTGCTGAAGACGGCGCGGGCCAGCGCCAGCCGCTGCCGCTGGCCGCCGGAAAGCCGGGCACCGGCGTCACCGATCTCCGTCTCGTAGCCGTTCGGCAGTTTCAGGATCATCTCATGGGCACCGGCAAGCCGGGCCGCGGCCACGATGGCTTCGTCCTCCGACTCCGTGAAGCGGGCGATGTTCTCCGCCACCGTGCCGTCGAACAGTTCCACATCCTGCGGCACGTAGCCGACATGCTGACCCCGGTCCAGCGGGTCCCAGCCCTTCATGTCGGCACTGTCCAGCCGGATCGTGCCGCGAGCCGGCCGTGCCGACCCGACGATGCAGCGGGCAAGGCTGCTCTTGCCCGCGCCGGTCGGGCCGATGATACCGGTGATGGTGCCGGGCTCGATACGGAAGCTGATGCCGTTCAGCACCGGCGCAGGTGCGCCCGGCGGCTGGTAGAAGACATTGTCCGCCTCCAGCAATCCTTCTGGGCGGGGCAGGCTGGTGCCCTGTCCCAGGTTGGGTCGGGCGGCCAGAAGCTCGCGCAGCCGCCCCCATGCGGCCTGGGCATTGATCAGCCCCTGCCAGGCAGTGATGGCCTGTTCCACCGGGGCCAGCGCCCGGCCCATCATGATGGATGCGGCGATCATCATGCCCGGCGTCAGCTTGCCCGACAGCACCAGCCAGGCCCCCGTGCCGAGGATGGCGGACTGCAGCAGCAGCCGGGTGCCCTTGGCGATGGCCGTCAGCATACCGGAACGGCCACCGGCGCGGCGTTGCAGCCCACGCCAGGCGGCAGAATGCTGTTCCATGCGCCGGGCGAGGGCGGGCAGCATGGCCATGGCCATGATCGCATCGGCATTGCGCACGGTGGCGTCGGCGGCGTTCCAGGCCTTGCTGGAGGCTCCGGAGGCCTCGCGCAGGGCCTTGCGTGTGATCAGCTCATTGATCAGGCCGATGCCGAACAGGATGACCGCCCCGACCAGCGCCACCAGGCCAAGGGCCGGATGCATGATGAACAGGACAGCGAGGAACAGCGGTGCCATCGGCGCGTCGAACAGCGGAAAGATCGCGGGTGAGCCGACGAAGCCGCGCACGGTCGTGATGTCGCGCAACCCTTGCGCGGTGCCGCCGGAACGCTGCAGGGCCTGGCTCACGGCGCTGACCAGCACGGGCGCGCCGAGCCGCTGCTCCAGCCAGACACCCACGCGCTGCGCCACCAGTGTGCGCAGACCCTCCAGCGCCGCATAGGTCACCAGGGCGACAACGATCATCGCCGAAAGCGCCAACAGCGTGTCGGTATTGCCGGTGGAGAGAACCCGGTCATAGATCTGCAGCATGTAGAGCGGACTGGCGAGCATCAGCAGCCCGGTGGCCAGGCTGACGATACCGATGATCACGAAGCCCCGCCGCAGTGCGGCGCGTGCATCGTCCAGTGGTTCGGGCCGCTTGGGCATTTCCCGGTTCCTGTCAAAGTCCGCAGGGGTGGTCCGGATCGCCGTCGCACCGACCCGGCCTGCGTCTGGTCACTCCACTGTAACACCAATCGCAGGCATGAGGGCGGGAAGACCGTCCGGCCCAGCGCCCGGTATCAGAACAGGAAGTCATCATTGTCCAGCGAACCCGGCACAACACCGATCAGCGTGATCAGGTCGCTTGTCCCATAACCCACCGTCGCATTGCCCGCGCCGTCGTCACCGAACGTCAGGTCCCCTGTGCCGGTGATTGATGCGTCGTTGGTGAAGTCGAGTACATCCTCTGTCCCCGCACCGGCAGTGAATGTCACGACACGGTCTGCGCCATCGCCAGTACTGAAGACAAAAACATCGTCGCCTGCACCGCCTGACATGGTGTCATTGCCGCTGCCCCCGATCATGGTGTCATCGCCACCATTTGCGGCCAGAACATCGGCACCGGCACCACCATCCAGCACGTCCGCGCCATCATTCTCACCGCCGTTCAGGGTATCGTCGCCGTCGCCGCCGAACAGGAAGTCAGCCGCATCGCTCGCATCGACAAAGACGCTGTCTCCGAGCAGGCTGTCATTGCCATCCCCGCCAAACAGGGTGTCCTCACCCAGGTTGCCCTGCAACGTGTCTTCTCCAGCACCGCCGGAAAGCACGTTCGCATTGCTGTCCCCGGTCAGGGTGTCGTTGAATGCCGAACCGTCAATATGCTCGATGTCAAGAAGTTGGTCCGTATCTCCAAAACCGTCAGTCGCAGAATGGCTGGAGAGATCAGCAGCGACACCGGCCGTGTCGTCGGTGTAGTCAGCAGTGTCTCCAGCATCACCTGCGTTGGAGGCACCACCATCCAGGATGTCATCGCCCGCGCCACCATTCAGCGTGTCGTCGCCGATGTCGGAACCGAACAGTGTGTCGTTTCCATTGCCACCATTCAGCGAGTCATCATTCCCGGCGATGCCAGCCAGGATGTCATTGCCATCACCGCCGAAAAGTGTCTCGGAGTTCGCGGTTCCAGTCAGTGAGTCGTTGCCCGCGGTACCAATGACAATTTCCACATTGGACAGTGTGTCAACTGCGCCGTCGACAGCGATCGAGATACCTGCAGTCAGGTTCAGGTCAATTGGCCCTGCTTCCGTCGAGAAATCGACAACATCCGTTCCTGAGCCACCGTCGATCTGATCAGCACCGGTCCCGCCTGTCAGTGTATCAGCGCCGTCGCCGCCGCTTAGCGTGTCATCGCGCGTACCACCATTGAGCACGTCGGCTCCGGCATCGCCGAACAGCTCGTCGAACCCGTCGCCACCAAGCAGCGTGTCATCGCCATTGCCTCCGAACAGGCCATCCTCCCCCGCTTCACCCAGAAGGGAGTCGTTCCCGTCGCCGCCTCTCAATGTGTCGCGCGAGCCACCGCCACTGATCGTGTCATTGCCTTCATCGCCGAAGAAGGAGTCACGGCTTGAACCACCAATGATGCTGTCATCGCCGGTCTCACCACGGACGAAGTTGTTGCCGTCGCCCGAGAAGATGGTGTCGTTGCCAGCACCGCTGAGGATCAGGTCGTTGTCAGCCCCGCCATCGATCACGTCATCCAGGTCACCGCCAGTGATATTGTCGTCCCCGGCCCCGCCGAAGAATGTCTGACCGACGATGAAGCCTGCCTCGGCAGCCTCGGTCGCGTTGTCGGCCAGGGTGACGATGTCCCGGCCATCACCGGCGTTGCTGACATTCCCGTCGTCGGCATCCGCGGCGACGACATTATTCAGGTCAACGGTGTCGTCGCCGTTGGTGAAGACCAGGCGGGTCACACCCGCGACCTCCAGCGTTGCCTGCGCCGCAACGTCGGTCGTGACCACGAAGTTGGCAGAGCCGACCGTGAGGCCATCGCCCGTGAAATGGCTGATGTCTTCCAGCCTGATCGACACGCAGCGTTCGCCGTCCGCCGTGACGAGGTCATGCACCGTCCAGTCTATGGTGCTGTTCGAGAAGGCGCCGGAGAATCCGCCGCCATTGACGGTGCCACCGTAGTTTTCGAACGTGAGTTCGGACGCATCGCGCGTCGTCTCGACGCCGTCCATGAAGGTCCTGACGATGATGCTGCCGCTGAAGCCATTGTTCGGGTTCAGGTGTACGTAGGCACCGTTCACCGGTTCCTGCGCCACCGGCAGGAACGGACCGCTAGACCGGACAAAGGTGAAGGTCGAGTTGTCGTCAAAGTCGATCACATAGGTGACACCGCCGTTCGGCACATTGGGCGAGCCGATGCTGTCAGTGAAGTCGGCGCTGTCGTCTGAAACGGCGTAATCGACGGTAACTGTCTCGCTCTGGCCATCCAGAAGGTCGCTGAACTGGGTGGGGTCGACCACCAGTTCCCCGGTCTCCTGATCCACCGTGAAGGCTACGGTGCGACCCGCGCTGGAGGACGTCACGGTCACGCCCTGGACGTCCAGATCGTCACCGTCGGCATCGAAGGCGTTGGCCAGCAGGTCGATGGCCACCGGCGCGTCCCCGTCATCGACCGAGCCCGCATCAACCGGGCCACTGACCACCTGGCGGTCCGCCACCGCGTTCACCGTCACCGCGACCTGCGCCGTGTCGGTCAGTTCACCATCCGAGATGACATAGCTGATGGTGTCGGAGCCGTTGAAGTCGGCATCCGGTGTGTAGGTGAGGGTGCCGTTCGCCTCGATCACCACGCTGCCATTGTTCGCGGTGGCGGAAATGACCGTCAGAGCATCCCCGTCCACGTCGCTGTCATTGGCGAGAACAGTGATGGCGACTGCCGTGTCCTCGTCGGTTGTTGCGCTGTCGTCAGCGGCCACAGGGCCGTCGTTGCGGCCATTGATGGTGACAGTCACCGTCTCGCTGTCCGTGCCGCCCGCGTTGTCATCGACCGTGACCTGGTAGGCGAGTTCCAGGCTGTCGCCGGTTCTCAGATAGTCGAACAGGGCATCGTCGGCCCCGAAGGTCCAGTTAACGGAACCGGCGGAACCTGCCGACGATGCGGTTACCGCACCCAGCGTCAGGAACCCGGCGAAGGTCGCGGCATCGATACCGTTCGTGCTGCCTGTCGTAGTCACATTGGTGACGGCTGCGGAATGCACGTCTGCCGCATCGACATCGGTGAAGGCGATGCTGCCGCTGTCCACCAGCCCGTCGACTTCCGCCGAGAAACCCAGGCTGACGATCTCGTAGATCTCGTGGAACTGGTCGGAGCCAATGAAGATGGAGACCGCATCCTGCGTATCGATGTAGGTGCCTGGGTCGCTGCTGGCATCGAACACCGCGCCGTTGCCCTGCACCAGCGTGATCCGGTCGCTGTCGCCGTCCAGATCGATGCGCAGGCTGAAATCCTCCACCTGGGATCCGGCGGGGACGGTGCGCTCGGTCAGTGGCGGGTTCTCGGGCGAGGCAATACCGAACGGGCCGTTCCCGGTCAGTGCATCGGCCAGCAGCAGTCCCGTGCCGCCGTCAGAGGAGAAGAAGGACAGGTGCTGGTCGGTATCGCGGACGCCGAAGGCGATGTCCTGATCGCCGCCAATCCGCTGGATCAGACCGTCAATGTTGATCGTGACCCGGCTGTCAGCATCCAGTTCGCCGACAGTGAACAGCGGAATCTCGACCATCACCAGCCGGTCGAAGCCGCTGCCTGGCCGCGTGCTGATGTGCAGCACATCCTGCGCGCCCTCATCAACCACCGTCGCCGTGCGGAACGGGTGCACGAAATTGGCCAGCAGGTCGTTCGCATCCAGTGTCTCGGCACGCGTGAAGCCCACCGTCAGGTCAGACGAAAGGTCCGACCCGCCCGCGTCGATCAACGGCGCGTCGTTGACAGCATTGACGGTCACGGTGACCTCCGCCGTATCCGTCAGACCGCCATCGCTGATGATGTAGGTGATCGTATCCGTGCCGTTGAAATCCTGGTTGCCCGTGTAGGTCAGGGACCCGTCACTTCCGATCACCACCGAACCGTTCGCGGCACTGGCTGCCGTGACCGTCAGCGCATCGCCATCGCCATCGCTGTCATTGCCCAGCACGTCGATGCTGACGGCAACATCCTCTTCGGTCGTGACGCTGTCGTCGGCGGCCACGGGGCCGTCCGCGACCGCGCTGATGCTGATCTGCACCGCCTCCGTATCCAGCAGCGGGCCGCCATCGCCGGTATTGCCCAGATCATTGACGGTGATCTGCAGGCTGTCGGTCCCGTTGAAGTCGGCATCCGGCGTGTATACCAGCGAGCCGATGGCTCCGTTCACCTCCGCCAGCGTGCCTGCTACCGTGACAGTGCCCGTGCCGTCATCCTGGATGGCTGCACCGGTGTCAGTGACATCAATGCTGCCATTGCCGACTGTCAGTACCGCCTCGACCTGTCCCGTACCCTCGTCGACATCGATGTCGCTGATGCCGATTGTGGTGATCTCGACCGAGGAATCCTCGGCGAGCTGCACCGTCGGGAACAGCGAGAAGTCTGTCCGGATGGTGGACTCGGCAAAGATGACGATGGCACCACCGCCATAGGTCCCCGGCGCATCGATGCTGGCCGTGAAGGCACCAACGATCAGGTCATCGAAACCGTCCCCGTTCACGTCCCCGGCCTGCGCCAGTGAATACCCAAGGCTGTGCAGGGAAAGCGTGTTTGCGGTGATGATGAAGCCGCCATCCTCGTTGCGGATGTCATCGATCTCCACCTGTGCGCTGTCAGCCTTGCCGAAGATCACGGCAACGTCGCCGGGGGCGAACGTGTTCCTCTGGCCGATCAGCAGGTCGTCCAGTCCGTCACCATTGAGGTCACCCGCCGCACTGACCACGGCCCGCGAGCTGTTCGGTCCGGAATCCCGCACGACGAAGCCTGCATCCTCGGTTCCGATGTTCTCGACCAGGACCTCTGCCGTGTCCGACTTCCCGAACACGACATAGGTCTTGGAAACCGGCTGGCCATTGTCGAACGCCTGATGCTCGCTCAGCATCAGGTCAGCCAGTCCGTCACCATTGATGTCCCCCGCACCGGCCACCGTCGCGCCGAGAGTGCTATGGCCCTCATTGGAGTAGATCGCGAAACCGCCGCCACCACCGGCCAGGATGCCACCGAGCTCGACGGTTGCGGAATCGGATTTGCCGAAGACCACGAAGGCTCCGCCCTCGTTACCCTGGATGCCGTCTGTATTGGAGTTTGGCGTGCCGATGATGATGTCGTTCAGCCCGTCACCATTGACGTCGCCTGCATTGTCGATCGAGATGCCTGCGCCGCGCACGGTCTCTGCGAGCGCGGTCCCGTTCATCGCAAAGCCCAGATTTCCGGTCTCCGCTTCGATGTCGGCGAGATCGACGGTCGCTCCATCCTCCTTGCCGAAGACGACATAGACAGCGCCTGCGTCATAGTTCGCGCTGGCGGACCCAACCAGCAGGTCATCCAGACCGTCGCCGTTCAGGTCACCGATGTTGCTGACGGAGCTGCCTGCCCCTGACGACAACTGGCTGTTGTCCCTGATCGCAAAGCCGCCAATGCCATTCTCCAACTGGTCGGCATTGATCGGCGTTCCATCCGCCTTGCCGAAGACGACATAGGCCGTTCCGTTCTGCAGATTGGGCGAACTGATGATGAAATCGGCAAGGCCGTCACCATTGACGTCACCTGCAGCACTGATCTCCCGGCCCAGCAACCCGCCGGCTTCGCTGCCATTGACTGCGAACCCGCCGATGCCCGCGGCGACATCCGCCAGGTTGATCTGGTCACCGTCCGCCTTGCCGAAGACGACGTAACCGGCACCGGCATTGGTGAGTCCGTCCGGGGCGGCGCGCCGCTCGGTCACCAGCAGGTCTGACAGGCCATCACCATTGACGTCGCCTGCACCGTCCACCGCGAACCCGGCATTGGTGTAGAAGCTGTTGTTGAACATGACGAAGCCGCCGTCACCAGCGATCATCTCCGCCACGTCGAAGCTGCCCAGCTCTGCCGAGGCGAACTGCAGCACCGGCGCGTCATTCACGGCGTTGACGGTGACCGCCACTTCCGCCGTGTCGGTGCCGCCGTTGCCGTCATTGACCGTGTAGCTGATGGTGTCAGTGCCGTTGAAATCCTGGTTGCCCGTGTAGGTCAGGGACCCGTCACTTTCGATCACCACCGAACCGTTCGCGGCACTGGCTGCCGTGACCGTCAGCGCATCGCCATCGCCGTCGTTGTCATTGCCCAGGACATTGATGACGACCGAAGTGTCCTCATCCACCGTCACGGCATCGTCCACCGCCACCGGCGCATCGTTCACCGCGTTCACCGTCACTGCGACCTGCGCCGTGTCCGACAGTTCGCCGTCAGAGATGACGTAGTCGATCGTGTCGGTGCCGTTGAAATCGGCGTCCGGAGTGTAGGTCAGCGACCCGTTCGCCCCGACCACCACCGTGCCATTGCCTGCGGTGGCAGCGGTCACAGCCAGTGCATCGCCGTCAATGTCCGTGTCATTGCCCAGTACATTGATGGTGACAGCCGTGTCCTCATCGGTCGTCGCGATATCATCGACCGTGACAGGCGCATCGTTCACCGCGTTCACCGTCACTGCGACCTGCGCCGTGTCGGTCAGTTCACCATCCGAGACGACATAGCTGATGGTGTCGGAGCCGTTGAAGTCGGCATCCGGTGTGTAGGTGAGGGTGCCGTTCGCCTCGATCACCACGCTGCCATTGTTCGCGGTGGCGGAAATGACCGTCAGAGCATCCCCGTCCACGTCGCTGTCATTGGCGAGAACAGTGATGGCGACTGCCGTGTCCTCGTCGGTTGTTGCGCTGTCGTCAGCGGCCACAGGGCCGTCGTTGCGGCCATTGATGGTGACAGTCACCGTCTCGCTGTCCGTGCCGCCCGCGTTGTCATCGACCGTGACCTGGTAGGCGAGTTCCAGGCTGTCGCCGGTTCTCAGATAGTCGAACAGGGCATCGTCGGCCCCGAAGGTCCAGTTAACGGAACCGGCGGAACCTGCCGACGATGCGGTTACCGCACCCAGCGTCAGGAACCCGGCGAAGGTCGCGGCATCGATACCGTTCGTGCTGCCTGTCGTAGTCACATTGGTGACGGCTGCGGAATGCACGTCTGCCGCATCGACATCGGTGAAGGTGATGCTGCCGCTATCGACCAGCCCGTCAACCTCAGCCGAGAAGGCCAGGCTGACGATCTCGTAGGATTCCCCACCCTGATCCGCGCCGATCACGATAAACAGGTCGTCGTCAGCGTTCAGAAGCGGGCCAGCATCGCCAGACAGATTCAGCGGCGTGCCGTTGCCGTTGACCAGGGTCAGGCGGTCCGAATTGCCATCGAGATCCAGTCGAACGGTGAAATCCTCGACGGAGGAACCAAAACCCAGCTCCGTCCGGTCGTTGGATGGCGGGTTCTCCGGGAATGCGACACCCAGGGAACCGTCGCCCAGGATCGCGTCGGAGAACAGGCCGCCGATCACCCCGTCGGTGGTGAACAGGGACATGTGCTGGTCGCTGTCACGGACACCGAACATCATGTCCTGGTCGCCACCGACCCGCTGGATCACACCGTCTATCAGGATCGTGACGCGGTCTTCCGCGCCGAGCTCGCCGACCGTGAACAGGGGGATATCGATCATGATCGAGCGGGTGATGCCGCCGGAACCGATATGCAGCACATCCTGGCCGCCCTCGTCGATAACCGTGGCCGCCCGGACCGGGTGCACGAAATTCGCCAGCAGATCATTCGCATCCAGCGTCTGCGCCCGCACGAAGCCCACTGTCAGGTCCGAGGTCAGATCAGAGCCGCTCGCGTCGATCTCCGGTGCGTCGTTGACCGCATTGACTGTGATCTGGATGGTCTCCAAGTCGGTCAGCGGCCCACCCGAGCCAGTATTTCCCAGATCGGAGACGGTAATCTGAAGACTGTCCGTGCCGTTGTAATTGGCGTCCGGGGCATAGGTGACTGATCCGATGGCCGCGTTCACATCCGCCAATGCACCGGTAACGGTCACCGAACCCGTCCCGTCACCCGTGACCAACGCGCCCGTTTCGGAGACATCCAGTACGCCATTGGCCACTGAGAGCTCGGCCTCCACTTCGCCCGTGCCGTCAAGGACATCAATGTCGGAAATGCTGACTCCGGTGACAACGAGCGAGTTGTCTTCCCCGACTTCCAGTGGGCTGACCGATGAGAAGTCGGTGGTTGTGCCTGAGAGGTCAGGTGTGAAGACCGCAAATCCTGATCCGCCGGACGTGGCTGAATTCGGCAGATTTGGTGCCCCGATCAGCAGCTCACTGATGCCATCGCCGTTCAGATCGCTTACCGAGCCAACCGCATCGCCTGCGCGTCCGTTCGCATCGGCACCCTGAATGAACAGACCATTCTCGGTTCCCGCAGCGATGCCGGCCAGGCTGACTGTGGACCCGTCACCCTTGCCCAGGACAACGAATGCGCCCCCGGCGTCCGTGCCTCCGGTGTCGTCGCCAGGCGCGCCCAGCAGCAGGTCGGCCAGCCCGTCGCCGTTGATATCTCCGATTCCGGCTGCTGCTATCCCGGTCTGCGCGTCTTCGTCACCTTCGATCAGGAAACCCTGACCAAGGGCCGCGACGTCAGCCAGAGTGATCTGGGAACTGTCGGCCTTCCCGAACACAACATATCCATCACCGTTGCCGGAGACCGAAACAGTCGTGTTCGATGAGCCAACGAACAGATCGTCGAAGCCATCGCCATTGACATCTCCGACGCCAGCGACCTCGCCACCGGCATTTTCGCCGGCGATGCCGCCCGCGATCACGAACCCGCCCACTGTCGTGCCAATGGAGGTAATCTGGACCGGCGCGGTGTCGGCTTTGCCGAAGATGACAAAGGCTGCGCCGGAATTCAGGCCGTTTGTGTCTGCGCCCGGGGCACCGACAATGACATCATCCAGGCCGTCGCCATTGACATCTCCTGCCCGGTCCAGGACCAGCCCGGCGTGGTCATAGTCATTACTACCACGAATGATGAAGCCGCCGTCGCCCGCCGCAACATCCGAGAGTTCGATATCCGAAAGCGTTGTCCGGCCAAACACGACATAGCTGGCCCCGGACAGGTATCCATTCGTGGCATCGCCATGTGCGCTGATGAAGAGATCTTCCAGACCGTCGCCATTGACGTCACCCGCCCGAGACAGATCGACGCCAGTCTGATTGTGCGGGGCGGCGCCATTGATGTTGAAGCCGCCGATGCCGCTCTCGACATCTGTCAACGAGACCGGCGTGCCATCTGCCTTGCCGAACACGACATGGGCTGAACCGGCGTAGTTGCCGTTCTTGTCAGTCCGGTGTGAACTGACCAGCAGATCATCAAAGCCGTCGCCGTTCAGGTCGCCGAGGTCGCTGACGGAGAAACCCGCCGCATCAAGGAATCTGGCGCCGTTGATCGCGAACCCGCCATTGCCCGCAATGACATCCGAGATATCCACATTCACGCCAGAGTTGTTGCCAAACACGACAATTGCCTGACCGGACCTGTCACCGCCCGGATCGGCGAACGGAATACCCATTACGATATCTTCGATGCCATCATTGTTGACATCGCCTGCCGCGTGTATCGAGCGGCCAGCCAGGTCACCTGTATCATTGCCCTGAATGACGAAGCCGCCCAGGCCTGCGCTGACATCGGCCAAATCGACGACCTGGTTGCCGGTACCGCCGAACTGCAGCACAGGCGCATCGTTGACCGGACTGACCGTCACTGCGACCTGCGCTTCTGCCGATCCGCCATTGCCGTCATCAATGGCGTAGCTGATCGTGTCCGAGCCGTTGAAGTCGGCATCCGGGGTGTAGGTCAGCGACCCGTTCGCCTCGATCACCACGGTGCCATTGTTCGCGGTGGCGGAGGTGACCGTCAGTGCGTCGCCGTCTGCATCGGCGTCGTTGCCCAGCACATCGATGCTGACCGCCGTATCCTCTTCGGTCGTGGCGGCATCATCGGTGGCCACTGGGGCATCGTTCACGGTGTTTACCGTAACCGTCACGGATGCGGAATCCGTTCCGCCGTTACCATCGTCGATGGTGTAGCTGATCGTGTCTGAACCGTTGAAGTCGGTGTCGGGTGTGTACGTCAGGCTGCCGTCGGTCTCGATCACCACGGTGCCATTGTTCGCAGAGGCGGAGGTGACCGTCAGGAGGTCACCGTCCACGTCGCTGTCATTGGCGAGGACATCAATGCTGACCACCACGTCTTCGTCCGTGGTGGTCGCATCATCTGCTGCCACCGGAATGTCGTTCACCGGATCGACTTCCATGGAGAATGTCCGGCTGGCGCTAGCCGTATCGCCGTTGCCAGTCTCACGGCTTGTTGCCGTGATCTCCAGTGTGATGCTGCCGTTGAAATCGACCGGTGGATTGAGCTGCAGGCCTGCAAGTTCGGCCTCGGTCAGCAGCCATTGGCCGCCACCAAGATCAGATCCGGCGCTCAAGCTACCACCCACGGGCACGCCGGAGATCACGATGCTGTCGATGACTTCGGAACCGTCGGTATCGCTCAGTGTCACACCAACAGGGAGTTCGATCGGACTGTCTTCAATCGCGACCACGTCCAGCCTGTTGCCATCAAAGTCGAGAATCCGCGCAACAACCTCGTCGTCGCTGCTGCCGGGCCCGGAATTCCATGAGACCAGAACCCGGCCATCGGACAGAGTGATGGTATCGCGCGAGCCATGATCGCCGGTCCGGGCGAACTGGTCGCCCGCCGTATTCTGGTTGATCTCGATTTCGTCGCCGATCCGGTTGCCGTCTAGGTCAAGCAACTGTCCGCGCACCTCATCACCAATGGCGCCGCCGAGTTCGGTCGTCCATGTCACAAGGACCTTGTCGGTCGCCGTACGGGTGATGTTGGGGAACTGCTGCGTTCCGATCGATTCAGAATTGACGATGACCTCGCTGCCCAGCGGTGAGCCGTCAGACGCGAACTTCCGGGCAACAATGTCGCGCGAACCGTCAACCGTGTCGTCACTTGCCCAGACCGCCATGAAACTTCCATCAGACAGCACGACTGCATCGGGCTGAACCTGGTCGCCGGTCGAGGAAGCGTTCATCCGGAATTCTTCGACGACGACCGCCCCATCGGGCTGCAGAATCTTCGCGTACACATCGCGATTTGCGCCGTCGCCCGCCAGATAGGTGAACAGGATCCCGCCGTCCGGCATCGATTGCATGACAGGCCCCGCAGTGACTGCAAAGGTGTCGCTGACAACAATCTCGCCACCGGACGTGTTGCCGCTTGCGTCGAACCGCTGCGCGCGCGCCTCGGTCTCACTTGATCCGACCTTGTGCCGCCAACTGATGAAGAACCCGCCACCGTCAAGCGCAATCACCTCCGGATTTCGCTGCTCTGACGGAGAGTCGTTTACCAACGTGGGGGCAGACACCGGCTGATCATTGCCGTCATAGATCCGGAGGAACAGATCTGAGGCCACGCCGCTGGACCAGAGGATGACGTAGCCGCCATCCGTCAGTTCTGCGGACGAGGCCATGAAGTTCGTGCCATCCGCAGTCGTAACCTCGAATTCGCCCGTGACCGGGTCGCCATTGGCATCATAGCGCCGGGCCATGATGTCCCGACCTGATTCCGAGACGCCGCCATTCCCCTGATCCCATGTGACGAGGAACCCGCCGTCCGAAAGAGCGGTCAGGGAGGCCTGGTCCTGGTCGCCCGCCGTTGTTGTGTTGACGACAAATTCGTCGCTGCTGGTCGCGCGGACCGGTGCAGCGATGACGGGTGCATCAGCGACCGGGTTCACCGTGACCGCCACCTCGGCGCTGTCGAATTCGCCGTTGCCGTCCGTGATCGTGTAGCTGATCGTGTCCGTACCGCTGAAGTCGGCGGTGGGGGTGTAGGCAAGCGTGCCGTTCGCCCCGATAACGACCGCGCCGTTCAGGGCGGTCGCCTCGGTCACCGTCAGATCGTCACCATTGTCGTCAGTGTCGTTGGCGAGAACGTCGATGCTGATGCTGCCATCTTCATCGACCACAGCCGTGTCGTCGACGGCTTCCGGCGCAACATTGGGCTCGACAACCAGGATCGTGAAGCTCTCCGTGTCGGTCTGCGGGCCGCCCGCGCCCGCATTGCCCAGGTCGTCGGCGGTGATGGTAACGGTCTCCGCGCCGATGAAACCGGCATCGGGTGTGAAGGTCATGTTGGAGAGCGAAAGCGAGATCTGCGCTGCCGTTCCGGTCAGCGTGACGAAGCCGGACCGGTCGCCCGTGATGGTCGCACCCGTTCCGGAAGACACATCGATGGTGCCGTTCGTGGCCGCAACCGTGACCTGCATCTGGTTGCCGCCGTCCGCCAGGTCCACATCCGCGACCGCGCCGCCAAAGAAGCGCACCTCTTGGCCAACCTCGGTCTGGATGGTCTGGTCCACAGGCGTACCACCGGACACGCGCAGGGGTGCGCCAAAGATGGTGCCGTCGAAATCATGGCCGCTCAGGTCCTGCACCCTGCCGGGCTCGGCAAAGGTGGGATCGAAGGTCATGTAGAGTTCCAGGTCGGGCTCGTTCGCGGAATCCAGCACCTGGTCGAAACTTCCCGCAATCTCGGCGGCCGTGCGTGGCGCGGACCAGATCCGAACCTCCGAGACATCGCCGACGAACCCCTGACCGAAGCCGTCGTTGAAGCGACCGATATTCAGTTCTTCCGTGCCCTGACGGGGCGTGCCGGTCGTGGTGATGCTGCCGACCTGTGCCCCGTCCACATAGAGACTGAGGCTGTTCGAGGCATTGTCATAGACACCCGCGATGTGATGCGGCTGGCCATCGGCGACAAAACCGGCCTGCACGAACTGCTGGCCCAGCGTGGCGTCGTCGAAGCGGACATGTGCTTCGCCATTGCGCACGACCAGACTGTATGTCTGCTGCCCGCCAACCGGCTTGGTCACGACCCGGTTGAACTGTCCGTCGGCGTCCGTCGTGGTGACCCATGCCTCCACCGTCCAGCTTGTCGGGCTCAGATCCGCATCATGTGCCACCTGCACATGGTTCACCGGGTTGCCGTCGAACCGAAGCGCCCCGCCTGTGGGCACCGTGATCACCGGTGCATCATTGATCGCATTTACCGTGACCGCGACTTCCGCCGTATCGGTGCCGCCGCGTCCGTCGTCGATGGTATAGCTGATCGTGTCCGTGCCGTTGAAATCTGCGTTGCCGGTATAGGTGACTGTCCCGTCGGTCCCGATCACCACGCTACCGTTGTCTGCCGTGGCGCTGGTGACAGTCAGCGGGTCGCTGTCAAAGTCGCTGTCGTTGGCCAGCACGTCGATGTTGACGGCCGTGTCCTCGTCAGTTGTGGCAGTTTCGTCAGAGGCTTCGGGAGCATTGTTGGTGCCGTCCGTGAAGTAGATATCATCCGCGAAGGCAGCAGTCTCGACGTTTTCCAGGGTGGTCGTGCCATCCCGGTCCGGCACCGTATCGGTGATCGTGACCGTGCCATCATCATTGAAGGTGACGTCATATTCATCGGCATTGCCGGTGAAGGTGGCGTTGTCGGTCCCGTCCCCACCATTGATCGAATCATCCCCGGTGCCACCGAAGAACGCGTCATTGCCCGCGCCACCCAGCAGGGTGTCATTGCCGTCACCGCCAGTCAGGGTGTCGTTGCCGTCGCCGCCCGATACGGCGTCATCACCCGCGCCAGCATCGACAGCGTCATTGCCCGCACCGCCATCGACCACGTCATTGCCGTCGCCCGCGTCCAGCAGGTCGTCACCGTCGCCCCCGTCCAGCGCATCATTGCCGTCACCGCCGGAAATCGAGTCATTGCCCGCCTCGCCAGACAGGACGTCGTCGCCTTCGCCACCGTCGGTCTGGTCATTTCCTGCACCACCGGAGACCGTGTCGTCGCCCGCACCGGCTTCCACGGAATCATTGCCGTCCCCGGCGTCAACGATGTCGGCATCATCCCCGGCGTCTATCGTGTCGTCGCCACTGCCAGCGGCAATGGAGTCCGCGCCCGCGCCGCCGGACAGCACATCCCCGTCTTCACCGCCATCCAGCGTGTCGTCGCCATCGCCGCCGGAGAGAGTGTCATTCCCGGCCTCGCCCAGGATCAGGTCGTCGCCCGTGCCACCATCCAGTGTGTCATCCCCATCGCCGCCGGAGAGAGTGTCGCTTCCGGCCTCGCCCAGGACCAGGTCATCGCCGATGCCGCCCGAGACATTGTCATTGCCATTGCCCGCGGAAACCGTGTCGTCCCCGTCACCTGCGGCGACCGTGTCATCGTCCGCACCCGCCGCCACGGAATCATTCCCGTCACCGGCGTCAACGAAATCGGCATCGTCCCCGGCATCGACAGAGTCGTCGCCGCTGCCCGCCACGATGGAATCCGCGCCTGCGCCGCCGGACAACACATCGGCATCATCGCCGCCATCCAGCGTGTCGTCGCCCTCGCCACCTGTGAGGGAATCGGATCCTTGGCCACCGGACAGGGAATCGTCGCCTGTGCCGCCATCGACTGAATCCGCCCCGTCGCCACCGATGACGGTATCGCCAAGGTCGCCGCCGATGACCGTGTCATCGCCGGACCCGGCATCGAAGGGCGCGCCGCTGTCGAAACCGGCGGCGTCTGCGGCGGTCTGATCCGTTGGCAGGATGATCAGGTCGTCGCCGGCCAGCGCATCGGATACGTTGCCGTCATCATAGTCGAACGGCGTGATGGCGTTGAAATCAATGGTGTCGTTACTATCGGTGAACAGGACATCCGTCCCGTCATTGGTGACGGTCACGCTGACGACAGCGGACGTGGACAACCCGCCGTCGCTGATCGTGTAGCTGATCGTGTCGGTGCCGTGATAGTTGCCGTTCGGCGTGTAGGACAGGGTGCTGTCGGCGTTGATCGCGACAGTGCCGTTCAGGGCGGTGGCGGAAGTGACCGTCAGAGCATCGCCGTCGATGTCGACATCATTGGCCAGGACGTCGATCACCGTGGTGGTGTCTTCCACGACCGTGATGGCATCATCCGCCGCGACCGGTGCATCATTGACCGGGTTGATGGTCAGGGACACCGTGGCGGTGTCAAACCCGTCAACGCCGTCGAACACGGTATAGGTGAAGCTGTCCGGGCCGTTGTAATTGTCGTTCGGCGTGAACAGGATCCTGTTGCCGACGATCTCGACGGTTCCATTGCCCGGCTGTGTCACAGCGGTAATCGTCAGGGAATTGCCGTCAGCATCGGCGTCATTCGCCAGGACGTCGATCAGCAGGGCCGTATCCTCGTCCGTCACGACGGCATCGTCCACCGCGTCCGGATTGAAGTTCACGATGGTCAGGTTGAGAGCCTCGAAGTTTCGTGCACTCAGGCCGATGGCCTCGAAATCGAAAGCCCGGTCATCGTTCCCGTGATGGTGCCAGTGGCCGTGGCTCGGCCCGTTGTCCGCCAGCACATCCTGGAACGCCGCAATGTCGTCCGCGAGAACCGCCAGTTCGGCCTCGGTGACTTGCAGTTCCAGCGTGTCATGTCCCTTGCCACCGTCATAGATGTCGTGGAAGCCCTGATTGTCGGTGACATTGTGAATGACAAGGTCGTCGTCGCGATCAGCATCAATCGTGTCGTCGCCGGTCCCACCCTGCAGCGTGTCGTTGCCATGGCCACCATCAATGAAGTCGTCGCCCCGGTCGCCATTGACCAGGTCATTGCCGCGATCCGCATGGATGCGATCATTGAAGGTCGGCTGCGGCCCGTCGAGCACGGTGATCTGGAAGGTCGCGTCGTTGAAATCATTGTCGCCGCCACCCAGCAGGTCTTCCCATGCGGAATTGCCCGCAAGGCTGTTGTCGACCTCATGGTCCAGCCCGTCCTTGTTCAGACCGGCATCGGAGAAGAAGACGGTATCCCGACCGTAGGCGGAATTGAGCACACGACCGTTGGAAATCGCCTGCCAGTCGCCCTGGGAATCCTGGCGGAAGGACACTTCATCGCCATCGCGAAGACGCGAGTTCCGGTCCGCGCCGTTCGGCACCAGAAAGAAACCGAGCGAGACGGCGCCGTCCAGCTCATCTGCCGCCAGCGAGATTGTGCGAACGTCGTCGCCAGCATCATCGTCGGCGCATTTGACGTTCCGGAAGATGATCTGACCGTCCACCGGATTGCCGTCTGCGTCGGCCAGGTAATAGCCGAAACTGTTGTCGAATCCGGCACTGCCCCCAAGGAAATCCACCGTCAATACGACGGACTCCAGGCCCTGAATGTCGTAGGTGCCATTCGCACGCTGTTGCAACATGGCCGGTCCCGGCACATTCCCGAATCCATCGCCGTCACCACGAATGACATCGTCATCCCGGTCACCATGGATCAGATCATCGCCTGCGCCACCGATCAGGGTGTCGTCGCCGCGATCCGAATGAATCTGATCGTCACCATCGCCGCCATCGATCAGATCGTCGCCCCGGCCGCCCGAAAGCGTATCGTCCCCGCCACCGCCGTTGATGGTGTCATCGCCATTGCCACCGTATGCACGGTCCCGGCCGGCATCTCCATCAATCAGGTCATTGCCGTCGCCGCCATGGATCCTGTCATGACCCTCACCACCACTGATGGTGTCGTCGCCACTGCCGCCGGAGAGAGAGTCGTCGCCACCTCCACCGATGATGCTGTCGTTACCCGTGCCGCCATCGACTGTATCGCGATCACCACCGCCATCGATGGTGTCATTGCCACTGCCGCCATCGACGCGGTCCCGGCCATCGCCTGATGCGACAGTGTCATCGCCACGCCCGGCATATATCCGATCGTCATCCTGGCCGGTCGAAACCGTGTCATTGCCATCCCCGGCATCGACCTGATTGCGCCCGTCGCCAGCACTGATGCTGTCATCGCCGCGACCGCCATACAGCCGGTCATTGCCACCGGCACCAATAAGGACGTCATCTCCGTTGCCGCCATCCAGCTTGGCGTTCGCGCCCGAGGCGACAAGTGTGTCGTCTCCGCTGTTGTCAAAGCCACCCCAACCCCGGTTGCCGCCAGCACCGGAATGCCCCCCGTCGTGACCCCGACGGTTGTCTTTCTTGCCCATTCAGGGACCCCTCAGTAAAACAGCGCGCTCAAATCCCCTGTCGACCCCAAAGTATTAGAAAGGTGTTTGCTGCTCCGGGGCAAGCAAGAAATTCAGTAAAATTGGACAGTCGCGTCTACCGATCTGGGTATTGGCATATTTCATGTCAATATAATCAGGTTTAGCCATCAATAAAAATGAAGTACTTATATAACAATAATTCAGTGTACATACGTGAATATCGTGAAGTACTCAAAATTAGGAATTTTAGATATCGAATGTGGAAAAATTTTATATCAAATATTTAAAGTATTGGAAGGGTTAACGGAAAATTAACTTTTCGGATTTGGAGGCGTGGACAACTGCCGGCCCAATTCGTCTGCAAGTTCACTTGCAGGAATGCTTGCGTTCCTTGAAATCTGGAGTTGCTGAAGAGGATGGTTATTCCTGTTCCGGCAAACCGCCTGGGAGATTGATCAGAAATTCAAATCAACCAGAGATGGTGTGTTCCCCGAATGACCGGATCGCCGGCGTGCTGACGATGCTGTTGGATCGACGGACTCATCAATCTCGGCCCAATGAAGACATGCTGCGGTCCAGCATTTCCACATGCGCGGTCAGGTTCCGGTGGAAGTGACCGATGGCCTGCTCGTAACGGCCAAATGTCAGGTGGCTGTTTGCGCGGCTTTCCATATGGGTCTGGATTGTGTGGGCGGCGTCGCGATCCTCGATCAGGCCCGTGTCCTGCACGAAGTTCGCGTCGCGGCGGGCGACCTCGATATCGACCGGCTTGCCATCCTTCGGCTCCAGGGTGGCCTGATAGATCACCCACTGCGTTTCGACCGGACTGACAGGTTCCAGGATGATGAGCATCGCGTGATCGGTCAGGTAGGAAATATGCGTGTTTGGAAACAGCTGATAGACATCCGTCACCATGCCCTTCAGCCGTCGTTCCGCCCGTGGAATCTGGCGCAGTTTCTCGATACGGCGGAATGGAAAGACGATGCGCGAGTTGCGTCCGTAAGTCTCGACGACATTCAGATTGTCGAAGCCGTAGGGGTAGAACGACTTATTGTGCAGGGCCTTGATGTGATAGCCCTCCATCGAGGTCTCGCCGATCAGTTTCCAGTTCGACTGATCCGTGAAACTGATGGAGTTGAAGACCTCCTGACCCGGTTTCAGCAGGTCCGGCATCTCGGCCAGCGCCCCGTCCGACAGGGGCGCGTCCTGGGTGATGAAGATCAGGCCGCCCCGCTCCTCCACGGCATGCACCGGAACCAGTCCGTTCTCTGCCTTGTCGAGACCGGGAAAACCGTCCTCGCCGGGGACATGTTTCAGGCCGCCGTCCAGTCCATAGGTCCACGCATGATAGGGGCAGGCGAAGGAGCGCTGGCATCCTTCCCCGCGGGCCACTGCCATACCGCGATGACGACAGGCATTGCGAAAGCCACGGGCCACCCCGTCTTCACCCCGGACCACCAGCAGCGGTGTCAGGGCCGCCGTCCGGGCGATGTATGAACCTGGATCACGGATGGCCGCGGAAGGGCAGAAGGGAACGGGAATGCGACGCAGCACCTCGATCTCGGCATCGAACCTTGCCTGGGACCTGTAGTTCTCGACCGGTTCCCGCCAGACCTGATCGCCAGCATCGGTGGTCTTGCCGTCGATGTGACTGAAGATGCGGTCAATCAGATCGGCGTCGTTCAGCAATTGTCCCATCAGTTCCTCCCCGAACCTCCGTCATGTGCGGACAGATATCACTGCTCCCCGGACCCGACAAGGAACCGCGCGGCGCAACCTGCCCACGAAGCGGGCCGGTGCCGCAATCAAACAGTGGAACGGCCTAGCCCTTCAGCCGCGACAGGATCGCCGCCATGCGGTCCCGCACATCGGTGATCTCGTAGGTGGTCTCTGCCTCGTAGGTCAGGCCGTCGTCCAGACCGGCATTCTCCGCGCGTCGGTAGAGGTTCTTGTAGGCGGCGATGGAACCGGAACTGTTGGCGGCCATTGCGGCAGCGAGTTCGGCAACGCGGGCATCCAGATCACTGCGCGGCACGGATTCGAGTGCCAGCCCATAGGCGGCAGCATCCGTCCCTGTGATCGTGCGCGCGGTGAAGGAGAGTTCCTTCGCCCGCATCATGCCGACCTTCCGCGACAGCCGCTGTGTCATGCCCCAGGTCGGGCGCAGGCCGATCATCGCATGGGTATCACCGAACTTCGCTTCATCTGCGGTAATCGTGATGTCGCAGGCCAGCATGATCTCCAGCGCGCCGGTGAAGCAGAAGCCGTTGACCTTGGCGATGGTTGCCTGCGGCATCTCAGAAAGCAGTTTCTGCACGCGGCGGGCAGCATTGTTGAGTTCATTGCCGACGTCGCCAGCGCTCACGTCCTGACCGCTCGCCTGCAGTGCCTTCAGATCCACACCGGCGGAGAAGGCCCGGCCCGCGCCGGTCAGAACGACAACGGAGACATCTGCCCGCGCGGCCAGGTCGGACAGCGCATCACCGACTTCGGCCAGCAGGTCTATGGTCAGCGCATTCAGCGCGTCCGGTCGGTTGAAGGTGACAGTGGCGACCCCGTCGGCCACTTCAGAGATGATGAATTCATAGGCCACGCAACTGCTCCCCCTTGTGTGCCGGATCGCGACAGTCTTCCATCAATGGCCGCGCGGCTCAACGGTGTGCCGGGCCATGATCAGCGGAATGGAGCGGAACGGGATGCGCAGCAGCAAGGTGATTCACGTGATTTCCGCCCATGCCGAGGGCGAAGTCGGGGATGTCATCGTCGGTGGTGTCGCGTCCCCGCCGGGCGAGACACTCTGGCAGCAGCGCGACTTCATTGCGCGCGATGGTGTCCTGCGGAACTTCGTGCTGAACGAACCGCGTGGGGGCGTCTTTCGGCACGTCAATCTGCTGGTCCCGCCGAAGCATCCGGACGCTGATGCCGCCTTCATCATCATGGAGCCGGAGGACACACCGCCCATGTCCGGTTCCAACAGCATCTGTGTCGCGACGGTTCTGCTGGATACCGGAATAGTCCCGATGCAGGAGCCGGTCACGCATCTGACGCTTGAGGCACCGGGCGGGCTGGTGCAGGTGCGGGCTGACTGCCGGGACGGCAAGGCGGAGCGGATCACCGTGCGAAACCTGCCCGGTTTCATCGACAGGGCAGGGGTGGCGCTGGATGTCCCTGGCCTTGGCCGGATCACCGTGGACACGGCCTTCGGTGGCGACAGCTTCGTGGTGGTCGATGCCGCCGAGCTGGGCTTTGCGATCGTTCCGGACGAAGCACGGAAACTGGCAGAGGTGGGGATCCGGCTGACCAATGCAGCGAATGCGCAACTCGGCTTCCATCATCCGGAGAACCCCGACTGGCGGCACATTTCCTTCTGTCTGTTTGCGGGGCCGCTGGACCAACGGGCGGAGGGACTGCATGCCCGCGCCGCAGTCGCGATCCAGCCAGGCAGGATCGACCGCTCCCCCACGGGTACGGCACTGTCGGCACGCATGGCGATACTGCATGCGCAGGGACGAATGCAGCGCGGTGACACGCTGGTCGCCGAATCGATCATCGGATCGCGTTTCACCGGATGCATCGCTGATGTCGCGCAGGTCGGCGACCGGTCCGCGATCATTCCGGAGATATCGGGGCGGTGTTGGATCACCGGCACGCATCAGCACATGCTCGACCCGACTGATCCATGGCCGGGCGGGTACCGGCTCAAGGATACCTGGGGCGTTTGACCCCGGAACTGAACGGGCAAAGTGTTGCGCAAGTGCAAATGACTGATAATCGGGCGTCAAACGCGTTATGATCGGTCAAGTTTCGGCTGAGTCCTTCGGAGGACGTTTCCATGCAGACCGGTGTACCGGGTCCGGCGCCAATGCGATGTGATGTCTGTGCTATCCGCCATCGGGCAGTCTGTGGCGCGCTCTCCGGCGAGGAATTGGGCATGATGAATGCCATTTCCCGCCAGCGCGTGTTGCAGCCAGGTGAACCGATCCTGAGTGCGGGGGACCCGATCAGCTGGTTTGGCAATATCGTGACCGGCGCGGTCAAGCTGACCAAACTGTTGAGCGATGGGCGCCAGCAGATCGTCGGCCTTCAGTTTCCGCCGGATTTCCTGGGCCGCGCGTTCAAGGAACGCAGCCCCTATTTCGCGGAGGCGGCGACAGAGGTGGAGCTCTGCATCTTCCCGAAACCTGCGTTCGAGAAGATTCTGAAGGAGAAGCCCGATCTCGAGTTTCGCCTGTTTCAGGATACACTGGATGAACTGGATGCCGCGCGAGACTGGATGCTGCTGCTGGGGCGCAAGACGGCAGCCGAGAAGGTCGCCAGTTTCCTGCACTTGATCGCCCGCCGCTCCCCCATGATCGGCTGCGCGCACCACAATGGCGGGGATGAGATTCGCTTCCAGATGCCGCTCAACCGTTCGGAGATCGCGGATTATCTCGGCCTGACGATCGAAACCGTGAGCCGCCAGATCGGGCGTCTGAAATCCGATGGCGTGCTGCAACTGCATGCCACCCGGGAATTTTCCATCCTCGACATGGATCGTCTGGCGGCGGTCAGCGGCGAGTGAGGCGGAGTTCCGCGATTACCTGATCCTCCCAGGCCATGTGACGGCGCATCTGGCTGAAGAAGTGCCTGATCAGATAACCGAGCGCATCTGCGCGGACCGGGGCCTGGCTGTCGCGATAGTCCTCCAGTGCTTCCGCCAGTTCGAGCATGATCGTCTCATTGTCATGATGTTCCTCGATGATCAGGCTCGCGGCCTGACGCAGCCATTCCCTGTCCTCCGCGTCGTTGCCCAGCACCTCCTTCAGTGCCGCTTCCTCGTGTCGGCAATGCGCCGGAATGCCGAACTGCAACAGGGCGATCAGTTCCGAGAGGCTTTCACGCTGCGGCGCGATCGGCAGGGCATCGGCAATCGCCTCCAGCCTGTCGCAGACCGCGCGGATCAGCTCGTGTTCTGCCCGGAAGCTGGATTCGCTGCCAGCCTCTGCCTCCATCTGTGCAGTCATCGCCTGCTTCAGTGGTGAAAAGGGCAGTTTTCGATCCATGGAGAGAGCCAGTTCCTGAAGGGCAGCGACGCCCGTTGCGTGGTCGGTTGATGCGATTGTCTCACACGGGCGTGGTTACGAATTGATCCAGATCAAGGCATCCAAACGGCGGCCCCCCTAATTCTTGCGCCATTCAGCTCCCGTACGGAGCGGAAGCAGAGGGAACTTCCATGGGCAATGTAGTCTTGATCATCCTGCTCGGCCTGGCGGCTGTGGCAGGCCTTTTCGGTGCGGCCCGCGGGCACGACGCACTGTTCCAGGCCCATGCCTGGGTCATTGTGGCGGCCAGTCTCGTTGCCATCGTTGCGCTGTTGCAAAGGCTCGACCGGCCATCGCGGGAAGATGTCGAGAACAGCTATGCCGACGGCGTTGTCCGCTTTGGTGTCCTGGCGACGGTATTCTGGGGGGTCGTCGGATTTCTGGTCGGATTGGTCATTGCCCTGCAACTGGCGTTCCCTGAGCTCAATCTCGGATATTCCTTCAGCAGTTTCGGGCGTCTGCGTCCCCTGCATACCTCGGCGGTGATCTTCGCCTTCGGCGGCAACGCGCTGCTCGCCACCAGCTTCTACGTGGTGCAGCGGACCTGCCGTACGCGCCTGGCGCTCGGCGGGCTGCACTGGTTCGTGTTCTGGGGCTATCAGCTCTTCATCGTCCTGGCCGCCACCGGCTACGTCATGGGTGTCACCCAGTCGAAGGAGTATGCGGAACCGGAATGGTACGTCGATATCTGGCTGACCCTGGTCTGGGTGGCCTATCTGCTGGTTTTCCTGTTCACGCTGTTCAGGCGCAAGGAACCGCACATCTACGTCGCCAACTGGTTCTACCTCGCTTTCATCGTCACCGTCGCCATGCTGCACATCGTGAACAATCTGGCGGTGCCGGTTTCCTTCCTCGGCTCCAAGAGCTATTCGGCCTTCTCTGGTGTTCAGGATGCGCTGACCCAGTGGTGGTACGGCCATAACGCAGTCGGCTTCTTCCTGACCGCAGGCTTCCTCGGCATGATGTACTACTTCGTGCCGAAGCAGGCGGAGCGGCCGGTCTACAGCTATCGCCTGTCGATCATCCACTTCTGGGCGCTGATCTTCCTCTACATCTGGGCCGGTCCGCATCACCTGCACTACACGGCGCTGCCCGACTGGGCACAGACCCTGGGAATGGTGTTCTCCATCATGCTGTGGATGCCCAGCTGGGGCGGCATGATCAACGGCCTGATGACGCTGTCGGGTGCCTGGGACAAGCTGCGTACCGATCCGGTGCTGCGGATGATGGTTGTTGCCGTTGCCTTCTACGGCATGTCGACCTTCGAAGGTCCGATGATGTCGATCAAGGCGGTGAACGGGCTCAGCCACTACACCGACTGGACCATCGGACATGTGCATTCCGGTGCGCTTGGCTGGGTCGGCATGATCAGCTTCGGTGCCGTCTACTTCCTTGTGCCACGCCTCTGGAACCGCGCCAGCCTGTACAGCCTGCGGCTTGTCAGCTGGCATGTCTGGCTCGCCACGATCGGCATCGTCATCTACGCGGCGGCGATGTGGGTCAGTGGCATCACCCAGGGCCTGATGTGGCGCGAATATGATCCGAACGGCTTCCTGGTCTACAGCTTCGCCGAGACGGTCGATGCCATGCACCCCTTCTACGTCATCCGTGCGTTCGGTGGTCTGGTCTACATCAGCGGCGCATTCCTGATGGTCTACAACGTCTGGCGGACCATCCAGGGCAATCACGAAACCCGTGCCGTGGCGGCTGACGCCGCCGCCCCGCAGGTCGCTTGAGGGAGGATCTGATGAAGTTCGATCATTCACGTATCGAAAAGAACGCCACCCTGATGCTGGTACTCAGCCTGCTGGTTGTTTCCATCGGCGGTATCATCGAGATCGCGCCCCTGTTCTACATGCAGAACACGATCGAGAAGGTGGAGGGGGTGCGCCCCTACTCACCGCTGGAACTGGCCGGACGCAACATCTACGTGCGGGAGGGGTGCTACAACTGCCACAGTCAGATGGTTCGCCCCATGCGCGACGAGGTGGAGCGCTATGGCCACTACAGCCTGGCGGCGGAGAGCATGTACGACCATCCCTTCCAGTGGGGGTCGAAGCGCACGGGACCTGATCTTGCACGTGTCGGACAGCGCTATTCGAACGAATGGCATGTCCAGCATCTGACCGATCCCCGCTCCGTCGTGCCCGAGTCGGTGATGCCCGGATACAGCTTCCTGCTTACGTCCGAGCTCAGGACCGACGACATCGTCGCGCACCTGAGGGCAAACCAGGCTGTTGGCGTTCCCTATGACGAGGCCATGATCGAGGCAGCCGAGGCCGACATGCGTGCCCAGGCCGATCCGGACGCCGACTGGGACGGACTGCTCGCCCGCTATCCCAAGGCACAGACGGGTGATTTCGATGGCAATCCGCGTGCCCTGACGGAGATGGACGCGCTGATCGCCTACATGCAGATGCTCGGCACCCTGGTGGACTTCTCCGCCTATCGCGCCGACGAAAATTTCAGGTGAGCATGATGGATCACGAAACACTGCGGCATCTGGCCGATACCTGGGGTCTGGTCTTTCTGTTCCTGACCTTCGTCGTTGCGGTTGCGGTGCTGTTCCGCCCTGGTGCCGGAAGTCATTTCCGGAAATGCGCGGAACTGCCCCTGAAGGATGATCGGAAGCCTGACGTGCGGGAGCCTGGCAAATGAGCGAGAAAAAGACGGACGAGGTGACCGGCATCGATACGACCGGTCATGAGTGGGACGGCATTCGGGAACTCGACAATCCATTGCCGCGCTGGTGGCTCTGGACCTTCCTGGCCTGCATTGTCTGGGCCTTCGGCTACATGGTCTTCTATCCCGCCATTCCACTGGTGTCCGAGGCAACGCCCGGCGTGCTCGGCTATTCCAGCCGCGCCAGCGTGCATCAGGATATCCAGGAAGCCCGCGTCGCCCAGTCGGAGATGATCTCGAAGGTCGACAGTCTGGCGCTGGCAGATATCCGCAATGATGCGGACCTGCTGCAATTCGCGATCAATGGTGGCCGCGCGGCCTATTCGGTCAATTGCTCGCAGTGTCATGGGTCAGGTGCGGCCGGATCTCCGGGCTACCCGAACCTGAACGATGATGAGTGGATCTGGGGCGGCAACCTGGAGTCAATCGCAACCACACTGCAGCACGGCATCCGCCATCCCGGCGACGACGACACCCGTTTCTCCGAGATGCCGGCCTTCGGGCGTGATGGCATTCTGGACAAGGAGCAGGTGAAAGCGGTCGCGAACCGTGTTCTGGCCCTTGCGGGGCAGCCGCACGACACGGAACTGGCGACGGCCGGTACGGAACTCTATGCGGACAACTGCGCCGCCTGCCATGGCGAAACCGGCAAGGGGGACAGGGAGCAGGGGGCACCGAACCTTTCGGACGCCATCTGGCTCTACGGAAGCTCGGAGGCGGAGATCGCCCGGCAGATCCATGCACCGCGTCACGGTGTCATGCCCGCTTGGGGTGACCGGCTCGACCCCGTCACGATCAAGCAGCTGACGATCTATGTCCATTCACTCGGCGGCGGGGAGTAGCATTTCGTGGCCAGCAACGACGCCAACGTCACACCAGGCGATGTTGCCCGGATCGAGGTGGAAGCGGTCAACAGCCGCCAGCACCGTTCCCTCTACAAGGCACGGGAATCGATCCACCCCATGCGTGTCTCCGGGGTCTTCCGGCGGCTCAAGTGGTGGATCATGGGCGTCTTGCTGGCAATCTATTATGTGACTCCCTGGTTGCGCTGGGACCGGGGTGTCGGCATGCCGGACCAGGCTGTGCTGGTCGATCTGGAACACCGACGCTTCTTCTTCTTCTTCATCGAGATCTGGCCGCAGGAGTTCTACTACGTCGCCGGGATGCTGATCATGGCGGGGATCGGGCTTTTCCTGGTCACATCCGTCCTGGGCCGGGCCTGGTGTGGCTACGCCTGTCCACAGACTGTCTGGGTTGACCTGTATGTGCATGTGGAACGCTGGCTGGAGGGAGATCGCAATGCCCGGTTTCGCCTCGACAAGGCACCATGGAATGCCGCCAAGATCCGCAAGCGTTTCACCAAGTATCTGATCTGGCTGCTGATCGCTGTCGCGACAGGCGGGGCCTGGGTCTTCTATTTTGCCGATGCGCCAACGCTGTTCGTGAAGCTGTTCACGCTGGAGGCGTCGGTGATCGCCTATGTGACGGTTGGCGTTCTGACAGCCACGACCTTCGTCTTCGGCGGCTTCATGCGTGAACAGGTCTGCACCTACATGTGCCCCTGGCCGCGCATTCAGGCAGCGATGATGGACGAGAATTCGCTGACCGTGACGTATCAGGACTGGCGGGGGGAGCCGCGCGGTCGCCACCGCAAGGCTGCCGACGCGTCGCTGCTGGGGGACTGCATCGATTGCAACCAGTGCGTCGCGGTCTGCCCGATGGGCATCGACATCCGCGATGGGCAACAGCTTGAATGCATCAACTGCGCGCTCTGTGTCGATGCCTGCAACACCATCATGGCAAGGACCGGCGGTACGCCGAACCTGATCTCGTATACGACGCTGAAGAGTTACGAGGCCAATGCTGACGGGCGTCCCGCGCTGCCGCTGAAGAAGACCGTCTTCCGGGCGCGGACGCTGGTCTATGCAACGCTCTGGTCCTGCATCGGTCTTGCCATGCTGTTCGTCCTGTTCACCCGCGACCGGCTGGACATCAATGTCCTGCGGGACCGCAATCCGCAATTCGTGGTGCTCTCTGACGGCAGTATCCGGAACGGCTATACCGTGAAGATCCTGAACATGGAGCAGAAGGAGCGTCGTGTCCTGCTGCAGATATCCGAATTGCCGGATGCGCTGATGACGGTGGTCGGGCAGGACCTCTGGCCGAGCCGCACCAGGGAGTTCGTGCTGAGTGCGGATCAGGTGCAACAGTTGCAGATCTATGTCGCTGTGCCGCGTGCGTCGGTTGAACCCGGGGCGAACAGCTTCCGGTTCTCGGTCACGGATCTCTCGGGGATCGAGCAGGCGCACTATGGCGCCATCTTCAGGGCACCGGAGGAATGAGGCGATGAGTACAATGCGGGCCGAAAGGCCGTTCACCGGACGCCGGATGCTGATCTATATCGTCGCGTTCTTCGGTGTGATCATTGCTGTCAACATGGTGCTGATGACCATGGCACTGCGAACCGACAACGGACTTGTGGTGCGCAACAGCTATGTTGCCAGCCAGAATTTCAACCGCAACCAGGAAGAAGCCCGCACTCAGGCGGCGCTCAACTGGTCCGTGGCACTGGTCTGGAACAGCGAAGTGCTGACCCTGACCTATCGCGATGCGCAGGGGCTGCCATTGCGGAACCTGGAGGTTGCGGGCCGTGTCGGCCGGCCGGTGACGGCCCGCGATGACAGGGCCATCGTGCTGAGGAAGACCGGGTCCGGCAGTTACACGACGGACCTGCCGCTTGGCACCGGGTACTGGGATGTGGACCTGACTGCGACCGATCCGGACGGAAACAGGTTCCGGCGCATCTTCCAGATCCGGGTGGGAGAGGATTGATGAGCTGCTGCACCTCCGGATCGGCCTGTGCCCCGGCGCCACGCAGGATGCAGCCACGGAGCACGGATGCCCGTACCCTGGACCTGATCATTCCGGGCGTTCACTGCGCGGGCTGCATTTCGCGTATCGAAGGTGCGGTGGGTGACCTCGCGGGTGTGGAGAATGTGCGGCTCAACCTTTCGACGCGACGGTTGAGGGTCGATCTCGCTGCCGGAGCTACGGGAGATCAGGTTGTCCCAACAGTCGAGGGACTGGGCTATGACTGCCGGACCTTCAGTGCGGCGGAGGCTGGTACGAACGCACAGGACCGGCAGGGCAGGGAACTGCTGTTCGCACTTGCTGTCGCAGGTTTCGCAGCCGGAAACGTCATGTTGCTCTCCGTTTCCGTCTGGTCGGGGGCCGAAGGTGCCACGCGGGACCTGTTTCACTGGATCTCCGCGCTGATTGCCTTGCCCGCGATCCTGTTCGCCGGGCGCCCTTTCTTCCGTTCTGCCTGGCGGGCACTGAAGGGGCGCAGCCTGAACATGGATGTGCCGATCTCGCTGGCGGTGTTGCTGGCGGGCGGCCTCAGTCTCGATGCAGCGCTTTCGGGGGGCGAGGAAGCCTTTTTCGACGCTGCCGTGATGCTGCTCTTCTTCCTGCTGGTGGGGCGCTACCTGGACCACCGTGTACGCGCCCGGGCGCGTGACACGGTCGGGCAGTTGCTTTCGCTGATGGCTTCCGACGCAACACTGCTGATTGATGGCGGACAGCAGCGGGTGCCTGTCGAGACAATCAGGTCCGGCGACATGATCCGGGTCGCGGCGGGGGAACGCGCGCCTGTGGATGGACAGATCACCGAAGGCCGGGGCGACCTCGACCGTTCCATCGTCACGGGCGAATCCATGCCGGTCACGTTTGGTCCCGGCGACCATGTCGAGGCCGGAACGCTGGTCCTGACGCAGCCCCTGACGCTTCGGGCAACGGCGGTGGGCGAGAACACGTTCCTGGCCCAGGTCGTCCGACTGATGGAGGAGGCCGAGAGCGGTCGCGCCCGGTACCTGCGCCTCGCCGACCGTGCCGCGCAGATCTATGCGCCTGCGGTGCATCTGGTGGCGCTGCTGACCTTCATCGGCTGGATGCTGGTGACGGATGGTGACTGGGGGCAGTCGCTCTGGATTGCCGTTTCGGTGCTGATCATCACCTGCCCTTGCGCGCTCGGTCTTGCCGTCCCCGCAGTGCAGGTGGTGGCAAGCGGTGTCCTGTTCGGCAAGGGAATCCTGATCAAGGACGGCACGGCGCTGGAGCGCCTGGCGGAGGCGCGGCGTGTTGTGCTGGACAAGACCGGCACCCTGACCAGCGGCCAGCCGCAGATCATCGAAAGCGACATGACGGCATCCGCCCTGGTGCTCGCCCGGGCACTTGCCGCGCAGAGTCGTCATCCGCTGGCGCGCGCCATGCTGGCCAGTGGGGGCGACACGTCAGTTCCGATCCCGGTTCTGACGGGCGTCACCGAACATCCCGGGCTGGGCATGTCGGGTGTCGCGGATGGCAAGGAAGTGCGGCTGGGCAGTCGGCGGTTCGCCGGACCCGGAAGCGGCATCACTGTCCCCTCTGGCATGGAACTCTGGCTGTCGGTCGATGGTGTGCCGCAGGGCCATGCAGTTCTCGCCGATACGCTGCGTGAGGGCGCGGTGGAGACCATTTCAGCATTGCAGGCGGACGGCTTCGCGCCTCTGCTGCTGTCTGGCGACAATGGAACGGCAGTCGAGGGAACAGCCAGGGCTGCGGGCATCACTGACTGGCGCGCCGACCAGCGCCCCGAGGACAAGATCGCCGCCATACAGGCGCTGATGCAGGCGGGCCAGAAACCCCTGATGGTCGGTGACGGTATCAACGACGGCCCCGCGCTGGCGGCCGCGCATGTCTCCATGGCACCGGCCAGCGCCTCCGATCTGGGTCGGGCGGCAGCCGACATCGTGTTCCTGTCGGAGCGGCTGGAGGCGGTGACGGAGGCCATGCGGATCGCGCGGCACGCCCGCGCCCTGATCGTGCAGAACTTCGGCCTGGCGCTGGCCTACAACCTCATCGCCGTACCGGTGGCGGTGCTTGGTGGCGCGTCCCCTCTCGTTGCGGCCCTTGCCATGTCATCCTCATCCCTTGTGGTCACGCTCAACGCCCTGCGGCTGCGGTTGCCAGGGGTGACCCTGCGCCGGATCGCTGGGTCGCGAAAGCCGGCCCCGGCGGCAAGGCAGGTTCCGGCATGAACGTGCTCCTCTACCTCGTGCCGGTCGCCCTGCTGCTTGGCGGTCTGGGACTGGCAGCCTTTGTCTGGGCGCTGCGTTCCGGCCAGTTCGATGACCCGGACGGCGCGGCGGAACGCATCCTGCTGGACGACGACTGAGAGGCATGCAGTTCGCCCTGCAACAAGGGGTTGTTCGTTGACTCTCGCCACCCCGGATACCCACTCTTGCTGTCACGGAGACTGGAATTCCTGACTGTTCCGGTTCCGCATCAAGGGAGTTCCGGACATGAGCGAAGATCTGGCCGCGCGCGTTGATCGCCTGGAGTCCATCGAGGCAATCAAGAAGCTGAAGCACGTCTACATGAACGAATGCGATCTGGGCTATCTGCCGGACAGGCTGGGGCCGCTGTTCGTGGACGAGGCTGTCTGGACCAGCGCGGTCTTCGGCCACCATGCAGGTCGCGCTGCCATCGAGGAGTTCTTCGGCGGCATCTCTTCCCAGATCGTCTTCGCCGCCCACCTGGCAATGAATTTCGTCATCGACGTGGACGGAGACACGGCGAGCGGAAAATGGCGCATCCTGATGCCCTGCACGATGATGGAGGACGGGGCGAAGGTCAGCCGCTGGATCCTGGGCGACTATGACGAGAGTTATGTGCGGGTGAATGGCGCATGGCTGTTCTCGAAGATTGATTTCCTCGTGAATTTCAACGTGCCGAGCCTGGAGAGCTGGGCCGGAACCGAAACCGTGCGCGGGGATTGACCGCGATGGCCAGAACGACCCTGTTCAGCCCCATCCAGGTGCGCGGACAGACCTTCAAGAACCGGGTCGTCATCGCCCCCATGTGCCAGTATTCGGCGGTCGACGGCATGCTGAACGACTGGCACCTCACCCACCTGAACCAGTTCGCCATGGGCGGGGCCGGGCTGGTGATCATGGAGGCGACGGCGGTCGAGAAGCGGGGGCGCATCACCTGGGGTGACAGTGGTCTCTGGTCGGATGCCCACATGGAACCGATGCGTCCCATCGTGCAGCAGGTGAAGGCCCGTGGTGCCGCGATCGGTATCCAGTTGGCTCACGCAGGGCGCAAGGCCAGCATCAGCCGCCCGTGGGAAGGCGATTGCCCGCTCTCACCGCGGGAGATCGCGAAGGGGGAGGTGCCATGGGAGACCGGGGGCGCCAGCCCGGTGCCCTTCGGGGAGGGCTGGATCGTACCCCATGAACTCTCCGTCAGCGAGATCGCGGATCTGGTGGACAAGTGGGTAGATGCCGCACGACGCGCGGAAGAACTGGGCTTCGACATGGTGGAGATCCACAGCGCCCACGGTTACCTGAGCCACAGCTTTCTCTCGCCACTGTCCAACCGCCGCAGTGACGCCTACGGCGGTGATCGCGACGGGCGGATGCGTTTCACGCTGGAGGTGGTGGAGGCGGTACGCGCCGCCTGGCCTGCCGAGAAGCCTCTGTTCCTGCGCATCTCCTGCATCGACGGCAAGCGGGATGGCTGGGATATTGGCGATTCAGTGGAACTGTCGAAACGGGTGAAGGCTTTGGGGGTCGATGTCATCGACTGTTCGTCCGGCGGCATTGCAGGCTATGGCGAGAATACCTTGCCGCCCGCCACGCCGGGTTATCAGGTCGGCCATGCAGCCACGATCCGGCGGGAGGCGGAGATCATGACCCAGGCTGTCGGACTGATCACGGATCCGGCCCAGGCAGAGACCATCCTGCGTTCCGGGGCCGCCGATTTCACGGCGCTGGCGCGCGAAGTGCTGCACAATCCCTACTGGGCGCGGCACGCGGCGCTGGCGCTTGGGGAACGGGATGCCTTCGACGACTGGCCGGTCCAGTACGGGCACTGGCTGGCCATGCGCTCGAAAGGCATGTTCGGTGGCCGGGCAGGGGACTCGGATACGGAGAACCTGAAGAAGGCTGGCGACTGAAGCAGGGCAAGGAAAACCGAAGGGGTTGAGCAGATGGGCGAACGCAAACCGATCACCGCGGAAACCGTTGCGGCAGTGGCGCAGCAGAATGCGGGGCATCCGCTGGAACCGGAACGCGCCGCTGCCTACGCCGAGGCGCTGGAGCCGATCCTGGGCATGATGGAGCAACTTCGGGCGCTGCCGCTGAAGGACGTGGAACCGGCCCCTGTCTTCACCCCGGTGGAGGGCGTGTCCAATGACTGACCTGACGCAACTGGATGTCGTTGAGCTGGGCGCGCTTATCGCCGCGAAACATGTTTCACCGGTGGAGGTGACGGACGCGTTCCTCACCCGCATCGGGAAGGTCAATGCGGGGCTGAATGCGTTCGTCACCCTGACGCCTGAAACAGCGCGCGCCAGCGCGAAGGCGGCCGAGGCGGAGATCATGGCTGGCAACCATCGCGGGCCATTGCATGGCATTCCGCTGGGCCACAAGGACCTGTATGCCACCGCCGGGATCCGCACGACCGGCGGTTCCCGTGTTCTGGCCGACAATGTGCCGACGGAAGATTCGACGGTCGCGGCGCGACTGTCGGCGGCGGGCACGGTGATGCTGGGCAAGCTCAACACGCATGAGTTCGCCTATGGTCCGACCAACGAGAACTCCATGTTCGGCCCGACCCGCAACCCCTGGAACACTGACCGGATCACCGGTGGTTCCAGCGGCGGCTCGGGCGCTGCGGTGGCGGCGGGGCTGGCCCCCATTGCGTCAGGCAGCGATACCGGTGGCTCCATCCGCATGCCCGCGGCCTGCTGCGGCCTGACGGGCCTGAAACCGACCTATGGCCGGGTCAGTCGCGCCGGAATCCTGCCGCTCTGCTGGTCGATGGACCACGCTGGGCCACTGGCACGCTCCGCCATGGATGCCGCCATCTTCCTGGGTGCCATCGCCGGTCACGACCCGCGCGATGCCGCCTGTGCCGCCCGGCCGGTGCCCGACTACCCCGCGGCGCTGACCGGTGACATCAAGGGACTGAGGATCGGCATACCCCGCCGCTATTTCTTCGACCAGGCGCAGGGGCAGGTGGTGACGCTGGTCGATGCGGCACTGGCCGAGCTTGCTGGCATGGGCGCGGAACTGGTGGAGATCGATATCCCGCATATCGAGGCCGCCGCCGCCGCCGCCATGGCGATCTACATCTCGGAGGCCACCGCCTATCACGACGACACCCTGGACGACCGTGCCGACCTCTACACGGAGCAGGTGCGGGCCTTCCTGGAGATCGGCGACCAGATGCTGGCCAAGGACTATCTGCACGCCCAGCGCTACCGCACGTTGCTGGGGACGGAGGTCGCGCGGATCATGGCAGGTGTGGACGTGCTCGCCACCCCCGGCATTGCCCATACCGCAACGCCGCTGGGGCAGGAGATGGTGGACATCAACGGCACGGAGGAAGCCGTCTTCGGTGCCATCCTGCGCAATACCGAACCCTTCGACCTTACCGGCCAACCCGCCGTGGTCATCCCCTGCGGCCTGGCGGACGACGGAATGCCAGTCAGCATCCAGTTCGCCGGTCGTCCATTCGACGAGGCAACTGTGCTCAACGTCGCCCACGCTTACCAGCAGGCAACGGATTGGCATCGGGCGAGGCCGGATTACTGACAAGTTTCGCTCCGGGTTAGCTGAAACATTCCACCCCGCAGCGCCCTGTGCTACAGCCTCAGCAGGCTGGATGATGCAGGATGGATCATGAGCGATACAGGTGAGGCGGCGGTTGCGGCGGAGGGGACTCCCGCGGCGGGAAGTGACGAGAAGCTGGTGCTGACGCCGTCGCGGCAGTTCGGCGACTGGCTGCGGGAGACGAATGTCAGCCTGGGTTTCTCCACCTATCAGGCGGGGAAGATGTTCCTGATCGGGCGGCGCGACGATGGCCGCCTGTCGGTGTTCGAGCGGACCTTCAACCGCTGCATGGGCATGTGGTCGAACGGCCAGACGATCTGGATGAGTTCGCTCTATCAGCTCTGGCGGTTCGAGAACATCCTGCCCGCCGGTCAGATGCATCAGGACTACGACAGGGTCTACGTACCGCAGATCGGCTACACCACCGGCGATATCGACACCCACGACATCGGCGTGACGGCAGATGGCAAGGTCAATTTCATCGCCACCCTGTTCGGCTGCATTGCCGAGCCGAGTGAGCGGTTCTCCTTCAAGCCGATCTGGAAGCCACCGTTCCTTTCGAAGCTGGCGGCAGAGGATCGCTGCCATCTGAACGGTCTCGCCATGCGTGACGGCAAGCCGGGCTTCGTCACCGCAGTCAGCCGCTCCGACGTGTCCGACGGCTGGCGCGACCGGCGGACCGATGGTGGCATCGTCATGGATGTGCAGAGCAACGAGATCATTGCCGATGGGCTGTCCATGCCGCACAGCCCGCGCTGGCATCAGGGCAAGCTGTGGCTGTCGAACGCCGGGACCGGAGAGTTCGGCCATATCGACATGGACAGCGGCAAATTCGTGCCCGTGGCCTTCTGCCCCGGATTCCTGCGTGGCCTGACGATGATCGGCGACTACGCCGTGCTGGGCCTGTCGAAGCCGCGCGAGAACCGCACCTTCAGCGGGCTGCCGCTGGACGACAGGCTGAAACAGGCGGATGCGGAGCCGCGGTGCGCGATCTATGTCATCGACCTGCGTACCGGCGACGTGGTCCACTGGCTGCGGATCGAGGGTGTGGTGGAGGAACTCTATGACGTCACCGTGCTGCCCGGTGTGAAACGGCCCATGGCCATCGGCTTCGTCAGCGACGAGATCCGCCGCATCCTGACCGTCGACGACACGGACTGGGACGGCTGAGCGACCCATCCGGCGACCACGCCCTTCGACCTTCAACGACCAGATCACAGGACGACACAATGACTGACAGCAAACCTTCGATTGCCGTTCTCGGCGGAACCGGTGACCTCGGTGGCGGCCTGGCGCTGCGCTGGGTGCGCGCCGGTTATCCGGTTATCATCGGCAGCCGTACCGCCGACAAGGCAGAGGCCGCGGCGACCGAACTCAACGGGCGCTTTCCGGGCAAGGGCGTGCAGGGCATGGACAATGTTGCCGCTGCCGCTGCCGGAGAGATCGTGGTCATGACCGTCCCCTTCTCCAACCATCGCTCGACACTGGAATCGGTGAAGGACGCAGTACAGGGCAAGATCGTGGTGGATGTGACCGTGCCGCTGGTGCCGCCGAAGGTCAGCCGCGTGCAGATGCCGCCGGAGGGGTCTGCGGGCAAGGCCGCGCAGGAATTCCTCGGCCCGGAGGTGCAGGTCGTCTCCGCCTTCCAGAACGTCGCCGCCGATCATCTGGCCGATCTGGCGCATGATCCGGATTGCGACGTGCTGGTGGCGGGCAACGTCGTCGCGGCGCGGGAGCAGGTGGTGGAACTGGTCGAAGCCTGCGGCATGCGTGGCTTCCATGTCGGGCCCATCGACAATGCTGCGGTGGCCGAGGCGCTGACGTCGGTACTGATCTTCATGAACAAGCGCTACAAGAGCCCCGGTGCCGGTATCCGCATCACCAATCTGCCGGACATGGACTGAGCGGACCTGAATCAGGGAACGATCCGCGATGCGGCGACTTGAGCTGATCGGGCTGGAAGGACTGCCGGAGGTGCTGCCCGGAGCGGACCTTGCTGCGATGATCCATGATGTGGCCCGAGCCTCTGCTGGCGGGCTGCAGGGTGGCGATGTCGTTGCCCTGGCGCAGAAGGTGATCTCCAAGGCGGAGGATCGCTATGTCGTGCTGGATGACGTGCGCCCTTCCGAGCGTGCCATCCGCATTGCTGCCCAGTGCGCCAAGGATCCGCGACAGGTGGAGGTGGTGCTTTCCGAGGCATCAGAGGTGGTGCGCCATCGCCCCGGTGTGCTGATCGTCCGCCACAGGCTCGGGCATGTGCTGGCCAATGCGGGCATCGATGCCTCCAACGTGCCGCGCGACGGGCAGGGGCGGGAGAGGCTGCTGCTGTTGCCGGTCGATCCCGACGGCAGCGCGCAGCGGCTGCGTACTGAGCTGCGGCGACTTGCCGGGTGCGAACTCGGCGTTGTCGTCAACGACAGCCCCGGTCGGGCCTGGCGGGTCGGCAGTGCCGGTATCGCGATCGGCGTGTCCGGATTGCCTGCGATGCAGGACCTGCGGGGTCAGATTGACCGGGACGGGCGGGAACTGCAGGCCAGTGAACTGGGCCTCGCCGACGAGATCGCCGCCGCGGCCTCCCTCGTCATGGGGCAGGGGGCGGAGGGCGTGCCTGTGGTCATCGTGCGGGGGATGCTGTTTGCCGGGCGTCACGGTTCGGCGGATGAACTGGTGCGGCATCCGCTGATGGACCTGTTCCGGTGAGTGGTCGCGGGATCACGTATCTGTCCGGTGGTGTCGGCGGTGCCAAGCTGGCGCTGGGGCTGGCCCGGGTGCTGCCGCCCGGGGAACTGACGATCATTGCCAATACCGGCGACGACTTTGATCATTTGGGCCTGCGCATCTGCCCGGATATCGACACGCTGGTCTACACCCTGTCGGGTCGCGCCAACCTGACCCAGGGCTGGGGACGGCAGGACGAGAGCGACGGTTTCATGACCGCGATGCGTGAACTTGGGGGGCCGGACTGGTTCTTCCTTGGCGACCGGGATCTTGCCATGCATGTGGAACGGACCCGGCGGATGCGGTCTGGTGTCCGACTGACGGAAGTCACGGCGGCGCTGGCCGGGGCGCTGGGGATCGGGCCGCGAATCCTGCCTATGACGGATACCGTCGCGCCCACCATCATCGAAACAGCCGATGGCCCCGTGGCGTTTCAGGACTACTTCGTGCGTCTGCGCGCAGCACCGACCGTCACCGGCTTCACCCTGCACGGGGGCGCACCACAGACACCGACCGCCGAAGTCACCGCTGCACTGGAAGATCCGGCGATGGTCATCATCGGACCGTCGAATCCGTTCATCTCCATTGACCCTATCCTGCACCTGACAGGGTTGCGTGACCGGTTGCGGGTGTTGCGTGACGGGGGAACCCCTGTCGTGGCGGTTTCGCCAATCGTTGGCGGAGACGCCATCAAGGGACCGACAGCGAAGATGTTCAGGGAACTGGGTACGGAACCAAGCGTCGTTGCGGTGGCCGAACGCTATCGCGACATCGTCAGCCATCTGGTGCTGGACCGCGCCGAGACCGCACTGGTCGGGGCTGTGGCCGAACTGGGTGTCGATGCACCTTTGACATCGACCGTCATGCGATCCGTCGAAGACCGCATTGCGCTGGCGCGGCAGGTGCTGGCGCTGGGTTGAATACCAGCGCCAGTGCGACTGTGCCAGGCCGTCCGTATCAGGAAGCCGGCTTTGCCGACGTGATTTCCTGACCCTGGTCAGGCACGATACGGGTCTTGTCGGAATAGATGATCAGCACCGGCTGCCCGGCCTTCATCTCCTCCCC